>JAZQHC010000039.1:0-3480 GCA_045540335.1 Eubacteriales bacterium
TATACTAATTAATTGTATGAGAGAATTTTTTATTTATGTTAATATAAAAGACATTTCATAATAAGTTCTTATAATACAAATTAAATTAAATTAATCTATCAATTCATTATTAAGCGGACATATTTAATAAGTTACATTTAACTCTATGGGATATATCCTCATCAAAAACATCAATAATAATAGACTTATTTACCTTTAATAGCCGTTCATTTGATGTGATTTTCTGTATTGCAGCGGTGATATTCCCACTTTTTCACGAAAAATCTTAATAAAATGAGTATAAGATGCAAATCCGGTACTTCCTGCAATTTCCGTTACATTCAGCTTTGTAGTAACAAGATAAGTCTTTGCCATATGCAAACGGTAATCAACAATATATTCGTGCATTGTTTTTTGAGTATGCTGCTTCATAAGACGTCCAAGGTAGTATGGATGATATGAAAACTCTGTCGCCACAGCCTTATTGTTCAATTTTGGATTTTGATAATTTCGGCGAATATATTCCTGTATATCCTGTATCAATATGTAATCATCTTTTTTTCGATTATATTCGTTCAGCAACTCGATTAAGGCAAGCTTAAGCTGTGCCGAAGCATAATGCCGATAATAAATAGTTTTGGAAAGAAAAAGATTTACACAAGAAGCAATATAGTTTTGCAGATGCAATTCCTCGTTTACAATTACATCGTTAAATTCTTCCGAAAAAGGTGAGGTAATGAGCTTGCTCGGATCAAAGTCACACTCGACATCCGTTCCGAGCGAATGAAGAACATCGGAATGGTCATCGGTTAAATCAAAATTCAGAACATAAATCCGTGCCTCATTGAAAGATGTAAACTCAAAACGGTATCGAGTTCCGGGCGGCAAAAATACAACAAAATTTTGTGAAATATTGTAGCTCTGTCCGTTTGCATACAACATGCCGTCGCCACGCAGAATATAGAAAAGGCGACAATCATAGCAAACGTTGTTTTCTTTTGGACGGCAATAATTTAAATGCAGTTTAGCATATCGTATAAACGGATTTAACCTAGAAAGCTCCATAATTTTATTCCTTTCAATAATTGTGTTGCAAATATCATCTGAAATTTGCAACACAATCATTATAGTGCATCAATAAGTTTGCGTCAACAAAAAGTTTGTTTTGCTATGTTTTTAATTTGTTATGCATATATAAAACGGAACAAAAACTATGTAAACTGATATTGTGAAAAAAAGGGGGCTCGCAGATGAATTTTTCCGTAGGATACTCGGTATGCAAAACAAATGCTCTTATCGATGAAATAATTCGTGATAAATTGCAAATCAGCGAAGTGTATTTTTCGTTTGGCAAAATGTCGAGCGGAAGAAACGATCAAACCAGATTTCAGGATTTGTGTCCATGGGAAGCACAAGCAAAGCAAATTGATGATATAAAGATTTTACATAAAGAAGGAATAAAATTTAATCTTCTGTTCAATGCAAATTGTTATGGCGATAAAGCTCAAGCACATTCTTTTTTTGCAGAAATCGGAGAAACTGTCGAATACATGTGTGAAAATTTTTCCCTATCTTCAGTTACAACTACATCGCCTTTGATTGCAAAATTTATCAAACAAAACTTTCCTAGAATTGAAACCCGTGCATCTGTAAATATGGAGATAGGCAGTATTCTTGGCATGGAATATGTAGCAGATGTGTTTGACAGTTTTTATGTAAAACGGGAATTAAACCGAGATTTTACAGCACTTAAAACATTGCGTAAATGGTGTGACGAGAACGGTAAAGAAATGTATTTGCTTGCCAACAGCGGTTGCCTTAACGATTGCTCCGCTCATACATTCCACGATAATTTGGTAGCACACGAAGAAGGTTTATCCCGTATGGATAACGGCTACGAATTCACAGGTGTATGTAAAAAATATTTGTCACAAGAAAAGAACAGGCAGGTGCTTTTAAGCGGCACAAATTATATCCGCCCTGAAGATATTGAACTTTATGAAGAAATAGTTCCCGCAATGAAACTTGCCACAAGAGTACACGAAAATCCTTTAAGAATACTTCGGGCGTATATCGAACGAAAGAAATTCGTGGGAAATATAGTGAGCTTGTTAGAGCCAAACCATTCGGATACAATATATCCTTATGTGCTTGAAAATGACAGAATTAAAAGAAAAATCGAAAATGAAAAACTTATATATACGAATGTAGATAATGCGTTCGTGAAATTGGAGGAAAACTATGCTTACCAGCAAAATGATTAAACAAGCAGCTTTTGAGGCCGGTGCGGACCTTTGCGGAATTGGACCTGTATCCCGTTTAAGCGGGGCTCCCGACGTGATGAATCCAAAATTTTTATTTCCACAAGCAAAAAGCTGTATCGCAATGGCGTTTCGTATTCCCCGAGGAGTACAAAGAGGTATCGAAGAAGGTACTCAATTCTATCAATATCCGTCTATGGCATACGGCGGTATCAACGAAATCCACGCCCCCGCAGTTTTATACCACGTAGGAAAGGTAATTGAAGACGCAGGATATGAAGCATTTGTATACCGTAACACAGGTGCAAGAGGCGCGGTTTCAGATATGGACGGCTCACCCGGAAACACCCTTTCGCCTGAAGAACAAATTGATATCAGTAAGCATGCAAAAGGTAAAACTGCACACCATAGAAGTGTTCAATTTACACGTGCGGTAGAAGAAGGCAAGCAACCTCCTGATCTGCAATTTCATTTTCGTTTGGTTGCTGTAGCTTGCGGACTTGGCGAAATTGGTTGGAGCAAGATGCTTTTAACCCCCGAATTCGGACCTTTGCAACGTGTGGCATTTATTTTTACCGATGCGGAGCTTGAGTACGACGAAATGTATTCGGGTAAGCCTCTGTGCAGAAAGTGCGGTGCGTGCGTACGGGAATGTCCCGGTAGCTGTATTCCCTCAATAAATTCAGGAAAAACAATTACTGTTGATCTTGACGGCAAAAAATGCGAATGGGGCGATATTGATATGTGGCGTTGCTATGCTTTCTACACGCACGGCGGCAGATATTACAATCCGTTCGTACCTAAAGAAGTGTTTGATAAAAACAAGAATGGTATGCTTGATCTTTTAGAAGGCGTAACAGACATTGCAAATGAAAAAGAAGTTATGAAAGTATACCATGGTACCGTTTACACGCGTTTATTTTGTAACAGAAGGGGAAGCGGAAATATACTGCAATAATCAGTATGTAAAGCTTCTACCCGGAAATATATACATATTACCTTCGGGCTGTCTGATTTCCCGTAAATGTGAAAACTATATGAAAAAGCTGTACTGTCATATAAATATGTTACAGTACGATAAAAACGACATTTTTTCTTTTCTGAATAAATGCGTAGTGCTTGAAAACAAAAAAGATGTTATTTCCAAAGCAATTGAATGTTATCGCTCCACAGATATGTCTAGCGTTATATTTCTTAAATCGTTAATATATCAAATTGTAAACGAAGCATTTTCTGCAAC
>JAZQHC010000040.1:0-2485 GCA_045540335.1 Eubacteriales bacterium
TGGAAACATCGATAGCATCCACAACAAGGCAAACGATAGAACCGCCGTTACCAAGAACAGTAACAGAACCGTTACCTACACGAAGAGCACTGGTAGCACTTGTAGAAGTAAGAGTGTGGCCGTTAAGGTCAATTGTAACATCAGCCGCAGGATCAATTACCCAAAGTGTTCCATCAGTAGTGATGTCCTGTGTAAGAACATATTCACCGGAAGCAATGTTTTCAGGTGTGCCAAAATCTGCAAGAGAAGAAACTTCTATTGCACTAGCTGAGAAAGACATTGCCGCGAAAATCATTGTTGCAATAACAAATAACGAGATAATCTTTTTCATAATAATCCTCCTTAAAATTTTTGTTTTGCACACAATCATTATACACAGTGCATCTATGTTTGTCAAGTACTTCATCATTTTTTTACCTTTAAATACACGGCGCCCTTTTTTTGGTATATTTTCGCGTCGGGATTTGAAGTAGATGTCGTTTCCAAAGTTTGTTAAATAACTGTTAATTCTCAAAAAAAGACTTGATTTTTTTGCGCTTCGTGCTACAATGGTATTGTCTTTTAGCACTCAGCAAGTCAGAGTGCCAAAACAAGACAAAATTCTCAAATACTCGGAGGTAATCAGAAATGACTATTAAACCGCTTGCAGACCGTGTTGTTGTTAAAATGGTCGAAGCAGAGGAAACAACAAAAAGCGGAATTATACTTACAGCTTCCGCACAGGAAAAGCCCCAGATCGCAGAAGTTATTGCGGTTGGCCCCGGCGGTATTATCGATGGCAAAGAGGTTAAAATGACGGTTGCTGTCGGTGCAAAGGTAATACTCAGTAAATATGCCGGCACAGAAGTTAAGTGCGACGGAGTTGAGTATATTATTGTAAGAGAAAGCGACATTCTCGCTTGTGTAGAAGACTGACGGAAAGGATATAAAAGGTAAAATAATTATGGCAAAAGAAATTATTTACGGCGCAGAAGCAAGATCTGCATTGCAAAGAGGCGTTGACCAACTTGCAGATACCGTTAAGATCACACTTGGTCCTAAGGGCAGAAACGTAGTGCTTGACAAAAAATACGGTGCGCCCCTTATAACGAACGACGGCGTTACCATCGCAAAGGATATCGAGCTTGACGATGCTTTTGAAAACATGGGTGCACAGCTTGTTAAAGAGGTTGCTACAAAAACAAACGATGCAGCAGGCGACGGTACAACCACCGCAACCCTTCTTGCTCAAGCACTTATAAATGAAGGTATGAAAAACGTTACGGCAGGTGCAAACCCCATGATAATCCGCAAGGGTATCGCAAAGGCAACCGATACAGCCGTAAACGCACTTATTGCACAATCCAAAAAAGTAAACGGCACTTCCGATATTGCAAGGGTAGGCACTATCTCTGCAGGTGACGAAGTGATAGGCAACCTTATTGCAGATGCAATGGAAAAGGTTACGTCCGACGGCGTTATCACCGTTGAAGAATCAAAATCTGCAGAAACGTATTCCGAGGTTGTTGAGGGTATGCAGTTCGACAGAGGCTACATTTCCCCCTACATGGTAACGGATACAGATAAGATGGAAGCCGTTATCGACGATGCGCTTATTCTTATAACAGATAAAAAAATATCAAACGTTCAGGAAATTCTTCCTTTGTTGGAACAAATCGTTCAAGCAGGTCAAAAGCTTGTTATTATCGCAGAAGACGTTGAAGGTGAAGCACTTACAACGCTTATTCTTAACAAGATCAGAGGAACATTTACTTGCGTTGCAGTTAAAGCCCCCGGCTTTGGCGACAGACGCAAAGAAATGCTTAAGGATATCGCCATTCTTACAGGCGGCGAGGTTATTTCTTCCGATCTCGGTCTTGAATTGAAGGATGCTTCCATCGCACAGCTTGGCCGCGCAAGACAGGTTAAGATCAACAAAGATAACACCATTATTGTTGACGGTATGGGCGATAAAGACGCTATTAAAGCAAGGGTAGGCCAAATCAAAGCAGGCATCGAAGCAACTACAAGCGATTTCGACCGCGAAAAGCTTCAGGAAAGACTTGCGAAGCTTGCAGGCGGTGTTGCAGTTATCAAAGTAGGCGCAGCTACAGAAGTTGAAATGAAAGAAAAGAAGCTTCGCATAGAAGACGCGCTGAACGCTACAAAAGCCGCAGTTGAAGAAGGTATTATCGCAGGCGGCGGCGTTGCATTCCTTAACGTTATAAAAGATGTTGAAGCACTTCTTCCCACGGTTGAAGGCGATGAAAAAATCGGCGTAATGATAGTTCTTAAGGCACTTGAAGCACCCGTTCGTCAGATTGCGGCAAACGCAGGCTTTGAAGGATCCGTAATCGTTGATAAAATAAAGAACAGCGGAAAGATCGCATACGGCTTTGACGCATACAACGAAGAATACGTTGATATGATCGAAAAAGGCATTGTTGACCCGACCAAGGTTACACGCTCTGCATTGCAGAACGCTGCATCTATAGCTTCTACCGTT
>JAZQHC010000041.1:0-76436 GCA_045540335.1 Eubacteriales bacterium
TATTTCTTCCAATAGTCAAGCTTCGGGAGCATTTCTTTCATATACGCACGGGCTTGCTCGGCGGGGAATGCTTCACTTTTCATATGTGCGACGCAGACCTCAATCAGATCGTCCATATCATGATACATATATTCGCCGTCGGCATAGCACCACTTGCAGTATTCCTCGTTAAAGAATCCGTCGATTTCTTTGCTGATATTTTCGTCCTCCAGCGGCATACCGCAGCATTGACAGACCAGCTTTCTCGGCGAGCCGAGAAGCGTATTGATGGATACGTCAAAAAGCTTTGAAAGGAGCTTGAGCGTTTCCGTATTGGGTACGGTTTCACCGTTTTCCCAACGGCTGACCGCCTGACGGGTGACGAATACCTTTTCGGCAAGTTCCTCCTGGGAGAGTCCGTGTTTTGTTCTGAGTTCAAGAATGATATCTTTTGTTTCCATATTTTGTACCGCCTTTGATTTCTGTGCTTTTATTATAGCATATCTCGGCACAAATCGCAAGCAACTCGCTGTTGCTACCGGTTCGATATATAGTAATACGGTATCTTAATGAGCCCTTCCTTCACAGCCTTTTCAAGGGCCATATCTGTTGCAGGTATATTTAATTTTTGTCAAGGAACACGAGAGGAGTTAATTTTCCTCTCACCTTATATTCCACACTTTTTTTGTTTTTTTAGGAACAAAATCAGAAAAAAGATTTTATTTTTTTGAAAATGCACTTTCTCCTATATTCTTCTCTCTGTTTGTTTGCACTATTTTCCCGATTTTGATAATAACCGTACTTACAAATACATATTTAAAAAAGCAAAATGAAAATTTTGAACACGAGCTTGAAGCTCAGGCAAATCACTATGTCGCCATTGCCGAGTCAAACAAAGAGTTGCATCGGTTTAAACATGATTTCAAAAATCTTCGTATAGGAATAACAAAGGCATTAGAATCCGGCGACAGCGGCATGGCGCTTTCGATGATAGAAAACGGTCAAAAAGACTTTATAGATGCTACAGAAAACATCGTCAAGTTCAACACAGGCAACGGCATAGTAGATGCTATTCTTAACGAGAAGCAAAAAGCGGCAAATTCTACAAATACAAATATCGTTTTTGACGGCATGATTCCGCAGAACATATTCACTCCGACTGATCTGTGTGTAATTTTCGGAAACACATTAGACAATGCAATAGAAGCCTGTGAAAAGCTCCCGCATAGTCAAGAAAAAACAATATCTGTATCGGTTAGGTGTGTCGGCGGTATTGCATTCATTTCAATAACTAACCCTGTGGAGAAAAGGGTTGTGGTCAACAATAACACAATTCAGACAACAAAAAAGAACCGTGCTGAACACGGTTTTGGACTTTATTCATTGAATAAGATCGTTAAAAAATATAACGGTGAAATGAGTATTGTATCTGAAGACCAAAAGTTTACCATTATGCTTGACATGTATTTTTGACAAGATTATTGAACCAAAAATAAAATACTTTCTCAGATGTGAATAAGGGCATCGCAGAATGATTTGATATCATTTAGCGATGCCCTTAAAATATTCGATTGTTTGCTTGCGATATAGCTTTAGCCGTTGTGATGCACACAGAGTTGGTTTTTATTACCGATTTTGCTGTAATTATTAAGAGATACTTTCTTTACCGTATTGCCGGCTGCCTATCCCGTAATAAGGCAGTTTTGGCAATACGAGGAAGGGAGTGCGTAACGGTTAAATTACGATAAATTTTATTGTTACGCACTCTCCCTCAGTCATCTTCGATGACAGCTCCCTCCCGGAGGGAGCCTTAGTGTTAACAGCTTAGCTATATCAACTTCACGATGCCTTTTTGTGAGAAAACAGTTAGGGGAAACCAATTAACTAAACCGTTTTCTATCTTAGAGGCAATTTTGTAACCGTTACGGCTAAATCTTCACAAAAAATCTACTGACATGGGAGTGTACCCTGTTATGGCCAGCAAGCTTTGTGTTTGGTTACCCAAACACAGGCTTGCCAGGAATATTTCTGAAACCTCTACAGCTTCATTTCCTAGTTATTTCTATTACTGTATCATAAAAAGAATAAAAAAAATCCTTTTGCTTAGCTTTGCTTTGTTTCATACAGTATATACCATCTTTTAAAATTATGATAGTATCACTTTCAGCATTCAAAAAATCATTATTCATCCTTTCGCAAAATCCCCTGTTTATATAGAAATTATTGTCAAAAATTGAATAATCATCTTTTTGAATATCATTTAATGAAACTAACCATTTTTCATTTCCGTCATTCCCGTAAATTGGCTTTAGTATGGAATAAAAATTCTTTTTTAAATTCAACTCTTTTTCGCAAGAAAAATTTTTTTCAGCGCTGTACACCAAAGATATGCAATAGTAACAATTATCCAGAAACGATACCTGTAACTGACACGATAACTCACAATAAAAAAAATCCAAACTTAAAAGTGTTGTTGTTTCCAGCGATGAGATTATCCCTTTTTTTATTTCGTATTCCTCATCCATAGCCATCTGATACGAGAAGGCGTTAGGGTGAATATCATAACAAATAATCTGTTCAACTTTACTTATTTCAGGTAATTGATGAATAAAGTTTTTTATTCTTGTCATATCTATTGGATAAGAAAAGCAGCCATTAATACAATAATACTCACCTTTTTCTTGAAACATTTTTTCACCTACCATAATTTATATTTTGTCATTTGATTAGCAGATAATTCTACAACTGTAGCAACAAGTCCCTTATATTTTCCAGATTTATATATATAAGTAGCAATGTGTTGTCCATTAAAGTAACGATAGTATCCAGTAACAGCATCTTCACCTAACTTTGCTGAAAATTTTTTAGTATAGTTACTTAAATTTTCTCTAATAAAACCTTCCCATTGTTTAGCTACTGTTTTATTCCAATTGCCAAATCCAAAACTTTTTGCATGCTTAAAGGCGTGTTGTAACCTGCTAGTATTGCTTACAGCTTTTGAGATTGCTTTTGATCCCAAACTAAACACTTTCGCTCCAGTTTTAGTAGCCTTAGCTGCCGTTGTTAGCGTCTTTACTCCTTTACCAAGAGCGCCGAATGCAACACCGGTTACAGCTCCGATGAGTGCAGCTTTTCCGACACCTTTCAAAGTGATTTTCTGCCCACTAATAGCTGAACCAATAAGATAAGCCGCCGTATCAAAAAGAGCTCCTCCAACAGCCGCCGCTACAAACCAAGGCAAATATCCATTATCATCCGTCATATTAACCGGATTATTCCAGCAATAAGCGAAGAGATTATAATGCGATAAACTATCGGGTTCGATACCTAATACATCACTATCATCCGCATTAATCCACCTACCGATCTCAGCATCGTAATAACGACTGGATACATAGTAGAGCCCCGTTTCGGCGTCGTAGTAATATCCACGGTAACGAATGGGGTTTATTGTGCCAACTGTATCGGCAAGTGTGCCTGTTATGGATTCTATATTGCCCCAAGCATCGTATGTATAGCTTGCGACGATTGTATTGTCGGCAGTAGCGATATGCATTACGTCGCCTTGCAGGTTTTTGATGTAGAAATACATCGTACCGTTAAGGCTGAACGAATGGGCACCAAGCATATCGTAAAAGTATTCGATATACGTTACATCGTTACCGTTTACGATAGTTTCAGCGGTTATGGTACTGCCGTTTAAGTAGTACTTATGAACAACTCCGTTTACCGTTTTTTCGTAACGAATACCATCGGAATTGTATTTGTAAGTTACGTTTAATGTACTGTGTTAAAAACACTTTCTTGACCGTATTGTCGACCGCCTATCCCGTATAATAAGACAGTCGGCAATACGAGAAACAAGAAAGATAATCTTAAATTTTAAGCAATACAACGTGCCACAACAGCTTAACTATATTGAACTCCACGATGCCTTTTTGTGAGGAAACAGTTAGGGGAAACCAATTAACTAAACCGTTTTCTCGTTCAAAACCAATCTAATATCCTATCTACAACTACTTATCACTATGCTTTGACCAGGAAAAGAACTTTGTTATCGTTCTTATTGTATCTTCTGACACAGAATCATCTATACAAATAAACACTTTAGATGCAGAAATATCAGCGTTGTAAAAAGTCGAAACGTACATTTCAGACATTGAACCATCTCTGTAATAAATTTTCTTTCTCGAAAAAGCTGCACTGTTGGAAAAATTCTCATCACGTATCCATACCATATCTTCGATTTCGGAAAAATACGGATTTACTCCTGAATCATCTGCGTATTGAACCAATACATTTTTCTTTTCGCCATTTTCCATCCGATAAATATATGTGAAACCGTCAACGACACAAAGCTCCCAATTTGCAGGTACTTTAATGTATCCATAGTTTTCTATTTCGATTTCTTTCCAGTCACTCGGTGTCCCGCAAGCACTCAAAAAAAGTAATAATAGTAACAATATAAATACACTAATAATTGTTTTTTTACCCATCAAATATACCTCAATATATCTCGAATAATTCCCGCAAATCTCAATGGTTTGTATATGCTGATTTTATCAATTATTTTCACTGCATTTCCGCCTTCCCAGAACCATGCGTTGCTATCATAACCAATTTTGCCACTTGTTAGAGCCCCCATATCCGCAATACGTGCGTTTTCAAGTATTCTGCCGTCCGTGCTAAAAACCTCAATTTTTACAGTTGGCGCATCAAGCACCTCAACACTGTCAAAGTAAGAATTATCCGAATTATCGCTTTTCGGAATATCGGGAAGCTCCTCCGGGTGAAGAGCATATATCGCTTTCGATTGTTTTTTTTGAAATGAGTATTCCCTCGTTTTCCTCATATTCCGTTCCGTCGTTCCCCCGAAGGTCGCCCGACACGGCGAGACCTTCGTTTTTTACGTCGATTCTGATGTTGAAATTGTGCTGTGCATAGCTGTCCGTTCTCGATACGGTGAACGAATCCCAACTTTTAGGATTTATCATTCCCTCACCGTCAAGAATATACCGCCTGCGGCGAATATATAATACAAGCATCACTGCTGTAAAAATTACGGCAATAGCAGGTATTATGATAAGATATTTCAAGCTATCCACCGTATCAGATCATGCCCACGGATCTGCGGATTTCGGAGGGCGGATGCTTAAAAGCAGGAACTGATCCCATAAAAGCCATTGTCCGTTCGCTTTTTTGCGCAGAATGATCTCACGTGCGTTATCTGCACCGCCGCTTCTGATGTGAAGCTTTTTATATCCCTCGTTCGCATCAGCGTAAAGGCCTGCCTCTACTGTCAGCTTGAACGGCTGTGCAGGAGTATAATCATTTTCGGGAACAGCACCCTCGAAATAGGAAAATGCAACGTGGTGTCCATCACGGAAGCGGTCGTTTAAAAACGACACATCATAGTTACTTAGCGGTCGGGGACCTCTGAGCCAGTTGAGCATTTCCGTACCGATATTCTTGTCTGCAGCATAGACGCAAAAAGCACATACAGTCAACGCCGCTGTCTGAAAAGGGTCTGTCAGTGCCGCCTCGGGCAAAGCCTGCATTTCTGCAAGGCTTTCGGGAAGTCTTGCAAACGTAAATGTTTTTGTACTTATATTTGAGTTTGTATTCGCTGTTTGTGCATTTGATGCATTACCGTTGAGCTTATCAAAAATAGACATATTTTTCTTCCTTTCTGAATGTTAGATCTAATAATTATTTCTTTTTCTTAAGAACGATTACGGTTACACCGACGCTGATGCCCGCAACGGCAATAACTATAAGCAAAATTGCCCACCGGGGCATACCGCCCTTGTTTTCACCGTCCGTCTTGTCGGGTGTTGTTGTTTCCGTGTTATCGGGGGGTTGTTGTTTCGGTAGGCTCGCTTTCAGTCACAGCGGGTATCGTTTCGCTTCCGCTTTCGCCGCAGGTGCGTGTTTTTTCGCCGGCTTCCGTGCACGTGGCGTTCTTCGTTACGGTCCAAGTGCTGAACGTGTGTGTATGAGGTTCAGTTTCGGCGGGGGCATTTGCCGCATCGTCTGTTGCAGGTGCCATATCATCCGGTGCGGTCGTTGTGTTGCCCGTTTCTGATGATGTGCCATCGGGTACTGATGTTGCATCATCGGTTGCCTTTGCCGTATGACTTGATACTGATGATGTGCTGTTCGGTGCTGTTACGTCTGTTGTCTGCTTGTCACCATCGTCGCATCAGGCAAAACAGAGAACGAGTGCAAACGTAAGTACTAAAATTCTTGTCAGTTTTTTTCATTTTTATCTCCTAAAAATAATATCGCATAATATTATATACCATAAGTTAAAATCTGTCAATCTAAAGTTATTAAAAACTATACAAAAAAATATATAATATGAATGATGATTTTGCTAGCAGAGAATTTTAATTATTCTTCGCTAAGCTTTTGTAATTCAATTTTGAAAATATATGCACTAAACATAAAAGTTATCTTAAATAAACACCATAGTTATGATATAAAACTTTATCGCAAAAGAAGTGCTTTTTGTCAAAAAGCCTTGATTTGTACGATTTTTTATATTTCGAAAATAAGACAAGCTTTATAACGTGAACCGGATAAAAATAGGACTCCCACGGTCCGTTTGATTAGACCTTGGGAGCCTGTTTTCGTTTTTGGCTTAAATTGATGCTTCAATTGCTAAATTGAAATTTTGCATCTTTATATTACAAACGTTGAACAATACGATATAAATAATTACAAGAACATTTTGAAATTTACATCGTCTTAATTTTTCATATTTATTTCCATTTAATCGTTTGAATTTGTTTTTTCATTTCAGCTAACAAATCTTGCAATTCTTTCACTCGTTCCTCACACGAAGGTGTGTTCGCATCATATATGCTTGTTCGAGCTTCGAAAATTTTATTATTAAAATTTCTAATCAAGTTTTCAAGCCTTAATTCATCATCGGAAAGAGTTGGGGATGACTGACATATTCTTTTATACGTTTCAGTATTTTCGATTTCCGGCGTAAAAAGATCTGCTCTTTCTTTTTCAAGATTTTGTAATTCCAAATCGAGAAATATTCTTCCTTTGTATGACAGCATGTTTATAAGCTCCTTTTAATTTAACATATTATTATTTGTTTGAAAAGTGATTTTGTATTCACCGGGTTGCAACAAAGGATAAAATTTTAATCTATATGTTTCACCAGCTAAACAATTACTCTGGCAGTCATAAGAATTTTGAACCGTTATTCCTTCCGAGTCAACAATTTTATATTTAATCAAAAGTGTTCCAGATCGGACAATTGACACTTTTATTTCTATCTCTCCATCTTTAACACTGAAGCTTTCGATATAGCCCTCCGCCTCTGGTTTAATACGTCCTGTAGAATATTCCCAATAAGTTTTTATAAATTGTCTTCCGCTGCCATAAGTGTTTGTTATAACAATGTTAGATTGTCCGCAACGAGTACACTTTCCGGAAACATAGTTATGTTCAAGCTTTGTGCCTTGGGTTTTACCGCAAGTAGAACACGTGGCAGGCGATGAACAGGTGGCACTTTTCCACAAATGTTCGCCTGATATATTTTGGGATTCACTATAACCGCATGAACAGGTGCGTTCTTTTAAACCTTTGGCTGTGCAAGTAGCTTTTTTTGTAGTCTTCCACGAACCGAAATTATGCCCTTTTGCTTTAATAGTTTCTATTTCTTTTTCACCACATGAACATACACGTTCTTTTGAACCATTTTCCGTACAAGTTGCTTCTATTGATGTTTCCCAGTTGCTAAACGTATGTCCCGTTGCTTTAATAGTTTCTGTTTCTTTTTCACCACATGAACATACGCGTTCTTTTGAACCATTTTTTGTACAAGTTGCTTCTATTGATGTTTCCCAGTTGCTAAACGTATGTCCCGTTGCTTTAATAGTTTCTGTTTCTTTTTCGCTGCATGAACATACACGTTCTTTTGAACCATTTTCTGTACAAGTTGCTTTTTTTACGATTGTCCAATCGCTGAACGAATGAATATGAGCTTGAGATCCTTCTTGCGGGGTAACAGTGTTCGAATCGGAACTTGTTAAGTTTTGAGAGGCGTTTTTATCTTCTATGCAAGAAGCAAAAAATACCGTAAATAATAACAAAGTGCAGATTAGTAATAAATGTGATTTTTTCATGTTTGTAGTCTCCTTTGATTTTTTAATTTTTTTGGAATCAACTTTTAAATTACCGTAGATTCTTTAAAGCAAAAAGTTTTTCATACATAAAAAGAATCTCTAAAAATAAAAAGTGCGGCTACCGAAGTAACCGCACAAAAACGCAAACTCCGATAGTCGCCAAACTAATCAATTGCAAAATGGGTATAACCACACGCAAAAGCCGGAATTTGCATTTTATCAAATTCAAACTTTTACGTGACGAAAAACGGTACAATTCTTCGAAAAAGAAAATTATACCTACTTTGCAATATTTGATTAGTTTGGCATATTTATCATATCACATAAAGCGCACAATGTCAACGCTTTGACTTGATTTTTGTATATTTTTTTAAAAAAAGCTCAGAAAGATAATTAAAAATTAACGAAATCAATCGTATTTATGTGAAACGACTCGGAAGCTGCGCAAGCAAAACAAAAAACGCTCTTGTATTCAAAAAATATCATTAGTCCTCAAAAAAAATACCGTTTTTAAGGCTTGAAAACCTCAAAAACGGTATTTTTTCATTCTTCACATTTTTTTGATTTTGCATAAAGTATTGCCCATAATGTAACCGTTACAGGGCCGGTAAAAAATGCGCATCTATCGCTTCACATATTGCAGAATAATTTAGTTACCCTTTTATATTATTGAATCACCATTCCGATTAAAATCGCAGCGAAAGATATAGCACAAGAAAATCAAACCGACAAATTATATACTCTCTGCCAGGGCTTTTCGTTTCTGCCATTTGCCTGCCAGAAAATATATCATACTTGGTATTGCGTATCCGTATGGAGCAAGGCCGTAGCCAAGCACAAACCCAAAGAAACCCCAATTAAGAAATATACCGAACAGCCAGCTAAGACCGATTCTAAGCACAACCCCGTCGAGAAGGGCAAGAACCATGCTTAATTTGGCGTTGCCGATACCCTGTATAAACGCACCGCTTCCGCGCATTACGGAAAAAGCCGGGAACATCCAGAGTATTGCTTTTATAAACTCTCCCGACATATTATGAACAAAGGGATCGTCAGAGAAGATCATAAAAAGCTGCTTACCAAGCGTTATGTACAGCACCATAAAAAAGAGCGTAAATATTGCGGAATACACCCAAGCGACGTGAACGATCTTTTTGGCACGGTCAGGCTTTACCGCCCCGATATTCTGACTGATCATAGGAACGGCGGCGTATTGTATGCCTTGCGATATTTTATTTACTATATCGTCTATTCTGACACCAACGCCAAACGTTGCAGATGCCACAACGCCGATATCGTTTATCATAGCATTGACAACGAGCATTGAAAGATTGATACAGCCTGATTGTATAGCCATGGGCGTTCCGAGGCTTGCTATCATTCCAACGTATTTAAATTTAGGCGCAAAGCTTTGCATTTCAAAATCGAATCCAAAAGAATCCTTTTTGCGAAAAAGATAAAACAATGAAAATACAAACGACACGGCTTGCCCGATTATAGTTGCCCAAGCCGCACCGGCAACACCCCAGCCGAAAAGTCCTGTAAAAAGAATATCAAGCACGAGGTTTACAGCAGATGCGATGCCAATAAAAAGAAACGGCCGCTTTGCATCCCCCATTCCGCGAAGTACCGCAGACACCATATTGTAACCTGCCGTAAAGATAAGCCCTGCAGAGCAGATAACAAGATAATCTCTTGCCATGGCATACGATTCTTCGGGAATCTTCATAGTATCAAGCATCCAAGTCTGTGCACAAAGCATAGCGCAAGTGAATATCAGCGCAATAACGGTAATAAAGGCAAAAAGTGTACCGATTATATCGTTCATTTCTTTTCGCTTTTTTGCGCCGAGCGCTTGGGCGAGAAGAACCTGCCCTGCATTTGAAAACCCAAGGCAAACCATAGTTGCAAAATTTACTATCTGACTGCTTTGTGAAACCGCCGAAAGCCCCGGCGTACCGACAAACTCGCCGACGATTATCATATCTATCGTGCTGTAAAGCACTTGAAGTGCATTTGACGCCATAAAAGGTATGGCAAAGAAAAAAAGCTGCCGTGCGATATTTCCTTGCGTAAAATCCTTGGATAAATTATTTTTACCCATTCTTATATCATCCCCCTTATTCAAACGCACACCGCAATGAAGTTTATATTTCCTACGAATGCCGATTTATTTAACCTTTACTATATGATATTGAAACTTCCTTATTTTCCATTTCCGAAGCTTTAAAAACAACAACTACCGCATTATCGCCCCAAGTAACAGACGCAACGTTGTGTTCGCCTGCGTTTACACCGTCATTGAAAAGCCGGGTAGATACACGCCGGATAATTTTGCCGTCGTGATCTTTGAGGGTCAATCTGACATCCGTTGGGCCAAACGGCCATGCCGGGTCGCCCATTTGTTCAAAAACAAGCGAATACTTCTCGTTGGGACTGTTGTAAGTTGCGATTTCATTTGGCGTGATAGAATTAAATGCACCGCCCCAAACAGCACCAATAAAAAAGTAAGCGCCGATTACCAAAGCAACGGAAATAAATAATATTAACAACAAAATTTTGCCTTTTTTGCTCATATTTTTTACCCCTTTTCAGTTTCTTGTTTATCAGCGAGTCGATTTTATCATATTTTTATGAATTTGTCAATTTGGTTGCTTTTAATGACTCTATATTGGGATATCCTCTGTCAGATTCCCATTTTGAGATTGCTGTTCTTGAAACGAAGAGTTTTTCGGCAAGCTCTTCTCGGGAGAGTCTTTTTTTGTTCTGATATCACTTATAATATCCTTTGTTTTGTACTTTTATTATAACATATCGCTAACAAGTTCTTCGCAAGCGCCGCGGTGAAAAATCCCGTTTTTTCTAAAAAATCAAAAAAATATTTTATGAAATAAAAAACGTTTATCAACCGTAATTATCTTGTTTTTTTATAACCGCTTCGTGCATTGCAAATATCAATATTAAAAATATCAACTGATATACGGGCAAAAGCGATATGGAAATATGCTGTGCAATTACACCGAACAACGGCGGCATCGTTAAAAAGCCTATATATGCAAACGCCATTTGCACACCTATCATTGCTTGTGATTATCTTTACCAAACACGTCGGGCGTCATATGTATAATACAGGGGTATATTGGCGCACAGCCAAGACCTATTACGATAAATCCTGCCAATGCCGCTGCATTATACTGTATTTCTCTTCAAATTAAGATTCTGTAAAGCATTACGGATATTACCGAAAAAATGCCTCGTTTTTTACCCTTTATTTTGGGAAAATACGATTTTTTCCACAAGCTTTGTTCCGGCGGGGATAAGCAATAATTGCAGTATTATACCCGGCACGGCATCTGCGAAGCCACCTATTAAAAACATCGTAAAGGTAAACGACTGCCCCTTTATACCAAGCAAAAGCGCTTTTACTATGCCCCATACCACTCTGCCCGATATCATTGATATCAACAGGCTGAAATACACGCCTGCCGTTTTATTTTTAAAGCACCTGTTATACAGATATCCTATTGTAAACCCGTAGGCAGCAAGCTCTGCTGCCATCCACACGGCATTGGGATAAATAGGCGGCATGCCAAACGTAACGGATCTTAAAAAGGGCAAAATAAGCCCTACTGCGAAGCCGTATTTCCAACCGCATACTATCCCGCAGAACATAACTGCGATATGCATTGGAAGCAAGCTGTCACCGATTTCTTTTATTTGCGCCGTAAACATGGGCAAAACCATTCCCAGTGCTAAAAAAAGCCCTGCGAATACCGTAGTTGTATATATATTCTTTTTTTCAAGCATATACAATATTCTCCTGCAAATTTCAAACGGCAGAGAAAAATTCTCCGCCGTTTGATATTTAAATTGTTTAATCACTATCAGTCAAGCGAAATGTCCACACATACGGGGTAGTGGTCTGCCGCGCCTGACGTTGTCTTGTTTGTAGGCATTCTGTGACGAACAACAGTAACGCCGCTTGTTTGCATAAACGTATCGATACCCAACGCTTCAGAGCCGGGGCGAGGTGTAGATGTTCCGTTATAGTGCGATGTACGTTCAGGTGAATAGCCTCTGATCGCATCGTAACGGCAATCCGTAACTATACCCGAATTGATAAATACAGAATATGCATCATCATACGAATATGTATTATAGTCACCCATGTTGATAACTTCGCAACCGTATTTCTTCGTGATTCTCTTCGTGAAATCTACGATTTCCTGTGCGTTTATAGCACGTACGGGGTTTGCGATGCTTCTGTCGGATTTATGATAGAAGTGCGTTGTGCTTGTAGCAAATATTTGGCCTGTTACCTTATCTTTAAGAACTGCCCACGTTACGTTGTGGCCGGGGTAGTTTGTTTCGCCTGAAAGAACGAACCAGCCCTTTTCTACGCAAGTAAATCTTGAAGTTTTGTACGCCAAGGGTGCGTAGTTTTGCTTTCCGCCGGAAACGTCGTTTCCGATAACGGTGTATCCTTCGCTTACAAGCTTCGGTGTAAGCAAAGATGTAAATGTAGCGCAATATTCCTGGAAGCCGATAACGTCTGCGGAATAATAACGTATGCCTTCAACGAAATTATTTATTCTTGAAGTATCTTTGTTTAATTCGAATCTTTCAACGTTTTGCGTTACAAATCTGTAATCTGCGCCGTCTGTCAAAGCAAGTGTATTTTTCTTTGCGTCGAAGTTTTTAACGCTGTCAGAGCAGAGAGTTTTGAAATCTATCGCGCCGGAAGCACTTGAAAGTGCACGTGCGATCTGCTGTGATGCGTATTCTGCCGCTATTGCGCTGCCGCCGATAGCAAATATATCGCCGTTGTTGTAGAACAAGCCGTATTGCGTTGCACCAACGGTTTTGCTGTTGGGAACAAGCGAGTTACCGCCGGCGCCCGAGCCGGAGCTTGCAATAACGATCTGCGGATAGTCTGCCCTGGAATTATATTCTGCAATTTGCATTTGAACGCCCGTATAGTATTCTATATCGTTTGCCAAAAGCTTAACTGCCTGCATGATACCTGCTATATCTTCAATAGCAGCACTTTTTTCGTTTGTAAGATACGTGATCTTCAATTTGCTGATATCAACGCCGTTTATCGTAGCAGATACGATAGGGCATCTGATCTGTTCGCGAACGCCGTTTACACGTGCGCCCGTAGCTGCGGATACAGCGTAGGGTACTACGTTAAGAAGTACCGTGCCTTCGTTAACGGGAAGGCCGCTTACCTTAACGGAATAAGTATAGCCGTCGTCTGTCTTTGTAAACGTGCTTGTCGTTACTGTTTTAGTAGCAACCGTTTTGCCGTTTTCGGTATGAACCGTAGTGATAACGAAGCCGGCTTTGCTGAATTCGCCGTATTTGAACGAGCCTGTAAACGTTACGTCGCCTGCGCTGTCAACGGTTGTACCTACAAGATCAAGTCCGTGGAATTGACCGCCCGCATTCGTTCCGGGTGTGGGTACGGAGTTTTTAGTACCACAGTCAACGCCGAGGTCTATAACGCTTATAACGTTAGACGAATAGTTGATATATTCGCCTACAGCAGAGGGAAGACCGTTGTTTGCATTCGTTCCCGTTACCTGTGCGGGATACGTCGGTGCGATGTAGGTGTGTTCGTAATCAAGGAAATATTTTTGAACCTTTAATTTTGCTGTGTCGATAAGGTTTGCTTCGTCAACGAAGTTATAGAAGTTACGTGAAGATCCCTTTTCGGCAGTTGTGGAAACGAAATACAACGCGATACTGTCTGCCCGTTTCTGAAGCTCTGCAACTGATGTATATGCCAAGGGTGCATCAGCCGATGCTTTAAGATTTTTAAGCTCTGTTCCGTTATCAAGTCTTGTATTATTTACAGTCGCATTCTTGATAAGAGAGAAAGCAGATGCAACCTTGTAATCGGGAAGGAAGCCTTTTCCTGCGCCGCTGTTTACTTTCGTTGCCGCATATACGTCTGCGCTGCCATCGTGAATAGCAACGGGAACTACTACAACGTTGGTCATATCGTTGCCTTGTTCTGTCCAGTAAGCTTTGAAATCGTCAACCGTGAGATTTCTGTTTTCATACGTTACAAACCAAAGAACAGCCATTTGGCCGGGTGCTATTTCTGCATCGCATGCGGAAAGATTCAATCTGTCAAGCGCGGAAAGCGCCGTGTCGGATCCGGTGGGAGAAACCAAGCCGAGAACCTTTCTGTATGCCGAGAATTCGTATTTGCCGCTGTTGGATGCCGCAAATCTGTAAAGCGAATACTTGTTGATGTTTATAGCAGTGTTGGAAGTATTCATAACTTCCATAAATTCATACGCGCCGTTTGAAGGTGTTGCGCATATTTCGCTTATCGTAAGGTTCTTTTCAGAATCTTCTTTGCTGAATTTGATTATTTTGAACTGCTGCGACGCGGAAGAAGCAGAGTACGTGCCAAGCTGCAACGGCGTGCCGCTTGTTGTTTTACCGCCTTCAACCTCAAGCACGCAGGTAAACGTGCATTTAGGTGCGAGAACGTAGTTGCCGTTAACGCTGTAAATAAACCATCTTTGCGCATTCGTGTTGTTGGAAAGGTATGTATTTACCTTTGTGCCTGCCGCGCCTGAGCCTGCCGCGCAGTCAAGCGATCTACCTGTTTTAAGGTTCGTTATTTCATAGCTTCCGTCAGAGAAACGGATAAATCTCCATGCTTGGCCGTCGCCCTTGTTGGGATAACGGATAAGCGCGGTTTCGCCTGAAACGCCTATGTTGTATTTGGATTGAACACCTCTGATATTAGCCCAGAAATTGCTTCCCAAATTTACGGGTGTCATTTTTTCAATAGTACCTGCCTGTGAAATTTTGAATTGCTGGCCTGCAGCGCCGCTGAACGTATTCATCTGAACGTTTGCGCCTGCCGCAGTAGAGTTGCCGTTTACCGTAAGGGCACACGTAGTACCGCATTTAGCGCGGAGAGAATACGTGCCGTTTGTGTTTTTGTAGATGTACCAACGCTGTGCGTTAGTATCGTTGCTTGCGTAAAGGTCAACATTCGCACCCGAAGCACGTGATGCCGCATAAACGTCAAGCACCTTACCTGTTGCTTTGTTCGTTATTTTGTAGCTGCCGTCTGTTTGCCTTGTAAGCGTCCAATACTGGTTTGCTTCAAGAACAGGCGTAACAGTCCACACGTTTGTGCCCGTGTAGCCAAGGTTCATACCGCCGGAATTCATTGCGATTCTTACGTCGATATCCGTACCAAGGTCAACCGCTGGGGCTGTAACGCGCGATTCGTTGATACCGTGAGACAAGAAGTGATTCATTGCACTTTCACGGTTCGAACCGAACGCCGCTTTAAGGTCGCCGTTTTTGGTCAGATAATAGTCAACACTGAACATGGGGCTTGCCTGACGGCCTTCCTTAATTCCGTTGTTGACAAAGTGATTATAAAGACTTGTTGCATTCGTACCGAATGCCGCTTTAAGGTCGCCGTATTTGTTTGCGTAATACGTTGCGTCAAACACAACGGATTTCAGGTTTGAAGGGATAGATACTGCCGCCTTCGCCTGCAACGGAAATACTGCCACGACCATAAGGAGCGCCAAACACAAAGATGTCAACCGAATAATGTTTTTCATGTTTCCTCCTATATAATAAATATTTATTTGTCCATTTACATTATATAACCAAAAAATTCGTTTGTCAATTTGAAAAACTTAAACCTATGCATTCTTTACATTTTATTTACACGTATTGTTGTTTATACGATGATAAACAGCAATATTAACCAAACAGATAATTTTCGTTATTTAAATTCTGCCACCACAGATGTGGCAATTCAAAGCCTCCTTTGAGAGGAAGGGGGACCGCAACGCGGTGGAAGGGGTCTATCGCTGCGGCGGAATTACTCATCACCAAAAGCCTCTATCGAACCACCTGCAGGTGGTTTTCGGTAAACAAAAAAACAAAGGGCCCGATTTTATCGAGCCCTATGTTATTAAATTCGTTTATTTGTTCAGTGAAAAATCTAATAAAACAGGCCAGTGGTCTGAACAATATGACGTATGCAAATTGATAACGATTTTCGTACGGAAAACATTTACCTTGGAGGTTGTGAAGAAGAAGTCGATATTTCTTGACGGCGAGCCTCCTATAAGTTCTGTCGAACCAACAGCATGTGCCGCACGGAATAATAAGCCGTCTCTGAACGAATGGAATCTTGTGTCGTCAACGATACCGTCGCCGATCATTAAATGATACGCCTCGTCATACGGACGCATATTGTAGTCGCCCATATTGACTACCTCACATCCGTGTCTCTTGACGATATCCTTTGTAACATCCAATATCATCTGCGAGTTTTCCACACGAATCGGAAGTTTATGATCCCAGCCGCCTATATTATAGAAGTGCGTTGTAGTTGCCGCTATTACCTGGGACGTTGCCTTATCCTTCAAGACTGCCCATGTTACACCAAACCAGCTGCTTCCGCCGGGTAATTCCTTCCAGCCGCTTTCAAGGCACGTGAATTTTGACGTCTTATACGCCAATGGAACACGGTTGTTACCATCTGCCGGACCCGTATATACTTGTTGCTGAATTACAGTATAACCCTGTGCCTTGAGCATAGGAATAAACCTATTCATATTTTCAATACAGCATTCCTGGAAGCCAATAACATCAGGTGAGTAGTAATTGATAAACTCAACCATTTTGCTATATCTGCTTGTGTCATTATTGCCTTCGTACCACAGCATATTGAATGTCATGAATCTGTAATCTGCGCCATCTGTCAAGGGAAGATGATTTTTGTTTATATTAAACGTTTTGGGTGTATCAAAGCAGAGGTCTTTAAGCTCTACGTTGCCCGTTGCTTTCGACAAAGCTGTTGTAATCAACTGTGATGCGTATTCTGCCGCTATTGACGTGCCGCCTATAATGTATATCTCGCCCGTCGTTTTGTTTACGATACTGTATTGGTTAGTGCCGACAGTTTTATTGCTTGCAACAAGCGCATTACCGCCTGCGCCGTTACCGGATGTTGCAATAACGATTTGAGGATAAGCAGCCCTCGGGTCGTAGATACCTGTTTCTACCTCAACGCCCGTATAATATTCAATATCGTTTGCAAGAAGATCGACAATCTCTTTGATAGCTGACATGTCTTTTGCGGGGGCGTTTACTTCATTTACAAGGTACGTTACCTTAAGGCCTTCAATGCTCTTGCCGTTGATAGTAGCGGAAACAAGAGGGCATCTTATTTCTTTAGCCGTACCGTTTACGCGCGAATTAGATTGAGAATAAATAGCGTAAGGAACTACTGAAAGCACTACGCTTCCGTCGTTAAGGGGAAGACCGCTTACCTTTACAGAATATGAATAACCACCGTCTATTGCCTTAAATTCGGTAGTATTAACAGTCTTTGTAGCAATAGTTTCGCCCGTTGCCGTAGCCACGGTCGTAACAACGAAGCCAAGCTCTTTATACTGGTCGTATTCAAATCTGCCGGTAAGTGTTAAATTACCGGAAGCATCAACAGACGTGCTTACAAGATCCAAGCCTGCAAACTGACCGCACCATCTCGTACCGGGAGATACGTCGGTTTTTTTGTTACCACCGTCAACGCCGAACGTTATAACACCGGGTGCCGTACCTGTTGAATCAAGGTTGATATATTCGCCAAGCGTTTTGGGATAGCCTGTTGTCGTGTTGGAGCTTGTAACCTGTGCAGAGTAGGGAACTGCCGAAAATACGTGTGTGTATGTATGCATAGGCTCTCTGAGTGCCTGTGTGGCAGCATACGCATACGATTCATAATCAACGTAATTGTAGTAATTGCGCGATGTACCCGTTTCAGCAGTCGTTCTTACAAAGTACAAAGCTATCGAATCTGCTCTGTTATGAAGCTCAGCCGTTAATTCACGTGCAAGAAGCGCATCTGCACTTGCTGTAACGCTGCCGAGATCTGTTCCGTTATCAAGTCTTACGTTTACTGCTGAATTCTTGATAAGTGACAGTGCAACACCTGCTTTTTTGTCGGGCAAGAAGCCTGCACCGCAGCCGCTGTTTATCTTCGTTGCCGCGTGTATATCGGCACTGCCGTCGTGAATAGCAACGGGAACTACTACAACGTTTGTCATGTTGCTGCCTTGTTCTGTCCAATATGCTTTGAAATCATCAACCGTAAGATTTCTGTTTGCATACGTTACAAACCAAAGAACTACTATGTCGTTAGGCTTAAGACTTACGTTGTAAGATGAAAGATTTACTCTTTCAAGGCACTTGATATCAGTGCTTACTTCAACACCTGATACAAGACCGAGAAGTATGTTATAGCCGTTACTTTCGTTTTTTGCGCTGTTTGCAAAGCCGAATCTGTAAAGTGAGTATTGGTTAAGGTTTACCGTCTTATCTGACGTATTTATTACTTCCATAAACTCGTACGCACCGTTTGTAGGTGTTTGGCATATTTCGCTTATGGCAAGATTCTTTTCGGATTCGCTTTTATTAAGCTTTATAACCTTAAACTGCTGTGCGGTAGATGCAGCGGAGTATTTTGCAAGCACCATACCCGTGCCGCTTGCTGTTTTACCGCCTTCAACCTCAAGCGCACATTCCATTGAACATTTGGGAACGAATATGTAATTTCCGTTAACCTTGAAAATGTACCATCTTTGTGCGTTTGTGTTGTTGGAAAGGTATGTGTTTACCTTTGTGCCTGCCGCGCAGTCAAGCGATTTACCTGTGTAAAGGTTCGTTATCTCATAACTTCCGTCAGAGAAACGAATAAATCTCCAGGTTTGTCTGTAACCGGTGTTAGGGTAACGGATAAGAGCATTGTCGCCCGAAAGGCCTATGTTGTAGTTTGAACCAACGCCCCTGATATTAGCCCAGAAGTTACTGCCTATATTTACGGGCGTCATGCTTTCCAATTCGCTAAGCGGTACGATATTGAATTGCTGGCCTGCAGAGCCGCTGAACGTATTCATCTGAACGTTTGCGCCTGATGCAGTAGAGTTGCCGTTTACCGTAAGGGCACACGTTGTACCGCATTTAGCGCGGAGAGAATACGTGCCGTTTGTGTTTTTGTAGATGTACCAACGCTGTGCGTTAGTATCATTGCTTGCGTAAATGTCAACATTCGCACCCGAAGCACGTGATGCTGCATAAACGTCAAGCACCTTGCCCGTTTCGTTGTTCGTTATCTTATAACTGCCATCCTTCTGTCTTTCAAGCTTCCAGGATTGGTTTGCTTTAAATACAGGGGTAACGGTTAACACGTTTGAACCGGAATAGCCAAGGTTCATACCGCCGGAATTCATAGAAATTCTTACGTCGATACCCGTACCAAGGTCAACCGGGGGGGCTGTAACGCGTATTTCGTTAACACCGTAAGTCAAGAAGTGATTCATTGCACTTTCACGGTTCGAGCCGAAAGCCGCTTTAAGGTCGCCGTTTTTGGTCAGGTAATAATCAACGCTGAACATGGGGCTTGCCTGACGGCCTTCCTTAATACCATTGTTGATAAAGTGATTATAAAGGTTTGTTGCATTCGTGCCGAATGCCGCTTTAAGGTCGCCGTACTTGTTTGCGTAATACGTTGCGTCAAACACAACGGATTTCAGGTTAGAGGGGATGGATACTGCCGCCATCGCCTGTAACGGGAATACCGCTACGACCATAATAATAGCCAAACACAACGAAGTCAATCGAATAATGTTTTTCATGTTTCCTCCTGCATAATATTTTATTTTTGTTCTGTTTACATTATACAACAGCAGAACAGACTTTGTCAATTTAAAAAAGTTAAAACTGCGCTTATTTTACATTTTATTTACACACCCATTTCTTTTTTGTTTATTAACCACAATAACAGTCAGATAAAACCGTCATATTTACCATACGTGCTTTTTTAAAAAACGACGATTTTAAATAAAGCATTTTTACCGTTGACAGATTGAAAAAAGTGTTGTATAATCGTTGCATATGCAACAGTTGCACGTGCAACTTTTTACGAGGTAAAAACCATGCCGAAAATAATGAAAATGCTGAATAATATCAGCAGAAGCCAAGCCGTTTTCAGAACGAGGAGGGTAAAATGCACCGATCTTTGCGCGCATCATTACGCATTCGTTCTGTCTATATGCCACACCCCCGGCAGACCGCAAGAGGAGCTTGCAAAAAGCCTGTGCCTTGATAAAAGCACGGTTGCCAGGGCAATTGCTTTTTTAGAAGAAAAGGCGTACGTTACAAAAATCCCAAACGAAACAGACAAACGCCAATATCTTGTATATCCAACCGAAAAAATGCTTGATGTTTATCCGCAAATATGCCGCGCAAACGAGGAGTGGAACGCCTGCATAGAAAAGGGGATATCAAACGAAGAGCTGTGCGTTTTTTACAGCGTTCTTTCCCGAATGGAGGAAAGTGCAAGAAAAAGCACCCTTAAATCGGAGGATAATATATGAAACGCATTTTATCCTATCTTTTACCATACAAAAAACGCCTTTTACTTGGCTTTTCGATAAAAGTAACGGGCACCGTGGCAGAGCTGTTTATACCGTTTTTGATGACGCATATTTTGGAAAACGTTATCGTTACAGAACAGTTGTCACAGGTGGTATATTACGGCGTTATAATGCTGGTTTGCGCCGCCATTGCCTGCATTGGAAACGTAACGGCAAACAGAATGGCTGCCCGCGTTACGGCAGATTTTTCAATACGTATGCGAAAAGACCTTTTTTCAAAAACACTGTATCTTTCGGCAAGAGATACGGACAAATTCACGATAGCCTCGCTTGAATCGCGCATAACCTCCGACACTTACAATGTGCAGAATTTTATTGGTATGATGCAGCGTATGGGTGTGCGCGCACCGATACTGCTTTTGGGCGGGGTTGCAATAACGCTTGCGATAGATGCCGCCCTTGCGCTTGTTATGATAGCAACCATGCCGATAATATTCGTTACCGTATTTTTTATTGCGCGAAGAGGCGTTCCGCTTTATACGAAGGTGCAGACGGCTATTGACAATATGGTACGCGTTGTACGCGAAGACGTTCAAGGCGTGCGCGTTATTAAAGCACTTTCCAAAAACGATTACGAAAACCGCAGGTACGATACCTTCAACCGCGAGCTTGTAAAGCGCGAGCTTCACGCAAGTCTCGTTATGAATGCGGCAAACCCGATAATGACACTTTTGATGAACCTCGGCATTGCGGGGGTAATTTTGCTGACAGCATTCAGGGTAACGGATAATTCATCGTCTGCAACATCGGTAATTGCTTTTATGCAGTATTTCACGCTTATTTCAATGGCGCTGATGTCTATATCAAGAATGTTCGTAATGTACACCAAATGTGCCGCATCTGCCCGCAGAATAAGCGAAATTTTAAACAGGCCCAACGAATTTTCCGTTCAAAAAGACGATTGCGTTATCGAAAACGCGATGCATATTTCGTTTGAAAACGTGAATTTTTCGTATTCGGGCAAAAATAACGACCTTGAGGATATTTCATTTTCGGCAGCCCACGGCGGTTCGATAGGTATAATAGGCGCAACGGGAAGCGGAAAATCAACTATCATAAAATTGCTGCTTCGTTTTTACGACGTAAACAGCGGCACGATACGTATAAACGGCAAAAAAATTTCGTCTTACACAAGTGAAGAGCTTACGCAGATGTTCGGTGCGGCAATGCAAAACGACTTTCTTTACGCCGACACGATAGAGGAAAACATTCGTTTCGGCAGAAATATATCCGACCAAGACGTAATAAACGCCGCGAAAGCCGCGCAGGCACATGATTTTATATCTGCCATGCCCGACGGATACAAATACAAAATAGCCGCAAAGGGTACGAATATTTCAGGCGGTCAGCGCCAGCGTATCCTTATCGCAAGGGCAATAGCCGCACAGCCGCAGATACTTATACTTGACGATTCTTCGTCTGCTTTGGATTACAAAACCGACGCAAGCCTTCGCCAAGCGTTAAAAAACCACCTTTCAAATACAACGGTAATTACTGTTGCACAAAGGGTAAGCTCTGTTAAAGACTGTGATATAATCCTCGTGCTTGACGAGGGCAAAATAATCGGCAAGGGCAAGCACGAATATCTGCTTGAAAGCTGCCCTGAATACCGCCAGATAAGCGATTCGCAGATGGGGGGTGCTTTTCTTGACTGAACAGAAAAACGAAGTTAAAAAGCGCAACACAAAGGGTATTATGATACGCCTCGGCGGATACATTTTAAAGCAATGGAAATTATTTATTCCCGTTGTTTTACTAACGTTTCTTTCAAACCATTTATCGCTTTTAGGGCCTAAATATTCGGGGGCGGCTATTGATGCGGTTACCTTAAAAACGGGTGTAAGCTTTCCCGAGGTTTGGGAAAACGTGATAAAAATGATAATATGCTATGCAGGCGCGGCAATACTTGCGTACGTTTTATCAATAATGATGGTTTCTTTAAGCCAGAATATCGTTTACACGATGCGCAAGCAGGTATTCGAAAAGCTGAACACCCTGCCCGTGGGATATTTCGATACGAACGCCACGGGTGATATAATCAGCCGTATTTCGTACGATATAGATACGGTAAACACATCACTTTCAAACGACGTCGTTCAGGTTATGGCGAGTGCTTACACAGTTATCGGATCGCTTGCTTTTATGTGGAATATTTCAAAGCCGATGATACTTATTTTCGCACTTACCGTACCCGTTTCGATACTTTTCACACGGTATCGGTCTAAAAAGGTGCGCCCGATGTTTCGTGCGCGTTCTAAAAAATACGGCGAACTGAACGGCTACGCAGAGGAAATGCTTTCAGGCTCTTCCACGATACGCGCCTACGGCAAGCAGGACGTTATTTCAGACAGATTCAACGTACATAATGACGAAGCAATGAAGGCCTTTTACAACGCAGAATACAGCGCGTCGCTTTTATACCCCACGATAAACCTTATAAACAACGTTTCGCTTACCTTGGTGGCAGTTTTGGGCGGTATTCTTTATATGTATTCGCAAAACGGGTTAGTTTTGGCAGGCTCGGCGTTTTTCATTTCCTTGGGCGGCGTTGCGGAATTTTCGCAGTATTCGCGCAAGTTTGCAGGGCCTATAAATGAATTTTCCAATATTCTGCACGAGTTTCAATCTGCTTTTTCCGCGGCAGAGCGCGTTTTCCGCGTGCTTGATGAAGAACCCGAAAAGCCCGACTGTGCCGATGCAGTAAGCGTAGCCGACGTAAACGGCCTTGTTGAAATAGACAATGTTTCTTTTGGGTACAGGCAAGACGTTACCGTTTTAAAAAACGTTTCCGTAACGGCAAAGCCGGGTCAAATGATAGCAATAGTAGGGCCTACCGGTGCAGGAAAAACGACGATAATCAATCTTCTGATGCGCTTTTACGACCCGACGTGCGGCGAAATACGGATAGATTCGATTCCATCGTTAAAAATAAAGCGCAAAGACCTGCGCCTTGCTTTTACAATGGTGCTTCAGGATACGTGGCTTTTCCACGGTACGGTATTTGAAAACATAGTTTACGGAAGGGAAAGTGCCACCATAGAAGAGGTAAAAGCGGCGGCAAAGGCGGCAAAGATAGACAGATATATCGAAAGCCTGCCCAACGGATACGACACCGTTCTTTCCGACGGGGGCGTTAACATATCAAAGGGGCAGCGCCAGCTTATAACCATTGCAAGGGCGTTTTTATCAGACGCACCGCTTCTTATACTTGACGAGGCAACCTCTAACGTGGATTCGCGAACGGAAATACAAATACAGCAGGCTATGGAAGCGCTTATGAATGGCAGAACGTCTTTCGTTATCGCGCACCGCCTTTCAACCATACAAAACGCAGACACCATTCTCGTTGTACGCGGCGGCGAAATTACCGAGCAGGGCACGCACGAAGAATTGTTGAAAAAGGGCGGCTTTTACAGTACGCTTTACAATTCACAGTTTTCGTAATAAAATTTTTACGGGCAGTCGTACGATTGCCCGTTTTGCTTTACTTAATTTTTGCCAGCGTATGACGCGCACGCGTGAGGATATAGATTTTTAAAATGTAAACAATAGATAAAATACACAAAAAGAAATGTAATATATGTTGATTTTTTTCATATTTCATGTTATACTATAATTTGTGATATTATCGGAAATTGCCAAAACGACGTATCAAGGCAATATCACAGATTTAATAAAAACACAATTTAATACTTATCGGTAAAGGAGAAAAAACATGAAAAAACAATTACGTATAATTGCGTTGCTGTCGGCACTCGTCATGCTGGCGTGCTTCGTTTTGACTGCTTGCGGCGGAAACACCGACGCAGGCGATTCGGAAAGTGCTTTGGGCAGCGGTACTGTTGCCGCAGAAGGAACGACCGGCGCGGAAACCCAGCCCCCGAAGGATGACGACGAATATACCCTTCCGTTGGAAGACGGGTACAATCAGCTTACGTTATATTGGAAGCACAACGATTCGTACGAAAACTGCGACATTTGGATGTGGTGGGGCGACAAAGCAGGCCAGGGATACCTTTTTAACGAATGCTCTTACGGGGGCAAGGTTGTGGTAAATATTCCCGAAGGAATTGAAGAGGTTGGCTTTATCGTTCGCAAAAACTGCTCTGAACCGGGCGGAAGCTCTTGGGGAAGCGCAACGAAGGACTTTGACCAAGACCGTTTTGCGGTTATAGAAGGCAAAGAAACTGTTATTTATCTTAAATCAGGCGTTGAAGACCAATTTACCAGCAACGACGGGGGAAAAACTTTGGAAATGATAAAAAAATTCTCGCTTGCAGGCATGATAGACGATCATAAGCTGCAATACAGAGTTACGCCCAACGTAAAAATTTCCGACGTATCGGAAGTAAAGGTTTACGAAGGCGACAGAGAAATAAAGGTTACGGATATTTCTACGAAAGGTCTTTCGGCATCTTCCGGATATATCACGGTTGAAGAAACGCTTGACCTTTCCAAAAACTACAAAATAAAAATCGAAGGCTACGGCGAAAAGGCAGTAGTTCCCACAGGTATATTCGACAGCAAATATTTTGCAGACAATTACCATTACGACGGTAACGACCTTGGTGCGGTTGTAAACGGCGAATACACAACGTTTAAATTGTGGGCACCCACCGCATCAAAGGTAGTGCTTAACCTTTTTGAAAAAGGAAACGGCGTTGAAGCGTATAAAACGGTAGAAGCCGTAAAAGGCGAAAAAGGCGTTTGGTCGCATACAGAGCAATGCGGCCACGGCACGTACTACACATATACGGTAACGACTTCCGTAGGTACGCAGCAAGCGGTTGACCCCTATGCAAAGGCGGCGGGCGTAAACGGTGAAAGGGGCATGGTTGTTGACCTTTCCTTAACGAATCCCGCCGGTTGGGAATCCTCTGAATTGAAAAACAAGATCTCCTCTTATTCCGAAGCAACGATATGGGAAGTTCACGTAAGGGACTTTTCAAACAAGATAGCATCTTCACAGTACAAGGGCAAATACCTTGCATTTACGGAAAACGGCCTTGTTAACGAGCACGGCAAGCCCATTGGCATTGATTACCTTAAGCAGCTTGGCATAACGCACGTTCACCTTCTTCCCGTTTACGACTACGCATCTGTTGACGAAGCATCTGCAGAGGCGCAGTTTAACTGGGGATACGACCCTGAAAACTACAACGTTCCCGAGGGAAGCTATTCAACCGACGCATACAACGGCGAGGTAAGAATAAACGAATTCAAGCAAATGGTAATGGCACTTCACGAAGCGGGCATCGGCGTTATTATGGACGTCGTTTACAACCACACGTACGATGCAAACAGCTCGTTTAACAAAATCGTTCCTTACTACTATTACAGATACACCTCATCGGGTGCAAACTCTTCTGCAAGCGGCTGCGGCAACGATACCGCTTCCGAAAGATATATGTTCGGCAAATTCATGGTAGAATCCACGTCTTATTGGATGGAAGAATACAAGCTTGACGGCTTCAGATTTGACCTTATGGGCTTGCACGACTTGCAAACCATGCAAGAAATCGAAACTGCCGTTCACGCTATCAATCCCAACGCTATAATCTACGGCGAAGGCTGGACGATGGGCGCAACCATAGACGGCAGCTCGCAGGCAAACCAAACGCAGATAAACAAAATAAACCCCTCTGAAGGTGCTATCGGAGGTATTGCGGTATTTAACGACGTAATACGCGACGGTCTTAAGGGCAGCGTGTTTGATAAAGCCGCACAGGGATATATTAACGGTGCAGCCAACAGCGCAAACCTTGCAAAGATAATCTTCAGCATCAACGGCGGCGTTGGCGTAGGCCACGGCTGGACTGTAAAAGATTCCATGATAATCAACTATATGAGCGCGCACGACAACAACACCCTTTGGGATAAGCTGCTTTTGTCAAATCCGCAAAGCTCTGACGACGACCGCAACAAGATGAACAACCTCGGCGCGGCTATCATTATGATATCCAAGGGCACGCCTTTCTGGCAGGCAGGCGAAGAAATGTTAAGAACGAAAAACGGTGATGAAAACAGCTACAAATCCGACGATTCCATTAACAATATCGACTGGTCTGTTTTGAAAGACGGCAGCCGCGAATACGAAACGATGCTTTATTACAGCGGTCTTATAGAAATGCGTAAGGAATTGGGCATATTCTGCGATAATGAAACCAAAATTTCATACGACGCGCTCGGCAGCGGCATTACTGCCGTAAAATTTACCGCAGAAGACGGTAAAGAAGCGCTTGCAGTTATCAATCCTCAAAAGGCAAACCTTCCCTATACGCTTGACGGCAGCTGGAATCTCGTTGCCAACGGCGAAAAAGCAGGTTCTGCAACGATAGAAAAATTAAGCGGTCAAATAACCGTTCCTTCTTTAAGCGTTATGATATTCGCAAACGATGCACTTGCAAAATAATAAGGTGTGAAAAACTTTAAAAAAATATACGCTTTCGTTATTGCTTGTCTTTTACTGTTTTCCTCTTGCGGGGAAAACGTAAAAGACAGCGATTCCGAGCAAAAAAGCGAAGCGCCTCCCGTAGAATCGCAAACGCTTTTCGTAAAAAAGGTTGAAAACATTTCAGATGATTTTATTCTGGGTATGGACGCATCGTGCGTTATATCTTTAATGCAGGCGGGCGTGCGTTATTACGACCACGGCGGCAAAGAAAAAAACGTATATAAAATACTTTCCGAAAACGGTATAAATTACATTCGCGTAAGGGTATGGAACGACCCGTACGATAAAAACGGCAATTCCTACGGCGGGGGCAGCTGCGATATAGAAAACGCCGTAAAAATAGGCAAGCTTGCAACCGAATACGGTATGAAGCTGCTTGTTGATTTTCATTATTCAGATTTCTGGGCAGACCCGGGCAAGCAAATGTGCCCCAAGGCGTGGGTCGGCATGGATATAAACGAAAAATCCAACGCTTTGTACGATTATACGAAGGATTGCCTTAAAAAGCTTACAGATGCTGGCGTAAACGTCGGCATGGTACAGATAGGCAACGAAACGAACGGTGCAATGTGCGGCGAATCAAGCGATAAGCTTGGCGGCTGGAAACGAATAACCGACCTTTTATCCGCGGGAAGCAGGGCAGTGCGCGAGGCTTGCCCCCGGGCGTTGGTTGCCGTTCATTTTACGAACCCCGAAAAAGCTTCCAATTACGAAAGCTATGGCAAAAATCTTGAATATTACGGGGTGGATTACGACGTTTTTGCATCGTCGTATTATCCGTATTGGCACGGAACGCTTGACAATCTTTCTGCCGTTCTTACCGATATTGCCGAAAAATACGGCAAAAAGGTTATGGTTGCCGAAACCTCGTACGCATTTTCTTCGGAAAATACGGATTTCTTCGGTAACACCGTAGGTGACGGCGGCGATATAATAAAAGACTACCCCTTTACGGTGCAAGGGCAGGCAAACCTTGTGCGCGACGTTATAGATACGGTTGCCAACAAAACGAAAAACGGCATAGGCGTTTTTTATTGGGAAGGCACGTGGATATCCGCAGGGGGTGCAAGCTATGAAGAAAACCTTGCGCTTTGGGAAAAGTACGGCTGCGGCTGGGCTTCGTCCTACGCAAAGGAATACGACCCTGACGATGCAGGAAAATGGTATGGCGGCTGTGCCGTTGAAAACCAAGCCTTTTTTGATAAAAACGGCAGGGCGCTTGAATCTCTTAAGGTTTTCGCGCTGGTTAAACACGGCAACGATATTGAAATAAAGCCCGACGCCATACAGGATACACAGCTTATATTCGACCTTAACGGCAGTATCACCCTGCCTGATGCGGTAAACGCCGTGATGAACGATAATTCAAAAAAAGAAATTCCCGTTGAATGGCTTAACGCCGATACGGATAAAATGAAGAATAACGGCGTTGCAAAATATACCGTTTTAGGCAAGGCAGGCGGCATGGATGCCGTATGCTACGTTTCCATGGTAAAATACAATTTTCTTAAAAACTGGAGCTTCGAGGATGGCGAAAAGGGCTGGCAAGCCAACGCCATAACGGATTTTAACGAATTAAAGGCTGAAGAAAAGGTTAGCGACTCTGTAACGGGGGCGTGGCATTACCATTTCTGGGGCGCAAATGAAAACACCGTGGAATTTACCCTGCAGCAGGAAGTAAGCGGATTAAAAACGGGTAAATACGATTTTTCCATTTCCGTAATGGGCGGCGACGGCGGTGATACCGACATCTACGCCTACGTAAAAATCAACGGTAAGATACTTCACAAAGCCGAAACGAAAATAACCGTTTACGGCGAATGGCATACTGCCGAGATAAACGGCTTTGATTATACCGAGGGCGATGCTTGCACGGTTGGTATCTACGTTAAATGTGCAGGGCCGAATGCATGGGGCAAGATAGACGACGCCATGCTTAATTCGGCAAAAGATTAAAACAGGTAGGTTTATGCAATGAAAAAATTCTCTTTATTATTGGCGGTAATTATGATATTTTCATCTTTTACGCTGTCTGCTTGTCAATCGGGCGGCGCGGCAGATTCTTCTGCCGAATCAGATACCGTACAGGGTACGTCCGATACCGTATTGCAACAGGTAAACGACAATTACAGAACGTTTTATCAGATATTCGTAGGCTCTTTTTCCGATTCCAATAACGACGGCATCGGTGATATACGTGGAATAATCAATAGATTTGATTATTTAAACGACGGTTCTTCCAAATACACGGGCAAAAGCCTTGGCGTGCAGGGAATATGGCTGTCGCCTATATTCACTTCACCGTCTTACCACAAGTACGATGCGACTGATTATTATGAAATAGACTGGCGCTTCGGCACGGAAAACGACTTAAAGGACCTTATAACGCTTTGCAAGGAAAGAAACGTTAAAATCATACTTGACCTTGCCATAAACCACACGTCTGCTACGCACGAATGGTTTACAAAATTCAAGCAGGCGCGTATCAACAACGATACTGCAAACGAGTATTACGATTTTTACTCTTGCGTAACGACATCAGAAAAGCAAGGCGGTATATCTTACCAAAAGATAGCAGGCGTTGACTGCTGGTTTGAATGCAACTTTTCTTCAGGCATGCCGGAGCTTAATTTCGACAATCAACAGGTAAGGCAAGAAACGCTTGATATTGCAAAATATTATCTTGACCTCGGCGTTGACGGCTTCAGATTTGATGCAGTAAAATACATCTATTACGGAAACACTCAAAAATCTGTTGCTTTTTGGGAATGGTATATGGACGAGCTGCGTAAAATAAAGCCCGACATATATTGCGTTGGCGAATGCTGGTCTGGTGAAACGGAAATACTTGATTATTACGGTGCTATGAACTGCTTTAACTTTGCCACATCGCAGGCAGAGGGTGTAGTGGCAAGTGCCGCAAAGGGATTTTCTTTATCCACGTTTACGAATTATACCGAATCGTTCCAGAACAAGGTTATTGCAAAAAATCCCAACGGTATGCCTATGTCGTTCCTTTCCAACCACGATATGGACAGAATAGCAGGTGCATTCGTAACGGAAAATTATATGAAAATGGCGGCAAACCTGTACCTTCTTTCCCCCGGCTCGCCTGTTATATACTACGGTGAGGAATTGGGCATGCGCGGCTCGCGCGGAAGCGAAAATACAGATGCTAACCGCAGGTTGGCTATGCTTTGGGGCGACGATGACCTTATAAAAGACCCCATCGGTGCAACGTACCCTGCAAACAAGCAGATACAAAGCACGGCTGCACAGCAAATGCAAGATGAAAACAGCCTTTTCAGCTATTACTGCAAGCTGCTTTTCATTCGCCACAAATATCCTGCCATAGCACGCGGAACGTATAATTCCGTTACCTCTTCGGAAAAAAATCTGGGCGGTTTTCTTGTGGAATACAACGGTGAAAAGATAGGTATATTCCACAATAACTCGTCAAACGAGCTGTCTGTTGACCTTAGCACCTGTTCAGACCTTAACGGCCACACCTTCAGCGCTGTTGAAGACTTTATCGGAACGGCAAATGCTAAATTGGAAGGTACTGTTCTTACGGTTGGCCCGCACACAAGCGTAATATTAAAATAACGAAAAAAATAAAGATGGAAAATAAATTTATAGTTAACATCATCCATCGGCCCGAGCTTTCGCCGGAATACGCCGAAAAGGCACTGGGTAAAAGCGACGGCGTACGCGATGAATCACTTGACATATTTCGCTTTCAGCAAGACTGCGCGCACAAATACGGCTTGAAAACGACCATACAGATAACATATGCTTCGCTGTTTTCTGACGTTATCGTAGAGCTTGCAAAAAAAGAGCATGAAAAATACGGCGACGAGATAGGCCTTTCTTTATTAGGCCTTCCTTGCCCCGAATTTAAAGAAAAATATAAAACGGACGATTTCTGCATCTGGATGTTTGATGAAAATAGGAAAATGCAGATAGTAGATGACGTTTTCGGGAAATTTTACAGCAAATTCGGCTTTTATCCCGAATCAACAAGCAGTTATTTTCTCGATGCGTTCACCATCAACTATATAAAGGCAAAATATCCGTCTGTAAAATGTGCCGTTGCCACCTGCTGGGAGGAAGGGCCAAAAGCCTACCACACCTGCAACAACTCTTGGTACACGTTTATGGATGGCGGGCCGTGGAACCCGTGGATACCTTCAAAAATAAATTCGCATTGCCCCGCTTCTGACGAAAGCGACGATTGCGGCATCGTTGCCATTCCGCACCTTTCGCGCGACCTTATGGCGTGCTTCGACGGCAACGGTTCAAACTTCGGAACGCATCCGCAGAACGTTTTGCGCGGTATGATATACTACAACGAAAACGGCAATTACGAATACCCGTACCTTTACAATCTTATCGACCAATACCGCCATTTGGGAAAATATAACGACGGATATTGCTATAACATGATGTTCGTAGGGCCGGGCTGGCTTAACCGCAGGGGCCGTTGGGAAGCCCCGTACGAATTGCTTGCAAAATCGTACGACGACGGAATGAAGTATTACGGCAAGCTTAAAGAAGAAGGCAAGCTTACCGACATGACTATGAGCGAGTTTGCCGACCATTACCGCAATACCCATAAAAACTACAAGCGCGGCGAATGCGCCCTTTGGAAGGATATCCTTTACGGAAGCAACAAGCAGTATTTCTGGTATGCAGACCCCGCAATGAGAACATGCTTTGACTTTAACCAGGGCGGCGCGCTGATAGATATGCGCCCCTACGTTGCGCGGATACCGCAAAAAACAGGTATCGGCACGGAAAACGTGTACGATGCTTCATACCCTTACCTTATCCAGATAAACTACCGTGCAGGCTATTTTACGCACTATGCGGGCGCGGGAACCATACGCTCGTGTAAGGTATCGTGCAGAGGCGAAAGTGCCGACCTTTGCCTTTGCAGAACGATGGCAAAATACGAAAAAACGCAAGACGGCGTGCGCCTTGTGTGCAACCCCGTAACCGTTACGCTGGGCGGTATTGACATCGTTATAGAATCCGCCTTTACGATTATCGAGGGTGAAGGAAAGATAATAACGCAGCGCAAAATATTAAACGATATAAATAACGAAGAAGTATCTTTTTGCGAATACTTTACGGGTGCTTTCGGCACAACGGAATACCAGGCTGATATGTCTGATATAATTCTTGGTGCAGATGGGGAAAGTATTCAGTATTCCTACCTTGGCAGGCGTATTGAAAAGCAAGGCGCACAGCGCGTATTTGCAAATATCCCCAACGTTAACACCGTTGTTGAAATGGGCGGTGAAAACGACGCTGCATACGCAGAAGAGGGTATCGCCTTTTCGCCCGTATTTCATATCGGGCTTAACAAAACTATCGTTGGCAAAGGGGTGGTTGAAACGTGGCTCAATCTACGAAAGGGAAATTAAATTTCCGCTGTCCTTCGTGCTTTATGAGGGATATCGACATTGATATGTTTTTCGATGAAGAAAACAAAGAATATTACTGCCTACGCTGCGGATTTACAGGCACGGAGGAAGACGTTCTGCGCCTTAACGAAAACGCAAGATACCGCTATCGCGCAATGAAGCTTCGCGTAGCCGACTTCGGTGAAGACAACGCCCCCTTGAAATTCGTGCCCCATAAAGGGGGATGCCAATGATACTCGGAATCGACGCATCCACATATCTTGAAGAGCTTGACCACGGGGCGAAATACTTCATTAACGGCGTACAAACAGACCCCTTGGATGACTTTTTTAAAAATGGGGTAAGCTATATGCGTATCCGCATATGGAACGACCCGTTTTCACCCGATAAAAAGCCGTATCTTGCAGGAAATTGCGATATAGAAAATTATATAAAGCTGGGCAAGCTTGCAAAAAGCAAGGGGTACAAGCTTCTTCTTGATTTTCATTACAGCGATTTTTGGGCAGACCCCGCAAAGCAAACGCTTCCGAAGGCGTGGGCAGATTACACCATAGACGAGCTTGTAAAAGCCGTTTACGATTTCACAAAGCAAACGCTTATATCGGCGTGCAACGCGGGCGTTGCCCCCGAAATGATACAGGTTGGCAACGAAATAACCAACGGTATGCTTTGGCCGCACGGCAAGCTTGAAGACGAAAACGGCAACAGGGGCAATTACGCCGATTTCTGCCGTCTTGTTGATGCAGGCTGCCGCGCTTGCAGAAGTATTCTTCCAAATGCGAAGATAGTTTTACATTTGGAAAGAAGCAACGATTCTGCAGTTTACGGCGAATTTTTCGAAAATATGCAAAAATTCGGCATTGATTACGATATAATAGGCGCATCGTACTATCCGTATTGGCACGGCACGCCTGAAGAGCTGTTTAATAACCTGAACGATTGCCGCAGATTTGGCAAGGAAGTAATGGTTATGGAGCTTGGGTACGGTTTTACATTAAAGCCGTATTCATTAAACGGCGAAGAAAAACGGCTTGTTATCGACCCGAACAGGGCATATGTTAAAGGCTTTACGGAAAAATACCCCCTTACGCCAAGCGGGCAGGCGGATTTTGTGCGCGACTTTTTAAAAAAAGCACGCGAAAATAACGTTGGCGGCGTTTTTTATTGGGAGCCTTTGTGGCTTCCCGGCGAGGGGATATGCTGGGCTTCGAAGGAAGGGCAGCAGTATATCCATGAGGAAGGAAAGTCAACCAGCAACGAATGGGCAAACCAATGCTTGTTTGATTACGATGGGGAAAAGCTTCCTGCTTTTGATGAGTATAGAATAATATAAAATAATGTAATATTGTTCAGCAAATTATTTAAATACACTATGTTATTTTTGTAGAATCTTCACAATTTTTAATTAAAAATTGTTATTTCTATTGACATTTAACGGAAATAGTGTTACAATCGATAAGCGCTATATGCGTAACACTCAAATTTTTCTATAGGAGGAAATATTTTATGAAAATGAGTAAAATTTTGTCACTCGTTTTGGTAGTAGCTATGGCTGTAACCTCTTTGGTTGCATGCGGCGGCGATGCTACCGACGGAACAAGCGCAGGCACATCTGCCAACGGCACCTCCGCTGACACAAGTGCAACACCCGATATTTCTGCCGAACTTAAAGGCACCTACGATATTACAATGTGGGTTTCCGAAATCGAAGGCGTTTCTGCATTGTTCCAACAACAAATCGATGCTTTTGAAGCAGCTAACCCCGGTATCGTTATTAACGCACAGATCGAAGGCGTTACCGAAGGCGACGCAGGATCTAAGGTTGTAAACGACGTTGCTACGGCACCCGACATTTACTGCTTCGCACAAGACCAGCTTGCTCGTCTTGTTCAGGCTTCCGCACTTGCTGCTCCCGGTAAGGGCGCTGCAAACACTATCATAGCAAACAACGACGCAGGTTCCGTTGCGGCTGCAACCGTTGCAGGTACACTTTACGCTTATCCTATGACAAGCGACAACGGTTACTATATGTACTATGATAAGAGCATCATCAACGATGAAGATGCTGAAAGTCTTGAAAAGATTATCGCAGCTTGCGAAGCAAACGGCAAAAAAATCCGTTTTGCTTTGGAAAACGCTTGGTACACAGCTTCCTTCTTCTTCGCAGCAGGCTGCCATTCCAACTGGACGATGGATGCAGAAGGCAACTTCAACGCTGTTGATGACGACTTCAACTCCGATAAGGGTCTTATCGCTATGAAGGGTATGCAGAAGCTTGCACAATCTTCCGCATACGACAGCAACGCAGACGTATTTACAGATGCAGGCGTAGTAATCACAGGTATCTGGGCTGCTAACGATGCTGCAACACACTTTGGCGATAACCTCGGTGCTACAGACCTTCCTTCCTTCGAAATCGACGGTAAGTCTTACCACCTCGGTTCCTACACAGGTAACAAATTGATGGGCGTTAAACCCCAATCCGACGTAAAGAAAGCAGCAGTTCTTTCTTTGCTTGCACAATACCTTACAAACGAAGAATGCCAGAATCAAAGATATGAACAGTTCCAATGGGGTCCCTCCAACAAGGCAGCACAAGCTTCCGACGCTGTTCAATCCAACATTTCCTTGGCAGCACTTGCTAAACAGGGCGAATTCGGTGTTCCCCAAGGCCAGATCCACGGTTCTTGGTGGGATATTGCAAAGGTTCTCGGCGCTGACGCTAAAGCAGCTACAAGCGACGCAGATCTTAAAGCAGCTTTAGATGCATACAAGGCTGCAGTTGATGCAACACTTACAATGACAGACGAACAGAAAAACGCTTGGGGCGTTATCGGCGGTATCTGCGGTACAAACTGGGATACAGACTTCCCGATGACAGAAGGTCCTGACGGCACATACACTTCTGAAGTTCTTGAACTTAAAGCAGGTCAGGAATTCAAAGTACGTCAAGGCGCATCTTGGGATGTTAACTTCGGCGTTGAATTCAACGGTGGTAACATCGTTGTTGAAGCAGACGGTAAATACAAGGTTCAACTCGTTTGGGACGGTGCTCAAACAGGTACAGTAACTTTGATCGCTGCTGAATAATCTACACGATTCGAAAAAAACGAACGAACGGGGGCTTTAAAGCCCCCGCGTTCGGGCAGAAAGGCATTGTTAGCCAACGTAAATAGGACAATGGTGCCTTTGCGTTGTCTAACAATGCTTTCTTATTACAACAAGGAGTTAGTATAAACTCGGTTTATATTCTGAATATGAAAAGATTAAACGATTTAGATTATTTAAAACTGAATAAGGCTTCTGCTTTTTTGTACAACTTAAAGCTGTTCTTCTGCTGTATCCCGTCTTTTTTCAAAAAACTTGGTCTTAGCATATTGAATTTTTTCAAAAGTTGCGGAATTGCAGTTAAAGACGAGGTTGTGGATATTTTCACCACTTTTACAAAAGGCAACTGGGCTGTAAAGCTCTCTTTTCTTATTTTCGGTTTTGGCAATTTCTATTACGGGCAGATATTACGCGGATTACTGTTTCTTTTGTTTGAAGTAGTTTTCTTTGCTTATATGTTCGTTCCCAGCGGCGGTATTTATTGGTTTTCAAAGGTTAACTGGTTTGAAAAAGATGCTACCGTCGGCACTGTTCAAGGTAAGTTTGAATATAACATGATATACGATACTGACATTTGGATACCCGGCGACGACTCTGTTAAGGTTTTACTTTACGGTTTGTTAACGGTAATATTCATAGTTGCTTTCTTCTGCACTTGGAGAATGCAAGTAAAGCAATGCCGTATCTGTATGAACATTACTGCAAAGGGCAAAAAAATTAAAAGCGGTAAAGACGACCTTCGTTCTTTGCTTGACGACCAATTCCACAAAACGCTTCTTGCACTTCCCATAGGCGGTATTCTTATTTTTACCGTATTGCCTATTATTTACATGGTGCTTATCGCGTTTACAAGCTACGATGCCGCACACGACGGCTACGCCAACCTGTTTACTTGGGTAGGGCTTGAGCATTTCAACGAATTGTTCGATTTTGGTAAGGGCGGCTTGGGCCTTGCTTTCGGCGAGATCCTTTCTTGGACGCTTATGTGGGCTTTCTTCGCTACTTTTACCAACTACTTTCTGGGTATGTTCGTTGCAATAATGATAAACAAGAAGGGCATCAAGATAAAGAAATTCTGGCGTACCATTCTTGTTATGACCATTGCTATTCCGCAGTTTGTTTCGCTTCTTTACGTTGCAAGGCTTTTCGACTCTTCAGGTATTATCGGAAAGCTGCTGCTTGAATGGGATATCATTCCGCAGGCAATGCAGGCTGCAAAACAATTTTCACTTTGGCAAAACCCGATATCAGCAAAAATTTTGCTTATCGTTTTAAATATTTGGGTTGGTATTCCCTACATCATGCTTATGGCAACGGGTATTCTTATGAATATCCCGCAGGATCTTTACGAATCCTCCCGTATTGACGGGGCAAGCGTATGGCAGCAGTATTCAAAAATCACGTTGCCTTATATGATGTTCGTTATGGGCCCGTACTTGTTGACGAGCTTCGTAAACAACCTTAACAACTTTAACGTAATATACCTTTTAACGCAAAACAACCAGCTTATAAATACAGAAATAGGTACGGCGGGCGGCGTTTCCGTTTGCTATACGGACCTTTTGATTACGTGGCTGTATAAAATGACGCTTAACAGCGCAGAAAGTAAATACTATATGGCTTCGATAATCGGTATTTTGGTATTCGTTGTTGTTGCGGTACTGTCTTTGATAGTATATAATGTAATTCCGTCAACCAGAAACGAGGAGGATTACAGATAATGAAGAAAACGAATAATAACACGATAAGGAAAACCGGTCTTGGTGCAAAAGCCAGCAGAAGATTGGGTAATGCCGTTGTTTACGCGCTTCTTATCCTTATGACTTTAATATGGATGTTTCCGTTTTTCGGTATCGTTTTGGAATCCTTCAGGGTTGAGTACACAGGACAGGTTAGTTATCTGTGGCCTAAGGAATTCGGGCTTGACAACTACGTAAGATTGTTTAAAGAAACGGACTTTCTTATCTGGTTTAAAAACACGGCTATAATGGGCGTTGCAACGGCTGTTTTGCAGACGTTCTTCGTTCTTTCAATGAGTTACGTTTTATCAAGATTAAGATTCAACGGAAGAAAAACGTTGATGAATCTTATGCTTATCCTCGGAATGTTCCCCGGATTTCTTACGATGATTCTTATCTACAAGGTATTTACCGATTTGGGGCTTACCTTGCAGATGGCACCTTTGGGCTTGATTATCGTATATTGCGCAAGCAGCGGTATGGGATATTACGTATCTAAAGGCTTCTTTGATACGATTCCGAAAAGCTTGGATGAGGCGGCAAGGGTTGACGGGGCTACCCGTTGGCAGGTATTCTACAAGGTTATCATGCCTTTATCCAAACCGATCGTCATTTATACGGTTCTTATGGGCTTTATGGCTCCCTGGGGGGACTTTATGCTTGCAAGTTACCTCATTCACGAAAACAGCGCAGGTATGAACGTTGCCGTTGGTATGTTTGAATGGCTTTCAAAAACTGTATTGAACACTAACTACACTATGTTCTGTGCGGCAGGCGTTATTGTGGCTATTCCTGTTACTATCGTATTCCTTTGCTTGCAAAAGTATTACGTTGAAGGTGTAACAGGCGGGGCTGTGAAAGGATAAAAGGAGAATAATATGGCTTCAGTAAAATTAACTAATGTTAAAAAAATATACGGCAAAGATACGGTTGCGGTAGATAACTTTAACCTTGATATTGCCGATAAAGAATTTATAGTTTTCGTTGGTCCTTCGGGCTGCGGTAAATCTACAACCCTGCGTATGATAGCAGGATTGGAGGATATTTCAGGCGGTACTGTTGAAATAGACGGCGTTGTAGTTAACGACCTTCAGCCGCGCGACCGCGATATTGCGATGGTTTTCCAAAACTACGCGCTTTATCCGCACCTTACCGTATTTGAAAACATGGCGTTCAGCTTAAGATTGAAAAAAGTTCCGCAGGACGTTGTTTATGAAAAGGTAACTGCCGCCGCTGAAATACTTGGCATTACAGATTATCTTACAAGAAAACCGCGTGCGCTTTCGGGCGGTCAAAGACAGCGTGTTGCTATCGGCCGTGCAATGGTGCGCGACAGTAAGGTTTTCCTTATGGACGAACCGCTTTCAAACCTTGATGCTAAATTGAGAAACCAGATGAGGGCGGAAATAATCCTTCTTCGCCAAAAGATAGATACAACGTTTATTTACGTAACGCACGACCAGACAGAGGCTATGACCCTTGGCGACCGTATCGTTATTATGAAAGACGGATTTATTCAACAGGTTGGTACACCTACGGAAGTATTCGATATGCCCGACAACCTTTTCGTTGCTGAATTTATCGGTGCACCGAAGATGAACACCATAAAGACCGACCTTGTTTATGAAAACGGAAAGTATTACGTAACCCCTTACGGCGCAAAGATAGAAGTAACGGGCAAAAAGGCAGATATGCTTAAGGAAAAGGGCATTACAAGCCGCCAGATAATTCTTGGTGTTCGCCCCGAGCACTTCGTTCTTGCAGATGCAAACGACAAGGGTGCTATTTCCTGCACTATCAAGGTTAACGAAATGATGGGCAGCGAACTTCATTTGCACGTTGAAGAAGAAAACAAAGACAGGCTTATCGTTCGCATTCCCACTATCACGCTTGATGATGAACAAAGAAAGTCGCTTGTATTCGGCGCAACGATAAACGTTACATTTGAAGGTAAGGTAATGCACTTCTTCGATCCTCAAACGGAAAGAAACCTTCTTGCATAACACAATTTCCCGATAGATATTGCTTTCGGGTTACAGATGGCAGCAAAAAGCCGATATGGAAAATTAACCATATCGGCTTTTTTAACCGATTCGCCAATGAAAAGGCGCGTATTTTTTTGCACATAAATATTTTTATACAAACAAAAAAAGGCGTTGTGTTTTTATAAAACACAACGCTTTTTTTATTTATTTTCTGATTTTAATTTATCGGTAAAAAGCTTTATTCTTTCAAGTGCTTTCGTAAGGTGCTTTACAGAATATGCATAGGATATTCTTGCATAACCTTCGCCGCACGCACCGAATGCCGTACCGGGTACTATTGCAACGCCGTATTCGTGCAAAAGCCGTTCGCAAAATTCTTCACTGCCCATGCCGAAAGCACCGACGTTAGGAAATACGTAAAACGCCCCTTCGGGTACGAAGCAGGGTATTCCGCAATCCTTCAAGCCTTGAACGACCAGATTTCTTCTTCTGTCGTATTCAGCCTTCATCATTTCTATATCGCCGTCGCCGTTTTTCAACGCTTCTATTGCGGCAAGCTGAGACGTTGTAGGCGCACACATTATCGCGTATTGATGTATTTTAAGCATTTGCTCGGTAATAGGCTTTGGCGCACATACAAAGCCCAAGCGCCAGCCCGTCATCGAGTAGGCTTTTGAAAAACCGCCTACAAGCACGGTTCTTTCCCACATGCCGTCTATATTGGCAATAGAGGTATGCTTTTTGCCGTACGTTAATTCGCCGTATATTTCATCACTTAACACGATAATATTCGTATCTTTTAAAACGTCTGCTATTTCTTGAAGCTCTTCCCTTGTCATTATTGCACCCGTAGGATTATTGGGGAAGGGCAGAACAAGCATTTTCGTTTTAGGGGTAATAGCGGCCTTCAATTTTTCTGCCGTTAATTTAAAGCCTTCGTCTTCCGTTGTATTGATAGTTACGGGAACGCCGCCCGCAAGTGAAACTATCGGGCTGTAACAAACGAACGACGGTTCAGGCACGATTACCTCGTCGCCGTTGTCAACTATGGCGCGCACGGCGATATCTATCGCTTCACTGCCGCCTACCGTTACAGTTATTTCATTTTTTGGTTCGTAGGGTAAAGAAAATCTTCTGTTAAGATAATTTGATATTTCTACCCTTAATTCCATCGTTCCTGCGTTAGATGTGTAGTACGTATAACCTCTTTCAAGCGAAAGTATTCCCGCATCTCTTACATGCCACGGTGTAGGAAAATCGGGTTGACCCACGGTTAAGGATATTACATCCTTCATTGTTTCGAGAAGGTCGAAAAATTTTCTTATTCCCGAGGGTTTTATTTCCTTTGCTTTATTTGATAATGCCTTTTCGTAATCCATTAAAGACAGCTTTCCCTCATATCTACTTCGCCTGCGCCGTAGATAAGGCCTTTATCTTTATAGCGGCGAAGCACAAAATGTGTGGCTGTTGCTACGACGCTTTCCATGGGCGCAAGCTTTTCTGCTACGAAAAAGGCAACCTCGCGCATTGTTTTGCCTTCGATTATTACGGCAAGGTCGAACCCGCCGGACATAAGATACAAGCTTTGCACCTCGGGATAATTATATATTTTTTCTGCAACGCGGTCGAATCCCAATTCTCTTTGGGGGGTTATTTTCAATTCGATAAGCGCGGTAACGTACTCTCTATCGGTTTTATCCCAGTCGATAATAGCCTTATAGCCTACTATCGTGCCGTTTTTTTCACATTCTTCGATTATATTCTTTACATCTCCCGTTTCTTTTTTAAGCATTGCGCTTATCATTTCAGGAGTAAATCTGGCATCGTTTTCCAGAAGCTTCAATATTTCATTCATTTTTCTGCACTCCCTTCAAGTGAGATTTTTGCAAACGCCGTCCAGCCTGTGGTTTCGCTATACGCAATAAACACGCCTTCGCAGCATTCGGTTATATGCGCGTATTCAAACGGAATTACAGTATTTCCGTTAATATCTATAACGCCTTTGCCTTCTTTTGTGCCCACTACCGCAAGCCCTTCGCAATACGGCGTTGCGTACGTGTAGGTATTGATATCGGTTATCCAGTCGCCTTTTATTGCATAAAATCCGTATTTATCGTTTTTTTGCAGCAATAAACGTTGGTTTGAATAAGAAATAAGGTTTAAACCGCCTTGAAGCTTAAATTCTTTATGGGTTTGGGTATTAACCAAAATATCCATATCCTCTATTACTTTATTCTTATGCGTTTTAATATTTCTTACCATTACCCAACCGCTGTCGGGATATTTTGCGCCAAGGCTGTAAATATTATTTTGCCCTATCTCGTAATATCCGTGTTCGGTTGCGTTATACGATTGCACACCGTTTGCAAATGATTTCGGATAATTGAAATAATACTTTATTTCGTTTTTGTCGCCCGCTTTTTCAAGCGCGCCGTTTTCTATAACGTAATTTTCGCCGTTGATAACGAATATCGGTTTTCCTTGGCTTGTTCTTTCATAGGGAAGGGCATCAAACCTTCCTTCAAAAAGCGGCAAGGCAACCGTTCCGTCGCTGTTATATACTATCGTGCCATTTTCATCAGACGATATGATATATCCCATATAAAGCTCTGCCGAATAAAGCACGCTTTCCAATGTTTGATACAAAAATTCTCTTGATGCGGAGGCGCCGGTTTTTTTCACCTTTACATCGGGCTTATACACCGTTGAAAATTCGTATGAAGAATTAAACTTTATCGGCAATTTAACGATAATATCGCTTTCGGGATTAAAAATATCGCTGCTGATTTTATTGTTTTTGTTGTTAAGATATTCCTCTGCGGTCGGAATTTCTATTTTCTGCTGCTCGTCTTCTTGCGGAATATCCTGCTGCGGAGGTGTTTGTGAAGTATCCTCGTGTGGGGGATATTGTACGGGTGGATACGTTTCATCTTCATATCTTTTTATAAAAGCGATATCGTAGTATCCCTCTGCGTACAATACAGCCGCCAATACTGCTGCGCACATCAAAATGACGCAAAATACGGTTATTATGATTTTTTTTCCCGTTTCGAGCAAGGTTCAAAGCACTCCTTTTAAAGGGATGCGGAATTTATTATTCCGCATCTTGTTCGGTCTGTTGTGTCTCTTCGTTTTGTTGAATTTCTTCGTTTTCTTGCGTTTCTTCTTCCGATTTTTCTTCTTCGCGTGCCGTATGCGTGAAGTTAACTATGCGGTCGCCCTCTTCCTTGAATCTTACGACGATAACGCCTGTTGCAGCCCTTCCGCAAACGCGAACATCCTCTGCACGGAATCTGATAAGAACGCCCTTTGTCGTTACTATTATTATATCCTCGCCGTCGGCAACAGATGCAATACCTGCAAGCTTGCCTGATTCTTCTGTTATCTTATGGCAAACTACGCCCTTACCGCCTCTGCCGTGAACGGTGTAGTTTTCAAACTCTGTTCTCTTACCGTATCCGTTTTCGGTGATAGAAAGCAGTTTTTTACCTTCTTCGCACAGGGTTGCGCCCGTTACAAAATCGTCTTCTGCAAGCCTTATACCTCTTACACCGCGGGAAGCCCTGCCCATATCCCTTACGTGCTTTTCGTTAAAGCATACTGCCTGACCTTCGTGGGTACATACTACAACATCCCTATTGCCGTCTGTAAGCTGAACGAATAAAAGCTCGTTTCCTTCATCAAGCAATATTGCAATCTTGCCGCCTTTTCTGCGTTGTTCGAATTCGGAAAGCTTCGTTTTCTTGATAGTTCCGTTTTTGGTAACCATCAAAAGGTAGCCGCCCTTTGAGAAATCATCTACGGGAACAAGTGCGGTTATCTTTTCGTTTTCTGCAAGGTCTATAACGTTTACGATATTAGAGCCTTTAGACGTTCTGCTTCCCCTGGGAAGGCTGTAAACCTTTTTCATAAAGACTCTGCCCGTATTGGTAAACATCATCATATACGAGTGGCTGTGTGCGGCAACTACGTTGATAACGAAATCGTCCTCTTTCGTTGCCATACTTCTCATACCCTTGCCGCCCTTGTTTTGAACGGAATAATCCGAAACGGGCTGCATTTTGATATATCCGCCGTAGGTAAGCGTTACAACGCAGTTTTCGCGTTCGATAAGGTCTTCATCTACGATTTCTTCATCAGATTCTTCTATGCGCGTTCTTCTTTCGTCGCCGAATTTATCCCTTATTTGAATAAGCTCGTCTTTAATTATCTGATGCACCTTTTCTTTATCGGCAAGCGTTGCCTGCAATTCGATAATAAGGGCGTTAAGCTTTGCCAATTCTTCTTCTATTTTTACAGTTTCAAGATTTGAAAGCTTACCTAACTGCATTTCTACGATTGCCTGTGCCTGAATATCATCAAGGTCAAACGCAGAACATAACTGTTCTTTAGCATCGGGTATAGATTTTGAAGAACGGATTATTCTTATAACCTCGTCGATATTATCTATTGCTATATGAAGGCCCGCCAATATATGCGCACGTTTTTTAGCTTTATCAAGGTCAAATTCTACCCTGCGGCATATAACCTCTTCCTGGTGGGCAATATAGTGTTGAAGTATCTCTTTAAGGCCGAGGCACTTCGGTTCGCCGTTTACCAAGGCAAGCATATTTATAGCGCACGTATCCTGCAGCTGCGTGTACTTATAAAGCTGATTTAATATCACCTGGCCGTTTGCATCGCGCCTGTATTCAACCACTATCTTCATACCGTGGCGGCCGCTTTCGTCGCGAAGGGCGGTGATACCCTCTATTTTCTTTGCTTTTACAAGCTCTGCCATGCTCATAACAAGCATGGATTTATTAACCATGTAGGGAATTTCGTATATTTCTATTCTGTGCTTATCTTCAAACACCTCTGCCTTTGCCCTTACGCTTACCCTGCCGTGACCCGTGGTATATGCTTCGTATATACCGTTTGTGCCGTGAATGGTTGCGTATGTAGGAAAGTCGGGCCCTTTGATAAACGTCATAAGGTCTTTAACTTCCGCATCGGGGTTTTCCATAAGATATACCGTACCGTCGATAACCTCGCGCAGGTTATGCGGCGGAACGTTCGTTGCCATACCAACGGCAATGCCGACAGAACCGTTTACCAAAAGATTGGGGAATCTTGCAGGAAGAACGCGCGGCTCTTTTCTGGTATTATCAAAGTTAGGGTCGTAATCTACAACGTTTTTTTCGATATCCGAAAGCATATAGTCTGCCAAACGCGACATTTTCGCTTCCGTATAACGGTATGCAGCCGCCCCGTCGCCATCGACGTTACCAAAGTTACCCTTGCCATCTACAAGTGGATATCTTAAAGAGAAGGGCTGTGCAAGCCTTACCATTGCATCATATACGGCGGCGTCGCCGTGCGGGTGATATCTACCAAGCACGTTACCTACCGTCGTTGCGGATTTTCTGTGCGGATTACTGTAAACAAGATTATCCTCGTACATTGCGTAAAGTATGCGGCGGTGAACAGGCTTCAATCCGTCGCGCACGTCGGGCAATGCACGCGAAACGATAACCGACATGGAGTATTCCAAAAAGGACTTTTTAACTTCCTTTTCTATCTGCATTTCGACTATCTTCTGATCTTTGAATTCAATATCTTTATTCGTATATTTTTCCATATTTCCTTCCGTATCTTTCTGCACCGATGTGCATTATTTATTTTCAATATGTTTTTACGGCAGTTTCGTTAAAAGAATGTTTTATATCTGATTTTTGCGGTACGTCCCCGTATTTATTCATTAAATTTGCAAAAGCACAAGCGTACCTTACGGAATATTCCACATCGTAAAACGAATAATCGTACGCCTTCATAAACGCTGCGGTAAATGCGTTTTTATAATAAAGATTATCTTCTTTTACGCGGGGCTTTATATCGCAAAGCATCAGTTTTTTGCCTTCTGAATAAACTGCCCCCGTATTTTTGCATATGCACAGCACCTTTTGCTGAACGCTTGCGGAATACTTTTTTAATGCGGAAAGTGCCTGCGCCTTGTTTTCGACCTCGCAGCCCGTTATGCTTGAAACGCCGTTATAATCGGTTATTATCAGCCACGGATGCTGTTTTTCAGCTATTTGCACCTCTTGCCCTGAAAAATCCGCAATAATTTTTACGCCCTTTTCACCCATTATTCTTACTATGTCGGCATATACGCCCTGCATCAACCCTTGTGGGCGGATGCCCGTTATTATAAGGTATTCGGGCTTTTTCGGATTATCGGTTAAGGCGTGCAAAAGCTTGAAATACTGTTGCAGGGTGATATTATCGTACCCGTCGTACAAAAACGAGGTATCCTTTCCCCTATCGTATCCGTAAATTACTTTTAATGATGTTTCTCTTTGCGTTTTTACGAAAAAGTGTTCTATACCGATTCTGTCGTAATACGCTTCAAGCTGGTTTCCCGTTTCGCCGCCTGAAAAACCGTATATCCTGCTTTTCACACCAAGCAAATTAAGGTATTCGCAAACGCTTACGCCCCCGTCCGGCTTGCAGTGGATAACCTTGCTGCATATATTTTCTTTATCCTGCTGCATATATGTAGCACTGTAAAGCATTATTACGTTGCCGGGGGACATACAAAGAACGTCAACGGAAAAATCGTTTTTCATTATATGTCAAGATTTGTGACGTATTTTGCGTTTTTCTCTATAAACTCTCGGCGCGGCTCTACCTTATCGCCCATGAGGGTGGAGAATATCTCGTCACACTTTCTGGCATCGTCTATCGTTACGCGCAGTATCGTTCTTCTTTCGGGGTCCATAGTCGTTTCCCAAAGCTGGTCTTTATCCATTTCTCCAAGACCTTTATAACGTTCTGCACGGCAGTTTCCGCCCATTTCCGCGATGATTCTGTCGCGCTCGGCATCGTCAAACGCGTATCTTTCCGTTTTGCCCTTTATTACTTTATAAAGCGGCGGCTGTGCGGCATAAACGTGACCGTCTTCTATCAATTTACGCATGTATCTGAAAAACAGCGTTAAAAGCAAGATTCTGATGTGCGAACCGTCAACGTCGGCATCGGCCATGATTATTATTTTACCGTATCTTAATTTTGCAATATCAAAATCCGAGCCTATTCCGCAGCCGATAGCCTGTATTATAGGCAATATAGACGTATTGGAATAAACCTTGTCAACACGGCTTTTTTCTACGTTAAGTACCTTACCTCTCAACGGCAAAATAGCTTGATAACGGCTGTCGCGACCGTCCTTTGCAGAACCGCCTGCCGAGTCACCCTCGACCAAAAACAGCTCTGTCAATTCGGCACTTCTTTCGTGGCAGTCTGCAAGCTTACCGGGAAGCGAAAAGCCTTCAAGTGCGCCTTTTCTGTTTCTTACGGCTTCCCTTGCGCGCCTTGCTTCTTCCCTTGCCCTTGCGGCAACTATGGATTTTTCCATTATTGCCTTACCAACCGAGGGATTTTCTTCAAGATATTCTTCCAATTTTCTTGAAACTATCGAATCAACGAAGGTTCTTACCTCGCTGTTGCCAAGCTTTGCTTTAGTTTGGCTTTCAAACTGTGCGTCGGGCAGCTTTACGGATATAACAACGCATATACCCTCGCGCACGTCTTCGCCCATAAGGTTTTTATCGGCATCTTTCAAAAGCTTTACTTTTCTGCCGTAATCGTTCATTACCTTTGTTAACGCTGTTTTAAAGCCCGTTTCGTGCGTACCGCCCTCGATAGTTGACATATTATTTGCAAATGTAACTATCGTTTCGCTTAACGTATCGTTATATTGTATGGCAACCTCTGCCGTCATATCCCCTTGCTGACCGCTGATATAAATAACGTCGTCGTGAACAGGGGTGCAGGCTTTATTTTTATTAAGATATTCGACGAAGCTTCTTATACCGCCCTCGTAGCAAAGCGTTTCGGAAACGACCTCTTCCCCTCTTTCATCAACAAGCTCTATACATACGCCTGCGTTAAGGAATGCCTGTTCTCTCATTCTGTCAAGCACAGCCTCGTAATCGAAAACGGTTTCTTCAAATATAGTTGCATCGGGCTTAAAGCGCACGAAAAGGCCGTGCTCGCTTCCGCATTCGCCATCGTCTTTAAAGGGGCGTTCTACGTGGCCCTTTTCAAATCTTTCGGTATATTTTCTTCCGCCGTGGCAGTTTACTACCTCTACCCATTCGGAAAGCGCGTTTACAACAGATGCGCCAACGCCGTGCAAGCCGCCCGATATTTTATATCCGCCGCCGCCGAATTTACCGCCTGCATGAAGCACTGTGAAAACGACCTCAAGCGTGGGAGTACCCGTTTTCGCGTTGATACCCGCGGGGATACCGCGCCCGTCATCCCTGACAGAGCAGCTGTCGTCTTTATGCAGCGTAACGGTTATTTTTTTGCAGTAGCCTGCCATTGCCTCGTCTATGGAGTTATCCACAATTTCGTTTATAAGGTGGTGCAGACCTTTTATTGAAGTCGTACCGATATACATACCGGGGCGTTTTCTTACGGCTTCAAGCCCTTCCAAAACCTGAATTTGTTCGTCGGAATAATTCTGTTCGCCGTTTTTCAAAATAGGCTCGTCCATTTTACACAATTCCTTTCATAACCCTTTTTTTAAGTACCTTTGGGGATAATTGCGACATGTATATTTTGCATCCCCCTTCGTCTGTCAATATAAGTGACTTGGGAATTTCCCTTGTTATGCTTTGCATTTTTCCGTTTGCCTCTGCCATGCGCAGCGTTTTGCGCGTAACGGCAGATACTGTTGCGGTATCCGTATCGAAAATACCCACAACATTATCGGAATTTATTATTTTGTCTGAGCTTGCGAAGAAATACATTCAACCATTCCCGCCTTTACGTTTATTTTATTATTTACATCGTACGCAGAAAACAGCTCTTCATTGCAAGAGGTGATTATTACCTGCTTTCCGCCCAATTTAGATAAAAGGTACGACGCGCGGTTAGAATCAAGCTCGGATAAAACGTCATCAAACAGATATACGGGGTATTCGCCCGTCTGTTCGTTTGATATTTCGCCCTCGGCAAGCTTTGCCGCAAGCGAAAGCGACCTTTGCTGCCCTTGCGAGCAATAAAATCGCGAAGATCTTCCGTTTAAAAATATTTCCATATCGTCGCGGTGCGGGCCGAACAGATTCATTTTATACTGCATTTCTTTATTCAGATTTTCGGTATATAGTTCGAAAAATTTCTGAAATTCTGCATTTTCGTCTTTTTCGGTTGCGCCGCAATACGTTATACTTACATTTTCTTTGCCGTCGCTCATCTCTAAAAGAGAATTTTTCATATATCCTTCAAGCCTTTTGCAGTAATCCTTACGTGCGTTTTCGATATATACGGCACAGGGGGCAATCTGCTCTGCCAAGGCTTCAAACAACGGTAACGATACGGAGATATCCGTACAATCCTTTAAATACGCCGCCCTTTGAGACAAAATACGGTTATAGTTTTTAAGCATATAAACGTATTTTTTATCCGTTTGGGATATTGCCACATCAAGAAACAAGCGCCTTTGCGACGGGGAATCTTTAATTATGGAAAGATGGTCGGGGCAGAAAAGCACAGCCTTGAAATTACCTATAAATTCCGCAGCTTTGGTTATCTGACCGCCGCATATCTTCATTATTCTTTTTTCGCCCTTCCTGTAATAAACGGACATTGTATTTTCCTTTTCAAACGAAGAATAGGAAATTTCAAGCCCTGCTTCATTACCGCCGAAGGGAATAACGTCGGCTTCCTTCTTCATTCTGTAAGGCTTACCCCTTGCGAAAAGGTAAATGCCTTCAAGCAGATTCGTTTTGCCTTGCGCGTTATCGCCCCAGATAACGTTTAAGCCGTCTTCAAACGTAACGTCTGCCTTTAACAGATTGCGATAGCCGTTTATTTGCAGTTTATTAAGCTTCAATTTAGCTTTGATGCGGTCTTACGGGGAAGACGAAGTACATAAACGACTTATCATCTTCATCCGTGGGGGAAATAAGCATACTGGAAAGCGGCGTAGAGAAGCCAAGCTTTACCGTATCCGAATCTATCGCGCGGAAGCTGTCAAGCAAGAAACGGCAGTTAAAGCTGATTTCTATGTCTTCACCCTCGTGCTTGCAGGGAATCTCGTCGAAAACCTTGTTTACAACTGAAATACACGATATTTTAAGCGAATCGCCGTAAACGTTAAGCGTTACGCTGCTTTTAACCCTTCCCGCGTCGCTGTCTTCCGTTACAAGCATAGCCCTTTCAAGGCTTTCGCGCAAACTGCTTGTAGCTATTTCTACGGTAATCGGGCAATCCTTCGGTATAAATCTTTCGTATTCTATATAATCACCGTCTATCTGGCGGGTAAAGAATATCATATTATCGCGGAAGAACATTATGTGCTTAAGCCCTCTTACAACGCGAATCTTTTCATCTGTATCAAGCAAGAATTTCTGTATTTCGGGTAAAGCCCTTCTTGCTATTATAAAATTAAGATTCATATAAGAACCGTCTTCGTTATGGTTTTCCATTTCGCAATCTTCAAATCTTTGTGCAAAACGGAAGCCGTCCAACGCAACTATACGAACGTTTTCTTCCCTTATTTGAAAATACGCGCCGTTAAGCTGAAGCTTTTGGTGGTTTTCTGCAACTGCAAACGACGTTTGCGCTATAAGCCTTTTTAACGTCTTTTGGCTTATCGTAAAGCAATAATCGCCTGAAAGCTCGGGCATGTTGGGAAACAGCGACCCTTCCATACAAACTACCTCGAATTTACTGTTTCCGCACGATATTTTTGCAATGTTTTTATCTGATATATCTATCGTTATATCACCGGGCATATTTCTTGCGATATTAAGAAGCTTGTTTGCGCTGATAATATAGCTTCCGGGCTTTTGAACGTCTGCATCTATTATCGTTTGGAAGCCCTTTTCGGTATCAAAGGTTGATATCATACATTTATCGGAATCTATCGTTTTAAGTCTGATGCCTTGAAGCACTTTATTTTCGCCCCTTGTGGATACGGCACCCATTGCGGGAACGATGGCGTTCAGAAGCACGTGTTTATCGAATACGACTTTCATTTTATTTTCTCCTTCGCATCTGATATATAGAATGTAATGAATACTTATGAATATAGTAGTAGTAGTAGGGGGTGTGGATTGTGTGGATTGTGCGTTTTATCCGCTTTTTAAGCAGTTTTGTCGAATTTTTGCCCTGTTGAATTCTTGTAAAATTCCAAGGGATAAAATGTGCACAACATTATTCGATTTTTTACCCGAAAATCTACCCACTTTTTATTCTTCGGTATTCCATACCTTTTCAACAGGTATTTTCACAATGATTCAACAAGGTTATCAACAGGGGGAAAAAACTGCCCCGTTTATCCACAAACTATGGGATATATGTGGATAACTTTGTGGATTGTGTGTATAACTTTTCGCTTTTTTGGCTTATTTACAGCTTAATTTCGTTTTCTATTTCTGCAATTTCCCTTTCAAACAGGGGTTCTGACTTTATTCGGTTTTCCACAACATCAACAGAGTTGATTATAGTCGAATGGTCGCGCCCGAAGATAGAACCTATCTGTTTATAAGAATAAGACGTGCATTTTTTCACAAAGTAGATAACTATGTGGCGTGCGGTTGCAACCTCTTTCCTTTTGGATTTGCTTTTTATCTCGTTTTCGTCGATATTCATACGCTTTGCCACGATTTTAAGTATCTTATCGGTTATAACCTGCGGCGAAGCATCAATATTCATCATATCGGAAATGGTGCGCTTTGCCATATCGTACGTTATCGGTACGCCGTACAGCGCGCTTTTTGCGGCAAGCTTTTTAAGCGAGCCTTCTATTTGCCTTATATTTCTGCTTAACGTTTCTGCAAGAAGATTAACTACGTCGTCGGGAATGGAAATACCGTATGATTCCGCCTTGCTTCTGATAATTGCAGAACGCAATTCGTAATCCGGCGGCTGGATATCTGCAATAAGGCCCATTTCAAAACGGTTTTGAAGCCTGTCCTGCAGGGTTTTTATATCTCTGGGCGGTTTATCCGAGGTAAGTATTATCTGCTTGTGGCTTTCGTACAAAGCGTTGAACGTGTGGAAAAACTCTTCCTGCACGCTTTCCTTACCTGCTATAAACTGAATATCGTCTATAAGCAGCACGTCAACCGAGCGATATTTATTGCGGAAGATTATCGGCCCGTCTTTTATGCGGATGCTTTCTATAAGCTGGTTTGTAAATTCTTCACCCTTTACGTAGATTATTTTAAGCGAAGGGTCGTTAGTAAGCAATTCGTTCGTTATTGCGTACAAAAGGTGCGTTTTTCCAAGGCCGCTGGGCCCATATACGAAAAGCGGGTTCCACGCTGTGGAAGGATTCGTTGCTACTGCGTAGCAGGCGTTGTAAACGAACCTGTTTGAAGAACCTACTATATAGTTATCAAACGTATAATCGTTATTTATAGTCGTTTTGAAGTTTATCTGCGGGGAATAAATGCTTCTTTCGTTTTCTGCCTGCTTTTCCTTTGCATCGGTAGAAAAGAAATTTACCTCGTCGCCGGCGGCGATATTCGATATGTTTTCTTTTACAGGCTCTGCCTCTTTCGTTCTGGGCGAGGGGCGCTGATAAACGTCAAGCCCGTCGTATTCGGAATTTTGCAGATCATACTCTATATCCTCTTTTATCTGGCGAAGGTTTTTCGCATCTTTATCGAGGGAATAAATATAGATTATTTTAAATTCTCCAAGAACCTTGTGAAGAACCCTTTCAAGTATTCGCGTTTCGTTACGCACGAAATCCAGCGTTGCACTTGTGGGCGTCATCAATACGGCATATTCAGACTCTATTTCTACGATTTGCACGTTTGCAAACCAAGAGTTTATTTTCATTTCGGTAAATTCTTTTTTTAATTCGAGCAGAACACTTTCCCAAATATCTTCGTATGTACTCATTTATGCGCTTCCTTTTTATGATTTATATATCTATCCATTTTAACATTATACCACCCTATCATAATAACATACTTATCTAAAAATTGCAATATATAATTTTTAAATAATTATATTATATAATATAGGATATATGAAATAAGCGTTTTATACAAAAACAAACGGGATATTTTGTGAAATACGCGAATTGCAAAACCGAAAAAAAGTATTATATAATTATTTTATATAATGGGGTAGTAATACCATTAAAAAGTAATTATGCAGGGGGAAGAAATGGCGAATTTTAAAAGAATAATTTCGGTTCTTTGTGCGGGCGCGATAACATTTGGCGCAGTAGGCATTTTTGCCCAAAATAATACCGATACCGTTCCATACGACGGAAGCGGCGTGTATTTTAAAGAGGTAAACGGCGAACCCTATATATTCGGCGTTGCACCGAAAACTACGGTGCAGGGGCTTAAAAATCTGCTTGGCGGCGAATGCGTTACAGATGAAGAAGGCGAATATGTAAAAACAGGTACAAGGGTTATAACGTATAAAAACGATACACAGGAAAATATATCGACCGTAATAATCCACGGCGACGTGGATTGCGACGGTAAGGTTACCGCGAAGGACGTTGTAAAAATTAAAAAATACGTTGCAGGACAACCGTTTTCGATAAACGAGGTTGCGGCTGATATAGATATGGACGGCGACGTTGACGAAAACGACAAGCAGCTTGCATCTGAAAAGGCAAACGCGGTATTAACGTCGTTAAAGGTGGCAAAAAAACCTGAAAAATCCGTTTATACAGACGGGGAAAAGCTTGAATGTAACGGTTTGATATTATCTGCCGTATATTCAAACGGGGATACCTTCGGCGTTGCCGACGGATATCAAACCGAATATCCCGCAGGCGACGGCAGGCTTTCGCAAAAATATCAATACGTTACGGTAAATTACGGCGGCGTAAGCGCAAAATTACCTTTAACGGTAAACGAATATTCTTCACACGCGATAACCGATACGGTTTATTACACTATGCCTGCAATACCTGCACAAGCGGGTGTTAAGGTAGATCTTTCGAAGTACAGCGTGCAGTTTTCACTTGGGCAAACGGTGTCAAGCGGTATTACGTGGGCTTCAAGCGAATTGACGGTTTCGGCAAATACCGTAACGCCGAAAGCAAAGGGCGTATATACGCTTAATGCATCGTACAACGGAAAAACAAAGGCTGTGTATCTCGTTGTAAAGGAAAGAACAGACAGCGAATACGTGCTTTACGAAAACAGCTTTGATAACGGCGCGGGTGACTTGCGCGTTACGCAAAACGCAAGCCTTGTAAGCGCATCAAACGGAAAAATGACGATAGGCGCAAAAAATTCCGCAGCTACGGTGCTTTTGCCTGAATACGTAAGCAGCTTCGGTGATTACAAAATCACGGCAAGCACCTGCGTTTCGGCATATGCAAGCGAAAAAAATACCGTAAGTCTTTTGTATCGCGGCGGATATTCTATGGACGTAATGGCAAACGCGTCGTTTGAAAACAGCGGCGTATCGCTTAATTATACGCTTAACGGTACGAAATACGCTTTGAATACAAATTCGTATTCAAAGCCGCTTAACAAGGTGGAATTTTACGATATTACGCTTGACGTTCACGGCGTATGCAGTGAAGGGTACGTAAACGGTGCGCGGCTTGTTTCTTCCTTTGAAAACAACGGTGCGTATAACGGCAACGTAGGTATATACGCAAGCGGTGTAACCGCGGTTTTGGAAGATATCAAGGTAACGCTTGATTTTGATAAGCCTTCAACACACGGCACGGTAGGCTATACTATGCCTGCGATACCTGCAATTTCGGGTAATTCGATATGGCTTAACGGCTACGACGTACAGTTTAACGATGGGCAAGCCGTAAACGCGAAGGATATCACGTGGTCTTCAAGTGAAATAACCGTTTCTTCAAACGGTGTTGTAACGCCATCGTCGGCAGGTGTTTATAAGCTTACGGCAAAGGCTTCTGCCAATACGAAAACAGTATATCTTGTAGTTAAAAATGCCGCAGACAGCGAATATCTGCTTTATAATAACGAATTTTCTTCGTTTGACGGAATAACAAAGGTTTCCGGCACTTCAAGCGTTTCGGGCGGAAAGCTTTATCTTAACGGAAAAACGACACCCACCACCGTGGTATTTCCCGATTACATAGGCGATTTCGGCAATTACAGCATAGAAACGAATTTTACGATTTCAGAATATGAAAACGACGGCTCGTGGTTAAGTATAATGTTCCGCGTTAAAGACCCCGCCAACGATTATTATCAGTTAAACGTAAGGCAAAACGCGGCGAACAATTCGTATAACGGCGTTGAATTAACAAGCAACAACAACGGCACGTGGCAATATTTACAAATGAATTCGTATAAAGAGGCGCTGGCGCTTTCAAAATCGTATAAATTTAAAGTAGATGTTAAAGACGACGTTGCCAAGGGGTATATAGACGGCAACAGTATGATATTCTGTGATACGGTAAACGCAAGGTCAACGGGCAAGGCGGCACTTCAGACGTACGGAATAAACGCGGCGTTTGAAAACGTAAAAATAACGCTTGATTTCGACAGCTGTGCAAATTACCGTGCAGAGGAATATTTTGATTATTCAAGCATAAAGCCTGATAATACGTATGTTACCGAATACTACGGGGAAGAGCTTCTTTCGTATTACGATTGCGACCAAGGCGATTTTTACGGCGCGTGCAGTTATTTTGAAAAAAGCGGCGCAAGGCTTTACAACAAGCATAATATGAACAACGGTAACCTTTCCGCAACGTACGTTTCGGGCGGCAGCTATTACCACGTTTATTATCTTAAGACCGAGGGCGAATTAAACGTTGTGGTTTCGGCAAACGGCGCACATCTTTTACCCGATAATATTCCCGAAAAAATAACGGGTGATTATATGCCCACCGTAACGCAGGTATATTCCTTCAGGGTAAACGGAATGACGTATATAATCCAGCTGGCAGATGGCACGTTTATAGTTTACGACGGCGGCTGGGAAGACGTAACGGAAGACCTTTGGGCAGCCCTTACAAGGCTTAACGGCGGCGAAGAGGGAATAGTTGTACGTTCTTGGATACTTACCCACGCACATGAAGACCATACGTACGGATTTATAGATTTCAGCGAAAAATACGCTTCTAAAATAAAGGTAGAACGAATAATGATATCGCCGATTTCCGCAAGCGATACGGATACGCTCGGATTCCCGTTTTACGTTGAAGACCTTGTATCTACCGTTGCAAAACGATTCAAGGGTGCTGTTATATGCCCCGTTCATACGGGAATGCTGTTTAATTATTGCGGCGTAAAGCTTGAAATATTGATGGCGGCAGAGGAAATATATAAAGACGATTTTTCATCTAACTTCAATAATACAAGTATGGTTTCGAGAATATTCAACGGCGAATATTCGTGCCTGTTCCTTGCGGATGCCGCAAAGGAAAGCGCGAAAAAGCTGATAACGTACTATAATTACTATATGACAAGTAATATGTGCCAGGTATCGCACCACGGCGTAGAGAATTTCCCCCTTGCCGGTTATAAGCGTATAAGGGCAAATACTTTATGGTATCCGTGTGATACGTACCTGTATGAATTGCCTGACAGAGATGCAGACGTTCGTGCGGCATTGCGCGAATACACATATACAAAAGAGATAATTCTTCACGATTCGGGCACGGTAACAAGAAAATTCGGCTATTGATAAAATACGCACCCCTTAAATTTATAAAGGGGTGCGTATTGCTTTATATGGAAATCTGCGTATGAATACGGCGTTAAAATAAGATAATAAAATATATTTTAAATTTAGAAAAATATATTGAATTGTTTTATATTGTGTGTTATAATCCACTTGATATATATTTTTTTGGGGGAATGAAATGAAACACGGTTTTATTAAAATAGGTGCGGCGTGCATCAAGACAGCCGTAGGCAACCCTTTAAAAAATGCAGAAGAAATAATAAAAACGGTTCAAAAAGCGGATTCGCTTGGCGTAAAGCTGTTGTGCTTTTCAGAGCTTTGCGTTACGGGCTGCAACTGCGGGGATCTGTTTTATTCTGATATTTTGATTTGCAAGGCAAAAAAGGCATTGCTTGAAATTGCCGAAAAAACAAGTAATTGCGATACGGTGTTTACCGTTGGCTTACCTGTAAGGGTATCTTCTAAAATATATAACTGTGCCGTGGTAATACACGGCGGAAGTATAATGGGCATAGTTCCGCAGATAAACGTTACAGACAAGCATTTTACGCCGTTTGATGCGGAAAAAACGGAATATTTGTACGATTTTATCCCAAGCGACGACGGATACGTGCAGACTGTACCTTTTTCAACCAATATAACGTTTTATTGCAAGGGTGTTGAAAATTACCGCTTTGCAATATGCGTTGGAAACGACCTTTTGTGTATGCAAGACAGCGCGAAAAAGCTTTGCGCGCGCGGGGCGAAGATTATTTTAAACCCCGCTTCTTCAAAAGAAACGGTATGCTCTAACGAAAAAAGAAAAGCGGCGATAAGCGCATCGTGCGGTAGGTATGCCTGTTGCGTGGTTTCATCGCTTCCGGATGAAAGCGATACGACCGCAAGCGGCGTATATTCTGCAAACCACATGATTGGCGAATGCGGAAAAATACTGTGCGAAAACGCCCCATTTGGTGAAGAAAAGCTTTTGATAACCGAAACAGACGTTTCGTATATTGCATTCGTAAGGGGAAGGGATACGTTATATTGCGAAAGCACGGCTGCATTTTCTTCTGCCTGCGATTTTAACGATGTGGAGATAGAACAGCAGATAACGCAAACGCCCATTACAAGAAAAATAAGTAAAAATCCATTTATGCCCGACGGCTGTGATATGGCAAAAAGGGCAGACCATATATTTGAAATTCAAGCAAGGGCATTATGTAAAAGAATGAATGCCTCTTACAGCAAAAAAATGATAATAGGTATATCGGGCGGGCTTGATTCTACGTTGGCTTTGCTTGTATGCGTAAAGGCGTGCGGTATTTTGGGGTACCCTAACGAAAACGTTATTGCCGTTACCATGCCTTGCTTCGGCACAACGAAAAGAACGAAATCAAACGCGCAGATATTGTGCAAGGCACTCGGCGTTGATTTCAGAACGGTTGATATATCAAACGCGGTAAAGGTGCATTTTGCAGACATCTGCCACGACGAGGGCGTAAGAAACGCCGCGTACGAAAATTCTCAAGCGAGGGAACGCACCCAGATATTGATGGATATTGCAAACGACGAAAACGCGCTTGTTATAGGTACGGGCGATTTAAGCGAGCTGGCGCTTGGCTGGTGCACGTACAACGGCGACCATATGTCTATGTACGGCGTTAACTGCTCGATACCCAAAACGTTGATGAGATATATCGTGGGCCGTATTGCAAAAACGGAAGAAGAAAAGAAAAATACCGATATCTCGCGTACCTTGTACGATATTCTCGAAACGCCCGTTTCGCCGGAGCTTATCCCCCCGAAGAACGGTCAGATAACCCAATGCACCGAAGAAATAATAGGCAGCTACGGGCTGCACGACTTTTTCATTTATCATACCATACACAGCGGATATGGAAAAGAAAAGCTTTTGCTTCTTGCAAAATACGTTTTTGCGGGTGAATATTCCGAAGAATATATCGAAAAGTATTTAAATCTGTTCTGCAAACGCTTCGCAACGCAGCAATTTAAGCGTTCTTGCAGCCCCGACGGGGCAATAGTGGGAAGTGTTAATATTTCCCCTGCGTGCGGTTTTTATATGCCGTCTGACGTTGACGGCGACGTGTTATTGTAATTTATAAAAGGGAGAATAGAAAAATGGTAACTGAAAACATGAAATTCCTTGCAGAGTTTGACAGTGAAGTTGCACAGGCAGTAGAGAAAGAGTATGACCGCCAAAGAAACGGCATCGAGCTGATAGCTTCTGAAAACTTCGTTTCAAAAGCGGTAATGTCGGCGGCTTCTACCGTACTTACGAACAAATACGCAGAGGGATATCCCGGTAAAAGATATTACGGCGGATGCGAATGCGTTGACGTTGTTGAAAACATTGCTATCGAAAGGGCGAAGAAGCTTTTCGGCGCAAATTATGCAAACGTTCAGCCGCACTCGGGCGCACAGGCAAACACAGCAGTATATATTGCACTTCTTAAAGCAGGCGATACCGTTATGGGTATGTCGTTGGCACACGGCGGCCATTTAACGCACGGCTCGCCCGTAAACCTCAGCGGCTTGTACTACAACTTCGTAGCATACGGGGTTGACAGCGAAACACACCGCATAGATTACGACGCACTTGAAAAGCAAGCACAAGAATGCAAGCCGAAGCTTATCGTTGCAGGTGCATCTGCATATCCCAGATTTATAGATTTTGAAAGAATGGCAAATATCGCGCACAGCGTAGGTGCATATCTTATGGTGGATATGGCGCACATTGCAGGCCTTGTTGCCGCAGGCGTTCACCCTTCGCCCATGCCCTATGCCGACGTAGTTACCACGACGACACATAAAACGTTAAGAGGTCCGAGGGGCGGTATTATCCTTACCAACGATGAAGAAATAGCAAAGAAAATAAACAAAGCAGTATTCCCCGGTACGCAGGGCGGCCCGTTGATGCACATTATCACGGCGAAGGCAGTTTGCTTCGGTGAAGCGTTGAAGCCCGAATTTACCGAATACGGCAAAAAGGTAGTGGAAAATGCAAAGGTTCTTGCACAAACGCTTGTACAAGAGGGCTTTAACCTTGTTTCCGGCGGTACGGATAACCATTTGATGCTTGTGGATCTTCGCCCTTTTAACATCACGGGTAAAGAGCTTGAAAAAAGGCTTGATACGGTTCACATAACGGTTAATAAAAACGCTATACCCGACGATCCCCAATCGCCGTTCGTTACAAGCGGTATCCGTATAGGTACCCCTGCCGCTACAACGAGGGGGCTTGGCGTTGAAGAAATGAAAACGCTTGGCAAGCTGATAAAGCTTACCGCTACCGAATACGAGGAAAAGGCAGATTATATCAGGGCAGAGGTTGCAAAGATCTGCGAAAAATATCCCCTTTATTAAACGATAACAAAAAATACTCCCTTGCATATGATATGTAAGGGAGAATTTTTTTGTAAAGGTGTGATCTTTTGCGTGGCTGTAACCAAAGGCTAAAGCTTGTAACAACGGGCGCTGTGTGCTTCGGCGCGGGCGTGCTTTTATGTATGTTTTTACCGCACGGCGTAATGCTTGCCGTGCAGGCGCTTATCGTGTGCGCCATAGGAATTCTGTTTATTTTATAGGAGTTATATATATGAAGATAGTTATCGTAAGATCTAACGGCTTTTTGTCGGCAATACTTAAAAGGGTATTTAAAATAAAGTAACTGCAATTTACCCGCTTGCGGTTAAATATATAGAAGCCGTTTAAGGTAAGAGACTTACTTTAAACGGCTTTATTTTATTATTGCACTTAGCCGGTGGTTATGACTGTAACGTTGTTTAATCTAAATTTTCATCCTTGGGCAGGTATTTGAAAATGTGTATTTTGCCTTTATCGTTAAGGTCTTTTAAAAGCGCTATCGTTATCGGCAAGCCGAACAGACCCAATACGCCGAAAAGCGAAGTGCCGACTATCATAGCCATAAGCGTTACAACGGGGTGAAGCCCTACTTGATTTCCGATTATCTTCGGTTCTATCGTGTGGCGGATAACGGTTATTATAAGATATATTATAAACAGCATTATACCCATTCTGTAATCGCCGAGAAGTATTGATATTACGCCCCAAGGGATAAGCACCGTACCCGTTCCCACAATGGGAAGAATATCAAACAAAGCGATTATAAACGCGTAGAATATCGTCATACCCACAGATGGAAACATTGTTGTTTCTATCAATCCCGCTATCAAAAACAAAATGCACAATTCGCAAAATGTTATAGAAAGTATCAACGCGTAAGAACGGATATATTTAAACAGTATTTCCGTAACGTATTTTTTAACTTCTATTACGGTGTGTCTCGTTTTTTCCGGTATCTGGTAAAGCACCCAGCGTGTAAGCAACGGATAATCCACGCACATGAAAAACGTCGATATCGTACCTACCAGCACGGATATAAATATGGTGGGCACGCTTACTATTATCTCTGTCGTAGTATCGAATATCGTGCTGAAGCTTGGTATAAGATCAGACATTTTAGGAACTAATTCTTTATAATCAAGCGAAATATCAGCATCAAAGTTACGCAAAAACGATTGCACGTGATCTATAAGGTTCGTAAGCGCAGGCTGAACGGTACTTGTATAATATTCCGGTGCTTTTGCAACAAGGTCTTTAGTTAAAATAACTACTTCTATCCCTATGCAGACTACCACCGTGCCTACCGTACATATAAACAGTATCAGCGTTATTATGGCAAGCGGCCTTTGCTTTAAATGCGTAGTGCGCTTTAAAAAGCGTATTATCGGCTGCAGTAAAGAAGAAATGATAAACGCCACCACAAACGGTGCAAGCGCAAAAAGCGCGTATTTGAAAGCGAAAAATACTATCGCTATTATAGTTACAACGTATAATACGTTTATTATAAATCGTCTTCTGTTTTCAGTTTTCATATTTTCCCCTTTAAACAAAGAAGTTGCGGGCGGATCTTATGCGGAAACGTTTGTTTTTTCTTCTGTTTTTTCAGGCTTTTTAGTATATTTAAGTGCAAATATTATAACGCCCGCACCAACGATAACAACCGCAATAAGCACGCCTATAAGAATGGGCGTGGGGTTTGCTTCCTTTTCCTTTTCGGGAAGCGTGAATACTGCGGTATAAGTTTTATCCCCGTCAACGGTGGTTATTTCTTGGTCCCACGAAAGAATATAATCGCCGTTTACAGAATCCGCCTTTTTTATCTGCGGTACTTCTACCGTTGCGCCGTATTGGTATGTTTTTTCGGAAAGTATATTGCCCGTATCGTCTTTAAAGGTGATCGTGTAAGACAAAGGCTCCCACACGGCGTAAAGCGTAAGGTCTGCATTGTACTTGTACGCATCCTTCGGCTGATATATTATGTTTCCGCCCTCGCGTATTGCCCAGCCAAGAAATTTATTGCCTGCCTTCGTGGGTATTTCGTTGCTGATATTAAAGGCTGCGCCGAACATTTTTTCAGCCGCCGCGGGAACGGTATCCCCACCTTTATACGTTATCGTATGATATGCCGCATCGCCGTATATCATACCTTCAAGATTTACCCATCCGGTTATGCCGTTTACCGTGCATTTGCCGAATGAACCGTCTATGTCGGTTATTTCAATTTGCTGGCCTTTTTTTACGGAAGCAACAGCCATAGATGAATTGGGCGAACGCAATACGGATTTTCCGCGTTGTACAAGCGTGTAAGTGCCCAATTTTGAAGGGGTGATGCCTACAAGCTCGAAATCGTATTTCGTGCCATCGTTTACCTTATATCTCGGCACGCCGTAGCCGACGATATATGTATCGGAAAGGTGATAGCTTTTTCTTGCAACCTCGCCGCCGTTGGTGCTGTCTGCACCGCCGTCGATGCCGGTGGTATTACCTTCGACCGTATATACTATTCCGTCTTCACAGCCGATAACGATACCTACGTGGTTAGAACGCGACGACGTGCGCGAGCCTTTATAAAATATAATATCGCCGCACATGGGCACGTATCCCGAGGTACGCGTTTTAAAGCCGTTTTTACCCTCAAACCAATTTACCCAAGAAGCGCAGGAAACATCGCCGCCGGTAACCCTTTGATCTACGTTTGCTGCACGAAGTACCCAGTTTACGAAGGAAGCGCACCACATATAGCCGTAGCTGTATCCGTTGCCCTCGTCGTTATCAAGCTTGCCGTAAAGGCGGTTAAATTCAACGAAGTTTCTGTCGCCCGAGCTGTTTCCGTGCATATCGGCGTCGCTGCTGCCCTCGTTATAGCCAACCTGCGTTAACGCAATGGCAACGACGTCGTACCTTTGGTCGCCGGTAAGAACGTAGTCGCTTACGGTTTTGTAAAAAATACTTGTTTTATAAGGCTCTGAAACCTCGTAATCCTCCAGCTCGACACCGTAAACAAGCGGTGCGAATACCGATATTGAAACAAGCACCAAAGCGATGAAAATACTGAATTTTTTCATAAACGTACCTCTTTATATATTATTATCCTCTATTAAGGAAAATATTTTCATTATCACCCAGCCGCAGAAAGCAGCCCATATCAAAGTAAAAAGCAACGTAAACAGCCAACATATCTCGTTTTGTATATACACAAAGAAAAGAACGCACGAGACTATGCAAATTGCCGCAGTTGCCGCCAAACACACAAAGAATACCGTTTTAACCTTTTTTACCGTGTTTTTTTGGCTTCTGTACTGAAAGCTTTCCTTGCTGATAGTTTTATCTACGCCGTATTCGTTAAGAAGCTCGCAGAAGATCTTCAAGGAAAGTGCTGCACAAATATAAAGCAACACCGTATCTACACATTGCGCCGCGGCAGACAGCTTGTACATGAATACTGCCTTTTCGTGTATGGTATAAGACCAGTGGTAGTATTTTGAACAAACGTACGAGGAAAAAGCGTACAGCAACGCACTTACGGGCATTAAGACAATACAAAGATTACGCAGCTTTTTTGCGCTTTTCAGGTGCTTTCCCGCAAAGGAAAAGCCTATTGCCATTAAAAAGAAGCATATAAACGTGGGCGTAATGTCTATCCCTTCAAACAAAACGGGGCAAGCGAAAAGAAACGCGGCGATAAAAAAGCGCGCGGCGTTTTTCATATTACGCCTTAATAAAAGGTTATGATCGCATAAAACCTCGTTTTCGTATTTTTCGTAAAGCTTGTTTATAAAATCCCCGTCTTTATTAAGACCGTTTAAATATTTTACGCTGTACGTTAAGAAATAAAGCCCGATTATAAGCGATATAACGAAGCACGTTGCCGTTATAAGCGTTTTGTAATCATACACGGTAAAGGGCGAAAGGTCGTCCGTCATTTGGTATTTGCGGCTTGTCATTACGGTAAGCTCGGGTATGGTGCAAAGCGCGTATCTTGCAATAACGAATACCGCGGTTATAACCGAAAGGTCTGAATAGCCGACGTCTGCCCTTTTTGCCCCAAGCCTTGAAGCAAGGTATTGAAGCCCTACAAACAGCGCACCAAGCGCGTAAAAAAGCATTATTCCTTGTAAAACGGCGAATATGAAAACAAACGTCATTACCGTGGTTTCGTCGTTAAACGATATCAGTAACGGTGTAAGCACCGTTTTTACAAGATCTATAAAAAACAGCTTGATAAGCATGGAACGGGCAGATGCAATATCTGCATTTAAGTCGTACAATTTACCCGTGCCGTATATCATAAGAAAATAACCGATAAAATCGGGCATTACGTCGAAAACGCTTACCGCGGGGATAAATAAAAACGCACAGCCAACGGCAATATACGATAAAGAAAGCTTGCTTTTACGTTTCTTCGCCATCGTCGTTTTCCCCCTTTTCTTCTTCGGGCAGGCCTATCCACATATAGCAGGTAAATATGTGAAACGCTATAACAAGCGTTACCGCTACGAAAAGCAGATATCTTAACGATATCAGCGCATCCCACAGGCCAAGGCACGAAACGAGATTAACGGCACAAAAGAACATAGATACCGAAAACAGCGTTTTGCTTCGTTTATTTTCTTTTACAAGCCCCGTGCTTAACGTTATATCGCAAAGCCCGCCAAGCATGTAAAAATGAAACGCAAAGTAAAACAGCGCGTAAAGCACGAAAACCACCGTTCTTAAAGCTGTATCTACCGAAATACCGCCGTACGTCGTAATGCAGTGAAGCACCGTATCCGCAACGGACAGTATCCCAAGGCACGCGGTGCACATACAGGCAGTTTTCATTTTTTGTATATATGCAGAAAGCTTTAAGCAGCCGAAAAATGCAACTGCCCACCCAAAAGCGCGGAAGACTTGCATAAAAACAACGGCTATACTGTCAATATAAAGTATTCCCGTGTCGAACACGGTAAAAACGTAACCCAAAAAAAGTAATCCGAACCCCATTTATAAGCCTTTCTTTTGTATAAGGGTATCTTCAAAAATACCGCCGCAGATTTTCCGATGTATAAAACGAAGCGAATGGGGGGCTTTTCTTCGCGGGCGAAGGCGGGCGGAGTTTAGCGGCTTTAACGGTTTGAAGTGCCGTTTTTAAACCGCCCGCAGGCGGGGCGGTGCCCCGCAAAGCCCCCCTTAAATCAAGCTTATTCGGTATTTTCGTATATTCTCCGAGGGGTGAATATCATCATCGGAAAAGCGCGCGGTATATTGCGCGTTTAATCCTGTACGCCCTCGCTTGCGCCGCAGCATTTTTTATATTTTTTGCCTGATCCGCAGGGGCAAGGGTCGTTTCTGCCCACCTTTTCCGCAGCTTTTTTAACTACGGGCTTTTTGGGTGCGGCCTTGTCGCCGCCGATATTTTCAATAGAAGCAGACTGCTCTTTAGCAACCTGTTCGCGTTTTATCTCGCCCCTGGGCATAGCCGTAAGAATAGCCCTTACGGTAGTTTCGCGTATATCATCTACCATTGCGTCAAACGCATCTGCCCCGATAAGCTTGTATTCGTTTACGGGGTTTCTTTGTGCGTACGCATTCAAGCCGATACCGCTTTTAAGATCTTGCATGTAGTCGATATGCTCCATCCACAGCTGGTCGATGGAACGAAGCAGGATAACCCTTTCTATCTCTCTTATATGCTCGCCGAATACCTCTTCCTGATAATGGTATCTTTCCATTGCCTTGGAAACGAACTTGTCAACAAGGTGGCTTTGCTTAAGATTTTTGAGATTTTCGGGCTGAAGGTCTTCGTCGTCTTTACTGCAGATAACGTTGTTGAAGCCGACCGTAAGGGGTGTGAAGTCCCATTCGTCAACCTCGTCTGAAGCGGTGCAGCGTGCGACCATGTCGCCGACGGTCTGCTCTATCATATCCTTTATCTTATCGCGCATATCACCGTCTTCAAGAATTTCAAGACGTTGTGCGTAGATAAGCTTACGCTGCTGGTTATTTACGTCGTCGTACATCAAAACGTGCTTACGGCGTTCAAAGTTAACGCTTTCAAGACGTGTTTGCGACGATTCGATAACGCCCGAAAGAATACCTGCCTCGATGGGTGTATCGTCGGGTGTGATCGACTTGATCTTTGCCATTCTTTCCTCTGCGCCGAACAAACGCATAAGATCGTCTTCAAACGAAAGGAAAAAGCGTGATTCGCCGGGGTCGCCCTGACGGCCTGCCCTTCCGCGAAGCTGGTTATCTATACGGCGGCTTTCGTGGCGTTCAGTACCGAGAATAAACAATCCGCCTGCTTGCTTTACTTTTTCGTAATCCGGCTGTATCTGCTTTTTGAAGCTGTCAAACAGCTCGCGGTAAATCTTTCTTGCTTGAAGAACCTCTTCGCTTACAGACGTTGCGCTTCCCGTTGCCAGAACGATAACGTCTTCTTCATATCCTTGCTTACGCATTTCGTTCTTTGCAAGGAATTCTGCGTTGCCGCCAAGCATGATATCCGTACCTCTGCCCGCCATGTTCGTGGATATCGTTACTGCGCCGGGGCAGCCTGCCTGTGCAACTATTTCTGCTTCTTTTTCGTGGTATTTTGCGTTAAGAACGACGTGCTTTATGCCGTTCATCTTCAATTTGTGCGAAAGTGCCTCTGATTTTTCGATGGATACGGTACCTACAAGAACGGGCTGGCCCTTTTGCTGGCATTCTTTTATCTGCTCGATTATGGCTTTGAATTTCATATCCATCGTTTTGTAAACGACGTCGTTATGGTCTTGCCTTATCATAGGGCGGTTGGTGGGTATTTCAACCACGTCCAGATTATATATTTCGCGGAATTCGTCGTCTTCGGTAAGGGCAGTACCCGTCATGCCCGAAAGCTTGTCGTACATACGGAAAAGGTTTTGGAACGTGATGGTTGCCAGCGTTTTTGATTCCTTTTCTACCTTTACGCCCTCTTTTGCTTCTATTGCCTGGTGAAGCCCGTCGGAATATCTGCGCCCGTACATAAGACGGCCCGTAAACGTATCAACGATGATAACCTCGCCGTCTTTAACGACGTAGTCTTCATCAAGATGCATACTTCCGTGTGCTTTTATTGCTTGGTTTATGTGGTGCGCCAATTCGGAGTTTTCCGGGTCGGAAAGGTTTTCTATATTAAAGAATTTTTCTGCCTTTTCTACGCCCTGCTTTGCCAATACGGAGGTTTTAGCCTTTTCGTCGATAATATAATCGTACCCTGCGGTCTTTTCGTCCATATCCTCTTTAGAGTCTATTTCTTTTATCTTGTAAGGGCGAAGGGACCTTGCAAATTTATCTGCCTTTTCGTATATTTCGGTAGGCTTTTGTCCTACGCCCGAAATAATAAGGGGGGTACGCGCTTCGTCTATAAGGATAGAGTCAACCTCGTCCAAAATAGCAAACGAATGGCCGCGCTGAACCATATGCTCTTTATAAGTAACCATATTGTCGCGCAGATAGTCAAACCCGAATTCGTTGTTTGTGCCGTACGTTATATCGCAAGCGTATGCGGCTTTCTTTTCCGAATTTTTGCCCCCGGGAATTATAAGGCCGCACGAAAGACCGAGAAAGTTATAAACCTTGCCCATTTCATCTCTGTCGCGCGTAGCAAGATAGTCGTTTACCGTGATTATGTGAACGCCCTTGCCCGCAAGCGCGTTAAGATACGCGGGAAGCGTTGCAACAAGCGTTTTACCTTCACCCGTTTTCATTTCCGCAATTCTGCCCTGGTGGATTATAATACCGCCTATAAGCTGAACGCGGAAGGGCCTTTTGCCAAGAACCCTTGCATCTGCCTCGCGCACGGTTGCAAATGCTTCGGGCAGAATATCGTCAAGCGTTTCGCCGTTTTCAAGGCGGGATTTTAATATACCCGTCATTGCTTTTAATTCTTCATCGGTTTTTTGCTTGTATTCTTCTTCCAACGCCTCTATCTTATTGACGATGGGGATTATTTTTTTAATTTGTTTTTCGCTGTAAGTGCCGAAAATCTTCTGAATCAATCCCATGGTTAAATATTTTTACCTTTCAAAAAGTATTTTTAACACACCGCAACGAGTACGGTATAATAAATTGTATAATATAATAAAGTTTAAAATAATGATTATTTGTAAACAATTATTCCCATTCGTTTGGTTTTATCATATCGGATATCTTATCTGCAAATTCGCCGTTTATTTCCAAAAAAACGCCGCACGTCAAGCCTGATGTGTAAACAAGGCAAAATTTTTCCTTTGCAAACAGATTTTGATAAAGAGAAAAAAACTTTATTTTTTTGCCGCCGAAGCGTTCTGATATATTTTTTTTGCGTTTTTCCTTCGTTATGCCTGAAGCAAGCGATAACGAAAGGTCGAATACGACGGTTTGGTATTTGCCCGCCTTTCGAACTACGCGAAGTATGTTGCCCTGCAAAACATATTCGTACCGAACGAGGCAATATCTGAAAAAAACCTCAAAGCAGGGCACAAGCAAAAGCAACGCGCCTGCGGTAAATAAAAATCCGTATTCTGTACGAAGTGAAAAAAACGAAAGCAAAAAGGATGAAACCAACAGCAAGAACGCCGCCGTAGCACCTGCAAACGGGCGGTATTTCGGTGTGTATTTATACGTTGTCTGCAAGGCTTTCCAGCTCTTCCTTATACGCCTGCATAAACAACTGCTTTGCGCGCTGCTCGTTTTTGCAAACGTAAAGATAGCCCATCAGCACCTCAAAGCCGGTTGCCCTTCTGTATTCGGCAACGCTGGCGCTTTTGGGGTGGTTGCCGTGTGTGTTTCTTCCGCGGCGGAAATAGTCGCCCTCTTCTTCGGAAAGTAAGGGCAGGATATTTTCCACGCATTTGCTTTGCTTTTGCGCCGTTACAAACTGCCGCGAAAGACTGTTAAGCCTGCCCGAATTTGAAATGCCCGTGTTTATAAGGCATTCCCTTACAAGCAGCTCTATTACGGCGTCGCCGTAATAGGCAAGCGCGGAAATTGCAGGTATGTTGTTTTGATTTTCAGACATTGTATTCACCTGATTTGCCGTATTCGTTTTTAAAAAATTCCTCTGTATGCAGAATATCACCGCTTATTGCTTGCTTTAATTCTTCAAGCGAGGAAAACTTTTTTTCTTCCCTGATGTATTTGCAGAATTCAACCTTTATGTTTTTGCCGTAAAGGTCGCCGCCGTAGCCTATTATGTGTGTTTCGCAGTTTACAAAGCTTCCCTCTACCGATGGGCGGATACCGACGTTTGCAACTGCCTTATAGCGCGACCTTCCTATAACGGCAATGCAGGCGTAAACACCGCGCTTCGGTATTATCTGCCCGTGCCGGAAGTTTTGGTTTATAGTAGGTGCACCAAGCGTTCTGCCTAGCTGCTTTCCGTAAACTACGGGCAGCTGTATTGCAAACGGCCTGCCCAAAAGGCGGCTTGCGGCAATCATATCGCCCGATTTTATTTTTTCGCGTATCAGCGACGAGCTTACCGTTTGCCCCCCTACGGAATACGCATCAAGCATATACGCCTGCTTTCCGTTTTCGTTCATAAGGGCTTGCAGGGTTGAAAAATCCCCCGACGCGCCCTTGCCGAAACGGAAATTATATCCGCAAAAGGCAGCTTCTGCACGGCATTTTTTAATCAGAATTTCAGAAACGAATTTTTCACACGAAAAATCCTTAACCTCGTCGAAATCGTAAACGAATGCGTAGTGCACGCCAAGCTCTTTAATAAGCGAAAGCCTTTGTTCAAGCGTGGTTATACAATTTTCTCGATTTTTAAAAAACGGGTCGGAAAACGTCCACGCTGCCGCGTGCAATCCGCAAATGTCGGCGTGCTGCTTTGCCAGCTTGAACAACGCGGCGTGCCCCGTGTGAACGCCGTCGAAATTGCCAAGCGCCACGGCGGTTTTGTACCCGCAGTGCGAAGCCTCTTTCCCCGTTAGTAGATTTATGATTTTCATATTATCGGTTTTGCCTTTATGCTGCTGTATTTTCTTGGATATTGTGCAGGTGTATGCGCGGTTTTTTCAATCACGATAAGGGTGCGTTCTATACTTTCGCTGCCGTTGGTAAGGGTAAACTGCAATGTTTTTTTAACCGTGCCGCCAAGCGTTTTTACTGCCTTTTCGCACATGTCCGGCGTTTCCTGTGCGGATTTCATCGCGCAGAATACGCCGCCCTTTTTTACAAACGGCAGGCAAAGCTCGCATAAAACGGGCAGGCTTGCCACGGCGCGCGCACATACGAAATCGAAGCTTTCCCTTTGGTGGGAATTTGCCGCCTCTTCTGCCCTGGCGTGAAGAACGGATACGTTCTTTAGCCCGGCAGATTGGGCAAAGCTGCTGATAAACGCAAGCTTTTTCGCCGTAGAATCAAGCGAAACTATACGCACATCTTCCCTTAATACAGCCAACGGCAGGGAAGGAAAGCCGCCGCCTGCGCCGACGTCAAGCACGCGCGCGCCTTGTTCTGCAAGGGGTGCTATAACGGCGCTGTCGGCAATGTGCTTTAAAATTATCCCGTCTTCGTCGGTGATGGCAGTCAGATTTGTGTGTGCGTTAAATTCGCACAGGCTGACTGCAAGAGAATAAAAATTTTCCTTTTGTGCTTCTGAAAGCGGCTGAAGGCCGCATTTTTCAAAAACGTCGGATATTTTTTCAAAAAACGAATCTTTGTTGAAAAAAGACATTTACTGTTATTTCTCCATACGGATTATGTTTGTTTCGGGAAAACTCATTGCTATGCTTCTTTCGCGCGTGTGGCACGTTAAAACGATGGGCTGAAGCCACTTTGATTTTCCCATTGCGGAAAGCACGGCAATAAGGTTTTTAAGCCTGTCGTCGTCGATGTGGGCAAACGTATCGTCGAATATCATCGGCGGCTTGCCCTTTCTGTAAAGTATATCGGTTAATGCAAAGCGCAGGCAGATATACGCAAGGTCGCCCGTGCCCGAGCTGAACGAGCTTACGGGGCGCGAGGTTGCGTTTTCGGTAAAGAAAACGCCGTAGTTTTCATCTATACCTATTGCAGAATATTTGCCGTTTGAAAGCTTTTCCATAAATCCGCCCGAAAGCTTTGAAAGCTTTGGCGCGATGCCCTCGCGCAACGACCTTGATGCGTTTTCAAGCGTTTCGTACGCAAGCACGCAGGCTTTATATTCCGCAACGCATTCGGCGTACCGGGTGCGAAGGAAAAACAGCTCGTCTGCGATGGCGGCAGGGTCTTCAACGGTGGCGCAAAGTGCCGAAAATTCCTTTTCCAACGAAAGTATTTTTTCGTTAAGCGATTCGGTTGCTTTTTGTAAAAATGCAAGGCGGCGCTTTTGCTCGTTACAGTCAAAGGCTTCTATTTCGCTTGCCTTCAGCTTGCCTTTAATGCGCGAGCGCATTTCTTCCTCGTTGATGTTTGCCGTTTCTTTTATAAGGGCTTGTGCCGCGTAATATTTTGTTTCAAATTCGCCCTTTGCTTTTGCAATTTCGCTGATTGCCTGTTCTGCCTTTTTGGCGGCTTCTGCAACGGAAGATTCCGTTATCTGAATAACGGGTATATATTTTTCGGTTTCTTCTTTTATTGATTTTTGCGTTTGCAATACTGCTTGCCTTGCGGCGGCACAGCGTGCGGCGGCAGATTCTATCTTAACGCGCCTTACGGTTATTTGCTGCTCTTGCTCGTTGATATCGGAAAGGATATTTTCCAATTCCTCGGCAGATTCGCAGCCGAAGGTGCTTAAATATTCTTTTAATTTCTTTTTGGTTTTTGATGCGGATATCAAGAAGAATATACCGATTACGGCTATAAGAAAAATAAATCCCAAAATGCGAAGCCTTTTGTATTTTGATTTAAATTCGTTAACGGTACGTTCTACCTCTGTTCTTCCGCCTGCGGCGTTGATATTGTCTATAACCTCTGCTTGAGAGGTGAACACTGCCAAATCGTTTTCTGCGTTTGAAAGCTCGCTTTCGGCATACAAAAGCTCTTGCTGTTGTCTGTTTATATCGTTTTGAAGCGTATAAAGCTTTGCCGCGTATTCGTTATCGGGTATAAAGCCGTTTGAAGAAAGCTGATCGCGAAGGGCTTCGTATGCTTTTTTACAATCCATTGCCTGACGTGTAACCTCGTCACAGCGTTGCTTTCTTTCAATGGCGCTGTAAGCCTCGTATTCCTCTGTTTTGGCAAGAATATCTGCCATGGTTTTTGCATTTTCTTCTTTTTTCTGCTTTGATTGGCGTATTTTGTCTTCCAAATCAAACAGTCTTTCGTTTGCTTCGCGGCTTTTTGCCTCGCGAAGCTCAAGGTCGGCTATTTTGCCGCCCAATTCATATATTTTTCCGCCTTTTTTATTTTTGTAAAGAAGCGATGTGCGCAACTCGTCAAGCCGTTTTAACGCTTTTGAGGTGTTAGTCATCTCGTCTGCTGAAAAAAGTATGTTTTCAACTGCGTCGGTAAGCTTTTCGCCATCAACAAAAGAACCGTTTATCTGCCCCACATATACCGTGTTTGCAAATACCCTGTCGTTTACGCCGAGAAAAACCTCCCACGGTTGGCGGTCTTTAAAAACGATGGTGTTGGTTTCGGTATCGGTTATAAACACCTCGTCTTTAACGCCCTTTTGCAACAAAAGCAGCTCGCGGCGAACGGCGTAAGTTTTGCCGCCGTCTTCAAGCACGATATGACCGCCTGCGGAATTTTTACCCCACGAAACGTACTTTGCGCGTTCCTTCGTATCTAACCCGTAAAATATGAATTTTATAAACATACCAAGGGTTGATTTACCCGTTTCGTTTTTACCCTCGATTATATTAAGCCCATCGGAAAGGGATATGGTAAAATCGGAAAACATACCGAAATTATCTATATATATTGATTTTATCGTCATCTTACCGCACCCCCTTACATCTTATAAAGGGCTGAAAGCCCTAAACGAAGCGCGTCTTTTGCACACTTGCGTTCTTCTTCGTTTTCGGAAGAAAGCTTTTCCTTCAGCAAGGCGTAAAACGCCCCCCTGATGGTAGGGTCGGCATCAAGGCCCGAATAATCGGGCGCGGGGCGCGTTTTATCCTTTATTTCAAGATAATAAAGCCCCAAAACGGATTCTTGTATCGTTTTTTCGGATATTACGAAGGAGGGCGAAATTTCACCCGTAAGCGTTACCCTTAAAGAGGTATCGGCATCAAAATGGTTTTCGCGCACCGCTTTTGATACTGCTTCCGTAATTTCGGGCGTGGTCTGCATACCGCTTACATCTACTTCGATTTTTTCGTAACGGCGTTTAGTAACGGGCTTGCAGGCAAATTCGCCGCTGAACGTACCGTCTGTCTTTGAAAGCCTGCCGATTATAACGGATTTTTTTCCGCATTCGTCAAATCCGCGCCCTTCGGGACAGCCGCTGTACCCGTAATAGGTATCGCCTGCTTTAAGCACGCCTGATGAATTGTGTATATGCCCAAGGGCGATATAATCAAAACCCGAATTTTCAATATCGGAAAGGCTTATCGGGCACGTGCGTGACGATGCGGAAATATCACCGTGGCAGCACAGAATATTTATCCTGTCAGGGTCAGACGGGGGATTTCCCGCAAAGGGGTTTACCGTCATCGCGTCGCACGTAAAGGCGAAGCCGTAAACGTCGGTATTTATATCGTCAAACGAAAATTTGCCAAGCAACGGGGAATTGAAAATATACACGTTTGACGGAAACTTCAATCTCGCGTAAGGGGAATTATCGTTAAAAGGGTCGTGATTTCCGGGGGCAATCACAAAGCGGCAGTTGGGTGCCTGCTCGAACTCCTTTACAAGCAGTGCGCCTGTGTCGCGCGTAACGTATTCCGTATCGAAAATGTCGCCCGGCATCAGCATTATATCAACCTTTTCCGTTCTTGCATACAGCATCAGCGAGGTAAACGTGCCTCTTTGCAACGCCCTGCGTGTATTTGCCTTCTGTACGTCGGAAAGGGAAAAGGGGCTGTCTAAATGTATATCACCGCAGTGAAGTATTTTTATCATTTGTAAAACCTTTCTTATCTTGTGCCCAAAGTTGCTTTAAGAAGTACAAGCGCATCGGAAAAACGCCGGTCGTTACTGTCGGAATCGAAAACGCACGTTATCATCTTTTTTCCGTCCTTTTCGGCTGAAACCATAAGGCAGCAGCCTGCCTCGTTCGTAGTACCCGTTTTTAATCCCGTGGCAAACTTGTAGTAAAAAGAGCTTGACGGATTTATAAGGTGGTTTGTATTAGTCCACGAATTTATTTCGCCGCTGTGATACGTTACGTCTAAAGAAGGCGTAGATGCGTGCTTCATAATAGTTTCGTTTTCTGTGGCAAGCTTGCCTATCAGAAGCATATCGTGAAGCGTGGTGTAATGCTCGTCGTCGTGATATCCGTCGGGGCAGGTAAAGTGCGAGCCGGTAAGGCCGTTTTCTTCTGCAAAGTCGTTCATTTCGTTTACAAATACGCGAACTGCGCTGTTGGCGGTCATATCGCTTTTTCCTGCGATTATTCTGCCTGCGCCTGCGGCAACTACGTACGCCGCATCGTTACCGGATGGCAAAAGCATTGCGGCTATAAGCATGTCCAGCGTAAGGGCGTGCCCCCGTTTTATGTACGCAATAGAAGAATCTGCCGCAATCATATTTACCTCTTCACCTGCGGTAAACACCTCGTTAACGTCGCAATACTTCAATGCAACCAACGCCGTTATAAGCTTGGTGGTGCTGGCGGGATAAAGGCGGGTATCCATACCGCCCTTTTCGTAAAGCACGGTGTTTGCATCAATGTCAAGCACTGCCGCGTAAGTAGCGGATATTTCGCGGTTTATTTCAATTTCGTCAAATAAAAATCCCGGTTTTTCCGTTTCTGCTTCCGTTTCGGCAAGTGTTTCGCTTTCTGCTTTTTCTTCCGATGTGTTTTCGTCTGCAACGGTTGATTGTGTATGTGTTGTTTGGCCCGTTGCTTCTTCTGAAGGCGCCGTGCAAGAGGAAAGCGCCAGACTTAAAGCCAGAACAAACATGGGTAAACTGTATTTCTTCATATTTTACTTACCTTTCGGAAAATGCCCGCATGGGCATGTAATATCACCGTACATTATAACTCAAAAAACATATTTTGTAAATATATATATATAGTTTTTATTGTAAAGATTTTAATAATCGCGCACGCGTATTATAGAAATAATTGCAAAAAAGCCTCGGAATTTGTTCCGAGGCTGATTTTATACACCTTTAAAGACGAAAAGCGGTTATGCGTTGTAGGTTATCCCCAGCCCTGCGCTTTCGTTCATTATTATTTTTTCGTTTTCAAACAACGGGCCGCCGTTATACGGGTCATACTTGCAAAGGGCGGGGCCGTCAAGGTCTGCCTTCGTTATTATGCTTTTGCCTGCGGCAAGATGCGCCGCGGCAGAAACGGCAATTTTGCTTTCAAGCATACAGCCTGCCATACATTCTATACCGTACGTTTCGGCAAGTGCGCATATTTTCAGCGCCTCGTATATACCGCCCGTTTTCATCAATTTTATATTGATGTAGTCTGATGCTTTTTCGGTAATTATTCTTACCGCATCTCTAACGGAAAAAACGCTTTCGTCGGCTAAAATCGGGGTACAAACGTGGTTTGTTACGTATTTCAGCCCTTCAAAATCGTCAGCAGGGGTGGGCTGCTCTACAAGCTCTATATTAAGCCCCTCGGCTTCCATTGCGGATATTATGGAAACGGCTTGTTTAGCGCCCCAGCCTTGATTTGCGTCAACGCGCAAAAGTATATCCTCGCCAACTGCCAAACGGATAGCTTTCATTCTTTCAACGTCGCCGCGGCCGTCTTTTCCAACCTTTATTTTCAATACGTTAAAGCCTTGTGCAACTGCTTTTTTTGCGTCTTCAACCATCACGTCAACAGGGTTTACGCTTATGGTAAGGTCTGTTATTACTGTGTTGCTGCCGCCGCCCAAAACCTTGTAAAGCGGAAGCTTGCAGTGCTGTGCAAAAAGGTCGTAAATTGCCATGTCAACGGCGGCTTTTGCAGACGTGTTTTTCTTTATACAGCCGTGCAGCTTTTTCATTATTCCGTCGATATTTTCAACGTCGTACCCGATTATAGACGGCTTGATAAAATCCTCTATCGCGCCTACTATCGATGCCTTCGTGTCGCCCGTGATAACCGCCGTAGGGGGTGCTTCGCCGTAGCCTACGTTGCCCGTGTCTGTAAAAACGCGCACGATAATATCATCAACGCAATCGGTCGTACGAAGGGCGGTTTTAAACGGTGTTACCAAAGGTATTTTAATATTTTCTGTTTTAATATCAATAATTTTCATAATATCACCAATCGGTTATTCTTCGATATTTTTTCCGTTTTTAATCTCGTTAAGCTCTGCCAAAAACGTGTCAACGTCTTTGAATTCTCTATATACGGAAGCAAAACGAACGTATGCTATCTCGTCTATATCCTTCAGCTTTTTCATTACCATCGTACCGATGGCAACGGATTGTATTTCGCTTTTTGAAGAGCTTTTTATAGTATTTTCAATATCTCTTACAACGCCTTCCAGCTGGGCAGAGGTTACCGGGCGCTTGTGGCACGCTTTTAAAATACCACCGAGTAATTTCACTCTGTCGAACACTTCACGCGTTTTATCTTTTTTAATAACCATAACGGGCATTGTTTCAACGTGCTCGTACGTTGAAAACTTCGTTCCGCAGCTGATGCACACGCGCCTTCTTCTTATGCTTGAATTATCTTCTATCGGCCGTGAATCGACAACCTTTGTTTCTTTAAATCCGCAAGCGGGACACTTCATAATTTTATCTCCACATAACGATAATTTTTTTTGTTTTATTATACGATACATAAAATTTTTTGTCAATAGAAAAGATATAATAATTTGCCAAACGGCGTTTTTTTGCGCCGAAAAAATCGATATATAATGTATAAATTAAATATAGAGCACCTTGAAACGCGCGGATAGGTGTAAAAATAAGAAAAAAGTTTGGAAAAAACGCTTGACAAAACGTGGTTGATGTGATAATATGTACGAGTCGCGCCGAGAGTGGTGCGAAAAACTCGGTCTTTGAAAATTGAATAACAGACGAGATAAGAAGCGAAGT
>JAZQHC010000042.1:0-24922 GCA_045540335.1 Eubacteriales bacterium
ATTCAACCCCCAGTCGAGAGAGTATTACAATCTCGAAAAGCTCTGGGCTGACGGCGAAGAGGTTGAATTCCAGATGACCGAGGACTGATTGATTTGTTTATTAAAAATATTTATTTATAAAAAGGACTGTATCAAATGAAGTACGATTTCAAAGCCATTGAAGGCAAATGGCAAAATGCGTGGGAAGAAAAGGGTGCTTTCCATGCGAAAAACGACTACACACTCCCCAAGTTCTATGCACTCGTTGAGTTCCCCTACCCTTCGGGTCAGGGTCTTCACGTAGGACATCCCCGTTCCTACACCGCTCTCGACGTTGTTTCAAGAAAGAAGAGAATGCAGGGCTACAACGTGCTCTACCCCATGGGCTGGGATGCATTCGGTCTTCCTACTGAAAACTACGCTATCAAAAATAAAATACACCCTTCAATAGTTACTAAAACAAATGTAGAAAAATTCAAAAGGCAGTTGAAGATGCTGGGCCTTTCCTTCGACTGGTCAAGAGAGATAGATACTACCGACCCCAACTACGTAAAATGGACGCAGTGGATATTCCTTCAATTATACAAGCACGGCCTTGCTTATAAAAAGGAAATGTCTGTTAACTTCTGTACGTCTTGTAAGGTCGTTTTGGCGAATGAAGAGGTTGTAAACGGCGTTTGCGAAAGATGCGGCTCGGAGGTTATCCGCAAGGTAAAAAGCCAATGGATGCTGAAAATAACCGAATATGCGGATAGATTGATAGACGATCTTGAAGGTCTTGACTTTATCGAAAGGGTAAAAACGCAAGAGATAAACTGGATAGGCAGATCCTACGGGGCAGAGGTTAAATTCAAAACGACCGAGGGCGATGATATAACTGTATATACCACACGTCCCGACACATTGTTCGGTGCAACTTATATGGTAATCGCGCCCGAGCACGCCCTTGTTGAAAAATGGAAGGAAAAGCTTGTAAATTACGACGAAATAATTGCATATAAAGAAAACGCCGCGAAAAAATCAGACTTTGAAAGAACAGAGCTTGTTAAAGATAAAACAGGCGTAAAATTAAACGGCGTATGCGCCATCAACCCCGTAAACGGCAAGGAAATACCGATATTTGTGTCTGACTACGTTCTTGCTACATACGGTACGGGCGCGATAATGGCAGTACCTGCACACGACACAAGAGACTGGGAGTTTGCGAAGAAATTCGACCTTCCTATAATCGAGGTTGTTGCAGGCGGCGACGTTCAGAACGAAGCGTTTACAGACGTTGAAACGGGCGTTATGGTAAATTCGGGCTTTTTGGACGGCTTGCAGGTTGCAGAAGCAAAAACAAAGATAATCGAATGGCTTGCCGAAAAGGGTATAGGCGAAAAGAAAACGAACTACAAGCTTCGCGACTGGGTATTCTCCCGCCAAAGATATTGGGGCGAGCCCGTTCCGCTTGTTTATTGCGAAAAATGCGGCTGGGTACCGCTTCCCGAAGAAAGCCTTCCCTTAACTCTTCCCGATGTTGAAGCATACGAGCCTACCGATACGGGCGAATCCCCCCTTGCAAAAGCAACGGATTGGGTAAATACCACCTGCCCGAAGTGCGGCGGCCACGCTACCAGAGAAACCGATACTATGCCTAACTGGGCAGGATCTTCATGGTACTTCTTGCGCTATTGCGACCCGAATAACATGAACGCACTTGCAGCAAAGGAAGCACTTGATTATTGGATGCCCGTCGATTGGTATAACGGCGGTATGGAGCACGTAACACTTCACCTTTTGTATTCACGCTTCTGGGCGAAATTCCTTTATGATATCGGCGTTCTTTCTTGTAAAGAGCCTTATAAAAAGCGTACCGCGCACGGTATGATCCTCGGTGAAAACGGCGAAAAAATGTCTAAATCAAGGGGCAACGTTATCAACCCCGACGATATAGTAAGGGATTACGGCGCAGATGCGCTTCGCCTTTACGAAATGTTTATAGGCGATTTTGAAAAATCCGCACCCTGGTCGCAGGAAAGCATCAAGGGCTGTAAAAGATTTTTGGAAAGGGTTGCATCCTTGCCCGATCTCGTTAAGGGCAACGGCGTAACACCTTCGCTTGAGGTATCCTTCCATAAAACCATCAAAAAGGTTACGGAAGATATAGATAACATGAAATTCAATACGGCAATAGCCGCATTGATGACGCTTCTTAACGAGGTAATGGGCGCAGGCTCGCTTACGAAAGAAGAGGCTATGACGTTCGTCGTTCTTCTTTGCCCGTTTGCCCCCCACCTTTGTGAAGAGCTGTGGGAGCTTTTCGGCGGCGAAGGCCTTTGCTCGTACGCTAAATGGCCCGAATACGACGAAAGCAAAACTATCGACAGCACCGTAGAGATCGGCGTTCAAATAAACGGAAAAATGCGCGGCACGGTTACCATACCGAGAGATTGCGCGAAGGAACAGGCAATGGCGGCAGTTATGGCAAACGAAAGAATTGCCGAATATATTACGGGTAAAACGGTGGTTAAAGAAATATACGTTCCGGGCAAAATATTCAATATTGTCGTTAAATAAAATACCGTAATGTTTTTGTCGCATTTTCTGAAAAAAATCGCAAAAAATACTTGACATTTTAACCTTTTGGGTATATAATATCCGTCAGATGTTAACTTGCGAAGGGAGGGATTATTAATGGCAGAGGTTAGAGTAAAAGAAAACGAAACGCTTGACAGTGCTCTTCGCAGATTCAAAAGACAGTGTGCGCGTTCGGGAGTACTCACAGAGCTCCGTAAGAGAGAGCATTATGAAAAGCCCAGCGTAAAGCGCAAAAAGAAGTCTGAGGCGGCAAGAAAGCGCAAGTACAAGTAATTTTGTGTAAAAACACAATAAAGGGTTGCAGCATTGCCTGCAACCCTTATTCTTTACAAAAAAGGCGGTACTAATGAAACAGTATGTATCTATTGCCGGCGTGGTTTTCGAGTTTGACTGCCCCGTTGAAATCACCGCGTTTAAAACGATGTACGGTGATTTTTTATGTGCCCCGCAAGAACCCGGCGTAAAATTCAGATTTACCCCGTATAACGGCGTACCGGCTACCATGGAAAACGCTGCCCCCGTGGAAAAAGAGGGGAACGTTTTCGTTTTCCGTTCTGCCACGCATACGATAAGGGTGCAAAGCTTGTCATTTCATAACGAGGCAAGCGTTACCGCGTATCTTGTTCGCGAAAACGGCGACATTATGAATTACGAGGTTTTTCTTCCGCAGCAGCATATGGCGAAATATACCGCAAGCTTGCATTTTTTAAACCTTATAGCGTTGGAAGAGGTTCTTCTTAACAGGGGAAAAATATCGCTGCACGGCGTGTTTTTAAAGGATGGCGGCGCGTACGTTTTTACAGCCCCGTCGGGTACGGGTAAAACCACGATATCAAACCATTGGGTAAACGCGTTTCCCACGTCAGAGGTGATAAACGGGGATTGCACGGTGCTGGGCGAGGAAAACGGCGTTTTTTATGCGTACAGCGTGCCGTTTTGCGGCTCGTCGCGCATACACAAAAACGAAAAAGTTCCCCTTAAAGCGATAATCAGGGTGTGCCGCGGTGAAAAAAACGAGGTGCAAGACCTTTCGTTTTCCCAAAAATTTACCTTCTTGTACGAAGGGATAACCGTAAATCGGTGGGATGATGCGGCAATTACCAAAAATGCAGACGTTATTACAAATCTTTTATCGTCTTGCAAGATGATCGCGTACAGATGTATAAACGATCCGTCTGCCGCAAAGGATCTTAAAGCGTATTTCGAATGATATTTTATGCGATAAAAAAGGGTGATTTTGAAAAATCACCCTTTTTGTATTCGGTCGCTTGATAAATCACTCTGTTCCGAAACGGTAGCCTGTAATTTCGGTGCTTGCCCTGTCAGAGGTCAATTCCGTTACAGTGCTTGCAATTTTTTCGTAATTTTCCTGTGTTGAAGCACAATGAAGAATTACGTTTGCGCCAAATTCCGTATTATCAAGCTTGTACGTGATATTTTGTAACGCGTGCTTTATCCTGTCGTGATCGCGGAAGGCACAGGTTATCGAAAATTCCGTAAGGTGCTTCATAACGGATGTTCCTGCTGATGAAATTGCATCAGATGCGGCCTTTGTATATGCCCGCGTAAGACCGCCCGTGCCAAGCAAAATTCCGCCGAAATAACGCGTAACCACAATAACTGCATCGGTTATATTGCTTTTTTTCATAACCTCCAACACCATAGACCCTGCCGTGCCCTTAGGCTCGCCGTCTTCGGTGAAGCGTATGGTGTTGTTTTCCCTTACGATATAAGCATATACGTTATGGCGCGCATCTGCGTGCTTTTTTTTAATTTGCGCGATAAAATCAAGCGCGTCCTGCTCTGTACCGACGGGTATTGCATACCCGATAAATTCAGATTTCTTTTCTGTAAATGAAGCTTCACCGTATCCGCTTAAGGTTGTATATCCGCTGCCCATTATATTCCCAACGCTTTGTTTACAAAGCCTTTCGTTTTTTTGTCTGTAACTGCCGTTACTATTGCAGAAGTATCCGTATATTCGCACCCCAGCACCGTTGCGTTTGCATAAAGATAATTTATAATGTCGCCCCTGTGCGACGGTATTTCAAATACCTCCGTCGTTTTTCCTGCTGTTACGGTGCGTTCTATAACCTGCAAAAGCTCTTCAAGGCCTTGGCCGGTTTTTGCGCTGAAAAGCACCTGCTCGCACCCGTATGGGGCGCAAGGACGAAATTCTTCACACGGGATATCCATTTTGTTGAATACGTATATCATGGATTTTCCGCCTGCATCAAGGTCTGCAAGCAGCTGCTGCGTTACGGATATCTGATTTTGATATTCGGGGTCTGATGCGTCAACTACAAGCAGTACCCCGTCGCAAAATGCAACCTCGTCCAATGTAGAACGAAACGCCTTTACAAGGTGCGTCGGTAAATTGCGGATAAAGCCTACCGTGTCGGTTAAAAGCACCTCTTCCCCACAGGGAAGCGTGTATTTCCTCGTCGTAGGGTCAAGCGTTGCAAAAAGCTTGTTCTCCGCAAGTATGCCTGCGTTGGTAAGCAGGTTTAAAAGTGTGGATTTGCCCGCATTCGTATATCCTGCTATTGCCAGCTTGAAAATACCTGATTTATCGCGTTGGCGGCGCATAGTGCCGCGGTTTTTGCGCAATTCCTCGGCTTGCTGCTCAAGCGCGGCGATGCGGTGCTTTAAATGCCTTTTGTCTGATTCAAGCTTTGATTCACCGGGGCCCCTTGTGCCTATACCGCCGCCCAAGCGTGAAAGCTGCGTGCCCTTGCCCGTTAAACGCGGAATCGTGTATTTCAGCTGTGCAAGCTCTACCTGAAGCTTGCCCTCGCCGCTTACGGCGTGCAAGGCGAAAATATCAAGTATAAGCATCGTGCGGTCTATAACGCGCACGTCGTCTAATGCGTTTTCAAGATTTCTTATTTGCGAGGGGGTAAGCTCTCTGTCGAAAACAACAAGGGGTATTTCGTTTGCTTGGCATATTTCCTTTAATTCTTCTACCTTGCCTTCTCCAATGCAGGTGCGTACGTCGGGCGTTTCACGCGCTTGCGTCATTACGCCGTAAACCTGACCGCCTGCGGTCTTTAAAAGCTCTTCCAGCTCGTTAAGGCTTGCTTCGTTTTGCGATTCGTCCTCACCCTTTAAAAGAACCGAAACAAGTACGGCAAGCGGGGCTTCGTTTTGTTTAAAAAAATTTTCTTGCGCCATAAATAACCTCAATAAAACACGAAAGGACAAGCAAGGAAAAAACCTGCCTGCCCCTTTTAAGTGACCTTTGATTTACGCCTTATTTACTTGCATTCAAGCGTTTCTTGAATTTATCTACACGGCCGCCCGCATCGACAAACTTCTGCTTGCCGGTGAAAAAGGGATGGCACTTGGAACAAATTTCAACGCGAAGATCGCCTTTTGTTGATCTTGTAACCACTGTTTCGCCGCAGGCACACTTAATTGTGGCTTCCTTGTAATCGGGATGTAATCCTTCTTTCATTATTTTCACCCTCTCTGTCTTTGGTATAATTCATGCAGAGTGTATTATATCACAAGAATCAAGACTTTGCAAGAGGTTTCAAAAATTATTTTTCGAAAAATGTAAAAATACTGTGAATGAAATTGCCGTACCTGCTTTGCCTTGTTGATAAAAAAAGATGTTTTAAAACGGTGAACAAGGGGGAAAGCTGCCGCATAAATGCGGCGGCGCGGAAAAAAGAGTATGAAATTTGCAAAAAAGAGTTTACTGTGCGCCATGTCAGCCTGCGGCTGACGCTTTCCCCCTTGTAATTTTGCTTAATTTTGCCCCGAGAATTTAATTTAATACTTGCATTTTAGGGTACAATATGGTAATATATTCACGTAATCGTTTTATATATAAGGAGCAGTATGCAGCAAAAAGTTATTTTAACCGATACGGTAGAACAAACAGCAAAGGTTTTCGGCGTTTGCGATGCAAACGTAGCACGCATAGAAGAAGCCTTCGGGGTAAATATACGCAATACCGATACGGATAAAACGTGCGGAAACGCTATCGTTATCCAAGGCGAGGGCGACGGCGTTCAAAAAGCATCGTTCGTTATTGAATATCTTCTGCGCGTTGCAAGATTAAACGACGATATAAGCGAGCAAAACGTTGATTACGCCATATCTATGACGTCTGACGGTAACGAAAGCGAATTAAAAACGCTTGACGACGATTGTATCTGCATAACTACGCGCGGCAAGCCGATAAAGGCAAAAACCGTAGGTCAGAAAAAATACGTTCAGGCTATAAAGGATAATACCGTGGTAATGGGTGTTGGTCCTGCGGGAACGGGCAAAACGTTTCTTGCCGTGGCAATGGCAACGAAAGCGTTAAGGGCAAAGGAAATAAACAGAATAATTCTTACAAGACCCGCTGTGGAGGCAGGCGAAAAGCTTGGTTTTTTGCCGGGTGATCTTCAAAATAAGATAGACCCGTACCTTCGCCCGCTGTACGATGCAATGTTTGAAATGCTTGGTGCAGAGGCGTATAACAAATATCTTGAAAAGGGAACTATCGAAATAGCCCCCCTTGCGTATATGCGCGGCAGAACGCTTGATGATTCGTTTATCATACTTGACGAAGCGCAAAACACCACACCCGAGCAGATGAAAATGTTTCTTACGCGCTTGGGATTTAATTCAAAAGCGGTAGTAACGGGCGATATCACCCAGACAGACCTTCCGAACGGCGCAAAAAGCGGCTTAAAAGAAGCAATAAAAATACTTGACGGGGTAGAGGATATTGCCGTACATCACTTTACCGAGAAAGACGTTGTTCGCCATAAATTGGTTCAGCGTATTATACTTGCATACGAAAAATACGAAAAAACAAAACAAACCACGCAAAACGGCAACAAATACAGGCGTGTGAAAAAGCAGGACAGATGAAAAACAAAATAATCATTTCAAACAGGCAAAACCGCTTGCCCGTTACCGATAGGATAAAAAACCTTATAAAAGAAGCGGTAAATCAAACGCTTGAATACGAAAACGTTACGTTTGATTGCGAGGTTTCCGTTTCAATGGTAAACGAGGCAGAAATACAATCGCTTAACAATATCCACCGAAATATAGACAAGAAAACAGACGTGCTGTCTTTTCCCATGTACGACGGGATAAAAAACGGCAGCTGTGAATTTTCCGGCAGGGCTATGCTTGGCGATATAGTTATATGTGCAGAGGTAGCTGCACGCCAGGCGAGAGAGCTTTGCCATTCCGTACCTGAGGAAATAGCGTTTTTGTGTATCCACTCAACGCTGCATCTGCTGGGGTACGACCACGTTACCTCGCTTGAGGATGAAGAAGATATGTGCAACAGACAAAGACAAATAAAAGAAAGAATGGGGATCGAATGAAAAGATCTGGATTTATTACGATAATAGGAAAACCGAACGTGGGCAAATCCACGCTTTTAAATACGCTTTTGGGCGAAAAAATAGCCATAGTTTCAAGTAAACCGCAAACTACAAGAACGCGTATTACAGGTATATTGACCAAGGGGGAAACGCAGTTTGTGTTTTTGGATACGCCGGGCGTTCACAAGGCAAAAACGCGCTTGGGCGATATAATGGTTAAAAATGCAGTGGGCTCGATAACGGGTTCAAGCTGTGTTATATTTATGACGGAAGCAGGCAGAAGCCCCGATAAAACCGAAATGATGCTTGTTGAAAGATTCAAAAAGCAAAAGGTACCTGCAATACTCGTTATAAACAAGGTTGACGCAGCCGATAAAGAAAAGGTCGGTAAGGCTATTATAGAATATTCCGCCTTGATGGATTTTGCAGATGTTATACCGATATCAGCCCTTAAGGCAGACGGTACGGATATAGTTCTTTCTGCGGCGGAAAAATTTATGACGGAGGACCGTTGGTTTTTCCCCGACGATATGATAACCGACCAACCCGAAAGACAAATAGCGGCAGAAATCATAAGGGAAAAAATACTTCGTACGCTTGATGACGAAATACCACACGGTACGGCTGTTGTTATAGAAGAATTCAAAGAAACGCAGTCTATGATAAAGATCAGGGCTGAAATATTCTGCGAAAAAACCTCTCACAAGGGGATAATTATAGGCAAAAGCGGTGCTTCCTTAAAAAGGATCGGCACGTACGCAAGGGAAGATATGGAAAAATTCTTCGGTGTGGGCGTGTATATCGACCTTTGGGTAAAGGTAAAGGAAAACTGGCGCGACAGCGTTGCCGCGGCACGCAACTTCGGCTTCAGCGAAGACAAATAAACAAAACGGAGAAATTTGTTTTAAACGATGATCGTTACTTTTTCGGGTGTTATTATAAGAAACACCAATTACGGCGAGTCTGATAAAATAATAACGATCCTGTGCGGCGAATACGGCAAGATCACCGCGCTGGCAAAGGGCGCACGGAAAACGGGCAGTAAATTTATGGCGTGTACCTCGCTGTTTTGCTACGGCACGTTTACGGTAAGCAAAGACGAGAATTTTTGCTATCTGCGCGAGGTTGATCTTATCGAAAGTTTTTTTGACCTTCGCTGTTCGTTGCCTGATATATCGCTAGCAGGCTACGCCGCCAACGTTTGTGAAGACGTTGCCACCGAGGATGATGCAGATGAAATGATGGCGTTGCTTTTGAACACCCTGTTCGTTCTTACCAACGGCAAAAAGAACCGAACGCTTGTGAAAGCCGCGTTTGAAATGCGAATGGCGTGTATATGCGGCTTTGCGCCCGACGTTTCATCGTGCGAGTTTTGCCTTAAAGCAGTACCCGAGGGGGACGCGTATCTTGATGTTATGAACGGTGCGCTTATATGCGCCGAATGTAAGGATAAATTAAACGAAGAACAAGCGTATTACGACGGGCAGGCTGTGGTTATATGCCCTGTTACGCCGTCTGTTGCGGCGGCAGTGGCGTATATAGTAAACGCAGATGCAAAGCGCGTTTTTTCCTTTTCTGTAAAGGGTGATGATGTTAACTGCCTTGAGCAAACGTGTGAAAAGTATCTTTTGCATCATTTGGAACGCGGGTTTGATACGCTTGACTTTTATAAAAACGTAAAGGAGGGGTAAGGTTGCAAAAAGAAAGATTTGAAAAATCGTACGTTACCCTCGAATTTGATAAAATATTGCAAATGCTTTCCCAATGCGCTTTTACGGAGGGCGGCAAGGCACTTTGCACAGAAACACAGGTTTTTTACGATAGTGGAAAAATAGCACATCTGCAGGCAGAAACTACCGACAGCCGCAGAATGATAGTGTGCAAGGGTACACCCTCGTTTGGCGGCGTTAAGGATATAAGCGGTCATATCAGCAGGGCTGAAAAGGGCGCAATGCTTACCCCGGGCGAATTGCTTGAGGTTGCAAATGTTTTCCGCACCTCGCGCGGATTGTTGGAATACTATAAAGCAGATAAAACGTTTGATACGGTTATCGACGAAGTGTTTTTAAGGCTTATACCCAATAAATTTCTGGAAGATAAAATATACCGTGCGATAATCAGTCAGGATACCATATCCGACGAGGCAAGCCCCAATCTTTCTTCGATAAGGCGCAGAATGCGCGGGGCAAACGGCAAAATACGCGAATTGCTTCAAAAATATATAACCTCGCCGTCGTATTCAAAGTTTTTGCAGGAAAATATAATAACGATACGCTCGGGCAGATACGTTATACCTGTAAAAAGCGAATACCGTAACGAAATAAAGGGGCTTGTGCACGATACCTCGTCGTCGGGCTCTACTTTATTTATAGAACCGATGGCGGTGGTAACCATTAACAACGAAATAAAGGTTCTTGAAAAGGAAGAATCAAGCGAGATAGAAAGAATATTATACGAGCTTTCCGCAGACGTTTCCGCATATGCAGAGGGCTTAAGGCTTGACTGCTACAACATAACGTATCTTGACGCGGTGTTTGCAAGGGGCAGATTTTCCCTTGAATACGACGGTATATCACCCGTTTTGATATCCGAAAGGCGTGTTGATCTTAAAAAAGCAAAGCACCCCTTGCTTGATAAAAGCACTGCCGTGCCGATAGATATCCGCATAGGCGGCGCGTTTGATACGTTGATAATAACAGGGCCGAATACGGGCGGTAAAACGGTAAGCCTTAAAACGCTTGGGCTGCTTTCCATGATGCACCAGTCGGGCCTTCATATCCCTGCAGATGAGAAAAGTGAAATGTGCGTTTTTGGCAATATTCTTGCCGATATAGGGGATGAACAAAGTATAGAACAATCCCTTTCTACCTTTTCCGCACATATGACGAATATCGTTTCTATCATGAAGGCGGTAAACGGCGAAAGCCTCGTTTTATTCGACGAATTGGGCGCAGGAACAGACCCCGTAGAGGGCGCAGCTCTTGCAACGGCAATTTTGGAATCTGTAAGAAAGTGCGGCGCTTTGTGCGCTTCAACGACGCACTATGCAGAATTGAAGGCGTATGCTATTGATACCGAGGGCGTGTGCAACGCTTCGTGCGAATTCGACGTTGAAACCTTAAGGCCCACGTATAAGCTGGTAATAGGCACACCGGGAAGATCAAACGCGTTTGCCATTGCTTCAAAGCTTGGGCTTGATGATGATATAATATCAAACGCTGCGCGGTATGTAAATTCGGAAAACAGAAGATTTGAAGAGGTTATATCAAAGCTTGATGCGGAACGCGCCGAAATGGAACGCATGAAGGAAGAAACACGCAGCCTTCGCGACGAATTTGAGGCGTACAAAAATACCTCTGAAAAGGAAATTGAAAAACGCCTTGCCGCATCTGAAAGGGAATTGCAAAAAGCAAGAGATCAGGCGCGCAGTATGGTAAACTCTGCAAAGGCTTCAAGCGACTTTATATTTGCACAGCTTTCAGAGGTGCAAAAGCATAAAGAAAAGCAAGACCTTGGCGAGCAGCTTAAAAAAGCGCGCGACGCGGTTAGAAAGGAATTGCGCGATAATTCCGATAAATACGACCCCGTAAGGAAAGAAATATCAAACGAGGATTACGTTTTGCCGCGCCCGCTGAAGATCGGCGACAACGTGCTTGTTACCACGTTGGGAAGCAACGGCGTGGTAAAAACGCTGCCTGATAAAAACGGCAACCTTAACGTAAGCGTGGGCGCATTATCCACAAGGGTAAACGTAAAATCGCTTCGCCTGGCTGATGCGCCGAACGTAACGGTTAAAAGCGGCGGCAAAAGCTATAAGCCGTCTGAATACAGCAGCGTTGTGCGCCAAAGCATCAAGCCTGAAATAGACGTACGCGGCTTTACCGGCGACGATGCGTGGTTTGCTATCGACAAATATTTTGATGAAGCAATGCTGGCAGGCTTTTCGACCGTTACGGTCATACACGGTAAGGGTACGGGTGCGCTTCGCGCCGCCATAACGGCAGAGATTCGCGCGGATAAACGCGTAAAGTCGTTCCGTGCAGGTGTTTACGGCGAGGGCGACAGCGGCGTAACGGTAGTGGAATTTAAATAAACCGCCGATTTTTCTTTAAAAATCAAAACATCATCGAAGGCAAAATGCAAAAAAAATATCTTATCCGTGTGTTACGGTACGCGATAAGATAATTGTTGTTAAAAATGCACAAAAATATCAAGAAAAAACGTGCCATTTTTGTATCATTAAGTTTTAGATTACCTCTTTTAATTTTAATATATATTTGGTATAATTCTTGTGTGTGAATATCAACATATAATTATCAATCTCAACGGCGGCGTAGCCGGGAAATGGAATACAGCTTTTATGTCTCTAGGTAAGTATTACGACAGTATCGACGAAATCTTGCACTCTATGTCGGAATATCTCGGTATATCCGAGGAAGACGATTACGGCTTTGATGAAGATATGGACGACGATGATTTTATCGACGAACCGTGTTGTACGCGCGCAGACATTTGCGCTTGCGGCAACATATTGGAAAATTATATAGACAATTTGATTACAGTTTCAAAATCCCCCACTGATGAAGCAATATTGAAATTCGTAGAAAAAACGGTAAAAAAGCTTAACAAGCTTAACGAAAAGTGCGAATACGAATTGATTGAAGCAACCCAAAGCGACGACATCTGCGATCTTATACACAATGCCGCAGTAGAAGCGGGCTTGTGCGATATACCCGACAACGTCGCAGACGAATGGCGCGATTTTTAAAACACCTTTTTTGAAATTAAACCCGTATCCCCCCTTCCGACGAGGGCGGGCGCAGCACGGATAATAAAACACTTTGTCGGAGAAACGGAAATAAAAATGGCAGAATTAAAAATGCTGGCGATCGACCTCGGCGCTTCCAGCGGCAGAGGTATTATCGGGAAATTTGACGGTGAAAAACTTACACTTGAAGAAAACCACCGCTTTGCGAGCGAGCCTGTTACTGTTGCAGGATCGTTCAACTGGGATATCCTTCGTATATTCCACGAAATCAAGCAGGCGATAAACAAGTGCGCCCTTTCGGAAGACCGTGATATTGCAAGTATCGGTATAGACACATGGGGTGTTGACTACGGCTTGCTTGACAAACACGGCAAGCTTCTTACAAACCCCGTACATTATAGGGACGACCGCACGATAGGCGCGCAGGAAGAATCCTTTAAAATATTCTCCAAAAAGGATATTTACGATATTACGGGCATTCAGTTTATGAATTTCAACACGCTTTTCCAGCTTTATGTTGAAATGCGCGACAATCCCGAGCTTGTTGCCGCAGCAGATAAATTGCTGTTTATACCCGACCTTTTAAACTATTTCCTTACAGGCGTTATGCAAACGGAATATACGATAGCATCTACAGGTCAGCTGCTTGATGCAAAAAACCGCGATTGGTCGAAAACCTTGTTTGACAAGTTTAATATTCCTTCCCGCTTGTTTACGGATATAAAAATGCCCGGCTCGGTAGTTGGTCCGCTTTTGCCCTCGCTTAAGGCAGAGCTTGGCGATATCAACGCAAACGTTATAAACGTTGCGGCACACGACACGGCAAGTGCGGTAGTTGCTGTTCCTGCAAAGGGTGAAGACTTCGTATATATTTCCAGCGGTACGTGGTCGCTTATGGGTACGGAAATTAAAGAACCCATTATTACAGACGCTTCGTATAACTACGACTTTACAAACGAAGGCGGCTACGGCAGAACGATACGCTTCTTGAAGAATATCATGGGCTTGTGGATAGAGCAAGAGTCGCGCCGTCAATGGATAAGAGAAGGCAAAAAATACACGTTTGACGAATTGTCTGACATGGCAATGGCATCAGAGCCTTGCCGTAGCCTTATCAACCCCGACGCACCCGACTTTGTTGCACCCGGTAACATTCCCAAGAGAATTCAGGAATACTGTGCAAGAACAGGCCAACCCGTGCCCGAAACCGTCGGTCAGATCATTCGTACCATATTCGATTCGTTGGCACTTCGTTACAGATGGGCTGTTGAAGCTATCGACGATATGAAGGGCAAGAAAACGCCGTTTATCAACATCGTTGGCGGCGGTACGAAGGAAGGCCCGCTTTGCCAATTCTGTGCAGATGCGTGCAACCGCCCCGTATATGCAGGCCCTGTTGAAGCAACTGCTATCGGTAATATCACCGTTCAGGCTATTGCGGCAGGCGCGATAAAGGATATGGCAGAGGCAAGACACGTTATCCGCAACAGCTTTGAAATCAAGCATTACGAGCCCAATGCGGAAATGACTGCTATTTTCGATGAAGCATACGAAAGATTCAAGAAACTTATATAATTACATAAAAGGAGAACAAAACAAATGTCCGTAAAGCAAGCATACGAAATTGCAAAAGAAGCCTATGCTAAACTCGGCATAGACACAGACAAGGTTATTCAAGAGGTTGCACAGATACCCGTATCTATCCATTGCTGGCAGGGTGACGACGTTAGAGGATTTGAAAATCCCGACGGCGACCTTACAGGCGGTATTCAAACAACGGGTAACTACCCCGGAAGGGCTCGTTCTATCGACGAATTGAAGGCAGATATTGAAAAAATATTCACCCTTATTCCCGGCACGAAAAGACTTAATCTTCACGCTATCTATCTTGACAACCTCGGCGGTAAGGTAGAAAGAAACAAGATCGAACCGAAGCACTTCGACACTTGGATCGATTTTGCAAAGAAAAACAATATCGCGCTTGACTTCAACCCCACTTGCTTCTCTCACCCGAATATGAAAGACGGTCTTACGCTTTCCTCCCCTGATGACAGCGTAAGAGAATACTGGATAGAGCACTGCATTGCATCCAGAAAGATCGCAGAATACTTCGGTAAAGAGCTTGGCACGATGTGCTACACTAACTTCTGGGTACCCGACGGATACAAGGATATCCCCGTTGACAGATATGCTGCAAGGGCAAGATTGAAGGATTCCTACGATAAGATCTTCGTAGGTGAAGATACAAGATATAACCTCAGCGGCGTAGAAAGCAAGGTGTTCGGTATCGGTGCGGAATCTTGCACTATCGGTTCACACGAATTCTACATGGCGTACGCTATGGCAAATAACAAGATGCTTACGCTTGATGCCGGCCACTACCATCCTACGGAAGTTATTTCCGACAAGATCTCTTCTGCAATGCTTTACATGAACGACGTACTTCTTCACGTTTCCCGCCCTGTAAGATGGGATAGTGACCACGTTGTTATCTTTGATGACGAATTGAAAGCAATAGCACAGGAAATCGTAAGGGGCGGCTTCGAAAAGAGAGTTCACATCGGACTTGACTTCTTCGATGCTTCCATCAACCGTATCGCCGCTTGGACGATCGGTACAAGAAATATGCAGAAGGCATTGTTGTTCGCTAAGCTTGAACCTACCGATATGCTTCGCAAGGCAGAATGGGAAGGCGACTTTACAACACGTCTTGCTATGCTTGAAGAGCTTAAATCCTATCCGTTTACGGCTGTTTGGGATTACTACTGCGAAACACAGGGCGTTCCCGTTAGAGAAGCATGGCTTAACGAAGTTAAAAACTACGAAAAGACAGTTCTTTCCGCAAGATAAGTTTTTTTACCTGCGCGCGGTCTTACGGCTTTATCGCCGTAAGATCGCGGGTGGGTTTTGTGATGAAATGAGGTAGTTTATGAAACTGTTCAAAGGGTGCGGCTTTACTGCTTTGGCAGCGGCGCTTTTACTGTCGATTTCAGCTTGCTTCGGCACAAATACCCCGCAAACCGACGGCGTTGCGGAAAGCACGTCATCAAACGCACAAAGCGAAGGTGTTCAAACACAAGCACAAACAAGCGCGCAAACTACCGCCGTTTCTGATTCTGAAGCAGAAACGATCACCCCGCCTGAGGATCCTGTAAGAATAAGCTTTATCGGCATGGGCGATAATCTTATCCACGGTTGTATATACCGCCAGTCTGAAACCTCAAACGGAAGGTACGATTTTCTGCCGAAATATGCCGACGTTGCCGATATGATAAGCAATGCCGATGTTGCGTATATAAATCAGGAAACGCCGATGTGCGGCGAAAAATACGGCTATTCAAACTATCCTCAATTCAATACGCCACAGCAAATGGGGCACGACCTTGTTACACTTGGCTTTGACGTTATTTGTCTTGCAAACAATCACGTGCTTGATAAAACGTCAAAAGGGCTTGAAGATATGCTTGACTTTACCGATACGCTGAACGCGATGATTATAGGCGCATTTAGAAGCAAGGCCGATTCGGAAAATATCCGAATTTTAGAGTGTGAAGGGATTAAAATAGGCTTTTTGGCTTATACGTACGATACTAATATTGCCCCTTCGAAATCAAGCGAGGCTTACGTGCCGTATATCGGGTACGAGATCGAAGATACGGAAGAATACGTTATAGATGTCGAAAAAATTACGAAAGACGTTAAAAAAGCAAAGAAAGAAAGCGATATTCTTATAGTTTCCATGCACTGGGGGGCAGAAAATAAAAGCAAGGTAAATTCCATGCAAGCAGAAGCTGCACAGCTTCTTGCAGACCTCGGTGTTGACGTTATATTGGGCCACCATCCGCACGTTGTTCAGCCGATAGAATGGATAAAAGGCAATGGCGGCGGAAAAACGCTTTGCTACTATTCCCTCGGTAACGGCATAAACGCGCAGGATTACCTTAAAAACATGGTTGGAATAACGGCAGCCTTTGATATCGTGCGTGATGAAAACGGCACGCATATAGAAAACGCAAGCTGCATACCTACGTTTTCCTATCTTACACCGCACTACAAAAACGTACAGCTGTATTTACTTGAAAATTTAACAGAAAAAATGGCGTCCGCGCATCACAGTAACAAATACGGTGATAAGGTTACGGTTGAAAACGCGTACAAGGTTATAACGGACGTGATAGACGGGGAATTTCTTCCCGACTATTTAAAAGATTGAATTTGTATATGAATATGAAAAAAATTATATTAAAAATATTGTGCGGGGCTATTTGCACCTCGCTGTTACTGTGCGCCTGTACCGAACAGAATACCGATGCAGGGGCAAACACCTTGCAAACAACGGAAGATGCAACAAACGATTCTGAAAGCGACGCATCAACAGAACCCGAAGAAGAAAGCGACGGCAAAATAACCGTTGTTGCCGTGGGCGACAATCTCGTACACGAGGCGGTGTATAATGATGCCGCCGCCAGGGCAAGAAAAGAAAACGCTAAAACTGAAGAGGGCTACTATTTCGACCCTATGTACGATAACGTAAAGCATATTATACAAAATGCAGACCTTGCGATAGTTAACCAAGAATCGCAAATATGCGGAAAAGGCTATAAAGCATCCGGATATCCTGCATTCTGTACACCTACGGATATGGGAAATACCCTTATGAACGTCGGCTTCAATGCTATCGTTACTGCCAATAACCATATGCTTGACATGGGCGACAAGGGGCTTCTCGGCACGGTAAATTATTGGAAAGACAAGCCCGTTATACAAGTTGGTATAGATTTATCCGAAGAAGATGCAAACGATATCGCCGTATTTGAACAAGACGGGATAAAGGTTGCCCTGCTTGCCTATACCGACGTATTGAACGGCTCTGTAAGCGACAGCGATTACGTAGGATATACTTATTACAGCTTCCGTACCGCATCGGAACAGATAAGAAAGGCAAAGCAAGTTGCGGATATAGTCGTTGTTTCTATCCATTGGGGCGTTGAAAACACGTTCGAGCTTACGTCTGACCAGAAAACTATCGCAAGCCAGCTTACAAGGCTTGGGGCAGACGTTATTTTAGGCCATCACCCGCACGTTGTACAATCGGTTGAATGGATACAGGCAAATAACGGTAATAAGGCGCTTTGCGTTTACTCTTTGGGCAATTTCCTTTCAACTATGGTAAATCCGTATAACATGGTGGGAATGATCCTTCAATTTGATCTTGAACGCGGCGAATCCGGTGTAAGTGTACAAAACGTTCAGGTAATACCCACGGTAACGTTTTATACCAAATTTCGCGACGGCGTTTGTATTTATCTGCTTGAAGATTATACAAGAAATCTTGCGGCAAGACACGGCTGCAACATTCCTTCCTCGCCTGATACGTTCCGTTCCTACATAACGGATAATATCGCAGCAGAGTTTTTGCCCGATTATCTTAAATAAAGAAAATAACAATGAAAAATATTATAAAGAAAAGCATTATATCGCTATTGTGCTTTGCCGTTTTGCTTGGCGCGGCTTCATGTACGCCTGCTGATAACACAGGTACATCTGCACACGCAACTGATACGTTGCCAAACGGTCAAGCATCCACCTCTGCTTCAACCGACGGGAAAACGGAAACAAACGGCGAAACCGATGCACAGACAGAGCCTGTGCAAACAGACGACGGCGTTATTTCCTTCATTGCCGCAGGGGATAATCTCGTGCACGAGGCGGTATATACATTTGCGCAAACCCTTGCCGAAAGGGAAGAAAAAAGCGGATATCAATTTTCCCCCATGTACGACGACATAAAAAAAGTCGTTCAACAGGCGGATATCGCGATGATCAATCAAGAATCGCAGGTTTGTACAAAGCCCCTCGAAGCATCAGGCTATCCGCGATTCGTAACGCCGCCTGAAATGGCAGATGCACTTTTAAACGCAGGCTTTAACGTTATCGTAACGGCAAATAACCATATGCTTGATAACGGCGATGAAGGTATATTAAATACCATAAATTATTGGAAGGATAAGCCCGTAATAACCGTTGGTACATACGACTGTAAAGAAGCTGCAGATGATATTGCCGTGTTTGAAGAAGACGGGTTCAAGATCGCCTTGCTGGCTTATACAGACGTTATAAACCATTGCGACGATTACGACGATGCTGTAAAATCAAGTAAGTACGCAAAATATTCTTATTATAATTCCGAAACTGCAGAAGCACAGATAAAAACGGCAAACCAAATTGCAGATTTTGTTATAGTATCTATGCACTGGGGCGATGAGGACGAGTTTAAACCCGAATCTTCCCAAAAAGAAATCGCAAAGGATCTGGCAAAATGGGGTGCAGATGCTATAATAGGCCACCATTCACACGTTGTTCAGCCGATAGAATGGCTTGAAAACGACGGCAGAAAAACGCTTTGCGTGTATTCCTTGGGCAATTTTCTTTCAACGATGCTGTATGCAAGAAATATGGTGGGAATGATGGTTTCCTTTGATATTGTTAAAAACGACGGTGATCCGTATATAGATAACGTAAAGGTTATCCCCACCGTAACGAACTACGTAAACCATCCCACAAAGGACGACCTTAAATACCGTCAAGATGTTTACGTGTATTTGTTGGAGAATTATACAGAGAAAATGGCTGAAGACCACGGCTGCAACAGTAACGAGTCGAAGGCGGTTACTCTTAATAAACTAAAATCATATATAACAGACAATGTTTCGGCAGAATTTTTGCCGGGGTATCTGCAATAGGAGGGGATTAGGAAAATGTCTTTATTATTGGACGAAATTTTACAGCAACCCGCAGTTTTAAGCGGAATCAAAGAAAAAAACGGCGGCGCGTTTTCACAAATAGCTGATGAATACCGCAAAAACGAATTAGACAGTATTTATTTCGTAGCAAGGGGCACAAGTGACCATGCTTGTATCTACGCACAGTACTTGTTTGCCATCTGCGGAGGAATTCCTTGTACACTGGGCACGCCCAGCGTAGTATCAAAATACGGTTCAGAGATAAAATTCTCTAACTCTGCGGTTATAGGTGTTTCGCAATCAGGCAAGGCAGAAGATGTTTTAACCGTTATACGTCAGGCGAACGCACAGGGCAAGCTTACCGTGGCGGTAACCAACGATGCGGAATCGCCCCTGGCAAAGGAAGCAAAATACCACCTTTACTGCAACGCAGGGGAAGAAAAAAGCATTGCCGCAACGAAAACGTTTACGTCGCAAATGTATATTCTTGCACAGCTTTGTGCAGAAATAACGAAAAACGGCGAGCTTTGCAAAATTTTAGATAAAATCCCCGCCGAGCTTGGCAGTATGTTTTCATATATGCCCGCAACGGTTTCCAAAATTGCAGAAAGATACAGATTTTTGGATAGTGCGTTTGTTCTTGGCAGGGGCATGACGTACCCGATAGCACTTGAAGGCGCACTGAAGGTGCTTGAAACGAACCGTATAAGAATGAAGGGCAACGCAATAAGCGATTTTTACCACGGCCCGCTGGCACAGGTTGAAGAAAATGCCCTTGTTATAGTGCTTGCCGCACGCGGTCCCGTTTTCGACGATTCGCTTGCGATGATAACGCGCCTGCACGAGATCGGTGCCGAGGTACTTGCCATCACGGATGACGATCAGTTAGCAAAAGCAGAAAAGTTTGCCGTTAAAGTGCCGTGCCTTGGTTCTGATTTTGCAGCACCGTTCTTTATGGCACCCGTTATGCAGCTGTTTGCATGCTGCTTGGCAGACGTAAAGGGGTTAGATCCGAACCAATCCAAAGTTTTGAAGAAAGTAACAATTACAAAATAATTAAATAATTTGATATTGAAAGGCAGGGATGATGTATGAATGAATTACCTTACGGAGATTTGCAAGTGATCGGTATGCGCGGATGTGAAGAGTTTACAAAAGAGGTAGATCAACACATTTGCGAATGGAGAGGGCACGAAAGGGACAGCTATCGGATAGAAGCTATTTGCCCGCGTTTCGGCACGGGAGAAGCGAAGGCTATCCTTAACGAATCACAAAGGGGCAAGGACGTTTATATTATTTGCGACTGCTTCAACTACGGCGTAGAATATAAAATGTACGGCAAAACAGTGCCTATGTCGCCGGATGACCATTTTTCGGACCTTAAAAGAATAATCGGTGCGATAGAAGGAAAGGCACGCAGAATATCCGTAATTATGCCCATGCTTTATGAAGGCCGTCAGCACAAGCGCTCTGCAAGAGAGTCGCTCGACTGTGCAATTGCACTTCAAGAAATCGTAAATATGGGTGTTGCAAACATCATCACTTTTGACGCACATGACCAAAGGGTGCAAAACGCAGTTCCGCTTTCCGGTTTTGACAGCGTTCAGCCTACGTATCAAATGATAAAGGCGTTTGTAAATAACATACCGGACGCATCGCTTAATTCCGGCGATACGATGATAATTTCCCCCGATGAAGGCGGAATGAGCAGATGTATGTACTACTCCTCCGTTCTTGGGTTAGAGCTTGGTATGTTCTATAAAAGAAGAAATTATACCGTAATCGTAGATGGTCGTAACCCGATCGAAGCACACGAGTTTCTCGGTAACGACGTAACAGGTAAAGACGTTATCATCGTTGACGATATGATATCCTCGGGCGAATCCGTTATTGATATCGCGTATAAATTGAAGGAAAAGGGCGCAAAGCGTATATTCGTATTCGTTTCATTCGGCTTGTTCTGCAACGGCCTTGAAAAGTTTGATAAAGCATATGAAGACGGATATATAAATAAAATATTTACAACCAACCTTATATACGGCACGCCCGAATTGCTTTCACGCCCGTGGTATCAACGCGTAAATATGTGTAAATACGTTGCGTATATTATAGACACGCTTAACAGAGATATGACGATAAGCGAATTGCTTAACCCCGTAACGAGAATACATAACCTTATGGCAAAAATAAAAAAATAATAAGAAAGGGTAATTATAATGGCACAAAAAACACTTCTGGAAGGGAAGTATCTTATGTACAGGGGCAAACCCCTCGTGCGTGAGAAAAATGCTATCTGCTACGGCAGTATGGATGATAAATATATATTATTCCTTATAATATTAACGAATAAAACCGTTGGGCAAACGACCGTGCCCGACAGGGTAATAGTTCAAGTGGTAAGCACCGACCCCAATGCTGATGTACAAACAAAGGTATATCGCCAATGCGAAAAGCAAGGGCTGTACGAAGCCTTTGATATAGGTCTTATCTGGCTTGAAAGGGCAAATTCTGAAAAGTAAAAAAAATCAAAAGGGGGAATTCGGTTAAAAGTGCCGAATTCCGCCAATTATTTTTATTAAAAAACACAATTTGTAAATGTAAATTCGTAAAAAGTTTTTTTGGCACTATTGACAAATGAAATCCCCTATGATAAAATTATCTTGGCGTAAGCTAAAAAAATAATAGAAGGAGGAACAAAATGAAAAAGCTTATCTCAATTTTCTTGGCTACAATGTTGGTTGTTTCATGTCTCTCGTTTACGGCTTCTGCCGCTACGGAATACTATCGTTTCCATATCGACAGCGGTCTTGCAACGGGTGCTGGCAACAATCTGGACGGCGTAGATAAAGCCATTACCGGTTCTTACGAATTGATTCAAGGCAGAAGCATCGTATTTAACGGTTGGGCAGTTTCTACAACAGGTCTTGCATCTATTGAGTATTCACTCGACAATTCCGAATGGGTTGACACAGGCGCTACTCTTTCTGCAGACGCTACTGTTACAGGTAATAATTCCGATGAAATTATTGCTTCAGGTGGTACTGTAGAATTAAACTCTACCCCCAGATTTAACATTTCCATCCCCAGTGATGGTTTGCTTGCAGGCAGTGTTCACACGCTTTCTGTAAGATTCGTTACACATGGTATGACTGTTACTGAAACAGCAGACGACGGAACAGAAATTGTAACTGAAGTTCCTGCAGAAAAAATCGTATTTGTTGATAACATTTCGGTTTCTATTCAGGAGTATTCTATTTCCACAGTTCCCGTTGACTATGTTACACGTGGCAACGCATATCGCCGTGTAGATGATATCTTTACTATCACAGGCGACTCTGAAAAGTCGTTGGGTGCAACTGCAACAGAAGCTACGGTTGCGGCTTATTACACAGATGCTGTTCGTTTCCACGGTTGGTTCTCTGTTGATACCGCATTCATTCCCGAATCGGCTTTCGGTTACAGTATCGATAACGGTGATATCGTATATGGCAATTTCGCTGCCGATTCTTCGGATATCGTTGGCTCGAATCCTTACGAATATTACAGCCGTTTCTTGATCGATGTTCCCGTTAACAAACTTGCAATAGGCTCTTACTACATTCAAGTTTACTGCAAGCTTGAATCCGGCGAACAATTGATACTTGATACTATAACGATTTCAGTTGCAAACGTTGGTACTATTGAAGAAGTTGAATGGGACATTAAGCTCGATGAAGCTGAATATACGCTCAACGATCTTACCTATCCCGGCAACCGCTTCAGAAACAAGTGGACACCCGAGTATCCCCTTGCTTCTTCGCTTATCCAACTTCAAACCGCAGCAAACGGCGACAGATATGGTTGGATCTCCGGTATCACAGCAGCACATACTGATGATACATGGTTTGGTCCGTATTCTATGTCTATCGAAATGAAGAACGATGGCACAGCAGGTACTTCTTCGAGGGGCTTCGTAATCGATTATACGTACCTTGGCGGTTCATTCCCCACATATGAGGTTGTAACAAACAAGGATTTTGACGAAAACGGAGATCCTATACTTAACGAAGATGGATCACAATCAACAACTATAGTTAAAACAGCAGACGGTTATCACACCGTTGCAGGTTCCGGTATAGTTGTAACCCCCGTAGATTCTGACACGGTTATCATCTACGTATTCTGCCTCGATGATACAACAGGTGATATAAGTGTTATTGAATATGCGGCTACAACTACTGCTAACCTTGACGAGTTCAATAAGTTTACAGTTGAAGACAACGGCATGGGTCTTATCAAAATTTTCCTTAATGCTGATTTGATCGCTTCTGTAACATATGCAGACAAGGGCACATACTCAAGCTCAATATACACTGCTGAATACAACAAAACCGTTTCTATCATCAATGCAAACGGCGAAGTAGTTGCAAGCACGACAAATGCACTTGTAGCATCGGCTCACCGTATGGGTATCGTTTCCCGTGCGAACCAATTCTACTTTGACAATATTGACTTTACAGCTGCCCCCGTTTCTACGGTAAAGGTTAACTATGTATATGCAGACGGTACTGTTGCTGCTCCTGCGGCGGGTAATGCTTTCTTCGAAGGCGCTGAATATAGCTTTGTAACACCCGTTATCGAAGGCTATACGGCAGACCTTGAAACAGTTAGCGGTACAGTAGGCGAAGATGACATTGTTGTTGCTGTTGTTTTCACTGCCAACGAACCTGAAGTGGTTCTTCCTACGGAGATCACACTTGCTGAAACCTCCGAATACTATTTCTATAGTGATACTGTTATGGTTGTAGTTGCTGCTGCACCTTCAACGGGCGATACTATAGCAAAATTCCTCGGAAATCTTGCAAGCTCTGATAATATTCAGATCTGCAATGCCGATGATACAGTTGTCACAAGCGGTAGAGTAGGAACAGGATATACTGTAAACCTTCTTGACGCTTCCGGTGCTGTTATTGACAGCTACACGATTGCTGTTCTCGGCGACTATAACGGCGACGGTAGAGCAAACTCTACTGACGCTTCCTTACTGAATGCGAGCATCAAATTAAGAGAAACCAGAGGTTTTTCTGATGAATTGAAAGCTGCAACAAATATCACCGTTTATGTTAATAATGCTACAGATACAAACATTAACTCTACGGATGCATCTATGATGGCGCAAAGATTCAAGGCTCGTTCTTGGTATTAAAATAAAACATTTATTGAAAGAGGTAAAAAATGAAAAGAGTTTTATCTATCTTTATAGCTGTTGTAATGGTAGTTGCTTCTTTTAGCATTACTGCATTGGCAGCTGATCAAGTTGACATTACTGTTACTGCAACACAATCTGGCGAAAACCAGATCATCGTTGACACTATCGTTAAAACGATTCCCGAAAAAACAGTAGAATCTACTCCCGGCTGGGCTATGTATTTGACATACGATGAAACCGTTGTTAATGCAGTTAGCTACGAATGGGTTGAAGGTATGGACGGTTCGTTGGAAGACAACAACGTATGGCTCGACCCCGGTATGGT
>JAZQHC010000043.1:0-23698 GCA_045540335.1 Eubacteriales bacterium
CAATTGACTTAGGAACTTCCTTGTATCCGTCCGGTTCCATTACGTATTGGCCACGACCTTGTGTCTTTGAACGAAGGTCTGTTGCGTAACCAAACATATCACCGAGCGGTACACGAGCATTGATTTGTTTGATACCAGCTCTGTCTTCGAAGCCTTGGATTTCGCCACGACGACCGTTCAAGTCACCGATAACGTCACCCATATAATCTTCAGGTACTAAAACTGTAACCTTCATAATAGGCTCGAGGAGTACCGGATCACCCTTTCTGCAAGCAGATTTGAATGCCATAGAACCGGCAATCTTAAATGCCATTTCAGAAGAGTCAACTTCGTGGTAAGAACCATCGTAAAGTGTAACCTTAACGTCAACAACGTTGTAACCAGCGAGTACACCGTTAAGCATAGCGCCTTGGATACCTGCGTCAACAGCAGGGATGTATTCCTTAGGAATAGCACCACCAACGATGTTGTTGATAAATTCGTAACCTTTACCTGTTTCATTAGGTTCAACTTTGATCTTAACGTGACCGTATTGACCTTTACCACCTGATTGACGAGCATATTTCTCATCAACGTCAGCAGCCTGACGGATAGTTTCTTTGTAAGCAACCTGTGGTTTACCTACGTTAGCTTCAACTTTGAACTCACGAAGAAGTCTGTCTACGATGATTTCAAGGTGAAGCTCACCCATACCAGCGATAATTGTCTGGCCTGTTTCTTCATCTGTGTAGCAACGGAATGTTGGATCTTCTTCTGCAAGTTTTGCAAGAGCGATACCCATTTTTTCCTGACCAGCCTTTGTTTTAGGCTCGATAGCTACGCGGATAACGGGTTCAGGGAATTCCATTGATTCGAGGATAACGGGGTTAGCTTCATCACAAAGTGTATCACCCGTGGTTGTACCCTTAACACCTACAACAGCGGCAATATCACCGGAGTAGCATGCGTCAATATCCTTTCTTTCATTCGCGTGCATTTGGAGAATTCTACCAAAACGTTCGCGAACGTTCTTTGTAGAGTTATAAACTGTTGTACCTGCTTCAACTTTACCTGAGTAAACTCTGAAGAAGCACAATTTACCTACAAACGGGTCTGTCATGATCTTGAACGCGAGGGCAGAGAAAGGCGCGCTGTCGTCAGCAGGTCTTTCCAATTCCTCTTCCGTCTTGGGATCGATACCCTTAATAGCAGGAATATCAACAGGTGACGGCATGTAATCTATAACAGCATCAAGAAGCTTTTGAACGCCCTTGTTTTTGAAGGACGTACCGCAGCAAACGGGTACTATCTGGTTAGCGATAGTTGCTTTACGGAGAGCTTTTTTCAACTCTTCGATAGAAATTTCTTCACCTTCGCAGTACTTTTCAAAAAGTTCTTCGTCGGTTTCGCAGATCTTTTCAACCATTTCAGCCCTGGCAGCTTCAGCCTCTTCCCTCATATCTTCGGGAATTTCAACGACTGTTACCTGCTTGCCCTGGTCGTCTTTGGAGTTGATATCTGCTTCCATTTCCATAAGGTCGATAATACCAACGAAGGTATCTTCTTTACCTATAGGAAGCTGGATCGGCACAGCATTTGCCTTCAGACGCTCGTGCATCATTTTGACAACTCTGTGGAAGTCCGCGCCCATAATGTCCATCTTGTTAACGTAAGCCATTCTGGGAACGTGATATTTATCAGCCTGTCTCCAAACTGTTTCAGACTGGGGTTCAACGCCGCCTTTAGCGCAGAATACCGTAACAGAACCGTCAAGTACGCGAAGCGAACGCTCAACCTCAACGGTAAAGTCAACGTGTCCGGGGGTATCAATTATATTGATACGGTTACCCTTCCAGAAGCAAGTTGTCGCAGCAGAGGTGATCGTTATACCTCTTTCCTGTTCCTGCTCCATCCAGTCCATAGTTGCGGAGCCATCATGAGTTTCACCGATCTTGTGTGTTCTGCCCGTGTAAAACAAAATACGTTCTGTAGTAGTTGTTTTACCGGCGTCGATATGAGCCATAATACCGATATTACGGGTAAGCTCAAGCGGGTATTCTCTTGCCATAATAACTCCTTACCATCTGAAATGTGCGAAAGCTTTGTTAGCTTCAGCCATTTTGTGTGTATCTTCTCTCTTCTTAACAGACGCACCTGTGTTGTTGATAGCGTCAAGTATTTCCGCTGCAAGACGATCCGCCATTGTTCTTTCGTTGCGGAGTCTGGAATACTTTGTAATCCAGCGCAAGCCAAGTGTAAGCTGGCGTTCAGGTCTTACGTCCATCGGAACTTGGTATGTTGAACCGCCTACACGGCGAGCCTTAACCTCAAGTTTAGGCATAATGTTGTCCAACGCTGCTTGGAATGCTTCCAAGGGGTTCTTACCGGACTTTTCTTCTACTTTAGCAAACGCGTCGTACACGATTTTCTGTGCAACGCCTTTTTTACCGTCGTACATAATGTTGTTGATCAACTTTGTAACGAGCTTGGAATTATAAAGCGGATCCGGCAGAACGTCTCTTTTTGAAATTTGACCTCTTCTCGGCACTGTACTTCCCTCCTTCATTATTTTTCATGATATCATTGGTACTCGAAAGTGTAACTTTTCGTCCGTGCAGAATGTCGGGAATAATAAACACCTTATTTTTGAATAAAGGTTTGATTCTCGGCTTATGCATTTCTGAAAGCTGAACTTTGTAACCTTAGGCTTATTTGCCTGCTTTTGCCCTTTTTGCACCGTAGAGCGAACGGCTTTGGTTTCTCTTAGCAACACCTTGTGCATCAAGAGTACCTCTTATGATGTGGTAACGCACACCGGGAAGGTCACGCACACGACCGCCGCGGATAAGAACCACGGAGTGCTCCTGCAAGTTGTGACCGATACCGGGGATGTAGCAAGTTGCTTCAAGACCGTTAACAAGCTTAACTCTGGCGATTTTACGAATAGCGGAGTTAGGCTTTTTAGGTGTAGCGGTCGTTACCTTTGTGCAAACACCTCTCTTTTGGGGAGAGCTTTGGTCGGTTGCGCGTTTCTTCAAAGAGTTATAGCCCTTTTGAAGTACGGGAACTTTGGACTTATACTTCTTGTCCTGACGACCGTTTTTAACTAATTGGTTAAAGGTTGGCATCCCGAGAACCTCCTTTCTTCAAAAATAAGATGTTTATTATACAAACGCGACATTTAGGCGCGAGAGTATCTTATCAAGCGTCTTTCAGCAGACAACAAACCGCACACGGAACCTCGATAGCGCACATAACGCCCAGCTGCCCCATAGAGTAATCGCTGTTTACTGCCACGCCGCCCTCTTCTGCTTTTTGTATAACGGCAGAACGTATCGGCGCATCAGCATCATGCGCAAGGAACACCTTGCTTGCAATACCCTTTTTAAGTGCTTTTTTCGTTGTGTTTAAACCGATAGCAAGCGCACCGGGCAAGAATTGTACATCAGACATTCTTTATAGCCCACACCCTTTCGATTTAACTGCACACAGACATGGTGTATTGTATCATATTATTTTTGTTTTGTCAATAGCGACGGAGATGAAAAACAATAAAATTCGTATTTTATTAAATATAATTTTACCTTTTAAAGCAAATCTTTTTTAGTAATTTAGCACAATTATTCTTTTTTATCGCCTTTGTTTTTTCTTCTTAAAAGGTAGAAAAGCAATAACCCTCCTATTATCGTAAGCGCACCTATACCTATTGCGGCATATTCGAAAGCATCAGACATAAAGCCGTCGTCCTTCTGTGGTACGTTCGGCGCCGGTGCAGCGGGCGGATCGTCTTTTTTATTAGAAATACTTTCCGAATATACAGTATATTTACTGCCCGAAGAAAGGGTTGCTTCGTAAGAAAATGCAAATTCGCCGTCTCCGTTTACGGTATTTCCGTCGTACGCGGTTACCCCATCAAAAGATATGAATTGCGCTTTATCCGTTACGTTTAAAAGCGTTCCGTCGTATGCTTGCGAAAAAACGGAAAGCTTTCCGTTTTCGTCTGTCTGCACTGCCAATTTTACAGGTATATTCGAAAATGCGGATATTTCATACACGGAAAAGCCGTTGTATGCGGCAGAAAAATACGCCTCTGCCTCGTTGTTATTCACCCCGCCGGGATATATTCCCAAGCCGCGCGCAGATACGTGCGCCAGCAAAGATGCAGGTATAACACCCTTGTTACCGATATACGCTGAATTTTGTACGCGCAGATAACCTTCAAGATAGCACACCCTTTCGCTAACGGTGTTATTGCTTGTAGAATACGGCGTGTATAAGCTATTTGCCTTTATTTGCAGGTTTTCGTTTATATAATCAACCAATTCGTAAGATGGGGAAACTATCATTACCCTTTGCACCATAGACGCATCAACTGCGGTACTTTCCACTGCAGATGCAGTTAAGCGCCTTTCATCGGCAAGGCGCACCCTTACGGAAGCATCCGGATAATCGTTTTTTATCATCAAAAGCAATTCTTCCAGAGTGTTTATGGTTTGGCCGTTAACGCGTTCGTCCGTATATTTCAATTTTTGCAATTCTTCGATGGTAGTATTGAATATACTTACCGTTTTATTAAGATAAACCGTTTCGTCGGTGTCGCTTAATACAGGCACGCCGTCGTCTGTGATACAAACGTCAACCTGTACGGCAAACGCCCCCGAATCAAAAGCAGAGGATATCGCCGCCAGCGTATTTTTCGGTGCTGCCGCCGTATCTCCGCCAATGGTACATATTACGGGCGTTCTGAACACGGTGGGTGTTTTTATCCCCTCCATATACGCAATTATTTCCTGCGCGTTTCCAACGATACCGTTACAGCCTGATTGCAGGCAATCGTATATGCCAAGGGTATTTGCGCTTACACACTCTGAAAATACGGTTATAAGCCTTGATTGAAGAGAAAAAACAGTTTTTTCCGACGTTCTGCCCGAGAGGATAACCGTATTGCATTTTGCATTTCGCGCTTTTTCATAAAGCTCGTCTGCGTTGATATTTATTGACGAGGTTGCATCTATACATCCCCTCAAATACGGATTATTTCCAATAGCAGTACTTATATAATCACCTTTTGAAGAAATAACGAAGCCGTCGTTAACGGAATTATCAACAAGCCACTTCGAAAGAAGCCTTGCGCCTTCTTCATCCGAAATACAAAACGCAGGAACAACGCGCCCTTTATTCAGCTTATACCTTTCGTCAAGGGTTTGCTTTACTTGCCCGTTTGCATTTACCAACAATTTGCCGTTTTCGGACACCACGCGGTATATTAAAACAGACGGGCGAGGTGAATCCGCTTTATATGCATCACTTACGCCATCGTCATATGAAATAACCGTTGGGGGATTTTTAATGCCCGTTTGCAAAACATATATATCCTCCGTATATGAGGAAGAAAGCGTTTTGCCCGAATATTTTTCTTCTTTTACCGCAACGTTATCAACGTATGCCAATGTGCCGTATGCTTCAACGCCAACGCTTCCCTCCGTGCTATTTGAAAGCGCGCATTGCAATACTATTCTTTCCCCGATACAAACGTATAAATTATTCTTGTTAACGGCAATGATAGCGGAAAAAGCAGTTTTACCGTCTTCATCCTCGTCTATTTCCGTTTCAGAACGCATTACAGTCTGCCACGATGCACCGCCGGTCGTATAAACGACCTCAACGCTGTGTGCACTGAATAAAACGCGGTAATGCTCCCCATCGTTATTCATACCGATTATAACGCCGACGGTATTGAACCCATCAAGTCCGTAAACGTCAAAATCTGCCGAAAACACGAAATCGCCCTGTGATGCAAACGGCAACACCGCATACACCGATTCTGCAATCGTGCCGTTTCCGTTTAACGCCAACGCGCCGTTTTCAACGGAAGCATTGCCGTAAACCGCTATGTTTTCCATAGCTGACGGACTTGCAAAATCCTCTTTATAAGATTGTGCAGCGGCATTCGCCCCTATTGCGGAAAGCATACACATAGCGAACGCAAGGATCAACAAAGAAATTTTTTTATAATTCATATAATTTCCATTCTGCCCGCAGGCGGAAAAACAGGGCAACCCTGAGCGATGCACGACCGCGCAGGGTCGCCCCTACTGTAATTATTTCAAATATTACATATCTGCCAGGTCAACTTTTTTCCCTATCTCGATACTGCGGTATTTATCCATACCCGTACCTGCAGGAATAAGCTTACCTATAATAACGTTCTCTTTAAGTCCCATCAAATGGTCTATCTTGCCTCTGATAGCGGCATCTGTAAGAACCTTTGTGGTTTCCTGGAAGGATGCTGCAGACAAGAACGATTCCGTTCCCAAGGAAGCCTTTGTAATACCGAGAAGCACGGGTTCACCGGTTGCAAGGCGAAGCGTGATCTCGCCTGCATCGATACGTTTTTGAACAGCGTCGTTTTCATCGTTGAATTCGTTGATATCGACCTGTGCGCCGATAAGAAGCGATGTATCACCGGGATCTTCAACACGTATTTTTCTTGTCATCTGTCTTGTGATAACTTCGATATGCTTGTCGTTGATATCAACAGATTGGCTGCGGTAAACCTTTTGAACTTCTGTGATAATATAATTATACACAGCGGAAAGACCCTTTGTATGGAGTATATCCGCAGGTGCCATACTACCGTCGGACATAGGCTCGCCTTTAAATACGTGATCGCCGTTTTTAACGGTAAGAGTCATGATATTGGGAATAGCAACCGACCATGTTTCGCCGGTTTGTTCATTCTTAACGGTAACGTTTCTTGCACGTTTTGTTTCAACGATCGATATTGTACCGTCAAGCTCGGAAATAACGGCTGTTTTCTTCGGTCTGCGTGCTTCGAAAAGCTCTTCAACACGGGGAAGACCCTGTGTAATGTCGGAACCTGCAATACCGCCCGTGTGGAACGTACGCATCGTAAGCTGTGTACCGGGTTCACCGATAGACTGCGCCGCGATTATGCCGACAGCTTCGCCAACGTTAACAGGCTTGGTTGTTGCCAAGTCCATACCGTAGCAGTGTGCGCATACGCCGTTGCGTGCTTTACATTTAAGAACCGTACGTATTTCAACCTCGGTTATGCCGGCTGCAATAATGCGGTCGCACATATCGTCGTCAAGCATAACGTCTGCCCCGGCGATAACCTCGCCCGTAGCGGGATCGACAATGGGGTGTACAGTATATCTTCCGAAAAGTCTTTCCTTGAACTTTTCGATAGTTTCGTTGCCGTTTTTAATTTCGGAAACAACAAGACCTTCTTTAGCACCGCAGTTTTCTTCATAAATGATAACTTCCTGAGATACGTCAACAAGACGTCTTGTAAGGTATCCGGAGTCTGCAGTACGAAGCGCCGTATCTGCAAGTGATTTACGTGAACCTCTTGCACCGATAAAGTAATCCAATACGTTAAGGCCTTCACGGAAGTTCGATTTGATCGGAATTTCCATCGTTTTACCGCTTGTAGCAAACATAAGTCCGCGCATACCTGCAAGCTGACGCATCTGCTTGATACTACCACGGGCGCCGGAGTCACTCATCATCTTGATGGGGTTATAAAGGTCAAGGCTTGCCTGCAACGCGTCGGTAACCTCTTTCGTTGTTACTTCCCACGTTTTAACTACTGCGTCGTATCTTTCTTCGTCGGTCATAACGCCCTTGTTGAAGAAGTCTGTGATCTTTTCTACGCGTTGTTCAGCCGCTTCGATCAATGTCTTCTTCTGTTTGGGTATCGTCATATCCGGTACGGAGATAGATATAGCGCCCTTCGTAGAATATTTAAAGCCCATAGCCTTTATCTGGTCAAGCACGGTTGCCGTTACAGCTGCGCCGTGTTTCTTTATACATCTGTCAACTATCTCGCCAAGCTTGCCCTTTGTAGCAACGAACGTTACTTCAAGGTCAAGGCAGTGTTCGGGGTCGTTTCTATCTACCCAGCCCAAGTCTTGCGGAATGTTTTCGTTAAATATAAGTCTGCCCAGTGTTGCGTTGATTATACCTGTTTTGGATTCGCCGTTTATTTCCCTTGTAACCCTTAATCTGATGGGGGTGTGAAGCGTGATGCACTTGTTTTCATACGCCATCATCGCTTCATCAAAGTTCATATAAACGCTGCCTCTGCCAAGGCAGGATTCTTCGTAGAATTTAACGGTATATTTACCGTATTTTTCATCGTGATCGCCGGGGATACCGCCGATCTGCGCTTTGTATGCTTCGTACTCGTCAAGATCCTTATCCGACGCTGCAAGTGTAAGGTAGTAAGAACCAAGCACCATGTCCTGCGAAGGAACGGCAACTGCACGGCCGTCAACAGGCTTCAACAAGTTGGAAGCGGAAAGCATAAGGAATCTCGCTTCTGCCTGCGCTTCAACGGAAAGCGGAACGTGAACAGGCATCTGGTCGCCGTCGAAGTCTGCGTTAAACGCAGAGCATACAAGCGGGTGAAGCTTTATAGCGCGGCCGTCAACCAATACGGGTTCAAACGCCTGAATTGAAAGGCGGTGAAGCGTGGGCGCACGGTTAAGAAGAACGGGGTGTTCTTTGATAACATTTTCAAGTGCATCCCATACAAAGCTCTCAACCTTGTCAACCTTCTTTTTAGCGTCTTTGATATTGGTTGCTTTTTGTGTTTCAACAAGTCGTTTCATAACGAAGGGCTTGAAAAGTTCAAGCGCCATTTCCTTAGGAAGACCGCATTGATATATCTTCAATTCAGGACCGACAACAATAACCGAACGGCCCGAATAGTCAACACGCTTACCAAGCAAGTTCTGGCGGAAGCGGCCCTGCTTACCGCGAAGCATTTCAGAAAGCGATTTAAGCGGGCGGTTGTTGGGGCCCGTTACGGGCTTACCGCGCCTGCCGTTGTCTATCAATGCGTCAACAGCTTCCTGCAGCATACGTTTTTCGTTGCGGATAATAATTTCAGGGGCCATAAGCTCCATCAATTTTTTAAGTCTGTTGTTTCTGTTTATAACGCGGCGATAAAGGTCGTTAAGGTCCGATGTGGCAAATCTGCCGCCGTCAAGCTGTACCATGGGGCGTATTTCCGGCGGAATTACGGGTACAACGTCAAGTATCATCCATTCGGGCTTGTTACCCGATTTTCTGAATGCTTCAACAACATCAAGCCTTTTGATAAGCTTAACCTTCTTTTGGCCTGTTGCGGTTTGAAGCTCTTCCTTAAGCTGCTTTGCAAGCTCTTCAATGTCAAGCTTTTGCAAAAGCTCTTTTATTGCTTCTGCGCCCATGCCAACCTTGAAGTCGTTTTCGTGGCGTTCATATTCCTTGCGGTATTCCGCTTCGGTAAGGGGTTGGTTAAGCTTCAACCCTGTCGAGCCGGGATCTGTAACTATATATTGACCAAAGTAAAGAACCTTGTCAAGCACTCTGGGCGAAATATCAAGCAAAAGACCCATTCTGGAGGGGATCGCCCTGAAATACCAGATGTGTGAAACGGGGCAAGCCAATTCGATATGACCCATTCTTTCGCGGCGTACCTTTTTCGTTGTTACTTCAACGTGGCACTTTTCGCAAACTTTTCCCTTATATCTTACACGCTTATATCTTCCGCAAAGACATTCCCAGTCTTTCGTCGGACCAAATATCTTTTCACAGAAAAGACCGTCTTTTTCAGCTTTGAGCGTTCTGTAGTTGATGGTTTCGGGCTTAAGTACTTCGCCGTATGACCATTCTCTTATTTTCTCGGGAGACGCCAGACCGATCTGTATCGAGTCAAAAATGTTTTTATCCATAAACTATCCGTTCCCTCCTTATTCCTCGTCATCGTAATTGTCGAAATCGGCAATATCGGAATCATCTTCGTATTCTTCGGCAAAATCAATTTCGTCCGAATCGTAGCCGTCTTCATTTTCTTCAACGAACTGCTGTTCAACCTCTTCATCTACAAGCACATTTTCGCCAAGGTCGCTTGAATCGTAGGTATGTGCTGATACGATATCGTCAGAAAGTGAAGACAATTCAATTTCCATGCCGTTTTCGTCAAGCACTTTTACGTCAAGCGCGAGGGCTTGAAGCTCTTTAACAAGCACTTTAAATGATTCGGGAATACCGGGCGTAGGTATATTCTGCCCTTTTACGATCGCTTCGTACGTCTTAACGCGTCCCGTTACGTCGTCGCTCTTAACGGTGAGTATTTCCTGAAGCGTATATGCCGCACCGTATGCTTCCAAAGCCCAAACTTCCATTTCTCCGAAACGCTGGCCGCCGAATTGCGCTTTACCGCCCAAGGGCTGCTGTGTTACCAAAGAGTAAGGACCGGTTGAACGTGCGTGGATCTTATCGTCAACCAAGTGGTGAAGCTTGAGGTAGTACATTATACCTACCGTTACGGGGTTATCAAACGGCTCACCTGTGCGGCCGTCGTAAAGCGTGGCTTTACCCGTTTCGGAAAGGCCCGCCTGCTTGAGGCACTCGGTTATATCTTCTTCCGTTGCACCGTCGAATACAGGTGTCATTATCTTCCAGCCAAGCTTCTTCGCTGCAATACCAAGATGCACTTCAAGCACCTGACCGATATTCATACGCGAAGGAACGCCGAGGGGGTTAAGCACGATATCAAGCGGCGTACCGTCTGCCAAGAAAGGCATGTCTTCAGGGGGAAGTATGCGTGATACAACACCCTTGTTTCCGTGGCGGCCCGCCATTTTGTCACCGACAGAGATCTTTCTCTTCTGCGCGATATATACTCTTACAACCTTGTTTACTCCGGGGGGAAGCTCGTCGCCGTTGGTGCGTGAGAATACCTTTACGTCAACAACAATACCGCTTTCGCCGTGGGGCAAACGCATGGAAGTATCTCTTACTTCTCTTGCTTTTTCACCGAATATCGCCCTTAACAAGCGCTCTTCGGGGGTAAGCTCGGTTTCGCCCTTGGGCGTTACCTTACCTACAAGGATATCCCCTGCCCTTACTTCTGTACCCTTGCGGATTATACCGTCGGCATCAAGATCTTTAAGAACGTCGTCGGATACGTTGGGGATCTCTCTGGTTATTTCTTCTGGACCGAGCTTTGTATCTCTTGCTTCGTGTGAATATTCTTCAATGTGAAGCGAGGTATAAACATCGTCCCTTACAAGTCTTTCATTAAGAAGAACGGCGTCTTCGTAGTTATAGCCTTCCCACGTAAGGAAGCCGATAAGTGCGTTTTTACCAAGTGCGATTTCACCGTTGCTTGTCGCAGGGCCGTCTGCAATTACCTGACCTTTTTCAACGTAATCGCCTTTGTTTACGATAGGACGTTGGTTTACGCAAGTACCTTGGTTTGAACGTTTAAATTTGATAAGATAGTAGCTGTCTTTTCTTCCGCTATCTGTAACTATAACGATTTCATCTGCGGAAACCTTTTCAACAAAGCCGGCTTCCTTTGCGAGAACACAAACGCCGGAGTCAACAGCCGCTTTATATTCCATACCCGTACCAACGATAGGCGAATCACATACCAGCAACGGCACTGCCTGCTTCTGCATGTTTGAACCCATCAACGCACGGGAGTTGTCGTCGTTTTCAAGGAACGGTATCATTGACGTTGCAACGGATACAACCATTTTAGGAGAAACATCAACGAAATCAACCGCTTCCCTATCCATTTCTATGATTTCCGCCCTGTGGCGTACAACAACACGCTTGCGGATAAATCTTCCTTCTTCGTCAAGCGGTTCGCTTGCCTGTGCGACAACGTAATTATCTTCTACGTCTGCAGTCATATACACAACTTCATCCGTAAGCTTTCCTGTCGCCTTGTCTATCTTGCGGTACGGTGCTTCGATAAAGCCGTAATCGTTGATTCTTGCGTATGTTGCAAGGTATGAAATAAGACCGATGTTAGGACCTTCAGGCGTTTCGATAGGGCACATTCTGCCGTAGTGCGTATAGTGAACGTCACGCACCTCGAAGGATGCCCTGTCTCTTGAAAGACCGCCCGGGCCAAGTGCAGACAAACGGCGTTTATGCGTAAGCTCTGCCAAGGGGTTTGACTGATCCATAAATTGCGACAAGGGTGAAGAACCGAAAAATTCTCTTATCGCGGTAACTATAGGTCTGGGGTTAATAAGTGCCTTTGGCGAAAGAGTGTCGGCATCTTGAATGGTCATTCTTTCTTTGATGATCTTGTCCATTCTGGAAAAGCCGATTCTTATCTGGTTTTGAAGCAATTCGCCGACAGAACGCAAGCGTCTGTTGCCAAGGTGGTCTATATCATCGGTATTGCCTATTCCTCTTCCGAGGCAAAGCATATAGTTGATAGATGCGAATATATCTTCACGGGTGATGTGCTTGGGCATCAATTCTGCCGCCCTTAACTTTGCTTCCGCTTTCACGGCATCAACATCGCCGCCGCATTTTTCCATGATTTCAAGCAGCACGCCAAGGTTTACCTTTTCGGTAATGCCAACGTCTGCAAGGGAATATCCAAGGGCATCCTCTGCGCGGATAGTACCGTTGGAAAGTACTTTCATTTCGCCGTCGGGCACGGTTACGTAAACCTCGTTTACGCCTGCACTTTCGATAGCGTTTGCCTTTTCACGGTCGATCAGCTCGCCTTCTTCAAAAAGAAGCTCGCCCGTGATGGGGTTTATAACCCTTCTTGAAATCGTTCTGCCTACTATCCTTTCGGAAATAGCCAGCTTTTTGTTGAATTTATATCTACCTACATTTGCAAGATCGTATCTCTTTGCATCGAAAAACAGGTTGTTTATAAGAAGCAACGCACTGTCAACCAACGGGGGTTCGCCGGGGCGAAGCTTTTTATAGATCTCCTTCAACGCTTCATCGCGTATAGAAGTTCCGTTTTTCTTCGCTTCTTCAACGATCGTATCCTTTTCAAGAGTTGCAACAAGTCTGGGGTCGTCACCAAAGAAATTGATGATCTCCGCATCGGATTCGATGCCAAGCGCCCTGATCAAAATCGTTATAAATATCTTCCTGTTTTTGTCGATCCTAACGTGGAATATATCGTTAACGTCAGTTTCATATTCAAGCCACGCGCCTCTGTAAGGTATTACAGTTGCAGCGAACGTCATTTTGTTGGACTTGTCGATCGCGCTTTCGTAATATACACCGGGTGAACGTACTATCTGCGAAACGATAACGCGTTCTGCACCGTTGATAACGAAAGTTCCCTGCTCTGTCATGATCGGAAAATCACTCATATAAATGAGCTCTTCCTTAACTTCGCCCGTAACCTTGTTTGTAAGGCGTACGGTTACCCTGAAGGGTGCCGCGTAGTTAACGTCGCGGTCTTTACATTCCTCCACGGGGTACTTAGGCTCGTCGTCGATGGAAAAATCCACAAATTCGATAGCTAAATTGCCCGAATAGTCGGTAATAGGCGAAACGTCCTTTAAAACCTCCGCCAATCCTTCCTTGATAAACCATTCGTAAGACTTCTTCTGGACCTCCAAGAGATTCGGTAAACCAAGTATTTCGTCGGTTCTGCCAAAGCTCATTCTTGTGTTCACGCCAAGCTGTTGAGGTTTAACCATTAATTCACTCACTCCATTCGTATTATTCAACCCGCATAAAATAACGGGCGCATTAAATAACATATATAAACGCGCATATTATGCGATTTTAATGTAACCGAGATTTTAACATAACAAAAGCGAAAAGTCAAGCGTTAAAACGCGATATCAAGCCTTTTTAAAATAAATTTTCATGCAATTTTATGTGAACTTGAAGCAAATTTTTCGATTTGTTAATGATAATTTACATTATTTTTACAAACAGGAAATCTATTTTTTTAGTCCTTTCGTCTTTTTATATACAAAATACACCTATTAAAATATATATTTTTGTATATTTTTACCAACTTTTCTTGTTAACATTTTTTTTACTTTTATAAAAAACAGGGCTTCTGCAAAAATCGCAGTAAGCCCCATTATTTTATATATTTATCCTTATTTACATTTGCCGTATTGTATTACCTATTATTTAGAAAGCATTACTTTGTCGCTTGTAAATTTATTTCCGCTTGATTTTTCAAACATCTGAAGCAGCTGTTCAATAGTAAGCTTTTTCTTTTCTTCACCCTTTACGTCAACTACGATCTGCCCTTCGTGCATCATTATAAGGCGATTGCCGACCCTTATAGCATCTGCCATATTATGCGTTATCATAATAGTCATAAGATCGTTTTGTTCGACGATTTCTTCGGTGATATCTAAAACCTTTCTTGCAGTTTTAGGATCAAGTGCGGCGGTATGTTCGTCAAGCAAAAGAAGCTTCGGTCTTTTTAAAGTTGCCATAAGCAACGTTAACGCTTGGCGTTGCCCGCCCGACAAAAGCCCCACCTTTGCGGTAAGCCTTTCTTCAAGGCCCAGATCAAGTATTTTAAGCAGCTCTTTATATTCTTTTCTTTCTTTTGCGGTAATACCCGGACGCAGGGTTCTTTTTTTACCTCTTCTTGCGGCAAGTGCAAGATTTTCTTCTATTTGCATATCCGCTGCTGTTCCTGTCATGGGGTCTTGAAAAACTCTGCCCAGATATTGTGCGCGCTTGTATTCGGGCAGCTTTGTAACATCTATACCGTCAACTATGATATTTCCGCAATCAACAGGATACACGCCTGCTATCATATTAAGCATTGTAGATTTGCCTGCCCCGTTTCCGCCTATAACAGTAACGAAGTCGCCGTCTTCAAGGTGAAGATTGATACCGTTCAATGCTTTTTTCTCGTTTATCGTTCCGGGGTTAAATGTTTTTTCAACGTTTATTATATCAAGCATGTATATTTCCCCCTTTCGATCTTACCATGTGTTTTTCCGTATATTGCCTTTTCCAATAAGGTATAGCAAGGAATATAGCAACGATTGCCGCCGATAGCAGCTTCATAAGGTTTGCATCCAAGCCCATCGTGATTACCGCCTGGATAACTATATAATAAATTACAGAACCAAATGCAACGGATAAAAGCCTTAATGCAAAATTTTTAAATATCTTTCCAAACAATGCTTCCCCGATGATAACAGCCGCAAGGCCTATAACGATCGATCCTTGCCCCATTTTAACATCTGCAAAACCCTGATACTGCGCAAGAAACGCACCGGAAAACGCCACAAGACCGTTGGATATCATAATACCCAAAACCTTGTTAAAGCTTGTGTTTATGCCTTGTGCGCGGCTCATATACAAATTCGTACCCGTAGCCCTGATTGCACATCCCATTTCGGTGCCAAAGAACCAATAAAGAGTGCCGATAAGTATAACAAGAACGATACCAACCGTTATCAAGGGATTATGAAATGCAAGCTCCTTAACCCATCGAAGGGAAACGAGAAGATCCGTTTGGTTGACGTTTACAGATTGGTTGGCTTTGCCCATAATTTTAAGATTTATAGAATAAAGGGAAAGCTGTGTAAGAATTCCCGCCAAAATCGGCGGAATACCCATAAAGGTGTGTAAAAGCCCCGTAATTGCACCTGCAAGAAGTCCTGAAACAAACGCCGCAACCATTGCAAGCCACAAATTACATCCGTTTAATATAAGCATTACCGCAACGGCACCGCCGGTTGCAAACGAACCGTCAACCGTAAGATCGGCAACATCAAGAATTCTGTACGTAATATATACGCCTATTGCCATAATGCCCCATATAAGTCCCTGCGATACCGACCCGGGCAAGGCATTGAAAAGCTGTTCTAAAATTTCCATGTTATTCACCTACGTTTATAAAATCAGACAACAGCCGGGGGTGTTTTTCCCCGGCTGAAAGTATAAATAATTATTTTCCTCCGATTTCGGTATATCCTTCAAGAGGAGTGATGCCAAGCGCTTCACAGTTTTGCTTGTTATATTTCGGAGTTTGCTTTTCTGCGTATTCAATGGGCATTTTGGATATATCTGCACCGTCTTTCAGTATTTTAACCGCCATTTTACCGGTTGTATATCCAAGATCATAGTAGCTTATTGAAAGCGTTGCAATACCGCAACCTGCGCAAATGCCCTCTTCGCCTGCAATAACGGGAATCTTTTTCGGCTCGCAGATGTTATCAATAATACCCGTGTTTTCTGCAACGGTGTTATCGGTAGGCACATAGATCACATCGCAGTTATCTGCGGCTGTTGTGCATACCTGCGCCAAGTCGTTTGAATCCGTAAAGGGATAAAGTGTTGCTGTAAGTTTTTTCTTTTCAAGCAGATCCTTTACAACGTCAACCTGATATTTACTGTTCGCTTCTTTAGAGCAGTAAAGAAGACCTACCGTTTTCGCTTCGGGACACCATTCGATAATCATGTCTGCCTGCTTGCTAAGGGGGGCAAGATCAGACGTGCCCGAAATATTGCCGCCGACAGTACCGTTGAAATCTTTAATTTCAAGCGCTACGCCGTATTCCGTTACTGATGTTCCAAGTATCGGAATATCACCCGTTGCAGCTGCCGCCGATTGAAGCGCGGGGGTAGCGTTTGCCATTATAAGGTCAACCTTATTTGAAACGAACTGGTTTGCAATGGTAGAACACGTAGTAGGGTCATTCTGACCGTTTTGAACGTCAAACTCTACGGCATCTGCACCGAGAGCATCAATTATTGCTTGCTTAAATCCTTCGGTTGCCGCATCAAGTGCGTCATGTTCCATAAGCTGGCAAATACCTATCCTATATTTTCCATCGTCTTTTTCAGAGCAGGAAGCAAGTGAAAAACCACTTCCCACACAAAGAACAACCGCCAACATCAATGATAATGCTTTTTTCATGAGTTTACTCCTTTATGTAAAAAAATCAATATATAACTAACACAGTCAACGCCGTGAAAATTAACCGTTTAAGCTTCGATTCTTACAATTAAATTTTTAATATGTCTTGCTTTTTCTATATTCGTATTGTATAATAAAAATCACCATTAGTCAAGCAAATGGTTTTGATGTTTATTATCGATTTTTTAGATGTTAACGAGGTGCTAAATGGAATTACGCAATTTAATAACTTTTATCCGCGTAGCAGAGCTGGGCAGCTTTACAAAAGCAGCCGAGCAGCTTGATTATTCCCAATCAACCGTTTCCTTTCAAATAAAACAGCTTGAAGAAGAATTGGGCTGCTTGTTGTTTGACAGGATAAACCATACCATAACACTTACCGAACGCGGGCGCGAGCTTGTTTCCTATGCGCATCGCATCTGCACCCTTACAGATGAATTTAAAGAAAGCCTTCAAGAAGAAAAAAGCTGCGGCGGGCATATCCATATAGTAACACCCGATTCTGTCTGCGAAGAAATGATTTTTTCGCATTATATTGATTTTCACACCAAATATCCCGATATTTCCATTCAATTCACCACGGCAGACACCTCTGTAATGTTTGATATGCTTGATCACAACGAGGCAGACGTAATAATAACGCTTGATAATCATTCCTACCACAAGGATTATGTTATTGCTAAAGAACAGCGCCTTGGAATGAATTTCGTTGCAAATGCTAATTCAAAATTTGCCAACTGCAAGCAATTATCAATCAACGATATAATAAACGAGCCGTTCATCCTTACCGAATACGGGCAGGGATACAGGCGAGTGCTTGATATCGAGCTTGCAAAAAAATCCTTGGGAATAACACCCGTTCTTGAAATAGGAAGAACAGACATTATAACGTCTATGATATGCCAAACAGACATGATATCGTTTCTTCCCGACTTTGTAACGGAAGAAATGATAAAGAAAGGAAAACTGTGTTATCTTGACGTATGCGATATAAATATAGATATTTGGAAGCAGCTTATCTACCATAAAAACAAATGGATATCTAAAACGTTGAAAACGTTTATTAACTACGTAAAAAAGGAAGAATTCGCAAATTAACAAATAAAACGAGAGATTTTATTAAATAAAAATCTCTCGTTTTATTTGTTTCAACATATTCAAATATCGGTATTTACGATCAGCTCGTGCAAAGCTTCCTTTTTAGCCAATCGTTCTTCTTCAAAATCGCTTAACAATTCAGAAAGATGGTTCAAAATGTTTTCTATTTCTTTTGCCGTATTTTTTACTTTCTTTTCAGATTCCTTTATATCCTCAAGCACCTCGTAATCCGCAAAAAATGAATCCAAAAAGCAATCGGCAAAGCGCAAAAAGCCCTCAATGTTAACTTTGATATTCGCATCGATCGCAGTGTCCGAAAGCTCTGTAGAAAAACGATTCAATTTCACTTGCAAGGTTTCCGTTAACTCCTGCGCTTCATCAAGCGTTATGTGCTTTACAGTGCTGCTTGTAACCCCGCCCGCCAAAAGATCGTAAATTCCCCAGTTTTTTGCCTCTTGTATTTTTTCCAAAAGCTGATTGGTAATATTTTTCGCTTCTTCACCTACGTTTATCGCTTCACGAATTTCTTTTTTTTGCCTTTGTAAATACGTAATTTCCTTTTCCAGGTGCAATATTCTTTCTGCATTATGATCCTTCTTATCTTTTATAACAGCAGCCTTTTCACCCAGAATCTTTGCATAGCTTTTTTCACAATCCAAAAGGTCTTGAAGCTCGTTTTCATACTTTTGTATATCACTTTTGATCGCAGAAAGCTCGCGAAAGGCTACGTCATATTTTGCAGATGCAGCGTATGCCTGCTTTCGTTCTTCGTCAAGCTTTGCTTCTTTTTTTCCCAAGCACTCGTATAAAAAAGCAGTTAAACTGCGCCCCTCAAGCTTTTCAACGTCCCTCTGCTCATCATTTTTGATACTTTCAAGCTCTTCAACCTTTATATCAAGCCTGCTTTTTTGATCGTACAAGCTTTTCAGCATTTTTTGCAGATGTGTTTTTCTTGCAACCTGCGCCGAAAGGCGTTGTAATTCTTCGTCGTAATATGTCATTTATTTATTTCCTCATTTGTACTTTTAAGCTTTGAAAATACGTGCTTTGAATTATAGCATACATACTTTCTGATGTCAAGTTATCCGCTTGTGTATTGGCTTTTGCAAGCAAAAGTACAGCCTTACAGATTGCTTTTATTGTTTTAAAATATGAACGGTAACAATTTCGCAATCCGTTCCGATACGCATCGGCATCCCCCAGCTTCCCACACCTGATGTTACTATAACGTGCGGGCTTTCGCTATTTCTTTTGTAATATCCGTGGTCAACCTCATATATTGCATCTGTGATAAAATTCGCCGGAAACACTTGCCCCTTATGGGTATGCCCACACATGATAAGATCGGCTTCTTTGCCGTATTCACCGATATTTGCAGGGTTATGATCCATCACAACAACAGGCATTGATGCATTGTCGGAAAAATCTAAAAAACTTGAAAGCTCGCCCCGTTTTTGCCGGTTATATCCGCCTATGGGCGAAGAATCAAGACGGCCTGCCAACACCAACCTATTATCAATAACAATATATTCTTCCTTCAAAAGATGTACGCCGGAGCTTTGTAAAAATGTCTCCATTTGAGATGATGTCGGTCCTGCATCGTGGTTTCCAAGGCACGCATATACACCATATGTGGTATTCAATTCGTTTAATATTTCCGATGCTCTATCGGGATTTCGTATCGCTGCATAATCTGTATCAAAAATATCACCCGCTATGCATACAACGTCAGGATTACGGGAATTTATTTCATCTACTATCATCTTCAAACGTGATTCAGACCCGATTGAACCAAGATGAAGATCACTTATCATAACAATGTTAATATCTGAAACATCTACTTTATTTTCTACGTGAATATCGTATGAAATATGCTCTATCCCGCGTGCGTGTATAAAACCGTAGGCGCATACAATGCCCGCCAAAGCAAATACACACGCAGTTAAAATGCCGTTAAAATACCGATGTGAAACAAATGAAGCCTTCATTATCCTCGGTAATAACATCAGTATATCACCTGCAACCGTCATAATAAGCAAAACGATAAATATTCCCATATAATACGCGCTTATCACACCCAGTAAATATTTTGCATTGTCTGAAAAAGGAAGCATCGACCTTGCAAAGCCCACAACCAAAGTAAGCGCCATAACCAAAAACAGTACCAATATAGGCCAAAAACGCACACATGGACAGAATGATGATATTCCTTTAAAGGCGCGATATGCTATATAACCGCTTGTACCGCCAAGAATACAAAATATTGTAAGAAAAACGCCCATATAACTCTCCGTATTTAATGTGATAATGAATATTTTATCTATTACACTTTATCATAAAGAAAAAGCCGTGTCAAGCACCAAAGCAAAATACCGAATACTAAGGCGTTGTCTTTCCAAGAATAGATACAAACTTTGCTTGATTACGGCACAGTGCCATTGCTTCACAGCGATATTCCGCTTGCACCGGGTAACATTCGCTACGCAAACTATACGGCAAATAGAATATCACTTCAAGTCAACACCTTGAAATATCACTTTTGCGAAAGTAAAATATCACGCCGCTACAACAGCATACCACTAAAAACTATCAAAAAACACGCTCACTTACTAACTACTGAAATTGGTGATGCAATAGAAAAGAGCCGATACGGAAATAAATCCATATCGGCTTTTTACTGCACTTTAACGCCCAAGGTTAACACATTAAAGTTTTTTTTAACAAATTAAATATATTACAAAATATTACTTTTTAAGAAATTTTATAGAAAAAAATCCTTATATCGCATAAACTCAGGGTCGTTAGGTATTGTTTGAAGAACGAAAGCTATTCGTCCGCGTAAAGATAAAAGATATTGCTGCTTATCAAATATTTCGCGCTTCTTTAAATGCTCATCAATACCAAATTTTTCAATGTAGTACATTTCCTGTCGGATTTTCTTTTTATATTCCTTTGTAATATTGATCTTCTCGTTAACTACTATTCCCGTTACGGTTTGACGTTTGCTTGCAGAAATAACCGCCGTTTTTCGATTTTTCAAAAAAAGACCAAGCTTGCAAAGCTCGTCCTTTACAAATGATATGATGACAGTTTCATCAAAATCACCCGAAAAAGTCATATCATCACAATATCTTGTGTAGTCTATGTTTTTCTTATTGCAAAAAGCACCAACCTTCTCATCAAAGCTATACATAATAATGTTTGTAATAGCAGGCGAGGTAGGCGCGCCTTGCGGAAGTGACTCTTTGTAACAGCAAAGCATTGTTAAAAGTATTCGGATTGATTCTGCATATTTCTCTTTATAAAAAACGATATCCTTAACTTTCGAATAAATAATATTATCAAAAAATCCATTTATATCAAGCTTTAAAATCTTTTTCTTTCCAACGTGCGGTTTGGCATTTTGTTGAACACTGCTACCGCATTTATATGCTTTTGCATATCTCGACGTCGGATACTGGATCAAAATATTATCAACGATAGATCTCTGTACCTTTTTTAAAATCAAATCAGGTACGGAGAGCTTTCTTTTACTTCCGTCACTCTTTGGAATAAAAATACTATGATAATGCTTATCAAGATTATTGCTCAATCCGTAAAGAGTCCTTGCCGAAAAGCCCAAATCTTGCTCGATTGAGGCAAGTTCTTTATAAACTATCATAATGCTCTCCTTTCCCGATTCACATCAGAACAACACTAATTTGTATGACGAAACGCGCAGACATAGTTCAGCAAGGTGAAGTTTACGTAACCTTGCATCACTATGGCGAGCATTTCGGCTAAGCGAACAAGTACGTTAAACAAAAGCTTTCGAAATCGCCTAAGCATGTAGAAAAGCTTTTGTAGGACTTGTGCAGCGAATGAGGTAAATATAAGTGAAAAGATGACGACTCGCCACCCCTTTCAAAAAAATGAAATACACTGTTGTTCTGTATTCATTATATAACAGCATATTATATTATGCAACACTTTCATAAAATTTTTTTTTTGATTTAGTTTAATTTTCCAAAAATAACAATATCAAAACTTTTTTTATAAAGCATTACTACAATAATCAACAAAGACCTAATTCTTCCACCGAAAGATACAGCTCGTTAAAAAAGCACCTGTTATTCACAAGTGCTTTCTTCTGAGTTATCCAAACAATGTCGAACCCTTATATTGTAGAAAACTGCTCAGTTCTTTTACCTGTGCGGCGATAGGTATATTCATCGTCACCACATCCCTGCAAAACGATCTCATCATCTGTATAGCGTTTAACACACCACATAAGACCTTTGGTTGTCATAAGGCACTTTCCAAGCTCACATTGCTCGGTCGGAATTTTTATGTTACTTGACTCATAAGAAAAGTCGTAATGGAATCCACACCATTTCTCACTATTGTCCTTATAATTTCTAATTCTGAAAAACTGTTCACCTCTAAACAAGCCAAGGTCGAAAACGATATTGTATGAGGCTCCGCAATATATGTTGGTATTCACCGCTTTTATCGAGAAAATGTACTCTGTCTTACCTGTACACAAGAAAAAGTTAAAATCATCATGTGTCGCGTGATAGCTGTCAGCCATTCTCCATAAAGTAAGGCATTTGGGTATCCCGGCTTCTTTCACAGTTGGTAGCGATGTTCCACTATGATCAACCACAAAGGATTCCAAACGTCGCATAAACTTCTTCAAATTCGGGTCATAAGCTGCCCCTAATTCCGATGCCAATTCACTATTACAAATTGCTGTATGAGGATCACTATCTTCAACAAAATATGCATATTCTGTTTTTTCACTCACCAAATCTCTTTCGCAGATCGCAACAAGATGTTTTTTATTTTCGTATCCGCGATAAAGCTTTGCCCCCAATATATTATTGTCTGACGAGCAATAAAGCACAAGTGAAAATTTTTCAGTCTCTACAATTTCACAATTAGAGTCAGGATAAACGCCGCAGGTAAAATACTCAACATCAATATCAAAGGTACTTATACCATCCTTTAAAATAGAATCGGTACTAACAGAAAAAACTCTGCTGATAAGTACGATTTTTGCAATTTCCGGAAATGTCTGATCGAGCTCCAAACGCGAAACGGTTTGCCGCGTTGTACCAAGCTTCTCTGCAAACTCTTCCTGTGAAAGACCGTGTTCTATTCTTATTTGTTGTATCCTCTGCCCAAGTGTCATAATGATTACCTCCCTGCCCGTTTGTTCTACATCATTATATCATATTCTTAACAATATGTCTATCAACCGAACGCGGAATTTTGTCACGCAGGACGTGACAAGAAAAAGTCATAGGTTCGAGACCAAAAGGTCGAAAAAAAGGTGCAATGGTGAAAGAGTGTTGTTTTTTTGTAAAAACATAAAAAGTCCTTAAAAATCAAGAACCTTGAGATTTTTCGGAGTATTTTATTCAAATGAATATTAAAGCAAAAAGCAGACCACAAATGCGATCTGCTTCTTGTTTGGCTCCCCCTGCTGGGCTCGAACCAGCGACATCATGATTAACAGTCTTCTCTTCCTAAAACATAGTCGCCTCGTGCGCCTCGAAATACTCGGCTTCGACGCTCCTTGTTTTAGTTATCTCCCATCAAAAAAGGATTATCAATCCTTTTTCTCGGTCCGTCACTCTACCGACGAGTCGGTAGAGCTTACAACACTTTAACATAATAGTGCTGTTGTAAACCAATAAAATCTAAAACAAAAGACATCCAAATGGATGTCCTTTGTTTTGGCTCCCCCTGCTGGGCTCGAACCAGCGACATCATGATTAACAGTCATGCGCTCTACCGACTGAGCTAAGGAGGAATATTCTCTTTTTTTAAGGTGGAAAGCAAGCACATCTCTGTACTTGCTTCCTTTGTGTTGGCACTGACCTATCTTCCCGGACCGTCGCCAGTCAAGTATTGTCGGCATAACTGAGCTTAACT
>JAZQHC010000044.1:0-155766 GCA_045540335.1 Eubacteriales bacterium
GGCAATAGTGCTTTTTATAATTGCACAAGCCTTGAATCCGTTTATGTAACCGATATTGAAACATGGAAACGTATTTCGTTTGCCGGAGACTCTTCTAATCCTCTGTATTACGGAGCAAAGCTTTATTTGGATAATGGAGACGTTATAATAAAATCAGGTTCGTGCGGAGACAACATTAAGTATATTCTATATGATACAGGCACGCTTGTAATAAGCGGCACGGGCACAATGAAAGATTATTCTTCTAGTACAAATGCCAGTGCCCCGTGGCTATATTATAAAAACTCAATAACGTCTGTGATTATTGAAAGCGGCATTGAGTCTATCGGCGATTATGCGTTTTACGACTGTAAAAACCTTCCGTCTATAACTATCCCCGACAGCGTGACGTCTATCGGCAATAGTGCGTTTTATAATTGCACAAGCCTTGAGTCTATAAATATCCCTGATGGTGTAACATCTATCGGTAATCGAGTGTTTTATAATTGCACAGCCTTAACGTCTGTGACTATCGGAAACAGTGTTGAGTCTATCGGCAATTATGCGTTTTATGGTTGCGCAAGCCTTAAGTCTATAAATGTTCCTGATGGCGTTAAGTCTATCGGTAATGATGCGTTCTATGGTTGCACAAACCTTGAGTCTATAAATGTCCCTGATAGTGTTAAGGTTATCAATAATTATACGTTTTATAATTGTACAAGCTTAACGTCTGTAACTATCGGTAATAGTGTTGAGTCTATCGGTAGTAATGCGTTTTATGGTTGCACAAGCCTCGAGTCTATAAATATACCTGATAGTGTTAAGTCTATCGATAATTATTCGTTTTACAATTGCACAAGCTTGACGTCTGTAACTATCGGTAATAGCATCGAGTCTATCGGCAGTTATGCATTTGATGGTTGCACAAGCATTGAATCCGTTTATGCAACCGATGTTGAAATGTGGAAACGCATTTCGTTTGCCGAAAACACTTCTAACCCTCTGTATTACGGAGCAAAGCTTTATTTGGATAACGGAGACGTTATAATACAAGCAGGCTCGTGTGGCTATAATATTACATGGCTTGTACACGAAGCTGGTAAACTTGAAATAAGCGGAACAGGAGCAATGAAAGATTATTCATATTATAGCAATGCTCCGTGGTATAACTACAGAGACTCAATAACGTCTGTTATTATTGAAAACGGCGTTGAGTCTATCGGCAGTTATGCGTTTTCCGGCTGCACAAACCTTGTATCCATAAAGATTCCTGACAGTGTGACGAGTATCGGAGACTCTGCATTCAGAAACTGCACAAGCCTTCCGTCTATAACTATCACCGACAGCGTGACGTCTATCGGCAATAGTGCGTTTTATAATTGCACAAGCTTAACGTCTGTAACTATCGGTAATAGCGTTGAGTCTATCGGCAGTAATGCGTTTTCGGGTTGCACAAGCCTAACATCCGTAAATATAACGGATATTGCTGCGTGGTGCGGTATCAGCTTTAGCAATAACTATGCAAACCCGCTTAGCCATGCGAAAGCTTTGTATTTGAACGGCGAGCTTATAACGAATCTCGTTATTCCGGATGGAGTTACAAGCATAGGCGGTTATGCTTTTTATAATTGTACTGCCTTGATGACAATAACGACACCTCAAGGTGTCACAAGCATAGGCGATTATGCGTTTTCTGGCTGCACAAACCTTGTATCTATAAAGATTCCTGACAGCGTTGAGTCTATCGGCAGTAGTGCATTTAACGGCTGCACAAGCCTTGAGTCCGTAAATATCCCTGACAGCGTGACGAGTATCGGCAATTATGCATTTTACAATTGCACAAGCTTAACGTCTGTAACCATCCCCAATGGCGTTCATTCTATCGGTGATTATGCGTTTAGTGGCTGCACAAGCCTTGCGACAGTAACTATCGGAAACAGCGTTGAGTCTATCGGCAGTAGTGCATTTTACGGTTGCACAGGTCTTGAGTCCATAAATATCCCTGATAGTGTGACATCTATCGGTAATCGAGTGTTTTATAATTGCACAAGCCTTGCGACAGTAACTATCGGAAACAGCGTTGAGTCTATCGGCGGTAGTGCATTTTACAATTGCATAAGACTTAAGTCTGTGAAGATTCCTGATAGTGTGATAACTATTGGCAGTAGTGCGTTTTATAATTGCACAAGCCTTGAGTCTGTAAATATCCCTGACGGTGTAACGTTCATCGGCAATTATACGTTTAACAAATGTACAAGCCTTACGTCTGTAACTATCCCCGATAGCGTGACATATATCGGTGAGGAGGCATTTTACAGATGCACAAGCCTTACGTCTGTAAACATAACGGATATTGCCGCATGGTGTAGTATCGGATTTGGTGACGAATACGCAAACCCGCTTTATTATGCAAAAAATTTATATTTGAACGGCGAGCTTATAACGAATATTGTTATTCCGGATGGAGTTACAAGCATAGGCAGTTATGCTTTTTATAATTGTACCACTTTGATGACAATAACGATACCTCAAGGTGTCACAGGCGTAGGAAGCGGGGCATTTTATAATTGCACAAGCCTTGAGTCGGTAAATATCCCTGACAGCGTGACGAGTATCGGCCATTATACGTTTTACAACTGTACAAGCCTCACGTCTGTAACTATCGGTAATAGTGTTGGATATATTGGTACAGAAATGTTTTACAATTGCACAAGCCTTGAGTCCGTAAATATCCCTGACAGTGTGACATCTATCGGTAATCGAGCGTTTTATAATTGCACAAGTTTAATTTCTGTAACCATCCCCGATGGCGTTCAGTCTATTGGCGAAAAGACATTTTATAACTGTACAAGCCTTGAGTCAATAACGGTGGATGAGAATAATGCAAATTATTCGACCGATGAATACGGCGTATTATTTAATAAAGATAAAACAGTACTTATTCAATATCCTGCAAGAAGTCAAAGAACGACATATACTATTCCCGACAGCGTTGAGTCGATCGGCGATGATGCGTTTTTTGGTTGCACAATTCTTGAATACTTAACTATTCCTGATAGCGTAAGGACTATCGGCAGTTATGCATTTTATGATTGCACAAGCCTTACCTCTGTAAATATAACGGATATCGCAGTATGGTGCGGCATCAACTTTGGCAATGGTTATAGCTATATAAACCCGCTTTACTATGCGGAGAATTTATATTTAAACGGCGAGCTTGTTAGAGATCTCGTTATACCTGGCGGAGTCACAAGCATAAGTAATTACGCATTTTATGATTGTGAAAGTTTAATAACAGTAACAATAAGTAACGGCGTTACGAGCATAGGCGAAAGTGCGTTTGAGGGCTGCTCGCATTTAATATCAGTAGTGATACCAACCACCGTAACAAGTATAGGCAATGAAGCATTTTATTCATGTTATTACTTGATAAGTGTTCATTACAGAGGTACTGAGGAAGAGTGGAATGAAGTAGCGAATAACAGCAATTTAACCTCTGCAGATATTCATTTTTCCTGTACAGAGGATATTGCCGTTAGAATAAAAGCGAAAATATTAGAAATGGGCAAATGTGGCGACAAAGTAGTTTACATTTTGACTGATGACGGAATATTAACCATACTCGGCAAAGGCGAAATGAATGATTACGATGCGTATTTCGAAGGCGATAAGTGGGAGGCTTATTGTGTACCTGCGCCATGGGAACATGCCCCTATTATAAAGATAGTAATAAAGGAAGGTGTTACAAAAGTTGGTACATATACATTTCACAGGTGCGAAAATGTAACGACAGTAACTATTCCCCAAAGTATGTTAATTATAGGCGAATATGCATTTGACGAGTGCTATAGCTTGATCGATGTTGATTATTGCGGTACAGAGGCAAATTGGGCTTCAATGTCTATAGGCAACGGTAATAGTGAATTAACGTCTGCAATCATACGTTGTTCTGACACGACAAGCACAGTTGTATTATCAGGCCAATGCGGGGAAAACGTAACGTATATCTTGTCTGATTTAGGTGAATTGACCATAAATGGCACGGGTGATATGGATAATTATTCAGCCGAACAAGCGCCCTGGTATGCTTATGCTTCATCAATTAAGAAAGTAATTATCTGTGACGGTGTTACAAGCATCGGTGACTATGCGTTTTATAACTGTAAAAACTTAACGTCGATAACAGTTTCTAACAGTGTTACTACCATTGGCAATTCTGCATTTGAAAATTGTACAAGCATAGCTAACCTTTATTATGACGGCACTGAAAATGCGTGGATAGCGATAAGTGTGAAAGACGGTAACCGACATTTATCCTATACAATAATACGTTGCACCGATACGATGAGCAACATTATAACATCGGGCAGATGCGGCGCACACGTGATTTACAAGTTAACTAAAGACGGCGTGATGATTATAAGCGGCATTGGTCCTATGGAGGATTACGATCCTTTTAGAGAGGTACTATCTCCTTGGTATAACAGTTACTCTTCGCAAATCAAAAGTATCGTAATCGAAGATGGCGTTACTTATATAAGCGCTGCAGCCTTTTCTTCCAGCGGAGTAACATCGGTAACGATACCTAAAAGTGTTGAGGGAATAGATGCTTATGCATTTTCCAATTGTTCAAGCTTAACTGAAGTTTACTATGGCGGTAATGATGTCCAGTGGGATGAAATATTTATAGGAGAGTTGAACGATTGTTTAACGTCTGCTACGATATACTTCGCTGAGGAATCTCCCGTTTTGGTTTCCGGTACTATTTCTGGTGTCGAAAATACTGATGGTCTTGATATTGAGATATTGGACGAAAACGGTAACGTTATCGGCACTGCGGATATCGTTGACGGCAAATATACCATTTCGGGAATTGAAGAAGGCGAGACCTATGTAATGCAGGTTAGCAAGAAAAACTACGTAACCCGCACATATACGGTTACGGCAGGCTCGGAAGAGGTTGTTGATGTGAAGCTCAATCTTATAGGAGATGCCACGGGCGACGGCGTTGTAAACATTATGGACGTTACGCGAGCGACCCTTTGTTTTAAAAACAAAGTAGCATTGAGTGATTATGAGAAATCGTGTGTAGATATAAACGGCGATGGAATTGTAAATATTTTGGACGTAACCAGAATCAATTTGCATTTCAAAAATAAGTTATCTCTTTGGTCATAATTTGTCTTATATCCTTGCGTTGCTCTCTGTAAGCCATATAGAGGGTAACGCAAAGGGTTAAGAATATATTTGGTGTAAAACACCCATTGCCCCCGTAACTAAGCAACGCTGCGAGGGTAATGTATTGAAAAATGCGCTGCAAATATATTTTTTAAGGAGGAGCTTGGTCATGAACAAGCGAATCACACCTGTTTTATTGGCTTTTGTGATGGTGTTCAGCATATTTGCAACTGCAGTGCCTATTTATGCTGCGACTGAAACTCAGGCTACTTTCACAGTAAAATCCAATAAAACAACGGCATCTCCCGGTGAAGAGATTATATTCACCGTATATATGGAACAATCTGCAACTCTTATTGGAATGCAGATGTATCTGGATGTTCCTGCCGGTTTAACTTATGTTGCCAACAGCGCAGCTTTGTCCGGTGCGATCAGTTGGTTAACTTGGGAAGAACCCGAGGTGCTTTGTACCGGATTTGATGCAAATGCAGATGATTACACCAATACTGCGAAGGTTGAATTATTCACATTTAAATGCAAGGTGGATTCCGGTGCGGCGTACCGCCCTTATGATGTCACTCTGCGTGATGTAATCGTTTCAGGCGGCTCTACGGTGAATTACAACGCACTTAATGTTGCTGTTGTTCCTGCTACCGTTACGGTTGAAGCTGCACCTATTCCTGCAACAGGCATTATTTTGAATAAGGATACATTGACTCTTAAGGCAGGAGAAAGCGATACTCTTATTGCAATCGTACAACCTTCCGGAAGCACAGACAACGTTTCTTGGGTATCCACCAACGAAACTGTTGCTACTGTTGACAACAACGGTAAGGTTACGGCTATTAGCAAAGGTTCGGCAACTATTAAAGCAACTGCAGGTAGCTGTACCGACACTTGTGAAGTTACTGTTTTGTGCGCACACACTAACACTACAGAGCATTCTGCTGTTGACTCCACATGTAAGGTCCAAGGTAACGGTGCTTACACTACCTGCGATGGCTGCGGTGAAGTGATCTCCGGCAGCAACGCCAAATTGCCTGTTGACCCCAACAATCACGTAAATACGACATATCATACTGCAGAAGAAGGAGATTGTAAAAATCCCGGGCACGAAGCATATACCATTTGTAACGATTGTAATACTATTATCCGTGGCAGCAATGCCCCTGTGAATGGTCCTCACGGTGCGTATATTGAAAAAGCGGAAAAACAATACTTAGTTGAAAAAGCCGGATGTACAACCAATGCGGTTTATAAAAAAAGCTGCTCTATATGCGGTGAAGCTCATCCGACCGAAACCTTTAATCTTGCAGATTCTGCTCTCGGCCATGACATGGCTGATGCAACCTGTACGAATCCTTCTACCTGTAAACGCGGATGCGGTTATACCATAGGTGATCCCCTTAACCACGACTTCACAGGTGAATTCGATGGCAAAAATGGAAACGGTCACTGGCATATCTGTAACCGTATCGGTTGTGATGCGAGCGATACTCTTGTAGAACATACTTCCGGTGGGGCTGCAACCGAAACAGATCCCGAGGTTTGCTCTGTGTGCGGTTATCAGATGAATCCTGCACTCGGACACAATCACGAGGGAACCAAGGTTGACGGTGAAGCTGCAAAGTGTACTGCTGATGGCTGGAATGATTACTATACTTGCTCTTGCGGTAAGTATTTTGAAGATGCTGCTTGCACGGTAGAAATTACCGATCTTTCAGCTTGGAAGCTTGCTGACGGCAAGATCGACCAAACCGGACATAAGGATGCAGATACCGACTATATCTGTGATGTATGTCAGACGGAACTTGAAATGCCTACAGAACCTTCTGACTCCGAAGAACCGTCTGATTCAGAAGAACCGTCTGATTCGGAAGAACCGTCTGATTCGGAAGAACCATCTGATTCGGAACAGCCGTCTAATCCTGACAATCCTTCCACCGGTGACAGTAGCAATACAATTCTTTGGATCGTGTTGATGACTGTTTCAGTTTTTGGCGCGGTAGTAGCCGTTATCGGTAAGAAAAAAAGACACACTAATTATCTCGACTGATGATTGAAGTTTTCTGACTGCAGCATAAAACAGATAAAACAAGGTCGAAATTGGGCGGCGAAACCATTGCAGCCGCTACGATATTTTTTGCAAAGCTCATCATGAAAAGGACCTTTACGTAAAGCAATTCTCCCCCTATTGTGTTTCGTAATGATGTATTGTATATAACTTTATGAAATGAGTATTGCAAGTGTACTTAACCACCAATAAAAAACGCACTTTTGTCTTTTGACAAGGGTGCGTTTTTTTGAATGAAGCGCGCCTGCGGCGCATGAAGCAGGGCTTCACCTTGATTTTTTTACAAAAGAGTGGTATAATCTGACTGATGAATCAGAATATTATGGAGGATAATTCATATGGCAGACTACATTTTATCTGAAGAGAATGTGCAAAAATTATTTGCATATTTGGAAGATCAATTGGATGCTTGTGGTTGTGATAACACTCTGCGCTATACAGAACAATGGCTTAAGGACAATATTTCACCGGAGCTGCATGAAAGTGTAATTGCCGAAATTACTGATATGGGTGGCTATTGCGACTGCGAGGTATTGCTTAATTGTTACGAAGACTATGATATAGAATAAGTAATTTTCAAATTTCCGTAATGAATAAACAAACGAAAGAGGCGCACATTTTTTCGTTTTTATCTGACTTTATGCACCGTTTGTGCGTTTCTTCGCAACAAAAAGAACCGACAAAGGTGCGTTTTTTGAATGAAGCGCGCCTGCGGCGCATGAAGCAGGGCTTCGCCCTAATGAAGCAAGCCTTCGGCTTATGAAGAAAAAAAAACGCGATTTGTGCCGGGCATCGCAATATTAGTAAAACTGAGCACATTATTTATAAACGTGAATAAAGAAAAGGTGGTGAACAATAATGAGAAAAATTTTTGCCATAGTGTTATTAGTAAGCTTAACGCTTTGTATTTCCGGCTGCGTTTTTAAAGAAGCTTCTGTGTTTTACTCTGACATTGTAGAAACAGACGGATTTTGTATTGCGGTAAATAAGATTGCAAAATGTTGCTTTGCAGGAAGCTACAACTGTACGGAATATACAGATTATTTGCAAATTACCGTTCCTGATGATTATCAAGGTATGCCGATCAAGCAACTTGGCGGATATTATGGGAATGGAACGCCTGCACCTTTTTTCGTATCTGTTGCTGATTTGTATATGAATGCTCCCGAAAGCAGTACTTACAATACGGTTTTTCAAGGCGATATAAAAGAATTTGATATATCTGAAAAACATACCGTAAAAGACGTTGTTTTTAATTTAAACATAGGAAAAAATATCGAAGCCGTCAAATTGGTTACCATGGATGTATATTACCCTAATATCAATGAAGACGGAAGCATAGTACTTTATCACCCGGTTGTGAATATAAATTGTTCTGATGAAAATACGCACTTTTATTCAAAAAACGGTAAGCTGTATGATAAAATAACCGATGCATTGATTTCCGATTTTGCATACGCAGAAAAATAATTCTTATTTACAGCCGGCGAAGATATGATTAGAATATTTTACAAAAATAAATTTCCCCGACGGGTTTAAAAACCATCGGGGAAATTGTTATTTTATACTTTCTATACACTGTGTTATTATATCTATGGAATGATCTTTTGTGTGCAGATATCTGCTTTCGAACAGAACGTCGAAAAATTTAGATGCTTCGTGTAAAAGCGTAACTTCGTTGGTTACAGAGCTGATCTGACCTGTAAAGCTGTTTATGTTAGACGGCTTCCATGTAAAAACAAGCTGGCATTCGTTCCACAAGTCGATTACGGTGTTTTCCGGCAAGCTAAGGCAGTTTTCGTTTACTATTCTGAAATCTGCGCCGTTTTTAATAGATTCAAGCAGCTTTTCTAACCCGTATCTGCGTATTTCCTTAGGAACTGGGTTTATATATTCTTTCGGAACCTCTTTTATAGTTCCGTTCAACGACAGATCCATCAAGCCGGATAATGTAAATGCACCGCGGTTCAACCCGTTTCTGTGTGCAATATAATATTCGTAAAGGGCAGGCAATATTGCCTGAACCTCGGGAATATCGTCTTTTGCTATCTGTTGAAAATGCTTGTATTCAAGATACGGTAAAATGCATGGGTAATGCTGTAAATAAGAATATCCGGAATATTTAGAGGGGATCTTTCGCGTTATATCAAATACTTCAAATGGGGTAGAGCAACGGCGCACAAGGCTTTTCATGTTTGAAAAGCGGAGCCTGCAAAAATTTTTTAACTTTTCGACAACGGCTTCTTCGGTAAATACAACTGCCGAATCCGTTGCTTGATTTGTCAATATTATCGTGTTGTGAAGTATAAGAAACTTTGAATATCCAAACGGAATTGTGTTGTAGTTTTCTTGCGAGTATTCATATAAAATATCGCATTTTTTTATAAAAAACGGCGCCCATTCAAACAAGCGGGAAAAGTTTTCAAATCCGTTTTTTGTTTGCGGATCCATATTTGTGCATATTCTGAAATCTACGTCTGATTCTGCATTTGCCAAAACGTACATTATCCCTTCTTGAAGGAGGGAGCAGTCGGACGTAATGTTTGTATATACCGTTGGCGAAGCAGTAGAAATCTCTTTTTGAAGTGCGTTTTGTATGTATGAAAGAACTGTGGTTTTGCCTTCGATAATGCCTATTTTATCAATATTTGAAGAAACTGCGTGACTCAGTACCGTTGGCTGGGGAGCAGGCGGCGCTTCAACCTTTTTTAAAAGTTTTTCCAATTGTGAGCATAATGATATACCGAAACGGGTATTATCAAGCTCTTCCTTGATCGTATGCGCTTTTGATTGCGTTATAGGTAAAATAGATAATATAAGCGACAGCTCGCTATGTGTAGGGATTTTTTGCCCCGTAAGTATTTTTGAAACGTTTGCGCGGGAGATACCCGTGCAGGCGGATATTCGCATACCCGACACATCGTTTTGTTTAATTTCGCAGGAAAGCATTTCACTAAAAGCAGACATAAACTTAAACCTCCTTTTCTGCTATTGATATATATTTTAACACGATTTAGAAAATAAGTCAATAAGAAAATACTTTTTTTGCCATTTGGCTATAATAATTTTTAATATATAACTGTTGAAATATTGGTATTGAAGTGGTATAATATTAAAAAAGTATTCTTCGGAGGATATGATGGGTAAAAGAATTGCGTTTATCGGCGTTGGAAACATGGCAAGCGCTATAATAAACGGTATAGTTTCCAATAGCAAAGAGTTTAAAAAAGAGGATATTATCCTTTATGATAAAATAAAAGAAAAACCGCAGGCTTATTCGGGTATGACGGTAGCCGAAAGTGCGTATGAAGCCGCAGATAAGGCAGATTACGTTGTTTTTGCAGTTAAACCGCAGAATTTTGAAGAGGTTCTCGGGCAGCTGAAGGAATGTGGGCTTGAATACGGCAAAAAAACGTTTATCACGATTGCCGCAGGTATTACTTGCGGATTTATAGAAAAATATTTTCCCAATGCCTCTGTTGTAAGGGTAATGCCCAATACACCGATGCTTATCGGTAAGGGTGTATGCTCGGTATGCAGAAATCAATACGTAAGCGACGAGGCTTTTAAAACCTCTTTTTCGCTGTTTGCTTCGCTGGGGGTTGCATTTGAATTGGGCGAGGATAAGATGAACGAGATAATATCGTTAACATCATCTTCCCCTGCATATATTTTCCTGTTTATCAAAGCCTTGATGGACGGGGCAGCCGCACAGGGTATCCGTTTTGAAGACGAAAAAGAGCTTCGCCGTATCGCCTGCGAAACTGTTATAGGCTCGGCACAGCTTTTGATGTCAAGCGAAAAAACGCCCGAACAGCTGATAAGCGACGTTACATCCCCCGGGGGGACTACCGCCAAAGCGATGGAGGTTTTTTATAACAGCGGCTTTGAGGAAATCGTTAACCGTGCAATGATAGCCTGCACGAAAAGGGCAGCAGAGCTTTCGGGTAACTGAACTTAAACGCGCTTGTAATATTTAGCCGTTCCGCTTCATATTTATCACTAAGAAAATATGAAGCGGAGGTTTAAAATGAATTACTTATCGGATGATAAAAACAATCAAAGTGACCCTGTTCAAAGCGGTGACGATCTTGTTACGCGAACGCTTTCTTCTTTGTCACGCAGGGTGGACAGGCGGAGAAGCTTTATTTGGTCGTTGGTGTTTTTATGCGTAATTTTTTCCTTATGCGTTGCCGTTGGCTGCCTTTTGTACGTGTATATGTGTGCAAACGGCGGTGCTTGGCATTTTGATACATACGTTGGGAAAGCGTTTACAGATTGGATAAGAATTGCTTTAAAACGGTATTTGTACGCATCATTACCCGCTGCATTTGTTTTTATAATGGGGTTTACGCGCATAGCCTCGCTTTGCAACGGTTTGATTTGTGCGTTTTTGGGTGTTTGGTGCGGATACACAGCCGTTGATATGTATTTGCGTGTTGTTTCAATAGCTGACTGTGCACACGCATTGGCAGTAATGCTTTGCGTGGGCGCGTACTGCTTTACGGTGGTTTATTTTTCTGCCGTTTGCGTAAGCTTTTCGCATTCGGTAAAAAATATGCCGCAATTTATTGATAAAATGTTTGACGAGGATCTTCGGTGCTATCTTAAATATTTTATGACGTGCGTATCGTGGATATTGCTGATATGCATTGCTTGTTGTTTGATTTAAAGAAAGGTAAAATTGATGGAAGAAAAGGAAGTAAAAAAGAAAAAATTCAATATCTTTGATACTCAAAGAGAGGGCAAGGGTGTTGAAAAGGGCGAGGTTAAAGACGCAAGCTTGAAAAATTTCTTCAAATATTTCGGAAGGTCGTTTTCAAAGCTTCTTAACGTAAATCTTATGTTTACGCTGCTGTGCTTGCCGATATTTTCACTTATTTTTGCAATAGCGGGGTTTACGAATGTAACTGCGCCTGCCGCATCAGGCGGGCTTTACGGCCCGATAAAGGGTGCGATACTCGGCGGTAATATAAATCCCGTAACGATGGCGCTTTACGGCGTTTTCGGTGCACAAACGGGGCAAAGCGTAAGGCTTACCGTTTCCACGGTGATATTTTTTGCAGTTGCCGCGTTGCTTGTGTTCACTTGGGGATATGCAAATACCGGTATGTTTTACGTTATACGCAACATTCAAAGGGGCGAGCCTGTTTTCCTTTTTTCGGATTTTAAGCATACTATAAAGGCAAACAAGGTGCAGGGGCTTTTGTTTGGAATTATAGACCTTGCAGTTACCGCCCTTACGATATACGATATACATTTCTTCCTTTTAAATTCATCTTCTGCGGGTATGTACAGCGTTATGTTCTGGATTATGGTGTTCGTAGGTATTGCCTACCAGATAATAAGGGTGTACATATATCTTATGCTTGTTACGTTCGACCTTTCAATATATAAAATGATCAAAAACGGCATAATATTTGCATTTATCGGTATTAAACGCAACGTTTTTGCGTTGCTTGGTATATTTGCCGTTATTGCCTTTAACGTATTTATGCTTGTAGGCTTTATGCCCGTCGGTATAGTTATGCCGTTTGTAATATCGTTTTCTGTATGTGCTTATATAGGAACGTATGCCGCATATCCTATGATAAAGCAAGTTATGATAGACCCATATTACGATGAAAACGGAGAGGAAATAGAAGAATGAAAAAGAAGGCTGTAAGCATAAGCATCAGCGTGGTTTTGGCAATAGTGCTTATTCTTGTTGCAATAATTGCATCAGGGTTTAAATATAAGGATCTCGGCGTAAGGTACGACGGCGAAGATATTAAAAATATGGCTGATAATATCGGTCTTACCGTTGATAACGCCGAAAACGGCGAAACGCTTGAGGAAACTATTGCCCGATTAAGAGAAGAGGGCAAAAAAATAGGCGTTGATTATACCATAGAATATTCTAATTATACGGACAAAACGTTTGAATTAACGCAGTCGGAAGCGACTGCCATGCTAAACGAGCTGATGCCTTCGCTTTCGTTTCTTTCGAAAACGCAGTTTAAATTAAACGGCGGCGGTAAGATAGAAATTTCAACGGCACTTGAAAGCCAACGCGCGCTTGATCTTGTTGTACCGGGAAAGCAGATAGATATGCTGCCCGAATACGTGAATTTTGCCGCAGCAGGTTCGGCGTATATAAAGGATAACGTTATTTATTTTACTACCGATTCTATGGAATCGCCTATTCTTGAATATATCGCAACATCTACCGCGCCCGTATTGAAGGGCGATATTTCCAAGGTTTTTTCCAATACGCCGGAGCTTTATATAAGCGATATGCACCAAACGGAAAACGGAACGATCTCCATTACGGGAACCGTTCCGCAGAATATAAAGATAATAGAGTTTCAAGCACCGAGCAGCTCGGATACGGTTACAAATTCATAACCCATTTTCAATAATTCGGGTATGATCCTTTCCAATGCCTGCGGTGTGGGCGTATCAGGCGTGATAAAATCGTGGAAAAGAATTATATCCCCACATTTGATGCTGCAAAGAATATCCTTTGATATTTTTTGCGGTGTGTTGTGTGCCCAATCCATCGTGTCCTGTGACCATAGGATTACCGTATAGCCCATTTTTTCGGCAGTCGCTGCCACGCTGTTTTCGCAATACCCCTCGGGCGGGCGAAAAAGCGTGGGGCGGCTGCCCGTTATTTTTTCTATCACTTCTGATGATTTTTCTATCTGTGATTCAAGCTGGGCAACGGATATATTTTTTAAATGTGGGTGCGAGTACGTGTGATTTCCTATCTCGTGCCCTTCGTCATGTGCCCTTTTAACCTGCGACGGAAGCTTTTCTGCGTTTACACCTATCACGAAAAACGTGGCTTTTATACCGTATTTTTTTAAAATATCAAGTATCTGCGCGGTGTATTTATAGTGTGGGCCGTCGTCGAAGGTAAGGGCAATTTTTTTGTCTGTTATAGCTGCCGATTTATATACTTCTGCCTGCGCGTATGGTATTATGCGTAAGAAAACAGACAAAACGGTTATTAAACATAAAATTCTTAAACGCATAATTCATCAAGCGAGCCGAAGCGATAACCCTGCGACTTCCATTCGGTAAGAAGCTCGTCGAGAATATCGGCGTTGGTTTTCGACGTTGGGTGAAGAAGTATCACCATGCCGTTGTGTGTGTTGTCCAATATCAGTTTTTTAGATTTTTCACGATCGGGCTGCTTGTCGTTATCCCAATCGGCGTAGGCAAAACTCCAAAACACGGTTTTAAAACCAAGTTCGTTTGCAAATTCAAGATTACGTTGTGTGAATTTTCCTTCGGGCGGGCGGTAGTAATGTGCCATTTGTTTGCCTGTCATTTCGTTGTAGTACGATGATAAGGCGATAAGCTCTTTTTCAAATTCCTGCTTGTCGTTTATTTTCGTCATGTCCTTGTGGTGTGCAGTATGGTTGCATACGGTGTGGCCTTCGTTTGCCATACGTTCTACCAAAGAACAATTTCGGCGGATAAGGTTATCAAGTATGAAAAACGCGCCCGTTGCGTTGTGTTTTTTCAGCGTGTCAAGTATGCGCTGAATATTACCGTTTTCATATCCTGCATCAAACGTAAGGTATATTACCTTTTCGCTTGCATCACCGACGTAGTAACCGCCGTTTTCCTTTATAAACGATATATTGCCGTCTATAACGGGGGTTTTATGCTCGGCGTTACGCTTGCAGTAAAAGTGAAAAACCTCGTTTTCGCCTGCGGCAATACATCTGCCGCCGCCGTTGAAAACTATTGCTGCTGCCAATATAGCCCCGCATATTGCTTTTGCAAATGCTTTGTAAAGAAATTTCATTACGCTCTCCCTTGCTTTGATTTTGCCCACGGTTATTATTCTGGTCTGCAAAGAAGAAAATATTCATGGATATTTAAGGCATATTTTTGTAAAGGGGAAATTGAAGGCAAACCTTAAAAAGATCTCCGTCAAGGAAGATATTAAATTCTCCGCCTTGTAATTCCGTAAGGCTTTTTGCAATTGAAAGCCCTAAACCGTTGCCCTCTGTATGGCGCGATTTGTCTGCACGAATAAATCTTTCGGTAAGCTCGTCTGCGGATATGTTCAGCATTTCAAAAGACGTATTTTTAAAGGTAAAAATACATGTTCCGTTAAATTGCTCTAACGAAAGATATACGCGCGTGCCCTTCATCGAATATTTGCATATATTATTCATTAAATTATCGAATACCCGCCACAAGCGCCTGCCGTCTGCAAGAATAAATGTTTCACATTCGGGCTTCGTTATTATAAGCGAAAGCCCTTTTTCTTTTAATTTGTTTTCGTATTCGCCTGATGCCTGCGTTATCATAACGTCGGCGCTTAACGGCTTTATATCTACATCTATATTTCCCGTTTGCGCCTTTGATGCTTCCACAAGGTCTTCTATAAGATTTTTTAAGCGCGACGACTGCCGAAGCAATACGGCAGAATATTCTGTTATCTTTTCATTTTCGCACGGTTCTTTTGTTATAAGGTCGGCGTAATTTATTATAGAAGTAAGCGGTGTTTTTATATCGTGGGAAACGTTGGTTATCAATTCTGTTTTTAAACGCTCGCTTTTTACGCGGTTTTCTACCTCGCGTGCGATACCGTCTGAAATTTTGTTAAGCGTTTCGGCGTGAAGCCTGAAATCCAATATAAGACCGCTTGTATTTATTTTCGTATCCTTTGCGCCCGTGGCAATCATTATTGCGCCGCGCTTCAGTCTTTGCATCATAACGGCAACCGTAACCGCCGCGCCCAAAAGCACGGCTTTTTCGAATAAGAAAATAACGAAGAATGCCTCGGGAATATGCGTTGTTGCAAGTATCATCGCGATAAACACTTCAAACAATGTGATAAGGGTGCATATTATTGCAGTTTTTTTCACCATCGTTACGGAAACGAAGAAATATATCAGCTTTTTTATAATAAATTTCGTTATTTTTCGTATAAACCGTGCGGATCTGTATATAGCGGTGCTTTTTATAACGCGTTTTGCTTTTGCCCTTGCAAAAAACGTTATTACCCACCCTGCAAACAAGCATCCGCATAATAAGAAGTATATAAAACAAATAGGAAATATTAACCACGTTGTATCAACTATGCCCGAATCTATTAAAAATACAGCACCTGTTCCAACGATGAATATTACGAACAGTGTCAGCAAATCAAAAGGTATCTTGAAAATAAAGCCTTCGTATATGCCTTCGTACCCTCGGCGCTTGCCGGCCGTGCAGGCAAGAAAAACGATACCGAAAATTGACAATACCGCCGATATTCCGAAATATATGAAAATATAATGAATCAAATGGTATATTATCTGTATAAATACGGAAGTGTAATAGTATTCATCTGTTACGGTAGGTTCTTGCGAAACGGTTACGTTTACGTATTTTGAATGTGCCGCACCGAAATAAAACTCGTATTCGTATTTATAAGGGCTGTCAGTCTGTTGGCCGAAAACATACGTCGTTTCGTTGGTTTTCGAATCTTTAACGGCGAAAAAATCTATATTTCTGTTCGAAAGATATTCTTTTGCCGCATCATCGTACCCGTAATATAAGAATTGATTGTTTACGTAAACGCTTTGCTTGTACGCAATACTCATATAACTGTCTGATATAAATTCTTGCTTTGGTGTGATATACAGATCCTCGGCAAATGCAAATACGGCAAATAAAGCAGATGTTGCGGCAGTTGCAATGCACAGCACCGTTGAAATGAAAACTGTAATTTTAAACCATAATGTGTATATTATGCGGTCGTTCATATTATTTTACCCCCGATTCTATTTTATATCCCTGGCCCCAAACTACCTTAAGATAGCGGGGCTCGGACGGGTTTATTTCTATTTTTTCTCTTAAATGTCTTATGTGAACGGCAACGGTGTTTTCACTGCATATAGGTATGTCGTTCCAAACGGCACGGTACAGCTCTTTGGGTGAATATACCTTATCCGGGTTTGATATAAGCAATTTTAATATTTCATATTCCTTCGGTGTTAAGCTTACCAAATTGCCATCTACGGTTACTTCCTTTTTGTCGTCGTTTACCGAAATTCCGCCTACCGTTATGTTTTTTTCTTCCGTAATACTGCCGCCGCCAAGCATCATGTACCGACGTAATTGCGAATGTACGCGCGCGGTAACTTCGATGGGGTTAAAGGGCTTTGTGATATAATCGTCAGCCCCGGTGTTTAACCCAAGTATTTTATCGCAGTCTTCGCTTTTTGCCGTAAGAAGTATTATCGGTACGTTGCTTGATTTACGTATTTCTACCATTGCAGATATTCCGTCAAGTCTGGGCATCATTATATCCATCAAAACAAGGTGTATGTCGTTAGATGATATTATTTCAAGTGCTTCAATACCGTCGTACGCTTCAAAAAGTGTATAATTTTCGTTTGTAAGATAGATTTTAAGTGCGTTTACTATATCACGCTCGTCATCACATATAAGAATATTGTACATATAATTTTCCTCGTTATCGTTATACATGTATTATACCATACAAAACCTTAAAAACAAATAGATGAAAAGATTAAGATTTTCTTAATACGTATAAAAAGTTAGCGCGAAAATCGGTTGACAAAAATAAGTTAGTGTGATAAAATAACGGCGTCTGTTTTATTGGTTTGTGCGGAATAAAAAAAGACTTTTTTTCGCATAATCCAATAGAGGTGATAATAAAATGAAAAGTATAATTATAAGGTTTATGATAGGCGCGGCATTCGGCGCGTTTTTGGGTGCAGCCTTCGGGTGTGCTGTGTTTATCGTATTTTGTTTGTAAAATGCGGCTTGATAAATTTTTTACCCACGTCGGGGTGATGACAAGGAAAGAATGCGCCGCTGCCGTAAAATGCGGCAGGGTGCGCGTTAACGGTGCGGCGGCTGCTAACAGTGCCGTACATATTTCCCCTGAAAACGACGTGATCACGCTTGACGGTGAGCGAGTACATTATATGGAATACGTATATATAATGCTTAATAAGCCTTCGGGGTACGTCAGCTCGACGGACGAGCCGGGCGAGCATACCGTTTTGGAATTGCTGTCGGATACCGTCGTTAAAATAGGCGTATTTCCGTGCGGTAGGCTTGATAAGGATACTACGGGTCTTTTGATAATGACGTCTGACGGGGATGCATGCCATAGGGCGCTTGCACCTAAAAGCCACGTTGATAAAAGGTATTATTTTGAATGTGCCGACGAATTGCTTTTAAAAGATATTGAAAAAATGAAAAACGGTATCACCCTGGCAGACGGTTATACGACCCTTCCGTGCGATATAGAGGTGCTTGCACCGAAAAAAGGTATAATTACGTTAAGGGAAGGTAAGTATCACCAGATAAAGCGTATGCTCGGTGCTGTCGGAAATAAGATAACCGCGCTTAAACGGATATCATTCGGGCAGATCCTGCTTGACCCTACGCTTGAACCCGGGCAATGGCGCTATCTTACCGATGAAGAAATAAAATTGTTTACTGCAGAAAGGAAGAAGTAAAATGGATATTTTAAAAACACTTGCAAAAGAATTTCAGCTTAAGGATCAACAGGTTGCCAACACGGTAGAGCTTATTGATGCGGGCAACACCATTCCGTTTATTGCAAGGTACAGAAAAGAAGTTACAGGGTCGCTTGATGATACCGTTTTGCGTAACCTTTACGACAGATTGAATTATTTGCGTAACCTTGAAAAAAGAAAAGAAGAGGTTCGCAATTCCATAGAAGAACAGGGTAAACTTACCGACGAGATAGTTCAAGCCCTTGAAAAAGCACAGATACTTACCGAAGTAGAGGATATCTATCGCCCGTTTAAGCCGAAACGTAAAACAAGGGCATCTGTCGCAAGGGAAAAGGGATTAGAGCCCTTGGCACAGCTTATAATGCAGCAGTGCGAAAAATACGATACACCTATAATCGTTGAAGCAGAATCATACATAAGCGAAGAAAAAGAAGTAAACACGGCAGAAGAAGCACTTGCGGGCGCGCTTGATATCATTGCTGAAACCGTTTCGGATAATGCAGAATTGCGTAAGGATATCAGAAAATATACGTACGACAACGGCGTTATCGCTACCTCGAAGGCTAAAGAAGAGGAAAGCGTTTACGAAATGTACTACGAATATTCCGAAAAGGTAAGCAAAATACCCCCGCACAGGGTACTTGCAATAAACCGCGGCGAAAAGGAAGAATTTCTTAAAGTCGGTATTGATATAGGTAAAGAATCGGTTGTGGGCCTTATCCTTGATAAGGTTATAACCAATAAAAGCAGCGAAGCGTACGAATACGTATTGGCTGCGGTAACCGACGGATACGAAAGGCTTATCGCGCCGTCTATTGAAAGAGAAATCAGAACGGATCTGTTTGATAATGCTTCCGAAGGTGCTATAAAGCTGTTTTCCGAAAACCTTAAAAATCTTCTTATGTCCCCCCCGCTTAAAGGAAAAACCACCCTTGGGCTTGACCCCGGATACAGAACGGGCTGTAAGCTTGCCGTTGTGGATAAAACGGGTAAGGTGCTTGACACGGCAGTTATCTACCCTACGATGAAGCAGGAATACAGAATAGAAGAAGCTAAAACGATAGTAAAAAGATTGATAACGAAATACGGGGTGGATGTTGTGGCAATAGGCAACGGCACCGCTTCTAAAGAGTCGGAAATATTCATATGCGGCGTTCTGAAGGAAATGGATTGCGGCTGTAAATATACGATGGTAAGCGAAGCGGGTGCTTCGGTATATTCTGCATCAAAGCTTGCCGCAGACGAATTTCCCGATTTCGACGTTACGCAAAGAAGCGCGGTTTCGATAGCGCGCCGCCTGCAAGATCCCCTTGCGGAATTGGTTAAAATAGATCCCAAATCAATCGGCGTTGGGCAGTACCAGCACGATATGAAGCAGGCAAGGCTTGACGAGGCGTTAAGCGGCGTGGTTGAAGATTGCGTAAACTCTGTCGGGGTCGATCTTAATACGGCTTCACATTCGCTTCTTTCATATATTGCGGGTATAAACGCCACATCAGCAAAAAATATAGTTAAATACCGCGAAGAAAACGGTGAATTTGAAAGCCGTGCAGAGCTGCTTAAGGTTCCGCGTATCGGTGCAAAAGCATACGAGCAGTGCGCCGGCTTCTTGCGCGTATCCAACGGCGATGAAATACTTGATAATACGGGCGTTCACCCCGAATCGTATTCTGCGGCGAAAAAATTGCTGAAAAAATACGGTTATACCGATGAAGATGTGCAATCCGGCAATCTCGTTCTTTTGGGTGAAAAGATAAAGCAAGAAGGCAAAGGAAAGGTTTGCGAAGAACTCGGTATAGGCGCACCCACGCTTGAAGATATTGTAAAAGAGCTTCAAAAGCCGGGCCGCGACGTGCGCGACAGCTTCCCCTTGCCCGAGCTGCGCGAGGATATCCTTGATATGGCAGACCTTAAACCGGATATGGAGCTTACGGGCGTTGTAAGAAACGTTATAGATTTCGGCGCGTTTGTTGATATCGGCGTTCATCAAGACGGATTGGTACATATTTCACGTCTTTCCAATAAATACGTAAAGCACCCGTCAGAGGTTGTGTCCGTAGGTGATAGGGTAACGGTATGGGTCGTTGATGTTGACGTTAAGAAGAAGCGCATAGCCCTTACGATGGTAAAACCCAAAAAACAGTGATTTTAATATATTAAAAAATATTCGATTTTACTTTTCCTGTTTAAAATATTGTTCAAAAAACTTTGTGAAAATTGCACAAAGAAAGGGGCGAATTTTTGGGGAATAAACACCTTTAAAAATTCATCACTTTTTGATATAATACCTGTGTTAGAATTGAAAAAGTGTATCTGCACGTACAGCAGGTGCGAAAAATAGGAGGATTTTTATAATGGCAAGTTTATCTTTAAAGCACATTTACAAAAAATATCCCGGCGGCGTTGTTGCCGTTTCCGACTTCTGCCTTGAAGTAAAGGATAAAGAATTTATAATCTTCGTTGGTCCTTCCGGTTGCGGTAAATCCACAACGTTGCGTATGATCGCAGGCCTTGAAGAGATCACAGAAGGCGAATTGTTCATCGGCGACAAGCTTGTTAACGATGTTGCACCTAAGGACAGAGATATCGCCATGGTGTTCCAAAACTACGCGTTGTATCCGCATATGACAGTGTTCGAAAACATGGCGTTCGGTCTTAAGCTTCGCAAAACACCCAAGGCTGAAATTAAGCGCAGGGTTGAAGAAGCAGCTCGTATCCTTGATATAGAACACCTTTTGGAAAGACGCCCGAAGGCGCTCTCCGGCGGTCAGAAACAGCGTGTTGCATTGGGCCGTGCGATCGTTCGTAATCCTAAAGTCTTCCTTCTCGACGAACCGTTGTCCAACCTTGATGCTAAGCTGCGTGCTGCCATGCGTTCAGAGCTTACAAAGCTTCACAAGAAGCTCGAAACTACGTTCGTATATGTAACGCACGACCAGGTAGAAGCTATGACGATGGCTACCCGTATCGTTGTTATGAAAGACGGTAAGATCCAACAGGTTGATACACCTCAAAACCTTTACGATAAGCCTAACAGGGTCTTCGTTGCAGGCTTTATCGGCACACCTCAAATGAACTTCATCGAATCCACGCTTACACAAAGCGGCAGCGATGTATATATCGAATTCGCAGGCAACAAAATGAAGCTTCCCGCAGACAAAGCAAGCGCCCCCGAATTGAAAGAATACATCGGTAAGGAAGTTATCGTAGGTATCCGCCCTGAATGTATCCACGACGAAGAAATGTACGTTTCCCAGTTTGCTGAATCTGCTATTGATACATACGTAGAAGTTACAGAGCTTATGGGTGCTGAAATCTACTTGTACCTCAAAACAGGCGAACAAAACCTTATCGCGCGCGTATCCTCCCGTTCACAGGCAAGGGCAGGGGACAACATTAAGGTTGCATTCGACGTTACAAGGGTCCACATCTTTGACAAAGATACAGAAGAGTGCATAATCCACTGATCGTTGTGTAAAATATAAAATTCAAAGCAGTCGAATATGCATATTGTTCGGCTGCTTTATGAATATACGGGCTTTTTACCCGTTTGCTGAACATAAGAAAGGAAAGTTTTCCATGAAAAAAAGAATTTTTTCAAGTATCCTCGTAATTGCGATGCTTGCATCCGCCTTGATGTCTTGTAAAGACGGAGAGGGGGATTCTTCAAACGCGACAGATACTGCAGCTGAAAGCACACAGCAAGGCACTACCGAAGAAACGGTTTACCCTTCGGAATTAGATAATTACGCAGGTACGCCTGCATATACCGTAGATGGTGATAATATCATTGTTGACGGTGTGTCGTACCCCAACAAAAACAACTTCAACTGCGGCCCTATGGTTGCAACAGACGATCTCGGCAGGGAATTAAGCACGGCTGAAGATACTAAAAATTATTCAGAAGAAGAAAGGCAGGTTGGTCTGTTCTACTTCTTATGGATGGGTCAGCACGGCGACAGCGGCGCATTTAATATGACGGAGATCATAGAAAAGGGCGGCGCAGATGCAAAGTTTGCTTCCTATAAGGGCTGGGGCCCCGTAGGCGCAATGCACTTTTTTGCAGAACCCTTGTACGGCTATTATTACAGCTCTGATAAATGGGTTATCCGCAAGCACGTTGAAGAATTGACGAACGCTAATATAGACTTTTTGTATCTTGATACAACAAACGGATACGCATATCAGGGTAACTCCCGTGCGCTGATGGAAGTGTTGAATGAGATGTATCAACAGGGCTGGGATGTACCGAAGGTTGTTTTCTATACACATACATGGTGTGCAGATACGGTAAACGATATTTATTCCGCTATATATAAGCCGAACTATTGCCCCGACATTTGGTACATGGTTGACGGCAAGCCCCTTATAATTGCATACGATAAAGCATCCTCGGGCGCGGATTCGTACGTTACAGACCCCGTGCAGAGAAACTTCTTCTCTTTCCGTATGCCCCAGTGGCCCAATGAACCTTCGGTTGCATCGGGCGGATGGCCTTGGATGGACTTCGAGCGTCCTCAAAGAGTATTCAACTACAACGGCAAGGCAGATGCTGTAAGTGTTTCCATTGCACAGCACTCGGGCACGATATGCTTCTCTGATTCGGCTGTTTACGGTAATAACAGCAACCGCGGAAGAAGCTTCCATAACGGCAGAAACGACAGATCTGAAAAAGCATACCTGTATGGTTATAACTTCCAGGAACAATGGGATATCGCACTTGAATCCGATGCTAAGTATATCCTTGTAACAAGCTGGAACGAATGGGTCGCACAACGTCAGAATAACCCTGCAAAGGTAGAATTCGTTGATACCTGCGATATTGAATTCAGCCGTGACGCTGAAATGATGCGCGGCGGATACTTTGACAACTACTATATGCAGTTGATCGAAAATGTACGGGCTGCAAAGGGCGTTGCCCCCACGTTGGTTCAGGATACAAGAAAACTGATAGATATCAACGGCTCATTCGATCAATGGAATGATATTCTCGTAACGTACAGCGACCTTAAGGGCGATACAGCAGATAGAGACAGTATCGTATTCGGTAAACAAAAGGTTACAGATACCTTGGGCAGAAACGATATCGTTGCATCAAAGATCGTATATGATACTAAATATGCGTATTTCTATGTAAAGACTGCGGAAGATATTTCTGCTTTCAATACAGATTCTACCTGGATGCAGTTGTTTATAAATGCAGATAACGCAACAAGCGGCTGGTATGGATTCGATTATATCGTAAACCACAAGGCATCGTCTGCTAACAAAACAACGCTTGCAAAATGCACATCCTCGGATAATACGTTTGCATTTGAAACAGCAGAAGAAATAGATTATAAGATAGAAGGCAATCAAATGATGGTTAAAGTGCCGTTGGCTTCTTTGGGCATCACAGATTACAACAAGATCAATTTCTCCTTCAAATGGGTTGATAGTGAAGACGTAGTTGATTCTATGGAAGAAATGTACACCTCCGGCGATGCTGCCCCCCACGGCAGATTGAACTTCGTGTTCCAAAACCACAAATAATGCTTTTAAAGGCCGTTGCTTGGTGCAACGGCCTTTGCTTTTTGAAAAAAATAAAGTTTTTTTCAAAAAGGTATTGACAAATTCGTTGTTTTGTGTATAATATATACCGTTGCGTTAAGTTTGCGCACAATATGCGAGAGTGGCGGAACTGGCAGACGCGCACGTTTGAGGGGCGTGTGGATTTCACCGTACGGGTTCAAGTCCCGTTTCTCGCACCATAAAAAGTCACCTTTGCATGGCAAGGGTGACTTTTTTCAGTAATTACGCGCGTTATACCTTTAATATAAATTTAGTTGGCTTGATGATACACGCCGTCGGTATATAAAGTGTTTAACATCATATTCCAACGCCTTAAAACACGATAATTTAATTTGATAAATAAAAGCTTGTAGGTGAATATGTGAATAGCGTAAATAAGACTTTGTATATTCCTTTGTACGGTAAATCATACGTAAGTGAAAAAGGGCTGTTTCTTAATGATAAAAAAGCAGAGGAAATTTGGAAAAATGAAAAATTTTCTCTTAAAGGTAAATCAAAATCTAAATGGCTTGCTTATTATATGGGGATTCGTTCTGCTGTTTTTGATGAATGGATAAAGCGCAAAATGTCGGAATGGCATGATGCTGACGTAATTCATATCGGCTGCGGTTTGGATAGCCGTGTAATAAGGGTAAAAGCAGAAAAACGTAAATGGTATGACGTAGATTTTCCAAATGTGATCGAAGAAAGAAAAAGGTACTACGCAGAATCAACCAACTATAAAATGATTGGCGCTGATGTAAGAGATTGCAGGTGGCTTGCAAGTGTTGATAAAAGCAGATCTGCAATTATTGTTATGGAAGGCGTCAGTATGTACCTAACCGTTGAAGAAATGCGAAATCTTGCAGAAGGTCTGTGCAGTAATTTTGAAAGAATCGCACTTTTGGCAGATTGTTATACTTCTTTTGCCGCGAAAATGTCAAAACGAAGAAATCCGATAAACGACGTGGGTGTAACCGAGGTTTACGGTATAGACTCTCCGCAAATTTACAACAACGGGCAATTTGGCTTTGTAAAAGAACACACAATGATACCTAAAAAATACATAGATGAACTAAAGGGCTTTGAAAGGTTCGTTTTTGCAAAGCTTTACGCAGGTAACTTTTCGAAAAAGCTGTACCGTTTGTTTGAGTATGAAAAAAAGTAAATCGAAAATTTATCAAGTAACGGTGCATACGTTTACCGTTGTTTTGCAAAAAAATGCTATCTGTTGTTAAAAAGCAGATGATATATCTATTCGAATATATAAAATAACCGGTATTATATTGACGCACGGCATAAAATTTGTTGACATATGCAAAACTGTGTGATATTATTTTAGAAGTGGGAGGCGTGTTTATGATGAAAATATTGGAAAATAAGATATTCAGATGTTTTTTGTCCTCGCTGTTGTTCGGCGTGATTTATTTTTTTATGTATTTAATAACCGGCGATCAAGTGGAATTCGATAAGCTGCTGATTTCTATGGCACTTTATTTTATTATCATGTGTTTGCTGCATCTTATTGCACCCAAATTAAGAAAAGCTTTGGGCCACGATAAAAATAACACCAAATAATATTATTGATCTGAATGTAGTCAAAAGGAGAAAAAATGAAAGAATACAAAATTGTTTATCTGAATAAAGGACTTAAACTGTCACGCGAAAAGGATCTGCAACAGGTAGAAAAAATTGTGAACGAATACGTTGCACAAGGCTGGCAGCTTCAACAGATAGTTTCGCCTGCCGAAAGCATAGGTGCAATGATAGGCGTATTTTACAAAGAAAGGTAATTTCAAAATCAGATTTGTACTTATTAGCAAATTGATAAAAAATGTTAAAAAATAACATCTTCAAGCAGTTTTGACGATGTTATTTTTTTGTTTTGTGAGGTTTTCGCGGTAATATAACAAAATGCGAAATATTTTAAAAAAATAAATAACATATTTTCAGTTTTTTTTGACAAAATACCTTGAAAATATTCTTGGAATGTACTATAATCATTGAGGTTAGATATATAATAATATTTAAATATATCCAAACGAAAACATTAAAACGGTTTTTGTTAAATCCAAACATATTTTCTTGTAAATATTTTCGGTAAAAAAATATGCTTTGGAAAATAAAATTTGAAACGTAATTCTGTTCACTAACAGTGAATAAAAATAGAAGAGGAATGAAATTATGAACAAAATCACAATTATCGGAAGCGGAAGCGTTGGGGCTACTATTGCATACACGCTTACCGTAATGGGCCTTTCTTCTGAAATCGTATTGATCGATATCAACAACGAAAAGGCAGTAGGCGAAGCGCTTGATATCAGACAAGGCTTGCCCTTTTGCAATCCTTGCACGATAAATGCAGGCTCTTATTCTGACGCTGCTAATTCGGATATAGTTGTTATAACGTCGGGCGTTGCAAGAAAAGCGGGCCAATCACGCCTTGAGCTTGCACAGACGAACATTGATATATTGAAGCAGATAATGTCGCAGATAACACACGCCGCCCCCGACGCTGTTTATCTTTTGGTAAGCAATCCCGTTGATATTCTTACATATGCCTTCTGCAAGCGTTCAGGTATTCCCGAAAGCCGCATAATCGGTTCCGGTACGATACTTGATACGGCACGTTTGCGTTCCAGAATGTCTGAATTTTATTCTATCAGCCAAAACAACGTTCACGCATACGTTTTGGGCGAGCATGGTGATTCTTCTTTCATTCCTTGGTCACTTGCGAATGTTTCAAACGTAAATATTGCAGATTGCCACAATTCCTTTAAGGGCAAAAACGGAAGCTTTTCGGAATTTGATTATGATGATGTTGAAAGATATGTTCAAAAATCAGGTGGGGAGATCATTGCGCGCAAGGGCGCTACGTTCTATGCGGTATCGTCTGCAGTTTGCTATATCTGCAAATGCTTGTTAAGCGGTATCGATACGACGATGACTGTTTCCACCATGATGCACGGCGACTACGGCATTGACGACGTTTGCCTCAGTACGTTAAGCATTGTGGGCAATAAAGGAATACGCAGCCAGGTTCATCTGCCCCTTAACGATGAAGAGATAATAAAGCTTCGCCACAGTGCAGATACCTTGAAGGCTATCATCAAAGCAACAGTAATTTAATTATTTGGGAGATATTGATATGGAATACCGTATTGAGCATGATTCTATGGGCGAAGTTAAGGTGCCTGCCGACAAGCTGTGGGCGGCGCAAACGCAAAGAAGCCATCAGAATTTCGAAATAGGCGTAAATATTGAAACCATGCCGAGAGAGATAACGCACGCGTTCGGCATACTTAAAAAAGCGGCGGCACAGGCGAACAGAGAGCTGCGCCCCGAAAAAATGACGCAGGAAAAGCTTCAGGCAATAAGCGGTGCGTGCGACGAGATAATTGCAGGCAAACTTAACGACAATTTCCCGCTTGTTGTTTGGCAAACGGGTTCGGGTACGCAATCCAATATGAATGCAAACGAGGTTATTGCGAACAGGGGCAACCAGATTGCCGGCGGCAAGATACTTCACCCGAACGACGACGTTAATATGAGTCAGTCGTCAAACGACACGTTCCCCACGGCAATGCACATTGCGGCGGTTCTTATGATAGAGGATAAGCTTATCCCGGCGGCAGAAACGTTGATAGCAACCTTCAAGCGTCTTGAAGAGGAAAACGAAGGCATCGTTAAAAGCGGAAGAACGCATCTGCAGGATGCAACGCCCATTACGTTCAGCCAGGAAATAAGCGGCTGGCGTTCAAGCCTTGAAAGGGATGTAGAATTGTTGAAGCTTTCCGTAAAGCCCTTGTGCGAATTGGCACTTGGCGGTACGGCGGTTGGTACGGGGCTTAACGCGCCCGCAGGCTTTGGTAAGCTGGTTGCACAAAAGGTGGCAGCACTTACGAACAAGCCCTTCGTTACTGCGGCAAACAAATTCCACGCCCTTACATCTAAAGATGAATTGGTGTTTGCACACGGCGCTATCAAAGCACTTGCGTGCGACATGATGAAGATAGCCAACGACGTACGCTGGTTAGCAAGCGGTCCGCGCGACGGCTTGGGCGAAATATTTATCCCCGAGAACGAGCCCGGCTCTTCCATAATGCCCGGCAAAGTAAACCCCACACAATGCGAAGCGGTTACGATGGTTGCCGTTCAGGTAATGGGTAACGACGTGGCAGTAGGTATGGCGGCTTCACAGGGTAACTTTGAATTGAACGTGTTTATGCCCGTATGCGTATATAATTTCCTTCAATCTGCAAGATTGTTGGCAGAAGCAATTGTTTCATTCAACAAAAACTGCGCTGTGGGTATTAAAGCAAACAAAGAGAAAATGCATCACAATCTGCACAATTCTTTGATGCTTGTAACTGCGTTAAATCCGTATATCGGATACGAAAATGCGGCAAAAACCGCTAAAAAAGCCTTTAAGGATAACATTTCTCTTAAACAGGCTTGTGTAGAGCTTGGCTTTTTGACACCCGAAAAATTCGACGAGGTATTTCACCCCGAACAAATGGTTTAATATAATATTTACAGACTGATTAACGGATTTTCTTTGTGAAAATCCGTTAAAACAGCGATCTGCAAGAAAGGAACGGTCATATAGATGAAAAAAGCGGCATATTTTCCCGGTTGTACATTAAAAACGAAAGCAAAAGATCTGGACAGATATGCAAGGCGCAGTGCGGAAGCATTGGGTTTTTCTTTGGAGGAAATTGAAAATTGGCAATGCTGCGGCGGTGTATTCACCACAGCCAAGAACGAAATTGCCACTAAGCTTTCTTCGGTAAGGGCGCTTGCCGAAGCACAAAAGAAAGATCAGCCTCTTGTTACGGTATGTTCAGCGTGCCACAACGTTATAAAACAAACGAACCACGCAATGCAGACAGATGAAGAATTTGCGTTTCACGTTAACAGTTACCTCGGCGCAGGCAACGAGTACGACGGCGGCGCAAAGGTTATGCACTATCTTGAATATCTGCGCGACGAGGTGGGATTCGATAAGATAGCAGAAAAGGTTGTAAACCCGCTTAAGGGAAAGAAGATCGCCGCGTATTACGGTTGTCTTTTGTTAAGGCCCAACGGCGTTATGCAGATGGATGATCCCGAAAATCCGACTATTATTGAAGACCTTATAAAGGCCCTCGGTGCAGAAGCGGTAGTGTATCCGTACAGAAACGAATGCTGCGGCGGTTACATAACGATGGAAAACCCCGAATCGGCAAAGAAAAAAAGCCAAAGCGTTATGGCTTCGGCAGCCGATAAAGGCGCAGAAATAATCGTTACGGCGTGCCCGCTTTGCAAATATAATCTTGAAAAGAACGCATCCGATGTGAAGATAGTATATTTCACAGAGCTTTTGGCAGAAGCCCTCGGCGTGAAGGAGGATGTAAATGAATAAGATAAAAAATGAAATAATCCGTAACAGCGGCGTTAATCCGTTAAAGTGTATGCGCTGCGGAAAATGCACCGCAACGTGCCCCGCTTTTGACGAGATGGAATATCACCCGCATCAATTCGTCTATATGGTTGAAAACGGCGAGATAGAGCCGTTGATGCAATCAAAATCTATTTATCAATGTCTTACATGCTTTGCGTGCGTAGATAGATGTCCCCGCGGGGTTGAGCCTGCAAAGCTTGTTGAAGCGGTAAGGCTTGAGGTTATCCGCAAGCAAGGTGCAAACCACCTTAAAGCAGACGATATTCCCGCTTTGCTTGATGACGAGCTGCCCCAACAGGCAATCGTAAGCGCATTCAGAAAATACAGTAAATAAGGAAGGGAAAAGACATATGCAAAGAATCGGTGTATTTGTATGTTGGTGCGGAAGTAATATTGCCGGCACGGTTGACGTTCAGGCAGTAGCAGACGCTTTAAAAAACGAACCGGGTGTTGTTTTTTCCGCCAATTATCAATATATGTGTTCGCAGGCGGGCCAGGATATAATTAAAAACGCCATTGCAGAACATAAATTAACGGGAATCGTTGTGTGCTCGTGCTCGCCCCGTATGCACGAGGCAACTTTCCGCAAAACTGCAGCCGCTGCGGGCTTGAACCCCTACATGGTTGAAATTGCCAACATCCGCGAGCAATGCTCGTGGGTACATAAGGATATGCAAACAGGTACGGAAAAGGCGATAATCCTCGGTAAAGCGGCTGTTGCAAAGGTTAACCTTAACGCCCCGCTTACCCCCGGCGAAAGCCCCGTTACAAAACGTGCGCTTGTTATAGGCGGCGGTATTGCAGGTATCCAAACGGCACTTGACATTGCTGAAGCAGGCTTTCCCGTTGATATTGTAGAAAAAAAGCCTACAATAGGCGGCAAGATGGCACAGCTTGATAAAACGTTCCCCACGTTGGACTGTGCGGCGTGTATCCTTACGCCTAAGATGGTTGACGTGGCGCAAAACGATAAAATACGCATCTTTTCTTACAGTGAAGTAGAAGAGGTAGGCGGATTTGTAGGTAATTTTAAAGTCAAAATAAGAAGAAAAGCAAGATACGTAAAAGAAGATATCTGTACAGGCTGCGGTATCTGTACTGAAAAGTGCCCGCAGAAGAAAGTGCCCAACGAATTCAATATGGGCATGGATAACCGCCGTGCAGTTTACATTCCCTTCGCGCAGGCAGTACCGAAGGTTGCAACTATCGACCCGAATTATTGTACAATGCTTAAAACAGGCAAATGCGGAATATGCTCTAAGGTTTGTACCGCAGGCGCGATAGATTATACGCAGAAGGACGAAATAGTTGAAGAAAGCTATGGCGCTATCGTTGCGGCAACGGGCTTCAACCCCATAAGCATGGATAAGTTTGATGAATATGCGTATAACCAGTCGAAGGACGTTATTACTTCACTTGAATTTGAAAGATTGACGAATGCCGCAGGTCCTACTGCAGGTAAATTGCTTCGCCCGTCTGACGGAAAGCACCCGGAAACCATCGTGTTCGTGCAATGCGTAGGTTCAAGATGTGCCGCATGTGCAGAAAAGGGAAAAGAGTATTGCTCTAAAATTTGTTGTATGTACACAGCAAAGCACGCAATGCTTACAAGAGATAAATATCCTGATACGAATGTTTACGTTTTCTATATCGATGTGCGTACACCCGGTAAAGCATTTGATGAATTTTACCGCCGCGCAGTTGAAGAATACGGCGTTCACTACATAAAGGGTATGGTTGGTAAGGTGTTCCCCGAGGGCGATAAGCTTATGGTAAGGGCATCAGACCTTATTGCAAACAAACAGCTTAATATCGCGGCAGACCTCGTGGTGCTTGCCGCCGCTATCGAGCCTGATAAATCCGCACGCCCGTTGGCTACAATGCTTACGGCAAGTATGGATACAAACGATTTCTTCACAGAAGCGCACCCGAAGCTGCGCCCCGTTGAAAGCCCCACCGCAGGCGTATTTCTTTCAGGAACGTGCCAGGGCCCGAAGGATATACCCGAAACTGTATCGCAGGCAAGTGCTGCGGCTGCAAAGGTTATCGGCTTGCTTTCAAAGGATAAGCTTACGGGCAACCCCTGTGTTGCAAATTCCAACGAGCTTATGTGTAACGGCTGCTCTTCATGTGAAAGGGTATGTCCTTACGGTGCTATTACATACGTTAACAAAGAATTCCGTATGCCCGACAGAACTGTTGCAGTGCGCAGGGTGGCATCCGTTAACGAAGCGGTGTGCCAAGGCTGCGGTGCTTGTACGGTAGCTTGTCCTTCCGGTGCGATGGACCTTAAAGGCTTCGCAACGTCACAAATCATGGCGGAGGTTGATGCAATATGCAAATGAGTAACAAATTCAATCCTAAAATAGTGGCGTTTTGCTGTAACTGGTGTTCTTACGCAGGGGCAGACCTTGCAGGAAACAATAGGCTTGCATACCCCGAAAACGTTAAAATTATTAAAGTGCCTTGCTCTTGCAGGGTAAATCCCATGTTTATTCTTCGCGCCTTTCAAAGAGGGGCAGATGGCGTTATAATCTGCGGTTGCCACCCAGGTGACTGCCATTATACGTCAGGTAACTACTATACAAGAAGAAGAATGGCACTTCTGTTCTCAATGTTGAATTACCTTGGTATAGAGAAAGAACGTATCCGTCTTGAATGGGTTTCTGCGGCAGAGGGTGCAAAGTTTGCAGCCACCATGAACGAATTTACCGAAGCGGTTGCCGCACTTGGAGAAAACAAGAGATTGGAGGATTTACGATGCAAAAATTAACTTGTAAATCGCTGATTGAAAAAGCGTGCGAGCTTCTTGAAAACAACACGGTTGACCGTGTTATAGGCTGGCAAAAGGGTGAATTTGATTACGATATCACCCCTGCGGTGTTCAAAACGGCAGAAGAATTGAAGAAAGACTTCGTATATAACGATTTTTGTGGGGCGAACTTTTCCAAATATCTCGTTTCTGAAACGAAAAAAGGCGGAAAGGTGCTTGTTTTCCTTAAGCCCTGCGATACATACAGCTTCAACCAGTTGTTAACAGAGCATCGCTTTAACCGTGAAAACGTGTATGCTGTTGGCATTCCCTGCGACGGAATGGCTGATATTGCAAAAGTAAAAGCACTTACGGCAGATGAAATATCTTCAATAGAATTCGGCGCAAACGGTATCACCGTTCACACCTTGTATGATGGGGATAAGACGGTATCGTGCGATGACGTTCTTGCCGAAAGATGTATCAACTGTAAAAGTAAAAAGCATGTCGCCTATGACGAGCTTATGGGTGAAGACGGCGACGTGATAGATAACAACCGCTTCGACGAGGTTGAAAAGCTTGAAAATATGACGGAAGACGAAAGGTTTGCTTTCTGGCAAAACGAGCTTTCGCGTTGTATCAGATGTAATGCGTGCCGCAACGTTTGCCCTGCGTGCACTTGCGAAAAATGTGTGTTCGATAACCCGAAATCGGGCATAGAAAACAAATCTCCGTCTGACAGCTTTGAAGAAAAAATGTTCCACATAATCCGCGCGTTCCACGTAGCGGGCAGATGTACAGACTGCGGCGAATGTTCAAGGGTTTGCCCGCAGAACATACCGCTTCATCTGTTGAACAGAAAATTTATAAAAGACATCAATACCTTCTACGGTGAATATCAGGCAGGGCAAACGGAAGGAAGCCGTGCACCGCTTGTTAACTATACCACCGAAGATATCGAGCCGAATGATGCCGTTAAGAAAGGGGAATAAAAATGCGTAAATGTTCAATAAACGCGCTTGATGATGTTTTTGCAAAAATTGCAGAAAATTCGTCGCTTTATCTCCCTGTTGACGGGGAAAGCGGCGCAGAGTATAAAAAATGGCAGCAAGGCGTTAAATTAAGCCAAAGCCTTAACACAAACAGAAGCGCAAAGGATTTCTTCTTTCCCCAAACTGAAAACCTTATGCAGTTTAAAGTAGAAGGAAAGCAGATCGAAGTAATCGACACAAGGGAAGAAAACGAGAATTTCGTTATCTTCGGCGTAAAAGCGTGCGACGTAAGAAGCTTTGATATACTTGACAGTGTATTTTTAAGCGACCCTGTTGACACTTATTACGCTAACAGAAGAAGCCACGGTACGATAGTTTCTATGGCTTGTACCCGCCCTGCAGAAACTTGTTTCTGTTCTGCATTCGGTATAGACGCTGCAGACCCCAAGGGTGACGTTTCCTGCTGGATCGAAAACGGCGAAATATATTTCTGTGCAAATACGGAAAAGGGCGAAAATTTTGTAAAGACAATCGAAGATCTTACCGTTTCGTGTGATGAAAGCGCAGTGCAGGCACAAAAAGAAAAAACTGCCGAAATAATGAAAAGGATTCCCCTTGCGGGCTTGAAAACAGAAGGCTTCGGAAAAGATAAAACATCTAAATTTTTCGATAGTCCCGAATGGGCAGAGCTTTCGCGTGCATGTCTTGGCTGCGGAACTTGCACATTCGTATGCCCTACCTGCCAATGCTACGATATCAGAGATTTTGATACGGGCCACGGCGTTATCCGCTACCGTTGCTGGGATTCGTGTATGTATTCGGAATTTACGCGTATGGCGCACGGCAACAACAGAATTTCCCAGCTTGAACGTTTCCGTCAGAGATTTATGCACAAGCTTGTTTATTATCCCACCAATAACGACGGCGTGTTCGGTTGTGTAGGTTGCGGCAGATGCCTTTCCAAATGCCCCATATCTATGAATATTGTCAAAGTAATGAAAGCGTTAGGGGGAAAAGATGATGAATAATAATGAAGTATTGATTCCCAAAGTCGGCGTGATAACAGATGTTCGTATAGATACGCCAGATGTTAAAACTTTTCGTGTCGTAACTCCCGACGGTAAAAAAGCATTTGATCACAGGCCCGGGCAATGCGCGATGCTTTCTATTCCTGCCGTGGGCGAGGCAATGTTTTCTATTACCTCATCGCCTACTAATACGGAGTTTATGGAATTTTCCATTAAAAAATGCGGTTGCGTTACCGAATGGCTTCATCAGGCAGAGGTGGGCCAGCAAATAACTATCAGAGGGCCGTACGGAAATCCCTTTCCCGTTGATGACGTTTTCGCAGGAAAAGACTTATTGTTCGTTGCAGGCGGTATAGGCCTTGCACCGCTTCGCTCTGTAATAAACTATTGTAGGCATTACAGGGATAAATACGGCAAAATAGATATCGTTTACGGATCAAGAAGTAAAGACGATCTTGTTGATTACGACGAGATAATTTCCGAATGGATAAAAGACGACGGAATAGACGTTCATCTTACTATCGACCGCGAACAAGAGGGCTGGGACGGTCACGTTGGCTTTGTTCCCAACTACGTAAAAGAACTTAATTTTGACACGAATAAAACCGTTATCATATGCGGACCTCCGATAATGATCAAGTTTACGCTTGAAGGGTTGATATCCATGGGTTACGATAAAACCCAGGTATATACGACTATGGAGCTTCGTATGAAGTGCGGTGTCGGCAAATGCGGCAGATGCAATATCGGCTCGAAATACGTGTGCAAGGACGGCCCCGTATTCCGTTGTGACGAATTGGAAAAGCTTCCTGCTGAATATTAAGATTAAGGAGTAGTTATAGAAATGGAAAACATGGTTAATATATTTCTGTTCGGAAAAAAATACAGCGTTCCCGAAAACCTCACTATTATGAGTGCGATGGAATACGCAGGCTACCAGCTTGTAAGAGGATGCGGCTGCCGTAACGGCTTCTGCGGTGCTTGTGCTACCATATACAGAATCAAAGGCGATAGAGAATTGAAGGCTTGCCTTGCATGCCAAACGAAGGTTGAAGATAATATGTATATCGCAACGCTTCCTTTCTTCCCCTTGGTAAAGCAAGTTTACGATATGGAAAAAATAAAGCCCACAGAACAGATAATGATGCAGCTTTACCCCGAGATCTACGCGTGCATTGGATGTAACGCCTGCACGAAAAGCTGTACGCAGGAATTGAACGTAATGCAGTATATTGCATACGCTCAAAGGGGCGAATATGAAAAATGCGCCGAAGAATCGTTTGACTGCGTAATGTGCGGTGTTTGTTCTTCGCGTTGCCCTGCAGGTATTTCTCACCCGCAGGTTGCTATGCTTGCACGCAGGCTTAACGGCAAATATCTTGCACCTAAAAGCGAACACCTCGAAAACCGCGTAAAAGAGATTAAAGACGGTACGTTTGCAGAACTTATCGAAGCGCTTATGCAAAAGCCCGTAGATGAGATCAAAGAGCTTTATAACAATAGAGAAATAGAAAAATAAGGGGGTAGTATCATGTATTCGGAAAAATTTACAGAATCGCTTAAAGCGGTAGAAGCCGCAAGGGAAGCCAATATAAAATTGGAACCCGCCAGAATGACGGCGCAACAAAAAGAAGATCTTCTGAAAGCCTACCACCCTGACTATAAAACAGGTGAATTTGCAGAGCTTCAGATAGGCCCCAACAAGGGTGATAAAGTACCTACCGAGCTTGCTGAAATGCTTCAGGCACACAGCCGTATCACATCTGATGCGGTATGTCTTGACAACCCTGATTACGATGTTGACGTTTTGGTTATCGGCGGCGGCGGCGCAGGCTCTTCTGCGGCTATCGAAGCAAACGAAGCAGGCGCAAACGTTCTTATCGTAACAAAGCTTCGCATAGGCGATGCAAATACAATGATGGCAGAAGGCGGTATTCAAGCGGCTGATAAAGCAAACGATTCGCCCGCTATCCACTTTGTTGATGCTTTTGGCGGCGGCCACTATGCGGCAAAGAGGGAATTGCTTTCAAAGCTTGTATGTGATGCACCCGAAGCAATCCAATGGTTGAACGACCTCGGCGTTGAATTTGATAAAGACGCACAAGGTAATATGATAACGACCCACGGCGGCGGTACTTCCCGCAAGCGTATGCACGCCGCAAAAGACTATTCAGGCGCAGAGATCATGCGTACTTTGCGTGACGAGGTTCTTAACAGAGGTATTCCTGTTGTTGACTTTACTGCCGCGGTTGAGCTTATACTTGACGATAAGGGCAATGCCGCAGGTGCAGTTCTTATGAACATGGAAACCAAGGAATTGCTTGTTGCAAAGGCGAAAACCGTAATTATCGCTACGGGCGGTGCAGGAAGAATGCACTACCAGGGCTTCCCCACATCAAACCACTACGGTGCAACGGCAGACGGCCTTGTTCTCGGATACAGAGTTGGGGCAAAGCTGCTTTATGCCGAAACACTTCAGTATCACCCCACGGGTGCGGCATATCCTGAACAGATATTCGGCGCACTTGTAACGGAAAAGGTTCGTTCTTTGGGCGCAAAGCTTATAAATGCAAAGGGTGAAGCGTTTATGCACCCCCTTGAAACGCGTGACGTTTCTGCGGCTTCTATAATCCGCGAATGTAACGACAGGGGTAACGGCGTCGATACGGGTAATGGCCTTGGCGTATGGCTTGATACACCCATGATTGAAAAAATCGGCGGTGAAGGCACTATTGAAGCGAGAATCCCCGCGATGATGAGAATGTTTGGCAAATACGGTATAGATATCCGTAAAGAGCCGATTCTCGTTTACCCCACGCTTCACTATCAAAACGGCGGTCTTGATATAAATGCAGACTGTATGACTACAAACGTAGAAAACTTGTTTGTTGCAGGCGAAGCGGTTGGCGGTATCCACGGTAGAAACCGCCTTATGGGTAACTCGCTTCTTGATATAATCGTATTCGGGCGCAGTGCAGGTAAAAACGCTGCGGCAAAATGTAAGGATGTAACGGTAGGAAAGCTTACGCTTTCGCATATTGACGATTTCGAAAAAGAAATTACAAATGCAAATATCAAAACAGATGCCGTATCTCCCAAGCTTTTGCCGGATTACAGAAGAAAATAATGTATTAAACAGTACGTTCAGAAAAGAGGTCTTTTTGAAATGAATTTGTTTGGCGGGGTTATCCCGATCACAGGCGTATCGTTTGTTTTGCTTTGTGTATTCGCAGTTTTGTTTTTGGGCTATGCACTTGGCAGAATAACAATAAAGGGCGTTTGCCTTGGCGATGCAGGCGTATTTGTAGTTGCATTGTTGTTTGGCGCAATATTCAAGGATTCGATCTTTGGCGAAGGGATCGAGTTGGGAGAATTATTTAAAGAAGCGTTAGACGTTATAGAAAGTTTTGGACTTATACTGTTTGTAACATCTGTCGGCTTTATTGCAGGTCCTAAATTCTTTGGCAATATGAAAAGAAACTTTAAATCCTACGTTCTTCTGGGCATCATAATAATATTTGCCGGCGGCGCTTCTGCAGCGGCATGTATCGGTATGGGTGAGGTTGTAGGATACGGCGCAAGCATAGAAAATCAGGATGGCTTCGTTGCTATGATAGTAGGCCTTCTTTCGGGCTCGCTTACATCTACACCTGCGTTTTCAGCCGCAAAAGCAACGGTTGACCCGAGTTATACTTCTCTTGTTTCCGTTGGGCACGGTATTGCGTACATTTTCGGCGTTATCGGCGTAGTATTGTTTGTACAGCTTGTTCCCAAGCTTTCCAAGGTTGATATGGATGTTGAACGTGAAAAGCTTGTTCAAGTAGATACTTCAAGCAAAAAAGGCTTTATTGGCAAATTGTTTGATATAGACGAGCACGGCTTTGCAGTATTTTCACTTGCAGCGGTTTTGGGTACTATCGTTGGAAAAATAAAGATCCCGTTGAGTGCCGAAGGCCTTGACGGTACGTGCTTCTCGCTTACGACTACGGGCGGATGCTTGCTGGTTTCCCTTATTATCGGGCATTTCGGTAAAGCAGGTAAGGTAAACCTTATGCCTGATACACATACGCTGAAGCTTTTCAGAGAACTTGGTTTGGTGCTGTTCCTTGTAGGGGCAGGCATTCCCGGCGGTGTTGATTTTGTGGCTAACTTTGATCCTATGTATTTCGTATATGGCATCATCATGACTATAATTCCTATGATAATCGGCTTCATATTCGCAAAATACGTTTTAAAGCTTTCACTTCTCAACAACCTCGGTGCGATTACAGGCGGTATGACGAGTACCCCTGCACTCGGAACTCTTATAAGTGTTGCAAAAACCGAAGATGTTGCGTCGGCTTATGCGGCGACGTATCCGATAGCGTTGATATCGGTGGTTCTTGTTTCACAATTTTTGATAATTTTATTCTGATGAATCTGAAAGCTGCGGTGATCTTTTAATAATTGCCGCAGCTTTTGCTTTACATATCAATTTTATATCTGAATATTAAATGATATTATTTATATTGTTCGGAGAGAAAGATGGGCTTAAAACAAACATTAGGCAAAAAGTACAGGCATACGGTCGGAAAAATTAAATATATAAGATACAATCAAAGAAAATTCAATGCAAGCGTTAAGGTGTGGTTTTTGGGGTTGTTTTCTAAAATCGTTTTGGATAAGGAAAAAATATCGCAGGCAGATAACCTTATCGTATGCGCCCATCCTGATGATGAAACTATTTTCTTTTATTCTGTAATGAAAGAAAAAACGTTTGTAGTATGTATGTCCAACTGTGGCGATACAAAAAGAAAAAAAGAATTTTTTTGCGCGATAAATGCACAAAACACTTCGGGTATAATGCTGAATTGCCCCGATGTTAAAGGTTTTACATGGGCGTGGAACAGCATTTTTACAAAAATGAAATTAAAAAAGATAAAAAAGCTTTTAAAGCCCGATTGTAATATATACACCCACGCCGTTTTCGGCGAATCCGAGCATCCGCATCATTTCGCCGTCGGCAAAGCTGTAAGTCGTACCTTTTCAGGCTTTAGTGTTTTTCATACCGCAAGCGACGTTTCTCGTGCTTTTGATTTGTCTGATGAAGATATAAAAAGAAAAACGCAGATAATAAACGATATGTACCCATCACAGATAAAAATGCTTAATTTGTGGTGCCCTTGGTATGAAGAATATATGAAGCGCGACAGCTTTCTTGGCAGAAAGGCAGAATAGCGATGGAAAAAATAGCAGTGGTGATACCTATATATAATACGGGAGATTATATATGCAACTGTGTTAACAGTATTTTGGGGCAAACCGTAAAGGCAGAAATACATATCGTGCTTGTTAACGACGGTTCTACCGACAAAAGCGGTGATATCTGTAATGAATATCAAAAAAATAACTCTTCGATTACCGCTATACATAAAGAAAACGGCGGTGCGGCTTCCGCAAGAAACAAAGGGATAGAATGGGTAATATCAAACGGCGGTTTTGATTATATCGCTTTTATCGACAGCGATGACGTTATACATCCGCAAATGTACGAAATTTTGCTTGATATGCTGCATAAAAGCAATGCAGATATTTCATCCTGTATGTATAATTTTATAGATTCCTCGCAAATGCCGACGTTTGAAAGGATAAACGGCGATATAACCGAATATGAAGAGATAGATTGCCGCAAGGCACTTGAAAATTTCAGCAATTATTGCACTTCCGTAAGCTTGATATCACCTTGTATGCGCCTTTGTAAAGTAAGTGTTTTCGAAACCCTGCGCTTTAAAGAGGGGTATATAGAAGAAGATTCTATGCTTTTGCCTTATCTTTGGGAAAATGCAGAAAAGCTTGTCCGCACGCGCCAAAAGCTGTATTATTGGACGGAAAGGACCGGCAGCGTTACCCGCCAAGGCTTTACAACGAAAAGCTTTGATTATATAATGGTAAGCTATGTGCGAATGAAATTTTTCGAAAAAAAAGGAATTAAATTACAGCACAGATACTTTTCAAAGGAATTTATGAATAGGTGCGTTAAATTTTACTGCAACGCAAAGGGCGATTCGAAAAAAGAAAAGGCTTTTTTGAAGTATAGAAAGCTTTATAATAAAAATTGGCTTAAAAAATATTTTCTGTGTGGATTTTCACCAAGGGAATATCTTATGCACCTGTTGTTTTTACTTCACATTCCAACAGCAGAAAAGCTTTATAAAGGTATGAATCCCGATTGGTGCATACGATAATCCAGTAAGGAGAGATAATAAATGAAGGGTATTTTATACTTTACATCTACCGGAAACAGCTTGTATATAGCACAAAAAATTCAAGAAAAAACGGCCGGCAGGATTTTGTACATACCGCGGTATGAAGGTAACTGTAACGAATTTGAACAGATAATTATCGTCAGTCCGATTTATTCCTTCGGGTTGCCCGTTCACGTTTATGATCTTATGCCGAAAATAGACAAAAGCGTGCCGATATCGTTTGTTTTGAACTATGGCGGTATGGTAGGCGGCGCAGACTATTTTACGTATCAGTATGCAAAAGGCCTTGGCTTGAACGTGCAATCTGTATATACTGTAAAAATGCCCGAAAACTTTACTTTGTATTTTACAGTTCCGCAGCCTTTTTTGAACAGTGTTTTAAAGGCAGCACCCAAAAACGTTGAAAAAATTACAGATAAAATCACTAAAGGTGAATTCGTTATACCGAAAAAAGTAAAAACAAAAGAGGCAAAATATACAGAAAACAGGGGTAATTGGCACAAGATCGGCAGTGGATTTTCCGTAAATGAAAACTGTGTTTTATGCGAAAAATGCATTTCATTATGTCCTGTGCAAAACATTTCCCAAAAAGAAGGCAAAATAACGTTTTCAGATAAATGCGTTGCCTGCCTTGGCTGTTATCACAGATGCCCTCGGAAGGCTATAACATATAAGAATAAAAAGAAAAAATTCAGGTATGTAAACCCGTATATAAACGAAAGTGATATAGGAAAAGATTTTTAAGGGCTTATTTATGGAATTATCAGATCTTTATACGAAAAAACGCGAAAAAACAGGCAAAACTATTGTGCGCGGCGAAGTACAGCCAAAGGGGCTTTATCGTTTGGTTGTCCACGTTTGCGTGTTTGATAGTGATGGGAAAATGCTTATCCAACAGCGTCAGCCGTGCAAAAGGGAATGGCCCGATATGTGGGATCTTACCGTTAGCGGCGGCGTTGCCTTTAATGAGGATACGCAACAAGCCGCCCAAAGGGAATTGAATGAGGAATTAGGGCTTGATATAAGCTTTGAAAATACTTCACCTAATATTTCTATCAGATGTGATAAGGTATTTTCAGACGTTTATATTGCCGAAAAAAACATTGATATAACCAAGCTTTCTTTACAAAAAGAAGAGGTTAAAGGTGTAAAATGGGCAAGCAAAGACGAAATTTTTCAAATGATAGATAACGGCTTGTTCATTCCGTATAACAAAAGCTTTATAGATCTTGTTTTTCATTTTTTCACCACTGACGTTATCTGGGTAAATTATAACAAGTAAAAAAATCCCGCGCACATTGCGTATATAACGTGAAATGTGCGTGGGATTTATTATTTTTATAATTAAATTATTAAGTTATAACGAAAATTCTTTTTTTATCAGTTTTATCATTATAGAGGTGTTAAGGCGCATAGCGTCTATTGGATATATTTTTTCGAAATATCCCTTTCTGTACGTTTTAACGAAATAGTCGGTTAATTCCTCTTCGGTTTGGCCTTCTTTTATTTTGTCTGCAATCATAAAGGCAAAACGCTTCGTATTTTCTTCTATGCTTGAAAGGTAATATTTTGTTTGATTTTCGTCAATGATACCAAAGTGCGGAATAAGTATTTTTCTTATATCGTATTGCTTCAATTTTTGTATCGAATCCAACGTCATCTGATAGCCTACCAAAAACGAAGGCAGAATACTTTCTTTACCGTCGTATATACCGGGCGTTTCCGAAGAAAGCAGCAGCCCTTCTTCAATAAGATAAAACGCAACAGAGCATTTAGTATGTCCGGGCAGGTCTATAACCTTAAACGTCATATCTCCCGCTTTTATAACATCGTTATCATTTGCAGGTAAATCTACTCGCAGCTTGTGGCCCAAAAACGGATAATCTTCAACGCCGCAGGCTTTTGCAAATTTACCGTCAAGCTCTTTCATTACGCTTTGTGCGCCGGGGCGCTTGAATATATCTGCCGCATAGCTTCCTGCAACAACGCAGGCATCGTTATAATATTCCAATACATACGCACTGCCAAGCGCGTGATCGTAGTGGGAATGGGTTAAAAATATGTAATCAAGCCTTCTGCCATTCAACTGTTTTTTTATATTTTTTGCAACCTCGTACCCCGTAAAGCCAAAGCCGGAATCGTACAAAACGGATGTTTTGCCGTCGTCTATCAAAAATGCGCTGTCGCCGCTGTGGTGACGCACGTCTGTTATTTTAATATTTTGCATAAATAAAACTTCCTTGCCATATTATTGCTTGAAATTATACCACATATGCGCGCCCTATTCAAGGTGGATTTTTTATTTTTCATGTTTTTTTGATATGTAAACAGAAAGGGGTGTAATTTGTGAAAAAAAGCCGAAAAGTATTGACTTGATACTGTTTTTCTGCTATAATCAAACAGATATTGTTAACCGTATTAACACGAAATTTCACCCTTGGTGTACAAAAAAGAGGTATCTATTTTGTTCTTCGCAGACATATTGTTTTTATATTGTTTTTTGCCTATATGCGTGGCAATTTACCTGTATGCCGGAAAAACGGCGTATCGAAATCGCATATTGATATTTTTCTCGTTGCTGTTTTACACTTTCGGCGAGCCGCTTATGGTTTTCCTTTTGCTGGCAAGCGTATTCGTCAATTATTATCTGGCAATAATTATTGATGCTAAACGAGGGCAAACGTTATCAAAGCTTGCATTAGCGGCGGCACTTACGTACGATATATTGATGCTTGGCATCTTTAAATACACCGATTTTATTATAGATAATATAAATTCGATCGCGGGCACCTCTATTCCCCTTTCGGGTATATCACTTCCGCTTGGTATCAGCTTTTATACGTTCCAGGTGATTTCCTACGTGGTGGATGTGTATTGGGAAAATGTAGGGGTTCAAAAGAAGTATTCCAAACTTTTACTTTATATATCATTGTTTCCGCAGCTTGTTGCAGGGCCGATTGTGCGCTATTCAACGGTAGAGCAGGAGATAGATAACCGCGTTGTTACCGTTAAAGACGTAAGCGAGGGTGCAACAAGGCTTATTATCGGTTTATCTAAAAAGGTTCTTTTGGCAAACAGTCTTAACCTTTTGGTAAATGCTTGCTTTCCTGCCGACATTACGGGTACTACGGTTTTGGCAACGTGGGTAGGCGTTATTGCGTATTCGATGTACGTTTACTTTGATTTTTCGGGTTATTCCGATATGGCAATAGGTATGGGCCGTATTTTCGGCTTCCATTTCGATGAAAACTTTAAACATCCGTTTATGTGCCGTTCAATTGCAGAATTCTGGCAGAGATGGCATATATCTCTCGGCAGCTTTTTTAGGGATTATTTGCTGTACGTGCCCCTGTTTGGTAAACGCAGGCAGATTATGTCGCTGTTTTTGGTATGGTTTACAACCGGTTTGTGGCACGGCGCAAGCTGGAACTTCGTTTTGTGGGGGCTTTACTTCGGCGTGTTTATTTTCATAGAAACGAAAATAGGCAAAAAGCGTTTGAAGAAGGTGCCCGATGCCGTAATGCACGTATATAATAAATTGGTTATAATCGTGGGGTTCGGTATTTTCCGCTTTGAAGATTTTTCGCAGCTTGGCAAATTCTTTTCCAATCTTGTGGGTGCAGGCAAAAACGCCTTTACAGATGGGCCTACAAACGATACGGTAATGAAATATATTATGGTATTCATCGTGTCGCTTGTTGCTTGCTTCCCGATAGTTCCTTATTTGAAAAACAAGATATCCTCGCTTCCTTCAAAAACGCAAGGAAATATTATGGTGTGCAACACTGTGGTACTGCTGTTCTTGCTGTTCTTGAATACGGCGGTGCTCGTTGCAACGTCTTCGTCGAATAACCCTTTCCTTTATTGGCGATTCTAACGAGGTATGATATAAATTAGTCTTAATGGCGGATTGAGTATTATGAAAAAGAAAACTGCAATATATATAAACTGCTTCGTGTTGGTTTTGGCATTCGTATTTATGTTTTGCTTTTGTGTGATTTTTCCGCGCACAACCGAATCAGATAACAGTATTTTAAAAGAATTTCCTAAATTTTCTGCAGAAACGTTTTTCAGCGGGGAATATTTTTCCGATCTTTCTGCGTGGTTTACCGATACGGTATTTATGCGCGATAAGTTTGTTGATATAAACGCTTCATTCCGTGGGCTTTTTGGCTTTACCCCTGAAGAGGAAATATTTAATAACGGCCCGCAAAACGGAAATCCCGATGCTGAAATCCCGGAAGAAGAGTGGGATCCCGAAGAGGAATGGAACCCCGAAGACGAGTGGGAAACAACTCCCCCGAAGGAAGACGTAACGGCAGGCGGCGACGTCCCTCCGCAGGAGGATACGCTTGCCCCGGGCGAAACGGAAGAAGCTATTGAAGATCCTGAAACAAAACCGCAGGAAACGATACCTGTTATCGAACAGGTAGAAAAGCCCGTCGAGGTTGTAAACGATATTCTTATTATCGGAACGCGCGCATTGGAAATATACTACGGTAACGCAAAAAATGCAGCCCTTTTCGGCCAAGTGCTTAATGATTTTTCAGACAAAGTCGGCAGCGACGTTAACGTGTATTCTATGGTAATTCCGAAAGCATGTGCATATTATATTTCAGAATCTAAAAATTACAGTAAATATGCGGGCAACTCTTTAAGGGATATAACCGCCCTGCAAGAATCGCTGGTGAACGTAAAGCACGTTCCGATATACGGCGTTTTGGAAGCACATAAAGACGAAGAAATATATTACAGAACCGACCACCATTGGACGGGGCTTGGCGCATACTACGCGGCAGAAACGTTTGCACAGGTGGCAGGGGTAGATTTTGCGCCGCTTTCTTCATACAAGGAAGAGGTGCGTAAAGGCTATATCGGTACGATGTACAAATATACCGATCACAGCCCCACGTTATTGAATAACCCCGAAAATTTTGTAACCTATGTTCCAAGCGCACCGTACGTTGCTACCTTCTATAATCAACAGCTTGAAAACGGGCGCGAACATGATATATATTGGTATATAAAAGACGAATCCCGAAGCAGCTGGTATTCAACCTATATCGCAGGCGATGCGTATTCGGTAGTTATTAAATCGCAGGCATGCAACAACGGAAGAAAGCTTCTCATAGTTAAAGACAGCTACGGCAACGCGTTAGCGCCGTACTTCTTAAACTCTTTCGAGGAGATCTACATTGTCGATGCCAGAGTGTTTAAGTTAAGCTTGCCCGCACTTGTAAAAGAAAAGGGCATTACCGACGTTTTGTTTGCAGAATGTGCATTTTCTATGGTGGGTTCGTACAGAAAAAATGTTGAGGCGTTGACGAAATGAAATACTATTTATCCGTAGCGATTATCGTGATATTGATTGCCGTTTCTGCGGTCGTTCTTGTAAGTCTTATCAAGGATACGCCGCCGTTAAACGGTATTGATACAACAACTGTTTCAAATACTGCATATTCGTCTGATGAAGGGGTACAAACCCCATCGGAAGATGTAAATACAGTAACACCAAACGAGGATACTACTGCCCCTATTGAAAGCAGTACGGAAGGTCAAACAAGCAGTCCCGTATCGGAAGATGTAAGCACCGAAACAGATGCTGTAACATCAACGGTCACTACTGCTGTTGTTACAACATCCCCCGAAACGACAACCGGAAAAACTGAAGAAACTGCACCTGATATCGTAACGCAGCCGACAGAAACGTATCCACCCGTTGATCCTACGCCAACCGGTGCGTATATCGCCAACGGAATAGTTATATCAGGCACTCGCGCGATGGAACAGTTTGGCGGTACGGCAAAAAGCGGTATTGCTTGTGCAGAGTATCTTAATACCTTCAAAAGCAGGGTAGGCGACAGTGTAAACGTATTTGCAATGCCGATACCTACAGCATCCGGCATATACGCCCCTGCAGAGTATCCGAAATCCCTTCAAAGAACGGAAGATTGCTTTATAGGTCTGCGTGATTCGCTTGACGGTGTTATATACGTTGATACCCTTACCACCTTGCGCGCACACGCGGATGAGTATATATATTTAAGAACCGACCACCACTGGGCGGCATTGGGTGCGTATTACGCAGCACAACAGCTTGCAGACGCTGCGGGCTTGCCGTTTACAGAACTTGACGGGTTCGTTCAAGACGAGGTGGGTACGTTTACAGGCTCGATGTACCGTTATTCGCAAGACGAGATCTTGAAGCGATATCCCGATACGTTGATATGCTACGTTCCCATGCAGGAATATACGTGCGACTATTATACGCGCGATAATTTTAAATTCAAATTCAGCGGCACGCTGTTCAGTACCGCAAAATCCTACACCAGATTCACATACGGGGATTCTTATATAGCCCACATTAAAACGGGTGTGCAAAACGGAAGAAAGCTTATAGTTTTCAAAGAATCATACGGAAATGCGCTTTCACCGTTTTTGATCAGCTCGTTTGAAGAGGTGTATATAGTAGATATGCGCTATTTTGAATTAAATGCTTTGCAATTTATAGCAGAAAAGGGCATAACAGACGTATGCTTCCCAATGTGCTCGTTTACGGTTGCGGGCGGAAACCGCAAGTTTATAACTTCGATTACAGAACAGTAATAAAGGATATATTATGAAAGAATTGGAATATCCGTTTGACAGCGACGAAATACTTTCCTCGCGGAAAAGATTGCGTCGAACGTTACTTGCCGACGGCCAAAAAAGGATAAATAAAAAAATAGCCGTTTTGGGCGGTTCTACAACAAGCGACGTTATAAAAATAACGGAATTGTTTTTGCTTAACGAGGGTATTCAGTGCGAATTTTTCGAATCTGAATATAACAGGTGGTGGCAGGATGCGGTTTTCGGCACTTCCGAGCTGGAAGAATTCGCCCCGGATATAATTTATATTCATACGAACTGGCGCAATGTAGAAAGCTTTTTCCCGTCGATAAACGGTAAAGACAGTAAAACCTGCACAGAAGAATGCTTTGCGCATTTTGCCAAAGCCTGGGAAAGCTTGTACAGCAGGTTTCATTGTCCGATAATACAAAATAACGTAGAATTGCCCCCGTATAGAATAATGGGCAACCGCGACTGTTGGGATGAACACGGTACGGTAAGATTCATAAATTCACTTAACGCCGCTTTTGCAGATTATGCGAAGGAACGTAAGGATTTTTATATACACGATATTGCATATACGGCTGCTGCATACGGGCTTGATAAATGGCACGATCTGCAAGCGTGGTATATGTACAAATTGGGTATGTCGCTTGAAGCAGTGCCAAACGTATCGTACGGTGTGTCGCGCATCGTTAAATCAATTTTCGGTAAAAACAAAAAAACTGTCGTGCTGGATCTTGATAATACGCTTTGGGGCGGCGTTGTTGGGGATGACGGTGTAGAGGGGATTCAAATCGGCAGGGAAAATGCCGAAGCCGAGTGCTTTGAGGAATTTCAAAAATACCTTAAAAAATTAAGCGGTATGGGCGTTATGCTTACCGTAGCATCGAAAAACGATTACGAAAACGCAATCGCAGGGCTTAACCACCCCGAAGGGATACTTCGCCCCGATGATTTTATAGTGATAAAGGCAAACTGGGAAACGAAAGACAGAAATATAGTAAACACCGCCGATGAAATGAATTTGGGCGTGGATTCATTCGTTTTTGTTGACGATAATCCCACGGAAAGGGCGCTTGTAAGCCGTTCCGTTAAGGGCATCGCAGTTTTGGACGTTACAACACCCGACAGCTATATCCACCTTTTAGACAGAAGCGGATTTTTTGAAACAACGGCTTTTTCTTCAGACGATATCAAAAGAAACGATATGTACAAGGCAAATTCACAGCGTGCACAAAAGCAAACGGAATTTGCAGATTACGGCGAATACCTTAAAAGTCTTGATATGCGTGCTGAAATACTTCCGTTTTCGCCGGTATATATACCACGCATCACCCAACTTACCAACAAATCAAACCAATTTAATCTTACAACTAAAAGATACACTCAAATGCAGATTGAAGAGGCTGCATCAAGCGGCGATCACATTACTTTATACGGTAAGCTTACCGATATGTACGGTGATAACGGCGTTGTTTCCGTAGTTATTGCAAAGATTGAAGGTAACATTGCGGATATACAGCTTTGGCTGATGAGCTGCAGAGTGCTGAAAAAGGATATGGAATATGCAATGCTTGATACACTTGCGGCAACTTGTCTGCAAAATGGTGTCGATACTATTGTAGGGCATTACTATCCTACTGCCAAAAACGGTATGGTAAAAACGCTTTTTGGCGATTTTGGGTTTGAAAAAACGCAGGAAGATGATTTGGGTAATACCGAATGGTGCTTGAATATCAGCAATTATAAAAATAAAAACAGATATATTAAAGTAAATGAAAACGAAGTTGAAAAGGAGATTGAAAATGTCTGAAAAAGAAATAGTATCAGGTCTTACGAAGATATTCCGCGATGTGTTTGATGATGACGATATAGTTATCACAAGACAGACAACGGCAGACGATATTGAAGATTGGGATAGCTTAGAGCATATAAACCTTATCGCCGCGGTAGAAAGAAAATATAAAATGCGTTTTACAATGAAAGAGGTTTCTTCCATGAAAAACGTTGGCGAAATGATAGATATCATTGCCGAAAGGGCAAAATAATAAAAATTTGATAAATAAAACAGCAATGGGCAAAAAGCTTCTTTATGAAGCATGTGCTTACATTGCTGTTTTTTTTGTTTTATCCTATCAATTCTTCAAATTGTGCCAAGGGGGTGTTTTTTTGATATTCAAGGCTTTGTTTTTCGGCTTCTTTTTTGCATTTTAAAAAGAAATCCTTATCTGTTATCATTTTTAACATTCCCGCCTTTAACGCATCTTTATTGTTTTCGGTAATAATACCGCAATCGTGATTTTGAAACGTTTCTTTTACTACCGCACAAGATGAAACGATAGGCTTTTCAAGAACGATTGCCTCTTGTGAAACTATATGAAGCCCTTCATATACGGAAGAGCAGACAAGAAAATCGGAATGCATTATATAAGGGTAAGGGTTTTTCTTAAAGCCGGTTAATATTACCGTTTCGCTAACGTGCAATTTTTTTACAAGATCGTTAAGCTCTGCCTCTTGCGGGCCGCCGCCTACTATGTAAAGTAAATGGCGATATCCTTCGTTAAGCAATTCTGCGTGCGCCTGTATCAGCATGGAAAAATTCTTTTCCCAGCTTAAACGGCCGACGGCACAAACGATCGGCAGATCGTCGTTATTCACTACGGATAACGGCTCGTTGGCAAGCATTCGTATCCGCTTGTAATCAACCGGGTTATAAATTACCCTTACGTTATCTTTAATACCCAAAAGATCGTGTAAAGCTTCTGCGGCGGTTTTCGAAACGCATACGCAGTGATCAAATCTGCTGAAGATCCTCTTCTGCCTTTTTCTTGTTTTGAAATACATTTTCCACGTGTCTATTCTTCTTAAATCGGTATGCACCCATACAAGCTTCAAAGATTTTTTGTTTGAAGAAGAAGCAAGTATTGCGGCAGCCTCGTTATGCATAAAAGCAATTTCAACATCGTATTTTTCACGTATTACCAAACGATAAAAAACAGATGGAAAACGAAATTCGCAAAAATCAGCCAGCTTGCTTATTACAACGTTGTAAAGCCTGTGAAAAATGTTTTTTCCCGGTGTCAAAAAATCGCAGCATTCTTTCAAATGCACGCCTTGTTGCTCAAGCGAGGAAAATTTATCAGTAAAATCACCTTGCTTACGGCGAACCATTATAGTTACGTCGAATTTTTCTTTATCAAGAAAGCTAACGTATTCCAATAAAGCTTTTTCAGCCCCGCCGCCGAAATAACTTCTTATGTAGAAAAGTACCTTTTTCATTAGAATATTCCTTTCAGGGGAGGGCTTGGTGAATTTAAAATCGATCAGAAAGCTGTTAAAATAAATGCTTTCTTATCTGTTTTCGTCGTTGAATTGCCCCATAAGCTTTTTGTTAAATTCCACCGCGGTGTTGTAGCCCATTTTCTTTTGGCGGTTGTTCATAGCGGCAATTTCGATTATAACGGCAAGGTTTCTGCCGGGGCGAACAGGTATTGTAATGGAAGGAACATTTATGCCGAGTATTTCGGTATATTCTGAATCAAGGCCGAATCTGTCGTACATTTTGCCCTGTACCCATGCTTCCAGCTTGATTATAAGGTCTATCTTTTCTGACGTTTTAACGGCACCCATACCGAATATTCTTCTTACGTCTATAATGCCGATACCGCGAAGCTCTACATAGTGGCGAATTATTTCAGGTGCAGAGCCTACCAAGGAAATAGCTGAAACACGTTTAATTTCAACTGCATCGTCTGCTATAAGGCGGTGGCCGCGTTTTACCAATTCAATAGCTGTTTCGCTTTTTCCTATACCGCTGTCGCCAAGAATAAGAATACCTTCACCGTAAACCTCTACGAAAACACCGTGGCGAGTGGCGCGAGGCGCTAAGGAAACGTTTAACGATGCAATCAACGCAGACATAAATGCAGATGTGTGGCTTGGTGTGCGGAAAAGCGGAACGTTGTATTTTTTGCATATGGCTATCTGTTCATCGGAAATGGGTAACTGCCTTGTGAAAATAATAGCCGCGGGCTTTTCTTTGGCAACGTTTTCAAATGCAGGTGCGCGTTTTTCTTCGGGCAGACTGTTGATATATTCGAATTCTACCCTTCCGATAAGCTGAATTCGTCTGGAATCAAAAAGCTCGTCAAAGCCGGAAAGCTTTAATCCGGGGCGGTTCAAGTCGCTTCTTGTTATCATCAGCTTGTCGTAATCATCGGGGATAAATATTTCTTCAAGTGAAAACTCTTTTACAACCGAGGAAAGGGGAATTGAGTAGATCGTTTCGTCAATCATCGTTTTTTATCCTTCCTAATATGTAATCCTTTTCAAAGAAGTACTTTTTATCACAAAAACGGCAAGTAACTTCAATAGTTTCCTGCGTTTGATATATTTCTTGCAATTCTTTAACGCCTATGGATATTACGGCGCGCTCGGTTCTTTCTTCAGAACAGTCGCATACGTAACCAACATCTAATTCGTCGAAAAGATCGTAGGGGATACCCTGCATTGCTATTTGCATTATCTCTTCATTACTCATTCCGTCGGCAAAAAGCTTTGATACGTTTGTAAGGAAGTGCGCATTTTTTTCCAGTTTTTCGATTATCTCATCTCCCGCACCGGGTAAAAGCTGTATTATTACACCGCCTGCAGCTTTGCAGGAAAGGTCCGTATCAATAAGAACGCCAAGCGAAAGAACGGTAGGTATCTGTTCGCTTTCTGCAAAATATGATGTGATGTCCTCTGCGATTTCACCGCTTACGATCTGCGAAATACCAATATAAGGATCTTTAAGCCCGATATCCTTGATAACCTGCATTACGCCTTTGCCTACCGCGCCCGAAACGTCAAGCTTTCCGTTGGGCTTAAGGGGAAGGTCAACGTTGGGATTTTGTATGCACCCTTTAACATTTCCGCAATAATCGGCAACTGCCATTATCATTCCCGCAGGGCCGTCACCCCTGAATGTTAAGGTAAGGCTGTTACCCTTGTCCTTCAGCATACAGCCCATAAGCGAAGCACCTGTAAGCGTTCTTCCCATTGCGGCGCTTGCCGTAGGGGAAGTGTGGTGGTATGATATCATTTTGTTGACGATATCCGTTGAATTTATAACCATAACGCGTGCCTGACCGCAACACGTCATAGCGCGCAAAATTGTTGAAGACATAGCTTGTTCACTTTCTTTATTTATGACTTTATGTTTTTGCAAACGAAATGGTGGCGCTGCGAATCTTCCGACGGTATGTCGTAGGAAAGCTCGCCGTAAATGCCGAGAATTTCAAACCCGCAATTTTCCAAAGCACGCCGCAGATCTTCATCGGTGTGCATATATTCGTACTGCTGCTCGTCATCGCGCGTATATGTACCGTCTTCGTTTTCGGAGAATAACGATAATGAAAAGGTGCATTGCTTTTTCTCCGTATCGTAATCGCATCCCCACGCCAGAAGGCGTGCGCCGTCGTCCGTTTCAAAAATAAAGTCGTTGTTTTTATATACGTTTTCAAATTTGTATTTTGTGTTAACGTCGAATATCAACAATCCGTCAGGGTCAAGAAACAAATGGCAGCAAGCAAAAAATTTTTCTATATCGTTGCTGTTCAGGTAATTCACACTGTCTAAACAGCAGATTACGGCAGATACAGTCCCATACAGGTCGAATTGGCGCATATCTTGATTAAGCAGTAAAACCTGCGGCGGACATTTTTGCCGCGCTACTGAAAGCATGCCGCAAGAAACATCAAGCCCGATCATATCAAAATCTTCTGCCAATTCGGCGGTAAGCCTTCCCGTTCCGCACGCTGCATCAAGCACAAGCTGCGTAGGTATAGTGCTGTGCTTTTTTATAAGCGTTCGGATATATTCTGCCCATTGCGAAACGTCAATGCCGGAAAATTCGTCGTATATTTCAAAAATAACGTCGTATTGATTATTCATTTTCAAGCCTCTGTAAAACGGTAACGTACCCGTCTGTTCCGTATTTAAGACAACGGTTAACGCGGCTTATCGTAGCCGTGGAAAGACCTGTTTGCTCGGTAACTTCAGTATAAAGACAGTTGTTATGAAGCATTTTTGCCGCATGAAGCCTGCGCGACATTTCCCTTAATTCGGGAATAGTGCAAAGGTCTTCAAAAAAATCATAACACTCTTCGATAGAGTTTAAGCTCAAAATTCCTTTGAAAAGAAAATCTATTTTTTCATCTTTTATACTTTTTGCCATTTCAGTTTGTTCCTTTGCGGTAGTTTATTTCAAAATATTCAATGTTTCCTGCGCCATTTCGTCAGGTGCTACAACGTTTGTAAATCTTACGCTTTTTTCCTTTAAAAGTGCCAAGGGCGCGGGAATATCTACGCCGGTTGCCTCGTTAAGTGCATAAAGCGGTGCAAATTCATCTTCGCCGCATTCACCGCCGATGGCAGTTAACACGTCACGCGCAAATTTGTACGGGCTTGCCGTGCTTACGGTAACCATTACCGTGTTACTGTACATACGGTATTTGCTTGCACAGTAAAGCGCAACGCCCGTATGCGTGTCGGAAAGGTATTGTGCATGCTCGTAAACAAAGGCAATCTCGTCAAGTGTATGTGTTTCGTTTGCGTGCAAGCCAACGAAGGTATCGCGTATTTTGTTAAGCTCTTCAAGCTCGATCTTGTATTTGCCCACGCTGTTCAGTCTGTTCATGTATTCAGCCGTTTTTTCAGCACCGCAAATAAGGTAAAGAAGTCTTTCGAGGTTGCTTGAAATAAGTATGTCCATAGAGGGGGACATCGTTTGGAAAAACTTCCTTCTTCTGTCGTAAACGCCGGTGGTAAGGAAATCCGTCAGTATATTATTTCTGTTGGATGCACAGATAAGCTTGCCGATAGGTAAGCCCATCTGCTTTGCAATGTATGCGGCAAATATGTTGCCGAAGTTACCCGTAGGTACGGTGAAATCCACTTTTTCGCCGTATTTGATAACGCCGGATTTTAACAGGTCGCAATACGCGGAAACGTAATAAACTACCTGCGGCGCCAATCTGCCCCAGTTTATGGAGTTTGCGCTTGTCAATATGTATCCGCCGTCGTTAAGCTGTTTGTTTATATCTTCATCAGAGAATATCTTTTTTACGCCGTTTTGCGCATCGTCAAAATTGCCCTCGATAGCACATACGGAAACGTTGCTTCCTTCTTGCGTTGCCATTTGCAGCTTTTGTATCTTACTTACACCGTGAACAGGATAGAATACCTTGATTGCAATACCGTCAACGTCGCGGTAGCCTTCCAATGCTGCTTTGCCCGTATCGCCGGACGTTGCTACAAGAATAAGGGCAGTTTTTTCTTCGCCCGTCATTTTAAGTGCGCGTGACAACAGCCTCGGCATGATTTGAAGCGCCATATCCTTGAACGCACACGTAGGCCCGTGGAAAAGCTCTAATACGTAGCCGCCCTCGTCAAGCTGGTGCAACGGTGCAGCACCGCCGGGAAAATTGTTTTGGCTGTATGCCGAAATACAGTCTTGTAACAGCTCTTCTTTGTTATAATCGTCTAAAAATTTGTAAAGGATCTCTGCTGCTCTGTGCGCGTAATCCATTTGGCAAAGCTGTTCTGTTTCTTCTTGTGTTAAAACGGGTATCTCGGTTGGCATATAAAGACCGCCGTCGGGTGCGATACCTTTTTTTATTGCATAAGCGCCCGAAACTAGCTCGCTTTTACCTCTTGTACTGCAGTATTTCATAAAATATATTCCTTTCTGTTATCAATCTATTTTGGTTTTATTATTCTCAAACGCGTATTGTGCATATTCTGCCATTTGTGCGCCAAGCCGTGTAAGCTCGCCCATAACCCTGCACCTGCCCGTTTCGCTTTCGTACCAGTTTGATTTGCCGATGTTGTTTGTTACAACGGGGCAAACCAGTATTTCCGCTTCGGGAAAAGCCCATTGATAGTAGGTAAGCGCACGCCTTGCGTGGAATGCATGGCATACCAATAAAGCGCGTTTTACTTGCAAATTTTTCTTATCGGTAAGCTTTCTTGTAAAAAAAGCATTTTGATAAGTAAATTGCGATTCGCTTTCGCCTAATATAGCTTTGTACGGTACGCCGTGCTTTAATAAAATGTCGGTGTACATTTCACACTCGGTTTTATATGCAATGCCCTCTGTTTCCGTGCCGGGGGCAGACGGCAGGTAGGCACCGCGCTTTATTGAATATTTTCCCGATGGGATAACGTATTCTGCAAAGCCTTGCAAATAAAGCTCTGCCGCGCGTGACGGCAAAAGCGGATTTGACGAACCGGGAACAAATATAACGTCTGATATTTTAGGTTCGTTTTCTAAAAAAATATATTCTGTTGTATCTTTTATAAAATCCATTGTATTTCTTTCTGTTTTGTCAATTAAAACGGAAAAGCGTATTCGGTAAGCGTTAGTAAAGTAAACGGTATATACGTGCACAGATATTAAGGATAATATAACCCTTATTTTTGCGTACACATACATTTTCATTATATAACAAAAATAATATAAATGCAAGAGGATATGCACAATTATTTGTTTTATCAATGTAAATATTTTTAAATGACTTGAAATAAAATGTAAAGTGGTGTATAATAATGCCTTGTAAGGAGATATGATATGTTTGGATTTTCAAAACAAAGTGCCGCGGTTGATTATTTGGTCGTTTGCCTTGGCAATCCCGGCGATAAATATGTAACAACAAGGCATAATATGGGATTTTTATTTGGCGATTACGCTGCAGATAAATTGGGCTTTGAATTTAAGAAGATAAAATTTAAATCCAATTACGGAATTGCGGAATTTTCGGGCAAAAAAGTAATGTTTATGAAGCCGCAAACTTTTATGAATTCCTCCGGCGAAGCAGTTATAGAGGCTGTTTCTTTCTATAAGATCCCCGCGGATAACGTTATCGTGATTGTTGATGATATAAATTTTGATGTTGGTCAGTTAAGAATAAGGCGCAAGGGCTCCTCCGGCGGGCATAACGGAATAAAAAGCGTCAGCGCACATTTGAAAACCGAAAATTATCCCAGAATAAAGCTTGGCGCAGGAAAAAAGCCGCACCCCGATTTTGATGCTATAGATTTTGTGTTGGGAAATCTTTCAAAGGATGATATGAAAAAGCTGCCCGACCTTTTTGAAAGAACGCTTGGTGCTTTGCAGTTTATGGTAAACGGCGATACGGAAGGCGCTATGCAAAAGTACAATTCATAAAAAGCGAAAATAACAGTTTGTTATATTTAAACAAAAAAACACTTGTTTTCTGTGATGAAAACAAGTGTTTTTTGTATAGGTCGTCAAGTGTTTGGTGAAATTACCTAAATCGTTAACAACCTTATTTTTTGCCTATTTGCCCAATGGCATCAGGTGAAAATTTAATTATTGCACTTTATAAAACGACTTTATACGATGATAATTTCGTGCTTGTGCAAGTGTATTTTTTATAAGAAAACTTATTTGTTTGTCTTAATGGAATTTTCGTAGGATTCAACCATTTTCTTTACCATTTGACCGCCTACGGATCCGGCTTGCTTTGAAGTAAGATCGCCGTTGTAGCCTTGCTTAAGGTTAACGCCTACTTCGTTTGCAGCTTCCATTTTGAACTTTTCAAGTGCTTCTTTTGCTTCGGGTACGAGTTGTTTATTAGACATTTTAAAATCTCCTTGTAATATAATCTATAAAAGCTTGCTTCGTTTGATCTTTTGCCCATCGGCATTCACGATCATTTGCAAGGGAAGCGTGTTTTTCAGCTTCCGATATTATTGTTGCACGCAATTTGATAAATATTACAAGAAAAATTTTACAATATGCTTATAAAATAAGTGTTTATGACTTGCTTTTTGAATATGTGCACAAATGTTGTGCACAATAAGCGAAAAGTTACGTATAAAATATTATTATTTTTAAAAAGCTATTGAATTATTTATTCGTTTGTGATGCAATTATTATAATAATGTTGAAACTTCAAGAAAAGGTAATTTGTATTATCCGAAGCCTGTTAATTTTTTCAGCCAAATATACCCTTTACAAGATGCAACGTTTGACGGCCGTCCTATAAAGATCCCAAATAGTTGGCATCAGCATTTAACGAGCAGATACGGGGATTACGGCGTTCCTCTTATGGTTGGGGGGAAATTTAAAACCTTACCGATGGTAATGTATCAAGAGGTTATAGGGCAGCTTGATTTCGGTAAAGGTTGTGTTTACGGTTCTATTTTGCTTATACCTGCTTTGGCGGCGTTTTTGATAAATCTGTTTAATCAAAATAAATCTAATTCGTCTTTTATAATAAAACAGTTTGAACCTAAAAAGAACTTATCAAAAGATATTATTGCGTTGATAACAAGTGCGCTTATATCTTTTTTGGCTATAATGCCTATCATTGCTTTTGTAATGTTTGCGTTTATTAAAAAGTATCCAACTGATATGACGTTGACGTAGGTAAATTAAGATTTCTTTTTGATATTCTTTTGCCAATGTGCCGCAGTACGGTTAAAGAGATGCTGTCTTTCTTTTTTGTAAACAGTATGATGACGATATCTGCGGTTTCATTTCTTGCAAACACATCGAATAAACCGATAGCGTTGATGATAAAACAGTTTGAAGCACAATCTCAAATGAAATCTGCCGCCGTAGTTTCTATTATGATATTGCTTATTAACCTTTTATCAAAGGGCGTTTTTGAAAAGAAAAACGTATAATTGGATATAAAATACCGGATATCAAAGCAGACCTTTGTCTGTATGATATCCGGCTTTTTTGTGTAAATAATATGAAGGTTTAAAATCGGGCTTAATTTATCTGGCCGTACATTTTTTTATAATAGTTTTGATATTCACCGCTGATTATCGTTTGCCACCAATCTTGGTTTTCAAGATACCATTTAATCGTTATATCTATTCCATCGGCGAATTTTGTTTCGGGCAGCCAGCCTAATTCTTTATGTATTTTTTCCGGGTCGATGGCGTAGCGCATATCGTGGCCTTTTCTGTCTGTTACGTAGGTAATAAGGCTTTCGGGCTTGCCAAGCTTTTTACATATCAGCTTAACGATGTCAATGTTTGCCATTTCGTTATGGCCGCCTACGTTATATACCTCGCCTACCCTGCCTTTGTGAATTATAAGGTCGATTGCCTTACAGTGGTCTTCTACGTAAAGCCAATCCCTTACGTTTTCACCCTTTCCGTAAACAGGGAGAGGCTTATCTGCCAATGCGTTTGCTATCATAAGCGGGATAAGCTTTTCCGGAAAATGATACGGCCCGTAGTTGTTCGAACAACGGCTTATCGTAACCGGCAAGCCGTACGTTCTGTAATACGCAAGCACTAACAGATCGGCACTTGCTTTAGAAGAAGAGTAAGGACTGCTTGTGTGTATCGGTGTTTCTTCCGTAAAGAAAAGATCGGGGCGGTCAAGCGGAAGATCGCCGTAAACCTCGTCTGTTGAAACCTGGTGGTATCGTTTAATTCCGTATTTACGGCAGGCGTCCATCAACACCTGCGTGCCGAGAATGTTTGTTTTCAAAAACACCTCCGGGTCGTCTATTGAACGGTCAACGTGGGATTCTGCTGCAAAGTTAACGACGATATCGGGGCATTCTTTTTGAAATATTTCGTATATTTCCTCTCTGTTGCAAATATCAGTTTTGTAAAAACAGAAATTTGGATTTTTAAAAGCCTCTTGAAGTGTGGAAAGGTTGCCCGCATACGTCAAGCAATCTATACATACTATACGGTAATCAGGGTATTTGTTTAACATGTGATATACAAAGTTAGAACCGATAAATCCCGCACCGCCTGTTACTATTACCGTCATTATTCCACTTCCTTTACTAACGATATCAAATATTGACCGTAATCGGTCGATTTAAGGCTTTCGCCTATCTTTAATAATTGTTCTGCCGTTATAAATCCTCTGCGCCAGGCAATTTCTTCTATGCAAGAAACGTAAAAGCCTTGGCAATCCTGAACGGTTTTTACAAATTCAGATGCTTTCAGCATGCCCTCGGGCGTTCCCGTATCAAGCCACGCCATGCCGCGGCCAAGCAACGTTACGTTTAATTCGCCCTTTTCAAGATACGCGTTGTTGATTGCGGTAATCTCTATTTCGCCCCTGGCAGACGGTTTAACCGATTTTGCTATTTGCACAACCCTATTGTCGTAAAAATACAAGCCGGGAACGGCATAGTTGGATTTTGGCTGTAACGGCTTTTCTTCGATGGAAATAACCTTATGATTTTTATCAAATTCCACCACGCCGAATGCACGTGCATCTTTTACGGGGTAACCGAATATGGTTGCGCCTGTGGTATTTTGCATTGCTTTGTTTAACGTATGCGTTAAATTCGGGCCGTAAAAAACGTTGTCGCCTAAAATAAGACATACGCTGTCGTCTTTAATAAAATCTTCGCCTAAAATAAATGCGTCGGCAAGACCGCGCGGTGTTTCTTGTACCTTGTACGAAAGAGATATACCTATTTGCTCGCCGTTGCCAAGCAGCTTTTCGTATATAGGTGTATCTTCCGGCGTGGATATTACGAGAATATCCCTTATTCCTGCCAAAAGCAAAATAGAAAGCGGGTAGTATATAAGCGGCTTATCGTAGATGGGTAACAGCTGCTTTGAAACAGCTTTCGTCATTGGGTAAAGGCGTGTTCCCTTACCGCCTGCAAGTATTATTCCTTTCATTTTCGACTGTCTCCCGTCAATAGTATAATAAGAATTATAACATACGATATTTTTTTTGTCTATGCTTTTTTGAAATTATTTGCAAATCGAAGGTTTAATTATTGACATTTTGTCGGATAAATGTTAGAATTTGCACAGTAATGTTAATAAGGACTGAAAAAATGCCGAAAAATAAAAATCTGAAAGTAGCAGGCGACCTTATATATACCGTTATGGCAACTGCGGTTATAAACGTCGTTTTGCAGATAATCATATATCCTTTAATAACCCGATATTTTGGCGAAGATACCACCGGAAGCATTCTGTATTTTATCGGATTTGTTTATATCGTTCCGCAAGCGTTTGGAACGGCTTTAAGCAATACAAGGCTTGTTGTAAGAAAAACGTGCGACACTTCAAATTCCGATATGGCGCTTTTGATAGCAGCGGCGTCTGCAATCACGGCTTTATCGTGTGGCATAGTGGGCTTTTTAGACGATAAAGATATCGTTTTTGCGGTATTTTACGCTCTGTTTTCCGTTATATACATGTTGCGCGCATATGCACAGGTGGATTTTCGGTTAAATCTTAAATTTAAAGAATATTTCTTGTATTACTGTATTATCAGCGTAGGATATCTTATAGGTCTGGGTCTGTATTTTATTACCGAAATATGGATAATGATTTTCATCGTAGGTGAAGCAGCAGCCTTGATATATTCGTTATGCAGGGGTACTATATTCAAAAAAGATAAAAAATGCTGTAAACGGGGCATTCTTGGCAAAACAATGGCATTGATAACGGTATCCACCCTTGCGAGGGATTGCGTTATTCAGTTTGATAAAGTTATTCTTAAAAGCATCGGCTCGGAAACGGTAATGCAATACCACGTCGTTTCGTTGATTGCAAAAACAATGCAGATGCTGATACAGCCCATCAACACGCTGATACTTTCTTATCTTACTGTGAAGGATGCCGTTTTATCTAAAAAAACTGTTCTTAAGTTTTCCGTAATAGCCGTATTGCTTGGCGGCGGATTTTACGGTGCTTGCATTATAGGCACGCCGATATATCTGAAATTGTTTTATCCATCGCTTTACGATATTGTTATGCCGTATAATTTTATCGTTAATCTGGGTTTGATAGTCGGCTTTTTGGCATCTTTGTTTATGGCGTTGACGCTTTCGCAGGGGAAAACCTCTGCCCATACAGCAATCGAATGTGTTCACGGTGCGGTTTATATAATATCCGCGTATTATTTCGTAAGCAAATATGCAATTTGGGGGCTTGCCTACGTAACGTTGGCGATGAATGCAGTTAAGCTGTGCCTTGCCGTTGTTTGCCTGTTCGTATCTGTATGTAAGGGCGCAAATGAAGATAAATGCGTACAAGGAGATAAAAATTGAATATCCGACAACTGAAATATGCACTTCAGCTGGCTGAAATAAGAAATTTTTCCCAATTAGCAGAAAAGCTTTCAATATCCCAGCCTGCATTAAGCAAACAAATAAAAAGTATTGAAGACGAGTTGGGTGTTAAAATATTTGACCGCGATACATCACCCTTGTCGCTTACACCGGCAGGCGAACAGTTTATCGTTTATGCCAAAAAGCTTATATACGAAGAAGAACAGCTTTTATCCACAATGGAAAAATTCCAAAACGGGGAAGCGGGAAGAATAAAAATAGGTATATCGCCTTTTAGAAGTATGTGCCTTATACCGCAGGTTATAAAAAGAATAAAAGAAAAATATCCGCGTGTTCAGATAACCTTACACGAGGATAACAGCACGAATATAAAAAAAGAAATTGCAGACGGAAAATATGATTTTGCTATATTAAATTTGCCCGTTGACGATTCCGTGCTTGACATTTTTCCGCTTCAAAAGGATATTTTGGTGCTTGCAGTTCCTAACTGCTTACTTGGTAATATTTCAAATTTACAATCGAACCTTTCCGATACGATAGACCTTAAAGACTGCAAGAACCTTCCGTTTATAACAGTCGGAAGATCGCAGGAATTGCGAAATCTGTTTGATAGATTGTGTGCATCCGCCGATCTGCATCCGAATATATCGGTTGAAGTGAACGGCGGCATTGCAACGGCGCGCGCGTTAATGCTTGAGGGCATCGGTGCAACTATTCTGCCGTTAAATTTTATAAAAGACCATCCAAATACGACGCTGTTCAATCTGCGTGAAAACGTTTTGTCAAGACAGCCTGTTGTAGCGGTGAAAAAGGGGCAATATCTTTCGGAATTTGCAAAATACGCGATAAGTATTATTACGGAAGAAATGTGATTTTAAAACTGAATATAAAAACGGCAGCTGCAACAAATGCAAAGTTGAAGATGCCGTTTTGTATTTTATGCGTTAAACTTTTTATTTTTCTTTTGTATTGTCTTCGCTTGATATTTTCTTTAAAGAAAGCCCCTCAAGCTTGCCTACGTACATTGCTATCAATCCGATGATAATGGCGCCAGAACCGAGAATTATAACCCACGGGTAGTATTCTTTTTGCAAAAACAAGCAGATGCTTTCACCCGTTTTACCGCCTATTACGACTGCGATTACAAACGGTATCAACGGAATGAATCCTGCAAAAAACGAAACGGACATCAATATACCGTATATTGTGTTTAATACGTTGTAAATCTTTTTTCTCATAATTTTCACCTTTTATCCTATCAAGCCCGGTATCGGAAGTATTTCCAAAAATATTACCACCGACAAAATATAGTGGACTATTACCCAAAACATACAGTTTATCAAGGTAGGCTTTAATTTCGATTGTGCAATACCCATGCCGGTGTAAACACACGCACAGTACGGCGGGGTAACGCCGTGCATTGCACCGCATATACAAGGCAGCATTCCGGCAGCCAACATAGGATTTACGCCTGATGCAGCCATTATAGATATAATAATACCGCCGAATATTTTTACCTGTGTGGATCCGGGCAAAAGCATTCCCAAAATTGCAGTAAATAAAGGTATGGTAATGCAAAGTGCGACCCTGCTCATATTAAACGAAGCGATCACCTCGCCTACAACGCGTTCAACGTTAAGATCTTCGAAAACGTTGCTTACAAAGTAGGCAAAAAGAACCAATGCCGAGGTAGGAACCACCTTAAGCATTCCCGACTTTATTTCTGAAAAAATAAAAGAGGGCGTCATTTTTTTGATAGTTTCTTTTCCCGAAAACAGTATTCCGCAAATGACTATCAAAGAGGGGATAAACAGTAAAATACAATTGTTAAGACTGCTTGCGCCGCTTTGCCCCAAACGCGATATAAAGAATTCATCAAACTGGCTTGTTAAAAAAAACGGCAGAAAAACTATAATGGGAAGGAAAATTGCGCGCCAACCAGTTTTTAAAGATTGTTTTAAGTTTGGCAGGTCTTCTTTCTTCATAGGCTCTACTTTGTAGTATCTGCACATGAGATAAAGCGTAATTATTCGTTGCAGTATAAACCACGCGGCTATTCCCCAAAGAAGCATCCAGTATTGTGATAACGTGTATGTATTCGGATATAGCGTGTCAAGTGCGGCAAAGGCGATGGCTATCATTCCCGCGGGGGGAATCATATTTCCCATTGTGCTGGAGTGTGCTTCTACGTTTGCGGCCAAGTGCGCAGGAAAACCGGAACGTATCATTGCAGGTATGGTGAAAACACCGGTGGTCGCTACGTTTCCGGGACCTGAACCGGAAAGAGAGCCCATATACGAGCTTCCGATTATGGCAACGAATCCGGCACCGCCGCGCAGCCTTCCGAAAATGGAGAGTATTATAGCAATGCAATCGTCTATTACGGTAGTTTTAGACAGTAACGATGCAGATACTATAAAAACAAAAATAACGTACAGCGTCGGTTCTTGTAAGGCGTCCCAAACGTATTTTCCTACATTTTGCCAAGTGCCTGAAATAATCATCAACACTATAAATGAAAAAAACATACATTCGTATAACGGGCGCTTAATTATAACAAAACCAATTATAGCCACAACGAAAACGGATATTAAATACCATATTTCAACCGGCATATAAATTCCTCCTTAAATTTTGCACACATAATGCAATATTACTAAAATGGAATAGATATAATTACCAAACGGTTATATTGTATCACCGCATATTTGTTTTGTCAATACTTCTGAAATAAAAAAATCGGCAGTTTTCACTGCCGATAAATATTTTATATCAAACACCCATTCTGTTTAAATCAAATATGATGTTGTTCATTTTATTTCCGTTTGTATCGCGTATTACAAGCTCTTCGCTTATGCGCTTAACTGCGGCGAATATCTCTTCCTTATCGTCTGAAATCAAGGTAAAGCGCCCAAAGTGCTGGCCCAGCGTACCGATGTGCTTTTGCGTTATGCTGTCGGATACGTGATAATATTGAATGAAGTCCTGCAAGCACGAAAGCTTTTTTAACTCATCAAGTCCTTGTATTGATGAAATCGTGCCAACCTGTAACGGCACGGTAAGCTGAACGCCGAATTTATTTCCGCACCTTATATCAAATAATGATATTTCTTCGTCTGTGCATACGGTATCGCCAAGGGCGTATCTGATCATCATTTTCATGTCGTTTATGCCCATAAGGGGATACGTAAATTTAAACAGCATTCCGCCGCTTAAGCGATAGCCCATTTCGTGGAAGTATATTTTGCCGTTGTAGGGAAGTGCCTGGAAAAAAGCAGTTCCGTTTTTTATCCCCATATTTTTAAGCATTTTACGCACGTTTTTATCCATGCTTTCCATGTAATAATCAGCGTGCTTAGAGGGGGCAAAGGTAAGATGGCTGATAAGATTATCGTGCCCCTTTTCGTCAGCTATGTACGTATCCATCAAAAGGTATGGGTACGCTTGCCCGTCTTTTATAATATAGCGCGCGCCAAACAATCTTCCGCCGTTTACGATATATTTTTCTACGATAACGCGCTTGCATTTTGAATATTCAAGTGCAAAATTATACGCCTGCCTTATGGTGCTTTTGTCCTCGCAAACCGATATCCCGTTCGAGCTTGATCCGTCAACCGGCTTTACTATAACCGGATAGTCTATTTTTTCCAATTCCTCTTCGGTAGAGTTTTCGTCAATATAAAAACGTTGCGGGCAATCAACGCCGTTATCTATGCAAAATTGCTTAAATTCGTCTTTGTTGGCGCACCTATCCCATGTAGGCATATCGGTATAACACGGCAGACCTGCTTTTTTGCAAAGACTTATTAAATTTCTTATGTTGAATTCACTTGGGCCGCAAAACGCCCCGTCGATATTCTTTTCTTTTACCAGCTGTACAAGCCCGTCTATATCAGTCGTGCTTACCATTGCGCATTCATCTGCAATTTTCTTTGCCGCACCTGTTTCAAGATAGTCCGTTACAACGGTATAAACGCCCATTTCCTTTGCGTTTTTTACAAGGTCAAGCGTGGCTGTGCCGCCGCCGAGAACCAATAATCGTTTGCCTTCTACGCTCATTTATATCTCCTTGTATGAAAATTTGTTGGTATTGTGCTTGAATTTTACCACATAATGCGGCAAAAATCAAGTTATTAAGTCGAAAAAATAAAAGGTTGCCGTGTTAAAATGCGAAAGGTATTGATTTTTATAAAAATTTGAAGTATAATGAAAAATAATAGTGAATTTTTACAAGGGGTTATATACATGATCGTTTCTATTGCCATCCCGTGTTATAAATCGGAAAAAACCATAGGTAAAGTTGTTGAAGAGATACGTTCTGTGTTTGCAAAGGCAGACGGGTACGATTATCAGATCGTTCTGGTAAACGACTATCCGTTTGACAACACCTATTCCGTAATAAAAAAGCTGTGCGATGAGGATGAAAGGATAACGGGCGTTAATCTTTCTAAAAATTTCGGTCAGGCGGCTGCAAAAATGGCGGCTATCCCATATACGAAGGGTGACGTTGTGGTTTTTATGGATGATGACGGTCAACACCCTGCAGACGGTATTATTCCGTTGGCAAATAAGGTATTGGAAGGGTACGACGTAGTATATGCGTACTTCAAAGGAAAAAAACACAGCTTGTTCAAAAGGGTAACAAGCAGAATAAACGCGAAAATATCAGAGCTTAACGGAACGAGAAGAAAAGGCGTTCATGTTTCAAGCTTTTACGCTATCAGCCGATTTGCGGCAGACAGCTATGAAAATTATACAAGCCCGTTTCCTTCTATGATGGGATATCTTAACACAATAGCGGGCAAGGTAACGGATATTCAAATGCCGCACAGGGCACGTATGGAGGGAAGGTCGAATTATTCGCTTTCCAAATTACTTAAGCTGTGGCTTAACGGATTTACTAATTTTTCGATAGTACCCATAAGGGCTATATCGCTTTTGGGTTGCTTTATTGCAGTATGCGGCTTTATACTTGGGGCTGTTATGGTAATAAGAAAGCTTATAACCCCGTCGATAGCGGCAGGATACACCTCAACCATGGCAATGATATTGCTGCTGGGCGGTCTTATTTTGGCGGCGTTGGGGCTGATAGGCGAGTATATCGGCAGAATATATATGACTGTAAGCCATTTGCAGCAGTACAGGGTACGCGAAGTATATAGACAAAAAGAAGAAAATAAGTAAAAGTAATTACGGGGTAAAATTATGATAAGCTTTAACGTTCCGCCCTTTGTAGGCAAAGAATTGCAATACATAAAACAAGCAGTTGAAAATAAAAAGATCTGCGGCGACGGCGCATTTACACACAAATGCAACGAATGGCTTGAAAAGCAAACGTCGGCAAAAAAGGTTTTGCTTACTACATCCTGCACGCACGCGTTGGAAATGGCGGCAATACTTTGTAATATCAAGCCGGGTGATGAAGTTATCATGCCCTCTTATACCTTCGTTTCTACGGCAGATGCGTTTGTTGCAAGGGGAGCAACGGCGGTATTCGTGGATATCCGCCCTGATACTATGAATATTGATGAAAATCTGATACAAAACGCAATTACGAAAAAAACAAAAGCCATTGTTCCCGTTCATTATGCCGGCGTAGGGTGCGAAATGGATAAAATACTTGACATAGCAAAGGCACACGGGTTGTTCGTGGTAGAAGATGCCGCACAAGGCGTAAACGCGTTTTATAAAGACAAAGTGCTTGGAACGCTTGGCGATTTTGGATGTTACAGCTTCCACGAAACGAAGAATTACAGTATGGGCGAAGGCGGCGCATTGCTGATAAAGGACGAAAAAAATATAGAACAAGCCGAAATAATAAGAGAAAAGGGTACTAACAGAAGTAAATTTTTCCGCGGTCAGATAGATAAATATACTTGGGTGGATTACGGCTCTTCTTATTTGCCCAGCGATATGAACGCTGCGTATTTGTGGGCACAGCTTGAATGCTTTGATGATATAAACGAAAACCGTTTAAAATCATGGCATGGCTATTATCAGGCGCTTAAACCATTACAAGACAACGGTAAAATACAGTTGCCGTTTGTGCCCGACGAATGCCGCCATAACGCGCATATGTTCTATATCAAAGCGAAAAATCTTGAAGAACGCACAAGGCTTATTGCGTTTTTGAAAGAAAACGGTATTACCGCATCGTTCCACTATATACCGCTTCATTCAGCTCCTGCGGGTAAAAAATACGGCAGATTTTCAGAAGAAGACAGGTTTACCACGAAGGAAAGCGAACGCTTGTTAAGATTACCGATGTATTACGGCTTGACAGAAGAAGACCGCGAATACGTTTGCGATAAAATAACGCAGTTCTATAAATAGATTTTATTTGGAGATATACGTGAAAAAATTAGTTATAATCGGTGCAAACGATTTTCAAAATCAGCTTATACTTAAAGCGAAATCTTTAGGGTATCAAACGCACGTATTTGCATGGGCAGACGGCGCAGTAGGCGAAAAAACGGCAGATTTTTTCTATCCTGTAAGTATAGTTGAAAAAGAAGAAATATTAAAAATATGCCGCAGTATAAATCCCGACGGGGTATGCACAATAGCGTCTGATCTTGCGGCAATAACGGTAAATTACGTTGCCGAAAATCTTGGCTTGCCATGTAATTGCACGAAATACACGAATATACAGACGAATAAATACGATATGCGCCAAGCCCTATTGAATGCAGGCATACCTTGCCCCGGGTTTATTACGGCAGACGAAAGCACCGATTTACAAGGTGCAATAAAAACCTTTTCTTTTCCGATAATCGTCAAGCCGACGGATCGTTCAGGCAGCAGAAGCATAACGAAGCTTGAAAATGGTGATAATCTCGAATCCGCAGTTGCCGATGCGTGCAGATCATCGTTTGAAAAAAAGGCAATAATCGAAGAATATATCGACGGCGATGAATACAGTATGGAAACGATATCCTACCAAGGAAATCATACTTTTCTTGCTGTTACAAAGAAATATACGACGGGTGCGCCGAATTTTATAGAAACTGCACATAGCCAGCCTTCGGACCTTTCCGCGCAAATTATCGAAAAAGCAAAAAAAATGATATTTTCCGCACTTGATGCCTTAAAGGTGGAAAACAGTGCAGGCCATGCAGAGTTTAAAGTGAATGCAAACGGCGATATCAGAATAATCGAAATAGGCGCGCGCATGGGCGGCGACTGTATCGGGTCTGACCTTGTTTATCTTTCTACGGGAAACGATTTTGTTAAAATGGTAATAGACGTTTGCTGCGGCAATCCACCGCAGGTGGTGCAGAATCCCACGTGCAAAAAAGCGCAGGTTCGCTTTCTTTTTGATAATAACGACCTTGAAGAATTTTACAGGTTTAAAAAGGAAAATGAAAGCGCTATATACCGCGTAAGCGATTTTGATCTTGATAACGCAGGGCGCGTAACAGACAGCTCTACGAGAATAGGCTATTATATAATCTGTGAAAACGATGCTTAAATCCCCTGCACGCGATTGACGTTTTGCAAAAAAAATGTTTTTGAAATACGAAAAACCGCCGCAACGTGTAAAGCGGCGGTTATTTTTTCGCGTTTATTAACGAATTTTAACAAATATATCATACTGTATAAATAATGATATGCAATAATTGATATGATAATTTTGCATTTATTAAACCGTATGCTTTGATTTAAGTGAAAGGTCGGTTTAAGGGTGCAAGATTCGAAAAATGTAAATTCATTTCTAAAAAAGGAGTTTTTAATATGGCAAACAAGTATGTACAAAAGTTTGTTGACGATGCTGCAGCGCTTTGCTCACCCGATAAGATCGTGTGGATAACAGGCGAGGAAGAGCAGCTTGAAGCCCTTCGTAAAGAGGCTTGCGCAACAGGCGAGATCGAAGCGCTTAATCCCGAAAAATTACCCAGGTGCTATTTGCACAGAACAGCGCCTAACGACGTTGCGAGGGTTGAACACCGCACCCTTATCTGCACAAGCAAAAAAGAAGATGCGGGCAATATCAACAACTGGATGGATCCGCAGGAATGCTATAAAATGCTTGGCGAAATATACAAGGATTCCATGAAGGGAAGAACGATGTACGTAATTCCTTATTCCATGGGTGTTATCGGTTCTAAATTCTCGAAGATCGGTATCGAATTGACAGACTCTATCTACGTTGTTCTTAACATGGACATCATGACAAGGGTTGGCAATAAGGTTCTTGAAGCGTTGGGCGATTCCCCCGATTACGTAAAAGGCTTGCACGGCAAGGCAAACGTAGATGAAGAAAAGCGTTATATTTGCCATTTCCCCGAAGATAACACTATCTGCTCTGTAAACTCTGCTTACGGCGGTAACGTGCTTTTGGGTAAAAAATGCTTTGCACTTCGTATTGCTTCTTATCAGGGCAAGCAAGAAGGCTGGATGGCAGAGCATATGCTTATCCTCGGTATTGAAAATCCCGAAGGTGAAGTTAAATATATTGCAGCGGCGTTCCCGTCTGCTTGCGGTAAAACAAACCTTGCAATGCTTATTCCGCCGGAAATATACAAGAAAAAAGGCTATAAGGTTTGGTGCGTTGGCGATGATATCGCATGGATACGCGTTGGCGAAGACGGAAGGCTTTGGGCTATGAACCCCGAAAACGGCTTCTTCGGCGTTGCACCCGGTACAAACGAAAAATCAAACCCCAATGCGCTTCACACAACGTTCAGCGATACTATTTTCACAAACGTTGCGCATAATATGGATGATAATACAGTTTGGTGGGAAGGTCTTACAAAAGAAAAGCCCGCCAATATGATAGATTGGAAGGGGAACCCCTACAATGCAGAATCAGGCGAAAAGGCTGCACACCCCAACTCTCGCTTTACTGCAAGGGCTAAAAACTGCCCGTGCCTTTCTTCCGAATTTGAAAATCCCCAGGGTGTACCCCTGTCGGCTATCGTATTCGGCGGAAGACGTGCGAAAACTGCCCCCCTCGTATATGAATCAACAAGCTGGCAAAACGGTGTATTCGTAGGTTCCATTATGGCTTCCGAAACGACTGCAGCCGCTTCAGGTGCGGTTGGCGTTGTTCGCCGCGACCCGATGGCTATGCGTCCTTTCACGGGCTACGACATGGGTGATTATTTTGCACACTGGCTTGAAATGGGCAAAAAAATCAAAAATCCCCCCAAGATATTCAACGTTAACTGGTTCAGACTTGATGATGAAGGCCACTTCATCTGGCCCGGCTTCGGTGATAACCTTCGCGTTCTTCTTTGGATTCTTGCACGTTGCGAAGGCAAGGTTGATGCGGTAAATTCCCCCATTGGTAACTTGCCCAAGGCAGAGGATATCAACATTGAAGATCTTGATATCACGGTTGATACTATTAAGGAATTGCTTGAAATCGACAAAGAAGTATGGCTTGAAGAAGCAGAAGGTATTAAAGACTTCTACGCACAGATCGGCGAAAGAGTACCTGAAGAGCTTTATGCAGAGCTCGACACTCTCATTGCAAATCTTAAAAAATAATATTGTGGGGCAAAGGCTTGAAAGCCTTTGCCCTTAATGCTTTAAAACTTGGCTTTTTGTATTGATTTTTTTCGCAATTTGCCTTATAATGAATTGATAAAATCAAAGGCGGTGTTTACATGATACAGATATTCGGCAAGAAAAAGTGTTTTGATACCAAAAAGGCAGAACGCTTTTTTAAAGAAAGAGGGGTAAAAGTACAGTTTATCGACCTTTTGGATAAAGGAATGTCAAAAGGGGAATACAGCAGCGTTAAATCTGCCGTGGGCGGATTAGATGCGCTGCTTGATACAAAAAGTAAAGATTACGCGCTTGTTTCATATCTTGCATATGAAGAGGATAAGGATGAAAAGGTGTTACAACAGCCTTCGCTTTTAAAAACGCCCATCGTACGTAACGGAAAAAAAGCAACGATTGGCTACTGCCCCGAGGTATGGAAAACGTGGGAGGATATGAAATGAATTTAAAACAACACGCAAAGGATTATATTTTAAAAAATCCCAACGAAAACGGCGTATATGTAGATTTTACAATGGGTAACGGCCACGATACGGAATTTTTGTGTTCGATTGCAAAAAAAGGCAAGGTGTATTCGTTTGATGTGCAAAGCCAAGCACTTGAAAATACAAAAAAACTCCTTGAGGATGGCGGGTACAACAATTACGAATTGATACTGTCGGGCCACCAAAACGTCAAGGAGTATGTGAAATGTCCAATAGACGGCGGAATGTTTAATTTAGGATATCTACCCGGCGGAGATAAATCGCGCCATACTATGTGTCCAACCACATTGAAGGCAGTTACCGACGGTATAGAGCTTTTAAAGGGCGGCGGCGTTCTTGTTATTTCCGTTTATCCCGGCCACGAGGAAGGCAGGAAAGAGGGCGAAATGCTGCTTGAATTTTTGTCGCATTACGACAGAAAGTATTATTCCGTTATGAATTGCAGAATGATAAATTCGCCCGATTCGCCTTTTATTATTGCGGTGGAAAAATACGATAAGTAATCAGACCTCTTTAAATATCGTTTTTGCTAATTTTCTTGTAAGGCGTTCTTTCTTTTCAAAATTCATTGATGATATGTATATATCCTCTGTTTCTGCATGTAATGCCTTTACGGCGTTAAGGTAAACCAAAGCCTCTGAAATAACGGATTGGTACGCGTTTTCCATAAAGCGGATGCGCCGTTTGATGGCAGATATTCCGTCGCGGTTTAAAAAACGTGCCATATTTATTATTTTATCATCTTTGTTTACGGTGTTGTTTATAATGGTAAACGATATTTTTAAATCATCTAAATATAACCCGTCTATTTTTTCGGGCGTATCAGGGCAGTAGCTTATCGTTACTGCCAATTTTTTTTCTTTAAATTGTGCAAGTAAGGAAGAAAAAAGAATATAAGATGTGCCGTAAACGTCTTTAATAAGATAATGCGTTTGCGCGTTTTCGTAAAACGTTTCAAGATATACCTCGCCGTTAGTGCCGAATGCGTGCGTTATGCGGGTGCTTTCCTTATATTCGCACCCGTTTGAAATGTGCGCGCAAAGTCGGTTTACGTAGCTTGTAAGCTTTTTGTAAAGCACGTATGGGCTTACGGCTTCGTCTTTTTCCCTTCGCATAGAGCCTGCACACCCCAAAAAAGCATACGCACGACGGTACAGTTCTTTTTTTGCATGTATCAAGCCCATTATTTTATCCTTTTGCAGTGTTAAAGCGGAAATGTCAAAAAATTCGCCCAAATTGATTATTTCTTCAACGGCGCCGGGGTATATGGGGTCTGTCATATGCGGGGCGGTGCCGTCTATCATGGCGGTTTTAAGCTCGGTTATCAAAATCCCGTCAAGCGAGTTTGTATCCGACGAGCATAAAAAATATTCAACCGTATAGCCAAGCTGCTCTGCTTTTTTGCCTATATACCGCATAAGATAAGATTTTCCCGTGCCGGGGCCGCCTTTTATAATGTATATTTTATCTAACGATTCGGGCGAAAATATTTTTTCAAAATAACTTACAAAACCGTTTGATGAGTTAGACGCCGCGAAAAAAGAATTATTTAATTTTGCCATATATATCTCCATATCTTTTTTTTAATATAATATGGTCTTTTTCGCTTTTTGTGTTTAAGTGTTTGCGTTTTAAAAAATGCTTTATTTAAAAATAGCGTGTTCTTCGTTATGAAGAACACGCTGCTTTTGCTTATATAGTACCGGTTATAGTCAAAACGCTTATGCCGGGGTTGATAACGTATGTACCCGTTGCAGGGTCTTGCGTATAGGTAGCCGCAGGAACTGTTATAGCACCGGGGGTGCTTGCAAAAACACCGCTTGCTGCGTTGTAGGTATATTCTGTGCCGTCTGTCCATGCAGTCCCGTCAAGCGTAACTGCAAGGTTTGAAAGAACGGGGTCAAACGTATCTGTTACGGTTACGTTATCGGTTGCAATGGCAGGTGTATTGCCATAGTTTTGAATAACGAATGTGTAGGTAATGGGGCTGTTTTCCGTAACAACGGAAGGGTCGATGCTTTTCGTTATCGTAAGCTCGGGTGCTTGGGCCGGTGTAACCGATTCTGATGCCGTTATCGGTGTAGGAATACCTGCACCGTTCAATGTTGCCGTGTTTACAATGGTTGAAGACGTATCAAGCGGGGCAAACTGCGTTAATTCCGTACGGTAAACAAGTACCATGCTGCTGTTTGCAGGTATAGTAATGCCGCTGAATACCAAAGGAGGGCCTGCGCTTACCGCAGGCGCTCCCTGCAATACGCCGTTGATATAAAGCTTTACAGAGCCGTCTGTATAATTAAGCGGATATACGGTGTTTGCACCGAAGGCGTATCCGCCGAGGTCGTCACTTATGCTTATGCCGGTTAATGCGGTATTTCCCGAGTTAACCGCGCTGATTACGTATGTTATATCATCGCTGCGCGTATAATCCGCTACTACTGCGGTTTTTACAGCAGATAAAACTTCAAGTATTTCACCCGTTGCAACGTTTGAATTCACAACGGTGTTATTATATGAAAGCTGCGCTTGGTTTGTAAATTGCGCCATAAGATTCTCCTTTTTAAAAAAATATCAGGGTGTAAACCCTGATAAAATTATATGTTTAATTTGACGAATACGTGATAATAATGGCGAAGAAAGCGCGTAAATGCTCGTTCAAATATTGCCCGCTTCCTGTACTGAATAGATATACGGACTGGCGTTATCATTTCGTTTTTTAAATATTACAAGATAATCCTTGCTTGATTTTTCATCATTTTCGGTAAAGCGTACCGTAGCCTTATATGTATTTTCGGTTTCATATAAGGAAAGCATTTCTATATCAACGTATGTATGCGACAGCTTTCCTGTAAGTATGTATGCGTTTATTTTATCAAGATAACTGTATCTTGAAGTGCTTTTGTGCTTTACGTGCACCTCGCCGCCGAAGAAGGTATATACCGCGGCAGAAAGATCCTCTGCGGGGATAAGCGTGTTAATGCTTAATTCGGGATATTCTTCTGCAAGCCTTGAAAACATTTTATCATCTGCCGAGTATTGGTCGAAATACGTGCCGGCAAGATAATCCAAAACGATATTTGAATACAACGGATATTGCTTTTGAAATTTTTCAAAGCATACTATGCCGTTTTGGGAAAAAGTAAGTATTCTGCATAATTCGCACAACGACTGCGCGGTATCACTTTGCACCTGTAAAGTATCAACTGCGCTTTCCAAAGAGTAATCTGTGTTATCTACCCCGAAAACAGAGCAAGAAACACCGCAAAAGCATATCGAAAAAATGATAAGCAGCGAAATTGGTGCTTTTATTCTATTTTTCAAGATGTCTTTTAAGATACCCATCTCTTACCCCTTGCTTACATAAAATTATTTTCTCACACCCGAAATAATTGCACACCGCGTTGAAAATAGCAAATCCCGTCATGAAGCTGTCGTACCGTTTTGGTAAAGCGCATTTTATAAGATGTAACGAATCGTTCGGTGCATTTTGTAAAGAAGCAAACGCTTTTTCTGCTTCTTCGGTGGATATTTCGGTTTTTTCGCAGAATAAAAGCGAAAAAATCGAACGTGCCGTTCCGCCTATTACGTAAAGATTCTTTTTTGGATTTATTGAAGATGACTGTAAAAATGTAAGTGCGTGCTGCCGTACGCATTCGTTCCGGCGTGCATCTAATATCGGCGGCACGTCAAGTGCCTTTGCCACCTTTAATGCACCCAAAGGCAGACTGCACATATTTTCAGGTGCGTTGTTTTTAAACTCAACAAGTTCAAGACTGCCGCCGCCCATATCTGCCATAATACCGCTTTGATTTTCATTTAAAGACATTTGCAGGGCGGTAAAACTGCACACGGCCTCTTCTTCGCCGCTGATAACGTCGATATCAACGCCGACGTCGCGCTTTATATTTTCACATACTTGCTGTGTGTTGTCGATATTTCTTAAGCTTTGGGTTGCAAAAACCAATATTTTTTCACAGCTTGCATTTTTTGCTTCCGATACAAAGCCCGACAAAATTTCCTTTAACACCTCGTATCCTTTTTCAGAAAGATATCCGTTTGCCGTGTGGCTTGCCAAAGCACCTCGCAAGGAAGAGGAAGAAAGACATATAAATTCTGTACCCTTTACGAAAAAAATATCGCATTTTATAGTGTTAGAGCCAATATCTATAACCGCAACCTTCATATGTACCCCCAAATATATTTCCGTTTATGTTCTACAAACAAAATTCGACGCATATCTATTATTATATACCGTTATTGTATCTTTGAATCTAACGGTATGTTAAAATAATATTAATCGGAGGGGGCAATGTTAGAAGGGCTGTTTGCGGTTATATATAACTTTATTTTTCTTTTTCTGAAAGTATCGGATAGTGAAACCTATCCTCCGCCGCTTAACGCAAAGGAGGAAAGCGAATGCTTTGAAAAAATGAAAAACGGCGATATGGGTGCGCGTGAAAAGCTTATAAGACATAATATGCGCCTTGTGGCACACATTGTTAAAAAGTATTATACGCTTGCAAAAAATCAAGATGACCTTATATCCATAGGTACGATAGGTCTTATAAAGGCTATCGACAGCTTTAAGCCGGAAAACGGAACGCGATTTGCCACATATGCGGGTAAATGCCTTCAAAATGAAATATTGATGCATTTTCGAAGCAGAAAAAAGCTGCAAAACGAAGTATCTATAAATGAAGTTCTTGATACGGATAAGGAGGGGAACCCCCTTACGTATATAGATATCATCAGCGTGCCCGACACGATAGCAGATGATATAAACAGAAAAATTCAGATAGAAAAAATGCTTCGTACAGTAAAAAGCCGACTGTCACAAAGGGAAAGGCAAGTAATCGCCCTGCGCTACGGATTAGACGGAAAAAAGCCAAAAACGCAAAGGGAAGTGGCACAGCTGCTTGGTATATCCCGTTCGTACGTGTCGAGAATAGAAAAGGCGTCGCTTGAAAAAATACGCAAAAAAATGAATGAAAAGGGATTTTATTCATAAAACCGTGTCAGCATAAATATACTGTGTTAAGCAGAAAACGAAAGGGGTATAAAATGTATAACAGTAACGAATCCTGTATTTGCAAAAAAATATTCAACGGTGAAAACAAAACGGAAGCTTCATACGAACACAGCCTTGCAGACTATTTTCCAAAAATCAAACGCGTGCTTAACGTGGCTTGCGATGCAAGGCTTACAGGGGTGTATATCAACGGTGAAAAAATCGAATACGACGGGGTAATATCCTGCAGCGTTATGTATCAGGCAGAGGACAAAAGCCTGCAATGTGCAGATGTAAAGTTTGATTTTTCGGATTACATAAATATCAAAAACGAAAACGCCAAAACGGCAGATGTGGTTGTAAAGCTTGAAAACTGCGCTTTACGCGTGCTTGATCCGCGCAAGATAAGCTTAAAGGCAAGAATAAACGCCTGTATAAACGCATGGGGCGATGAATATTTAACCGTGCAAAACGAAGGCGTTACACTTTGTGAAGATGAAAAGCAAATATCCACCGTGCAAGTGCAAAGTGCACAAATATCAGTTTCTGAAGAAATGGGTATAGGCGCATCAGAGGATATCGCCATCCCAAGCGAGTACCCCGAAGCCGAAAGAATTATAACGGTTTACGTTTTTCCGCAGATAACCGAATTAACACCTCAAACAAACAGCATTGTTTTTAAAGCAACCGTAACGGGTATAGTCGTTTATCAAACAGTACCGAACGAAAACGGGGAATCGGGAGTTGCTTTTCTGCCGATATCAGTTGGTCTTTCAAACATATTTTCACAAGAAGGCATAAACGAAGAATGCACCTGTTCGGCAAGAATGAGCGTTTACGACATTACCACATCTGTTTCGGAAAATACAGAAGGCGAAAAACGCGTTATCGAGCTTGATTTTCTGTACGATGTTCGTACGACCTGCGCCTGCAACGAAAGTGTGTCGGCGTTTTCCGACATGTACAGTACCGCGCATAGGACCGAGGCGGAATATCAAAACCTTGTAACAGAATGTGCTTGTGGCACGGTGCGCGGCAATTTTACTGTAAGTGCGGATATTCCGCCTGAAGTTTTCGAAGGAATAAACGGCGACGTGCTTTTAACACTCGGAAACGTTGTTAATTGCAAAGCAATTCCCACAGGGCGAAAAATAGAATGCAGGGGCGATGCTGATATTACGTTTGTATGCCAAAACGGAGAAGAATTATCAAGTGTGAAATATACCGTTCCGTTTAAAGGCGAATTTGATAATCCGTCAGATGAAAATGCCAAGGTGTTACTGAATTGCTCGTGCGGAGAAATAAAAACACGTTTCGACGGTGACGGCTATTCCGTAACGACCGAAGTGTTTGCAGATATTTCGGTAAGCACGGATAAAATACAAACTGTGCTTAAAAGCGTAAACGCGTTTGATAAAGAGGTAAGCGCCTCGCCTGCCCCGTTTGTGCTTTACTATCCGTCGAAAAAGGAAACCGCGTGGAATATTGCAAAAAAATACGGTATTTCCGTAGAAGCTCTGAAAAAAGCAAATAACAATAATATAGAAAATGCAAGGGCTGTAGTAATTCCTAAAAAGGCCCTGTAAGATAAAGCGGGAAGTTTTTCCCGCTTTTTTCATTTATCTTAATCGGGTATTTACATAAAAAGCGGTTGAAATATTAAAAAAGGTATGGTATAATACAAAAAAAGTTTGTATTCGGCCCTCGGCCGGGAACGGAGATATCAATGAAACTTTTAAAAAGGTTCGCGTTGCTTTCGCTTTGCCTTGTAATGCTTGCAAGCACGTTTGCAACACCGATTTCAGTTTTTGCAGACGAAGCCGCAGACGAGGCGTATAAGCAAGCATTGCGCGACAAAGGCTTTCCCGAAAGTTATCTTTCTTCTTTGCTTGCGCTTCATAAAAAATATAAGGATTGGACCTTCGAGCCTTTGCAAGTTACCGAATTAAGCAGGCAGGCGCAAAAGGAAGCCTATACTTGGGATTACGTTATTTATCAAGAATACGATGCCGATGTGAAAAGAAATCTTTGCTCGCGCTCAAGTACTGAGTACAGAGATTTTTCGAATACCATGTTGTACGATTCAGGCTGGTATAAAGCATCTAAAACCGCGGTTGAATATGAAATGGACCCCCGCAACTTCCTTGGCGAAAAAAGTATATTCCGCTTTTTAGAGCTTTCGTGGGCAGACGGCATAAGTCTTGAAGCCGTTCAAGCGGCTGTAAAAGGCACTTTTATGGAAAATAACAAGCTTGACGATAAATACAGCAATACCACCTATGCAGAATTTTTGTATAATACCGGTAAAGAAATAGGCGTAAACCCCGTATTTCTTGCTTCGCGCGTAAGGCAAGAGCAGGGAACGGGTAAATCCCCGCTTATAACGGGTGCCTGCGGTGACAGAATGTGGTATTATTACGATAACGGAAGCGGTAAATATTCCAATACGGATGAAAACGGTAACCTTATCAATGCACCTACATCCGGCTTTACCCTTGCAGATTCTAAAAAATATAACGGATATTACAACTACTACAATATGGGCTCTGCCGGTACCGGATATTTCTATATATTCCAGGGTGGTATGACGGAAGCCATACAGGGTACGCCCTCAATGGCGGATAAATGGGGCGGAAATCCATCGTGGAACACAAGATGGAAAGCGCTTTACGGCGGTTCTCTTAAAGTAAAAGAAAAGTATATAAGCGTTTATCAGAATATTCCGTATTTGCAAAAGTTTAATGTTGACCCGAGGTCTTCCAAGAACTTCTGGGGGCAATATATGCAGAATATTACTGCCGCAACAAGCGAAGGTAATACAATGTATAACGCATACGCTTCAAACGGATTTCTTGATACGGCAATAAGCTTCCTTATACCCGTTTACGAAGGTATGCCCGAAACAAAGTGTAAAGCACCCGAAGGCTCTGAATTTGTAAATCCTTCGCTTTTAAACGAAGATTCCGTTGCATCATACGAGATGTACAATCTTGTAAACGTTCCGCGCGAAGACGGATTTTCTAAAAAAGATGAAGAAATGGGCATTAAATGGCGTGTTGTTGCATGCAAGCCTTCCGTTGTTGTGGATCTTGGAAAATTAAATCTTTCAAAATACGACTATGTATATATAGATTATTCTACCGCGGGCGATTTTGTTGCAAAAACAGACGGCAAATCTTCATTGCTTGGGTTAACTACTAACCCCGATAAGGATTATTCTGCAGGTAATCAAGGTGATTTCGATATCGACTGTTCCACTTTAAAAAGCGGTAACGGTGATAATCTGTTCCGCAGAACGGTTAAGCTGAACGTTAAAACCGATTATATAGGCGAGGTTTATCTTTCAACATACATGCCCGGCGGCGATACTATATACATACACAATATCGCATTTATGACAAAAGAAGGGCATACGGGTACGATAGGCGAAGAAACGCAATTACCCGAAGAAACGCAACAAACACAGGATTCCGAGGCTGACGTGCAAGATACAGAAGACGCTGTTGATGCAAACGCGCAAACGCAACCCACCGATGATAATGCGGCTACCCCTAAAAAGAACAACAATACCGTTTTGTGGGTAATCGTTGCAGTTGTTGCAGTGGCGGCAGTTGCCGTTAACGTGGTGTTGTTTGTTACACCCAAAAAGAAGAAAGAGTAAAATAAAACAAATAAAGGTGCAGCCGCTGCGCAATGCGGCGGCTGCACGTTAAACTATGCTTGAAGAATAGAAAATTTCGATTTTGTCGTTTGTTATAACGATTTTATCTATAACCTCGCGCAAAACCGTGCGCTTTTCTTCCGTTGTCATATTTTCCCAAACGTTGGCAAGGGCGCTTATTTTTTCAAGTCTTTCCTTCGCTGTTGCGGATAAGCTTCTTGTTGCTTTTTCATCTTTTATTTGTTGCGATACGCGTATAAGCTCTTGCTTTTGGCGGTTTATTTCTTCAATCAGAATATCATCTTCTTCGTTCTCTTCCTTATTTGCGTAAAGCTCGTAAAGGCGTGATATCTTACGTTTAATGCTTTTTTGCGTATCTGATAGGATCTTCAGCAGATCCTCTCCCGGATTAACGTTTTCGTTTTCTTTATATTTCAAAGAAAATAAGTCGTTTAAAACTGCATCTTCAAGCTCGTGCGCCCATATTTTTGCATTGTTGCAGCGCGTGCCCTTGCTTAAATGTGTTTTCGATGTATCTTGCGAATAGCAGTATATTTTATATCTGCCGTCGTTCCATTTTTGATAACGCATTTTTGACCCGCATATACCGCATACCAAAAGCCCTGCAAGCAAGCATTTTGCACTTTGCACGCTTGTTTTCTTGCGCCGCTTCATTTCATCTTGTGCGGCATAAAACGTATCCTCGCTTATAATTGGTTGGTGGCAGCCCTTATATTCAACGCCGTTATAAACTATATATCCTATATTTGTTTTCCGTTTTAAAATTTGTATTGCAAGCCTTTCGTATTTCAGCCCGGTAAGCTGTGCAATTTTTAAAGTCGAAAACCCCTGTAAATAAAGGGAATATATCTTTTTTACAGTTTCTGCGTCTTCGTTGGGAACAAGAATGCCGCGCACTTTGTCGTAATCGTACCCAAAGGGTATCTTTCCGCCGCCGGGCCATAATCCGCTTTTTACCCTTTCCTTCATGCCAAGGCTTGTGCGTTCTTTTATCGTTTCGCGCTCTAACTGGGCAAATGCCGACATAATGCCAAGCATTGCCCTGCCGATAGGGGTAGATGTATCCATATTTTCGCGCAGCGAAACGAAGCTTACCCCGCGTGGGTTTAAAACGTCTTCTATAAGGTACAACGTATCCTTTTGGCTTCTTGATAATCTGTCTAATTTATAAACGATAACGCTGCTTATTTCGCCGTTGTTTATGTCTTCTATCATGCGTTGCATTTCCGGGCGTTGTATGTTTGATCCCGAAAATCCGCCGTCGATATAAAACGAATACCTTTTTATTTCACGGCTGATGCAATACGCCTTCAGCATTTGCGTTTGCGCTTCGATAGAATATCCTTCTTCGCGTTGGGCATCGGTAGAAACGCGGATATACAGTGCGGCGGTTTTTTCAGCCTTCATTGCTTGTTACCGTATTTGTTTTTTCTTCAACCAAGGAAACCGCACGTAATTTTGCACGGCTTATTGCTTGGTAAACCTTTTCCGAATCTACGGTTTTTTCGAAAAGCTGTTCACGCTTTATCGGTGTGTTTTCGATATATCTTTGAATTTCCGTTTTACTCACCCCGTTTTGATTTTTTCCAAATAAACGGTTTTTAAAACGCCGGTGGGAATTTTATATATTTTTTTGGAGGTCGGTATGAATATAAAGCGCAGCTTCGCTTTTGTTATATTGATATGTATGCTGGTTCTCACCTCGTGTATGCAACAAACAATGGTAATTCCGATAGGAAAAGAAACGGATCTGCAATCCTTTAATATAGAAGTGGAGGATTATGAAAATAACGCATATACGCTTCAACACGCACCCAACGGGGTTTACGTTTCTTCGCCTGCCGCAGCAGAAATTGCCGTGGCTTTGGGCTGTGCAAGAAAAATAAAGTCTTGCAGCAGCGCGTGTGCCGAGGTTTCGGGTGTGCCTTCTTCCGCAAGGGAAAAGATAATCAACCTGCCCGATGCAGATGCGCTTAAAAACCTTTCGATAGATACGGCTATAATTTCGTCCTCGCAAAAAGAAATAGCTTCAACACTGAAATCTGCAGGGATAAACGTGTTTGTGTTTAAAGACGAAGGTGGAATTTCTGTGGCAGAATCCAACATCAGACTGATGGGTGCTGTGTTTTATAAAAGCAACATGGCAGAAGAAATAATACAAATCATGCGCAACGATATCGCGGTTATCCGCGCACTTGCCGAAAAGCTGCTTGAAAATAAAAAGGTTTGTATAGAAGCCGGTACTGAAAAGATTCAATACGCATACGGCGGCGATTCGCTTGTAAGCGAATTGTTAAATATCGCAGGCGGCGAAAATGTGTTTGAATCCTCAACGGGAACAACTTATTTTACGGTAGAGGATATCCAAAAGCTTGATCCTGAATTGATAATCAGCTTCGTATCCGGTGAAGAATTTACCGCGCAATCAATACGCGAAAGGGAAGGGTATAAAGATATATACGCTTGCAAAAACGGGCAGGTGTATCTTTACGGTGATGATCTTCCTGCGGTGCGCCCTGCACCGTCGCTTACAGATGCACTTTACGAAATAGCGAAAATAATAGGAACGATAAAATAAGAAAGGGAAATATAATGAAAACACAAATAAAGGAATATAAAAATTTCGGCAAAACGCTGTTTGCTTCATACGGTGATATAACAGTAGGCGTAACGGTGGATATCGGCCCAAGGGTAATATATATGTCTTATAAAAACGGAGAAAATCTGTTTTTTGAAGATATCAACCGCGAAACCTCGCGCAACGATGATCCTATGAAGGATGTATTCGGCGATGGTGCAGTATGGTATCTGTACGGCGGGCATAGGGTGTGGATGTCACCCGAGGCTTTTCCCGAAACGTATCTTAACGATAATATTCCCGTGGAATATGAAATAGGCGACGATTACGTTTCCTTTATGCAAAATGATCTTAACGGCAGTAAGGTGAAAACTTCGATAAAGCTTGTTTTCGAAAACGGCGGTATCAGTGTATATAACACGGTTAAAAATATTTCTAACGAGGATATCAAGGGCGCAGTATGGGCGTTGTCTGTTATGGCGCAGGGCGGTGTAGGTTTTGTTAAAGTAAACGATAACAACACTGGTCTTTTGCCTAACAGAAAAATTGTACTTTGGCCCTATACGAAGATCACGGACAAAAGATTGCATCTTACCGATAAATATATTGCCGTAAAGCAAGATAAAACAGCAGGTTGTGATTTCAAAATTGCTTGCGATTGCAACTGCGGGCAAATATACTATCAAAATAAAAATGTGCTTTTTGAAAAAACGTTTGAAAACGTTCCCGACGGTGAATATCCCGACTGGGGCGTTAATTGCGAATTTTTCACGGGAAATAATTTCTTCGAGTTAGAGTCGCTTTCCACCCTTCAAACTATTCCCCAAAATGCAGAAATAACCCATAAAGAAGTGTGGAAATTGTATGATAGTGTCGATTTGCACGAAATAACAGAGGTAAATTTGGATAATTTATTAAAAATCACTAAAAAAATGTGAAAAAGTATTGATTTTTTCATCGTAATATGGTATAGTGTAATCACAGGATAGAAGCCGATCTTCCTGTAATCTCTTGTAAAGGTGGTTTTACGATGAAAACATTGATAGTGGCTAGGCAAATTACCGTTTCTGATGATTTGAAGCAGATTATTGAAAAGAAGCTTGCAAAGTTCGACAAATTTTTTAATAACAATGCAGAAGCATCAGTCGTACTTTCCAGAAAGCGTGATAAAGAGATTCTTGAGCTTATGATCACAGTCGGCAGTACGCTCTTCCGCGCAGAGGAAGAGAGTGATACGTTCCGTAATGCGCTTGATACAGCGGTTGACATTATAGAACGCCAGATAAGAAAGAACAAAACGCGCCTTCAAAAAAGATTAAGAGATACGTATTTTGATAATGCAGTTTACGATTTTCCCGCCGAAGAAGACGAGGATGCACCGTTTAAAATAAGGGAAAAAACATTTTCTTTCCGCCCGATGTCTGTAGAAGAGGCTATTCTTCAAATGAACCTTTTGGGGCATCAATTCTTTGTATTTGTAAATGCAGAAACGGAAAAAACGAACGTAGTTTACAAACGTAAGGATAACGATTACGGATTGATAATACCCGAAGATTGATAATAGAATTAAACGGGTATCGTAAAAGGATACGCAAATAAATAAGTATTTTAATAAAGCGATAGAAATTTTTCGTATAAATTCTTCGCTTGTTATCACATAAGATAAAACCCACCCGAAAAAGGAAATTCCTTTTTCGGGTGGTATCTTTTTGTAATGAAGCATTGGCTTTTTGCAAATGTGAAGCATAAGACTTCGTCTTATATGAAGCGAAGCGTGCATAAAATGCACGCTTCGTAACTGTGGTATTATATACATGTGTATATGCCGATGTATGAATATCTAACCTGTTGCAAAGCAAAAAACATTAAAAGCCTGTACAGATCTCTTTCTTTTCCGCAAAAAGTAACGTACATATTGTAATCGTTTTCGGAATACATTGCAGGCATACATTCGGTTTTTATCGTTTTTACGTTTAAAAAATCCGCACAGAAAAGAATGCCTGATAGTGAATTTTCCACATCGGGGGTTATAAGCAATTCAGCGTAGTAATCGCATTCGCGCTTGTGTATAGAAAAGGGGGAATGGCTTTTTTGGCAAAGTGCGAATTTGGTATATGCGCTTGCATCGGGCGAATATACGTCTGTGCAAAGGCAAATAAACAATTCGTATTTTTCTATAAGATTATAAAAACCGTTAAGACGCCCGTCGTTAGAATTTTCAATCGGTAAAATGCAGTAGTCTGCTTTTTCGTAATATACAGCTTCGCAAACGCCGTTAAAATCCGTTGGATATGCTACGCGCGCAGATTGCACGTGCTTTGAAAACGATTTATACGCCTTATCTGCTAATTGATTCTTCAAATATGCAATCACCCCGCCTTGAACGGGTGGGGAAGCGGGCAAAAAATCTGATAAGTGGTGTTTGTTGTGCGATAACTCGTCAATGCACATGCAGGCAGTAAGGCGTGTTATCATGCTGTTTATGTAGTTTTGCTTTTCATATCCGGGAAAATCGGCAGGCGCGTATTCGGAAAGCTGCATCGTGCGGTTAAACATTTCACGCGCTGTGTCAAGCGTAAGATTGCCCCCCTCGGAAACCAGTGGGCGAACAAGCTCGCGCACAATGGCATATGCACGCTCGTCAATGCTTTGCCGCTTTAGCAAAAGCCGAAGCAGGTTTTCTTTATCTGCATTGTTTTGAAAAAGATTTTCTTCGTTCATATTACACCGTAAATCCATTATTTGTATAAATGATAAAATAACGCGCGCCTTTTTTCAATATGCAGAATGTAAATATTTATTTCAAACGAAATATTGACGTTATCCCCTCGTTTTAATTCTGACTTGACATATTAAACATACGGTGATATAATAATAGAAAAAATAATGAGGTATGCCTGTGAACATTCAACACTTGGAATCTTTCGCGTGCCCCAGGTGGGATGCGCTTCCCGATATAGATCTTTATATGGATCAGGTTCTTGTTTTAACAGATAAATATTTCGGTATTTTTGCACCGAAAAACGAAAGCATAGTAACATCTTCTATGCTTAACAACTACGTTAAACAAAAGATAGTTCCCCCACCGGACAAAAAGCGTTATAATAAAGAGCATATTGCACGCTTTCTTATGATATGCGTGCTTAAGCGCGTGTTTTCTATGGCGCAAATAAAATCTCTGTTTGACGAGATGGGCAAAATCTATACCGTAGAAAAAGCGTACGAAATATTCAGAATTGGGTTAGACGAAGGCTTTAGTGCACTTGTTCGCGGCACACCACACCAAGTGTGCAATGCCGAAGAAAAGGATGCCTGCGCACTTTCTTTGATATTTGCGGTAAGGTCGTTTGCGTATATGATGTTTGCTGAAATGTACGTACAAGCGCAAATTCCCGAACAAGAAAAAACAACGTAACGGATATTATAATAAAAATACTACCCTGCACCAAACGGTACAGGGTAGATTTTTTTTCACATTTATATTATCGCGTATTTGTTTTAAGAAATTATTTCTTTTTCTTTGCAACTACGATGCCAACAACGGCAACTGCTACTACTGCAACTACTGCAATTACGATCCAGATGATGGGGCTGCCGCCTTTATCATCGTCGCCGGATGCAGCTGTTGTATCTTTGCTGTTTGTTGTAGCGTTTGTTACAGCCTTTGTCTCGTCGTCTTCTTCTGAAGGATCATCAACGTCAGGTGCTTCTGTGGGAGCATCTGTTTGAGCAGCGATCTCGAAAGGTTCGGGATCGAATGCTTTAAGCTCGTCAACTGTGTAAGGTGTAACAGTTTCATCAGCTTTATCTTCGTCCGCTTTGTAGAACTTCAAAACAAGGTCGAAGGATTCAACTTGGAAGTTGTCTGCTTCTTCTGCTGTTGTAGCAGTTCTTGCAGTACCAAGAGTAGTGTCGCTGCCTACTTCGCAGTCAACGTATGCGATGATAGCTTTTGTGAAAGCTTTGCTTCTGTCTTCGTTGTTGGGGTCGAAGATAGAAAGATATTTGGATTCAACATCTGTGGGAAGAACATCGTTAGCGAGAACGTCCCAGATTCTGTCTTTTGTAGAGATAAGAGCCCACGGAACAACAACTTCCATGTCCCAACCGTCTGCAGTTCTTGTGTAAGCACCCTTGTATGTAGCTTCTGCGCCGTTAACTGTCATCTGACCGTCAACGTTGCTTTCTTCCCAGTTGTGCTTTCTGCAAATAAGTTCGCCGCCCGTAACTGTATCAATAGTTTCGTTATCGGGGTTGAATGTAGGTGCGAAGGAGAAGAACAAACCGTTAAAACCGTCTGCGATAAGGCCGCAGGGGTTGAAAGCGATCTGGAATCTGTCTCTAAGTGCGGAAACTTCAAGAGCTTCAGCAGTTGTATCTATTTCTGCAGGGGAGAATGTGCTGTCGATAACTTTTGCAGCCATGTAAAGGCCGTCATCACCCCAGGAGTAGAAGAACTGGATTTCATCTGTGTAAACAGAATCACCTGTCCAACCGGCGGTGTTATCTCCTGCTTTAAGCTTCAAGCTGTTTGTTTCGTCCCATTCTGCTGCGCCAACGTTACCGTCGATCGTGATAGTTGAGGAATCTGCGTAAAGAACCTTAACAAGACCGATGTTCATCGCTGCGCTACTTTGAATTGCCATAACGCTTACAAGCATAGTGGCAACAATGATAAGCGAAAGAATTTTTCTCATTATTAAAGCCTCCAAAAAAATAAATTTAATAAATGTGAAAATGTGGCACGGAGCGCCCGTAGCCTTTTTATTAAGCGTACGAACCGAAAAGTGCCGATATTTACGTTTGACATTATATCATTTATCATGGTGTTTGTCAATACGATAAATTTGAATTTTGATAAAATTGTTTAAATACACAGTTAATTTGAATATAAAGTAACCGTTAAAAGTGTTAAAAACTACTTTTTGCGTTTCAATACTAAAATCACAACAACGATAACGGCGATCACAAGCGCTGCGGGAATCAATATAAACGGTAAAAATGATACTGAATCGTCTTTATTTTTGTTTGTATTATCCGTTTCGCTTGATGTTATTTCTGCGGTTTCCGTTTTTGAAGGCGCTAAAGGCAGCGGCTTTGATAAATTAAGACGTACGTTGTAAGAATCCGTGTTGAAGTTTGAACCGATATTATCCGTACAAGTTCTGTAAACAGCGTGATATATGGTTTCCGCATCACCGTTGAGGCAGCAAAGCGTAACGTCTAAAAACGCACCTTCTTCGGCAACGAACGTTCTTAATAAGGGCCTTGTGGATCTTTTTCCAACGTAAACCTGGCGTTCAGGGTCGCATATGTAATGCCACGGTATCATAGCTTCAATAGCCCAGCCTGTTTCTGTTTGCTTGTACGCGCTTTCTACGTCGTATGCTTCGATGCCTGAAAGCGTATCCCTGTTTATATTATGACGAGTGCATTTAACGGTACCGTCTTCATTTGGGAAAAACATGAAAAACATACCTTGCAGCTCGTCTTCTTTAGGAATAAGACCGCCGGGATTGAATGATATTTCAAAACAGTCGCTTACGCCATTAAACGTAGGGTCGATATCGGTAACGTTTGCATATACGTATATGCCGTCTTTACCCCACAAAAGGTAAACGTCTATCGGAAGAATGTGTGCTTCATCAGCCATGCCGGACCACGTACCCGTGTTTTCTTTGGTTAACGTTATTTTACCGGCGCTTTTCCATTGCGCCTCGTCGTTGCTTGCGTCAACGGTCATTTGTATATCTGACGTTTTGGGAAGATCACAATTTATCACACCGTCGGCAGTATCTGCAAATGCAGATATCGGCAGGCATAAAGCGAATAACATAAGTAAAACCGCAAATTTTTTCATATTTTTTCACCCTTCTTTAATTTGTAAATTCCGCGCTTGCAAGAAGATCGAATAATTGCGTTTGTTCGCCTTTCGGCGTATCGTTTCTGCATGCGTAGGCGTATTCGTAAAACGTATATTCGTTATATCCCGCGATATACGCGCCGAATCCCTTTTCGCCGTTGTATTCGCAGGTGTAATTTACGCAAATGTAAAAGCCCTTTTCTTTGCCTTCAAGAAGTCGTTTTTCTGATATTGATATGTTTGATATTTTATCACCGCAAAGAGAGGATATAAAAGAAGCGTCTGTTTTTTCCGCATCGCTATCGGTAAGCACGTCGTTGAAGTGTGATTTTGAACCTTCAACCGCACGGAAGCCTGCCGTGTAGTATTTTGCAAAAACGTCTATATCGGTGCAGTTTGCGTTTTTATATTTTTGCGGGTCTTCGCCTTTTTCAAGCTCTTCGGGGATTTCGCCGTTTGGCTCGGGCGATAATTCGTACGTTGCATTGGCAGGTATGTTCAGGGAAAATTTGCCGTCTGCAATATATATGTCGCCGCTTAAAAATCTATTGTCGCCGGGAACGTTGGCGTATGTTGTAAATTCAAATTTCAAATCATCACACAAGCTCCGTCTTTCCTCGTCGTTTTTATCGGAATACTTGTATTCTGCAGTAACCACCATTCTTTTAGTAGCGGAAACGATAAGATAATATGGGGTATCGCTATCCCTCATGTCGTAAATAAACGAAGCAGGGGTAACGCTTGTCATATTCTGCGGAAGGAATTTTTTACTTTTTGCGTAATCGTGCAGCGTTTTTTCAGGGTTGAATCTGCATGATAAAGTTATTACGTCGTCTTCTTGACCGGTAAATAAAATGTCACATTCGTCGGCTACCTCTTCGCTTTCGATAAATTCTTTAAACGAAAATGAAGACGGGTGCGTAAACTTAAAGTGATAATCCTCGTTTGTATAAACTGAAACGCCGCTGTCGCTTGTGCGTGCAGCCGTACACGATGCCAGCGAAAAAATACAGGCAAGCATCAAGCAAAATGATAATAATTTCTTTTTCATATATAACACCGCTTTTCGTTATTTGCAATAATACCAGCTATCGGCTGATTTTATTTCTACGGATAGCTTCACGGGAAGCTTTACAACGTTTTCCATTTCGTGCTTCAAAATTTGTGCTACCTTTTCGGCACACGACTTTTCTGCCTCTATTATCAGCTCGTCGTGTACTTGAAGTATCAAATGCGCATCAAGCCCGCTTTCTTCAAGCGCTTTCTGCGTGTTAACCATGGCAAGTTTTATTATATCTGCCGCCGTGCCTTGTATGGGGCTGTTCATTGCCACCCTTTCACCAAAGGCGATCAGATTTTTCTTTGAAGAAGTAAGCTCGGGAATATATCTTCTTCTGCCAAATAGGGTGCAAACGTATCCGCATTCCTTGGCAGAACGTTTTATTTGCGTAAGATAATCCGCAACGGCAGGATAGCTTGCAAGGTAACTTTCGATATATTTTTTCGCCGCGTTTTTCGTAACGCCGATATCCTGCGCCAACGAAAAGTCGCCTATGCCATATACTATACCGAAATTTACCGCCTTTGCGCGCCTTCGCAGCTCGTCTGTAACAAGTGATCTATCCACCCCGAAAACATTAGCTGCGGTAAGCGTATGAATGTCTTCGTTTTCGGAAAATGCGCGTATCATCTTATCGTCTTGTGCTATTGCGGCAAGAATTCGTAATTCTATTTGCGAATAGTCGGCGTCTATCAGCGTGTATTTATCCGATTTGGGAATAAAATATTTGCGTAATTCGCGCCCCCTTGCGGTACGCACGGGGATGTTTTGTAAATTAGGTTCGGTAGAAGAAAGTCTGCCGGTTGCCGTAACCGTTTGGTTGAAGCTTGTGTGTATAACGCCTTTTTCGTCGGTTACCTTTAAAAGCCCGTCTGTATATGTGCTTTTTAATTTGGAAATTGCCCTGTATTCAAGTATTTCGTCAATTATAGGGTGATACGGGCGAAGCTTTTCAAGAACGTCTGCATTGGTGCTGTACCCCGTTTTGGATTTTTTCTGCGTTGGAAGGGCAAGGTCTTCAAAAAGAACGGTTGCAAGCTGCTTTGGCGAATTTATGTTGAATTGACACCCTGCAAGCATGTATATCCTTTGCGTTATACCGTCTAATTCCAAGGAAAGCTTATCGCCGAATTGCTGTATGCCTTCTTTATCTATGCAAAAGCCGTTGTTTTCCATTTTTGCAAGAACGTACGAAAGCGGAAGCTCTATTTTATAATACAAGTCGGAAACGAATTGTTCTGCTAACAGCTTATCAAGTATAGGAAAAAGCTTATATGCAAAAACACATCTTTCCTCGTCTGATGCACCGCACGACACGCCGAGATGTGCTAATGCCAGGCGCGGTGTAGAATAGTCACCCTCGCCTGCGTTTAAAATGTATCCTGCAAGATATACGTCAAAAATAATGTTTATATTTTTGCACAGTGAATAAAAACGCTTGCTTTCGTCGCATATGAATTCGTTATTTGAAAAGAATTTGCTTTCGCTGTTGAATTTGCACACAACGGATGTTTCTTCATTGTGTAAATATATGTTATCACCGCTTAATACGCACGAAAAACGCTTGCCCGATATGCCTTCAAGCGTGCTTTCTTCAATAGGTGTGAATTTCGGCAATACCTCTGTTTTTTTATCGGCTTCAAGATTGAATTTTTTTATAAATGCGCCAAATTCCAGCTCTGTAAACAATTCAAACAGCTTTGCCTTGTCGCCCCCGTTGTATTCGATTGCAGAAAGGCAGGTGATACAGGGCACTTCTTTAAATATTTTTGCCAATTCATACGATAAATAAGCGTTTTGCTTTCCTGCAGAAAGCTTTTCTTTTACTGATTTTGTAACGCCTTCAAGATTGCTTTCGTATATTCCGTCTAATGATTTAAAATCGTGTATCAGCTTCAACGCTGTTTTTTCGCCTATGCCGGCAACACCCGGAATATTGTCCGAAGCGTCGCCCATAATGGCTTTGATATCTACTAACTTTTCGGGCTGCGTTTGATACTCGTTTTGGAATCTTTCGGGGGTATAATGCTCAACCCCGGTGTTTTTTACCAGCAAAACGCTTACGTTGTCGCTTACAAGCTGCAAAGCATCTCTGTCGCCTGTTAAGATATACGCGTGGACGCCGCCGTTTTCTTCACATAAGCGGGCAATAGTACCCAAAATGTCGTCTGCCTCGTAGCCTGCACATTCTAAAGTTGAAATGCCCATTGCCGATAATACCGCTTTGGCGTATGGTAGCTGCATTGCCAATTCTTCGGGCATACCTTTGCGTTTTGCCTTGTATCCGTCGTACTTCAGATGTCTGAAGGTAGGGGCTTTAAGGTCAAATGCGGCTGCACAAAAATCAGGCTGAACAGACTCTACATTAGACCACACGGTATTTACCAAACCATATACGGCGTTTGTGAACAAACCGCTTTTCGTAGTTAACGGGCGAATACCGTAGTAAGCCCTGTTTATTATACTGTTACCGTCAACAGCCAGGAGTTTTTTCATAAAACCTCCGTAAGAACTTGTTCATAAAATATAATTTTACCTATTATATCACAGCGAAAAGTGTATTTCAAGGGGCAATTTGTTATTTTCTTGATACAAAAAAAGAACAATTTGTTTTCTTGACATTATCGTTATTATGTGGTAAAATGTAACGAAAAGATCTGTGTATCACACAAAAAAGTTGTGATATACTTCCAAAAAAAGGAGGATATGTTTTGAAAAATAAAGGTTTCATAAGGATAGTTTGTATATGCCTTGCGGCTATTCTCGGCTTGTCTGCCGTTTTTGCTTCCATATACACGGTGAAAACATTTGCAAATGCCGAGCTTCGCGCTTGCGACCCCAACAGGGACGCCATCGTTAACACCAAGGATATAATAAGGACTTTAAAGTATATTAAAAATCCTGCAGAATATCCGTATTCTGCCGATGCCGACGCAAACAGAGACGGCGTTATAGATTACAACGATACTAATATGATGGAAGCTAATCTTGGGCAAGTGTATAATAAACCCGATTTTTCAAACATCTCCACAGTTATTCCGTTTATGCCGCATTATAAAACGGCAGATACATATTTTGTTGTAGTTCAAGGCTCGGGTACTTCGTGCACCCTTCATGCCTTTACCATAGAAAACGGCAAAGTGCACCCCCAATTCGTTTGCACAGGCTACATAGGCAGAAACGGTGTGTGCAACCCTGAGGATAAATACGAGGGCGACGGTAAAACCCCTGCGGGCGTGTATTCAATGGGCGAATGCTTCGGCGTTTCATCTGCACCTTGCACGGTTCCGCGCGGATATACGGTAGTTACAAGTGATGATTACTGGGATAGCAACAGTACATCTTCAACATATAATCAGCACGTAAAGGGCTGGCAAAAGAATTCTGCATGGCACGCATCGGGGCAGTATGAAAAGCTTATAAATTACAAAACCTCGTACGCTTATGCGGCAATGATAAACTATAACGTAAACCCCGCAGTGCCTTACAAGGGCAGTGCAATATTCCTGCATTGTACCGTTCCTTCTGATACTTCCAGCAGCGGATGCATTGCTATTCCGAATTCGTATATGAAAAAAGCGCTTGCTCTTATGGAAGACGAGGTATATATAGCCATCGTTCCCAATGCACAAGCACTTGAAAAGTATTTTGCATAATATTGCTTGAATCAGTCGGCAGATTTCAGTTTTGTATTGAAGTCTGCCGATGTTTTTATACTTTTAATAATACGAGTGAAGCACCTATAACTAAAAAGCCTGATATCAGCCAGAAAAGCGTTTGTTTATGCCCGCAGTTTTTTTCTGCAAGCGGTATCAGCTCTGCAAAGCATAAGTAAACCATAATGCCTGATGTTGCGGCAAATATCATGCCGCTTACGGTATCGTTCATAAAAGGGCGCAGTATAAACCAGCCAAGCAATGCGCCTATCGGTTCTGCAACGCCTGATATCACCGAAGCACCAAAGCCGCGAAGCCTGCTGTGCGTTGCATACGCAATAGGCATGCATACGGCAAACCCTTCCGGAATGTTGTGTAAAGCAAGTGCGAAAAACGTGGGCAACGCCGCCTCTTGCCCTTGCAAAACAGCCATAAAGGTTGCCAGCCCTTCGGGAAAATTATGTATAGTTGTTGCTAAAACCGTGTAAATTCCCGCCATCATCACATGGGATGACGTGCTTTGCTTTTCAGGCAGCAGCCATTGCAATAGTACCATAATTCCAATGCCTGCAAAAAAGCCGATGTTTGTAAGAAAAAATGCCCAAAAAGTATCGTTTCCAAGGGCGTTTTGTGCCTTTGTGAATATTTCAGTAAATGAAATGTATATCATTATTCCCGCCGAAAAAGCGAGGCATACGCCTAAAGCTTTGTCGGCGTTTTTTGCATTTTTGGTAAAAAAAACAGCGCATCCGCCAAGGCAAGTTGCCAGCCCTGCTACCGCAGTTAATAAAAAAGCAGTAAGGATAGAATTTATAATAACACCTCCTTTACAGAAAGTATATTCGTACACCGTTAAGCGTGTGCAAAGTAGAAAAAAGACGAATTTTATCCGCAAGTAACAGATTTTTTTGCAAATTTACAAAAAGTTTATATTTTTTGTTACCCGATAGGGCAAAAACCTCTTGCAAAATTTTTGAGTGTAATATATAATAAGTGTGGCGAAGTGGAGTAAAAGTGATGCCGAAGTTCATAAATGTGGAGAACTATGTGGATTGTGTGGATAACTTCGCAAATTTCTTAAGATTGGAGGGGCAGAAAAAGATGTTTGTAGGCGAATTCGAGCATACGGTTGACGGAAAAGGTCGAATTTTCGTACCTGTCAAGTTTCGTGAACAATTAGGCACGGATATCTACATATCATGCGGCTTCAGCGGATGCGTTACGGTATTTACATCAGAAGCGTGGGAAAATTTATCTTCGCAAATAATGTCTGCACTGCCCGCCATCAACGGGGAAGTGCCGAAGCGCTCCGTGTTCAGAAGAACGCAAAGTGCAGAGGTGGATTCCAGCGGAAGAATATTATTGGGCACAAAGCTGCGCGAACATGCAGGGATAATCAAAAATGCCGTTATCGTCGGCATGGGCGACAGAATAGAAATTTGGTCTGCTGAAAGATATGCAGAGCTTATAGAAAACGAAAACGTTGAGGAAATAAAAGAACTGTTTGCAACGTACGGAATGTAACGGAAAGGGGAACGGTGTGAGTAAAAATACTTCAGCAGAAGACTTTTCCCATTATTCCGTAATGGCTTCGGAATGTATAGAAGGTCTTAACATAGATCCCGACGGTATATATTGCGACCTTACTTTGGGCGGCGGCGGCCATAGCGAGTTGATTGCACAAAGGCTGAAGGGCGGAAAGCTTATCTGTGTTGATACGGATAAAACTGCAATAGCGGCGGCAAGCAAGCGGTTGCAGAAATATAACGACAAGATCGTTTACGTAAATAATAATTTTAAAAATATAGAGGATATACTTCAATCGCTTAGTACCGAAAGGATAAACGGCGCGCTTATTGATTTGGGTGTATCTTCTTTTCAGCTTGATTGTGCAGAACGCGGCTTTTCCTACATGCAAGACGCACCGCTTGATATGCGCATGAATACCTCTGACCCCGTAAGTGCTTACAACATTGTAAACGAGTATTCCGAAGCTGATTTGAAAAAGATAATATACACGTATGGGGAAGAAAATTTTGCTTCATCTATTGCGAAAAAGATAGTTTCGGCAAGGGAAGAATCACCTATACAAACAACGCTTCAGCTTGTTGATATAATAAAATCGGCAATGCCGCAAAAGGCGAAGGTTGGCGGGCATCACCCCGCAAAACGAACATTTCAGGCCATAAGAATAGCCGTAAACAGCGAATTGGAAATAATTGAGCCTACGCTCGTATCACTTATAAACCATCTTGATATCGGCGGCAGACTGTGCGTTATCACCTTTCATTCTTTGGAAGACAGAATAACGAAGCAAACGTACGCAAACGCCGCAAGCGGTTGTACGTGCCCTGCTGATTTTCCGATTTGTGTGTGCGGAAAAACCCCGAAAATAAAGGTATTAACGAAAAAGCCGATCTTGCCTACGGAAAAGGAATTGCAGGAAAACCCAAGATCCAGAAGTGCTAAATTACGAATTGCGGAAAAAATATAAAAGAAGGTAAAAAAATGACGGCGGAAAACCATACAAATCAAATTGCGGTATCTGCAAATATTGCCCTTGCAGAAAGGCAGAATATTTTGCCCGCAGAAGATATAAAAAAGCTTAAGATAAAAGAAAAAACTTTTACTAAAAAGGAAAAATCGAAAACCCCGCTTCCTATCGGAACGGTGTTTATGTCTGTAATATGTGCCCTGATGCTGATGTTTATCGTGTTTGTCAGCGTTCAGGTAACAGACTATAACAACAAGGTAACGGCGTTAAGCGGCGAATTAAAGCATCTTGTAGAGGAAGAGGAAGAAATAAACTTCAAGCTTTCGCAAAAAAACGATCTTGAATATATAGAAAAGCAAGCAGCCGCCATGGGCATGGTAAAAGAAGATAAGCTGCCCAAAAAACACGTAAGCGTTGCAGGCGGCGATTCCGTGCAGGTTCTTGCCAAGGATGATGAAGAGGGTGGCTATTCGATATCTGCATTGTTTTCTGCCTTGGGCGATAGTTTAAGCGATATAATGGAATATATTCAGAATTAAGATAATATAATTAACAAGATTCAATTTTATATTTACTGAAAGGGATGGCGAACAATTAAAAGTATAAAACCGAAACGTATAAACTGGCAAGACAGGGCATTGGTAATTATACTTATGTCCGCCATACTTTTTCTTAGCGGCAGACTTTTTTATCTGCAAATATTAAGCTACGACGAATATCAGAAAAAAGCCGCCGAAAATATCACAAGGGAAACAAGCGTTTCAGCCTCGCGCGGAAAAATATACGACAGAAACGGTATAATCCTTGCAGATAACAATACCGTGGAACGTGTGTTTATTTCTCCTGCGGATATAGACGGCAACGCCGAAAGAAGGCTGATAGCTGAAAATCTTTCGCGTATATTAGATGTTGATTACGATTTCGTTTACGAAAAGGGCGGCCTTGTAAAGCGTAAGGACGAAACGATCAAAAAAGGCGTCGGCAAGGAAGAAGCCGATATGGTAAGGGCGTTTATTGCCGAATACGAGCTTGACTGCGTGCACCTTGTTACCAGCACCGAAAGATATTATCCTTACGGTAATTTGCTGTCGCACGTTCTCGGCTTTACAGGTACAGACGGGCAAGGCCTTTACGGTATAGAATTTCAATACGACGATTATCTTACGGGCACATCAGGTAAGATCATCACCGCTAAAAACGGCCTTGGTCTTGATATGCCGTATAAATATGAAAGCTACGTAAAAGCGGTTGACGGTTGCGATCTTGTTTTGACGATAGATTACAATATTCAATCAATTTTGGAAAAATATCTTGAAGATTGCCTTGAAAATGCCGATGCGCAAAACCGTGTAACGGGCATTATCATGCATCCGAAAACTGGCGAAATACTTGCAATGGCAACCAAGCCCGATTTTGACTGTAACGATCCATATACGTTAGATGCTGCCTCGCAAGCAAAGCTTGATAATTGCCAATACGAGGTGGGCACAGACGAATATCGTGCCCTGAAAACCGAGCTTTTGGGAATAATGTGGTCCAATAAGGCAATAAACGACTTGTATGAGCCCGGCTCTACCTTTAAAACGGTAACCTGTTCTATGGCGTTGGAAGAGGGGAAGGCAACGCGCCACACCTCGTATTATTGCCCGGGTTATCACATAATAGAAGGCTACGGAAAAATAAAATGCCATAAAACGTACGGCCACGGTGCTTTGGATTTTGATGCCGCACTTCAAAAGTCGTGCAACCCCGCGATGATGATCACGGCGGCAAAGCTTGGCGAAGAAACGTTTTACGAATATTTTGAATCCTTTGGATATAAAGAAAAAACGGGTATAGACCTCCCCGGTGAGGCAAGTACGTACTGCCATAGCTTTGAAAACTTCAATCAAACGGAATTGGCGGTTTATTCCTTCGGCCAAACGTTTAAGGTTACCCCCATAAGGCAGTTAACGTCCGTCTCAAGTATTGCCAACGAAGGTAAGCTGCTTACACCGCATATGGTAAAGCAGATACTTGACGAAGACGGAAACGTAGTTAAAAATTTTGAAACTGAAATCAAGCGCCAGGTAATATCATCAAACACGGGCGCACAAATATGCGACATAATGGAAAAGGGCGTTACCAACGGTATCGGTGCGGTAAACTCGTACGTTGCAGGGTATAAGGTAGGCTCTAAAACGGGAACGTCGGAAAAACGTGATAAGCCCGATGCCATGGGTACGTTTACCTTGCGCGTAGGCTCTTGCGTATCTATTGCCCCGGCGGATGATCCCAAGGTGTCGCTGATAGTAATAGTAGATGAACCCAACCTTGAATTAAGCAGAACAGAGGGTTCTATAATAGCAGCACCGTATAACAGTAAAATACTTGCAGAGGTATTGCCGTATCTCGGCATCGAGCCGGAATATTCATCTTCCGATGGCAATATGAAGCAGTTGACTATGGGCAGTTATATAGGTGCAGACGTAAGCTCTGCCAAAAGCAAGCTGCAAAGCTTGGGATATTCGGTAACTGTGCGCGGCAACGGCACGACCGTAACGTCTCAAATGCCGAAGGCGGGTGATACGCTGGTCGTAAAAGAAGGTAAGGTAATTCTTTATACAGGTACGTCAGAGGGCGAAAAGCAAATAAAGGTTCCGGACGTAATGGGCAAATCACCGATACAGGTAAACGAGATAATAACGGATCTCGGCTTGAACATAGGCGTGCAGGGGGCGGTTGCATCTAAATCCGCATATGCCGTAAAGCAATATCCCGAAGCGGGAAGCATGGTTGCCGAGGGCACTGTTGTAACGGTGGAATTTATGTATATGGATGAGATAATAGGTAATAACTGACCTTGCGCCATATCTCTTAAAGGAAGTTTAAAGATATTATCCGAAAAGGGTGATCTGTATTAAACTTTCCCAATTACTAAAGGGCGTTTGCATTGTAAAAGCAAGCAGTGATTTTCTTCAAACGGAAATAAAGGATATAAAAGAGGATTCGCGCCTTATCCAATCGGGGGATATGTTTATTGCCATGAACGGCACCGTTTGCGATGGGGAGGATTACATAGCACAATCAATTTCAAACGGTGCTGTGTGTATTATTTCGGAAAGCAAGGGCGACCCTCTGTGCGAAATATCGGGCGTGTGCTTCGTTCAGGTGCATAACGTCAGACGCGCGTGCGCCGTGATATGGAGTAATTATTACGGCAACCCCGAAAGATATTTAAAGCTTATCGGTGTAACGGGCACAAACGGCAAAACCACCGTTTGTAAAATGATAAAGCAGATATTTGATTATTCAAGCACCAAATGTGCCATAATCGGAACTGTGAATAACGGTATCGGTACGGATATGACAAAATCCGATATGACGACCCCGATACCGAAGGATTTCTTCTTTCTTCTTTTTCAGTATTTGCAAAAGGGGGCAGAGGTTGTCGTGCTTGAGGCTTCTTCCCACGCGTTGCGCCAGGAAAGGCTTGCCCCGTGTACGTTTGATGTGTCGGTGCTGACGAATATTACCTCTGACCATATGGATTTTCATAAAACTATGGAGGATTACGTATCTTCCAAATGCAAGCTGTTTACACAAAGTAAAACGGTTATTCTGAACGGCGATGACCCGTATGCGAAAACCGTTGCCAAGCGTACCAGAGGATATAAAAAATTTTGTACGTTAAATGAAAACGGCGAAATACGTGCAAGCAACGTAAAAGATTTTGGCAAAAACGGAATCAGCTTTCTTTACAACGGCAAAACGCAAGTAAAATTGCCGTTGGCAGGTGCTTTCAACGTGATGAACGCCGTGCAGGCACTTGCCGTGTGCGAGGTGTTCGGCGTTTCGTGCGATATCGGCGCACAGGCACTTGAAAAAATGCAATACGTAAAGGGCAGATGCGAAATATTACAATTTGAAGAAAGTATAGCACCTGATTATTCTGTAATAATAGATTTTGCCCATACTCCCGATGCGCTTGAAAATATTTTGAAATCATGCCGCATAATTGCTGAAAAACGCGTTATCGTTGTGTTTGGCTGCGGCGGTGACAGAGATAAAACAAAACGCCCCGAAATGGGCAGAATAGCCTCTCGTATGGCTGATATTTCGATTATAACCTGTGATAACAGCCGAAGCGAAAGACCCGATGCTATAATATCGGATATATTAAAGGGTGTAGATAAGCATTCTCTATATACCGTGTTGGAAAACAGAACGGATGCCATATATTACGCACTTGATACGGCACGAAAGGGCGACGTGGTTTTGCTTGCGGGTAAGGGCCATGAAGAATACGAAATAAATTCAAACGGAAAAATACCGTATTCCGAAAGAAGCCTCGTGCAGGAGTATTTAAAAAGAAGATTTACCGAAAAGGGATGATATCAATGGAAAATAAAACGCTGTTTACGTTGAAGCAAGCCGCGCAATGGTGCGGCGGTACTGTGTTTGGCAAGGATGTTGCCGTCAACTCGGTAATAATAGATTCAAGAGATGCAACGAATGCACAGGGTATCATGTTCGTTGCATTGAAGGGCGAAAATACAGACGGGCATAAGTATATAAAAAGTGCAATAGAAAACGGTGCCTGCTGTGCCCTTTGCGAGCAAGCCCCCGAAGGCGTAAACGCACTTGTTGTAAATGATGCCTTGCAAGGGCTTGACGATATTGCAGAAGGGTATAAAAGAAATATAAAAACAACTACGATAGGAATAACGGGAAGCGTTGGAAAAACCACAACTAAGGAAATGGCGTCTGCCGTGTTCGCAACGCAATATAAAACCCATAAATCCGAAGGTAATTTTAACAGCGTTATCGGATTGCCGCTGGTTGTGTTCGGCATGCCTGAAGATACGCAGGCGGCAGTTTTCGAAATGGGTATGAGCAATAAGGGCGAAATATCCGCCATGGCAAAAATAGCGCGTCCGAATGCGGCTATTATAACCAACGTCGGAACTTCGCACATTGAAATGCTTGGAAGCAGGGAAAATATTTTAAAGGCAAAGCTTGAAATAGCAGATTATTTCGACGAAAGCGGAATACTTGTAATGAACGGCGACGATCCGTTTTTGTGGGGCGAAAAAGATACCCCTGTAAAATATAAAAAAATATACACATCTGCCTTTAATGAAGACGCCGATTTTCAAAGCAAAAATATACGATTCGCCGCAGAAGGCGTTAAGTTTGACGTGTATATAAAAGCCGAAAACAGAACCGTTGCGGATATATCGGTGCCTGCAGCGGGAATGCATAACGTATATAATGCAACAAACGTTTTTGCCTGTGCTTACAGTATGGGAATAAGCGAGGATAACATTAAAAAAGGTCTTTTAAATTATAAAACAACGGGCTTGCGGCAAAAGATATATTCTGTGGGCAATTATACGGTTATTGCAGACTGTTATAATGCATCGCCCGAATCTATGAAAGCGTCAAGTAAAACGTTAGTACAGCTTGCCAAGGATAAAAATACAAGATCCCACGCGGTGCTGGGCGAAATGCGCGAGCTGGGCGCGGCAAGCACGGCACTTCATATCGACGTTGGTGCATCAATGTACCAAAACGGCGTTGATTTTCTGTATTTGTGGGGAACGAATGCATCGGTAATTGCAAAGGGTGCAGAGGATGCAGGTATGCCGAAGGAACGTATTTTCGTTTTTTACGACGGTGCATCGTACGATGAATTAAGTGCCGCACTTTTGAAAAATATGGAAAACGGCGATGCCGTAATGTTCAAAGCAAGCAGATTCGTAAAATTAGAAGATGCAATAGAAAATTTTGAAGGAAATTTTAAGCAGGTTTGATATGACACAACAAATGGCGGTTTTTATATTGTGCCTTGTATGCTCGTTTTTCGTATGCACGGCAAGCACAAGATTTCTTATACCAAAATTAAAAAGCCTTAAAATGGGGCAAAAAATTCTTGATATAGGTCCTCGCTGGCATAAAGGCAAAGAGGGCACGCCGACGATGGGCGGCCTTGCCATGCTTATCAGTGCGTTTATAACGGGAATAGCGGCGTTGGGATATTGCATATACCTTCAAGGTATAGCCTTTGCGCTTAAAGCGGTGTTTACGGTAATCATGGCGTTGCTGTATGGCGCGATCGGCATAATAGACGACCGTGTTAAGCTGTTGAAAAAACAAAACGAAGGATTAACGGCAAAGCAAAAGTATCTTTTGCAGGTTTTGATTGCAGGACTTTATCTTGCATCGCTTGCACTTACGGGAAATCTTTCCACTGCTTTGATAATACCGTTTACGTCATTCAGTATAGATCTCGGCTTTGCGTATTACATATTTGCCCTGCTTCTTATAACGGGTATAGTAAACGCCGCAAACCTTACAGACGGTATTGACGGGCTTGCTTCTACCGTAACGCTTATAATAGGCGGCTTTTTCGCCGCGGTTTCTATGAAATTGGGCGCAGACTATATATCCTCTTCGGCACTTTCTGCAATACTTATCGGCGTATGTCTGGGATTTCTTATGTATAATGCATACCCTGCAAAAATATTCATGGGTGATACCGGCTCGCTGTTTTTAGGCGGCATGGCGTGCGGTCTTGCGTTTATGGTAGAATCCCCCCTTATAATCGTTATAGGCGGAATAATATACATAATAGAAGCGGCAAGCGTTATTATTCAGGTATTGTATTTTAAGCTTACATCGGGAAAACGCTTTTTCAAAATGGCACCTATACATCACCATTTTGAAATGTGCGGTCTTACCGAGATAAAAATTTGTACTCTTTTCGGTGCGGTAACGGCTTTATGCTGTGTTATCGCCTATTTCGGAGTATAATTATTAAAATTCGGAGGGCAGAATGGCTGACAATAGAATAAACGACCGTGCCCCCGTTTCCTCAAAAACAGAGGCCCGCCCCGCGTTAAACGGAGCATCAAGAAAAATAGTAAAGTCTGCCGATACAGTTCAAGGCGGCGAGCTTACAATATCTCAAAGCAGGGGCAAATACCGCGCAGAGCGTGTTATAAACAGGGTTAAAACAGGTTTTGACAGACCGCTTATAGTAATAATCGCAATGCTGCTTCTGTTCGGTACTGTAATGGTGTTTTCTGCAAGCTACGCATGGGCAGAAAACGATTACGGAGATAGCTTTTACTGGGTAAAACGCCATATATTGTGGATAGCTATCGGATTTGCGGCAATGTTTATCGTAATGCAGTTTGATTATAAGGTGTTTTTAAAATTCACCCCTGCAATATTTACAGTTTCGTTCGTATGCCTTTGCCTTGTGCCGATAATAGGAAAAACCGTTAACGGCGCAAAACGGTGGATAGCGATAGGGCCAATACAAATACAGCCCACGGAAATGATGAAGCTTGCGCTTGTTTTGATGCTTTCGTGGTATATATCAAAATACGTAATGGCATCGCGCGACCTTGATTCTTTTACCGCAAAAGGTAAGAAAAAGGGAATTTTTAAGCTTACGTTAAAGGAATATCTTCCCATATTTTTCAGAGAGGTTTTTATACCGTTTGCCATCGTTGGCTTGGTTTGCATTATAACCATACTTGAAAAGCATATGTCCGGTACTATCATTTTGTTCTGTATCGGCATGATCGTAATATTTATAGGCAAGGTATCCGTAAGATGGATAGCCGCGCTTTTTGCAGTAGGCGGTATAGGTGCGGCAATACTTATAACGCAAACGGGATACACAAGCGACCGTATCATGGCATGGCTTGACCCTTTTAAATACGAGCTTGACGAGGGTTGGCAAATAGTACAAAGCCTTTATGCAATTTGTTCGGGCGGACTTTTCGGCGTTGGTATAGGTAATTCAACGCAAAAACATATGTACCTGCCGGAACCGCAAAACGACTACATATTCGCAATTATATGTGAAGAGCTTGGCTTTATAGGCGCAATGGCGCTGTTCGTTATGCTGGGCGTGCTTGTTTACAGAGGTATCGTTATATCACGCAGGGCGCCGGATAGTTATTCTAAGCTTGTTGCCATAGGTATTACGGGTAAAATAGCAATACAATCGCTTTTAAATATTGCGGTTGTTACAAATACGCTTCCCCCTACGGGTATTTCGCTTCCGTTTATATCGTACGGCGGTACTGCGTTGATACTTTTAATGTGTGAAATGGGCATTTTACTTTCTATTTCAAGATATTCATATCAGAAAAAAGCATAATTTAAAGAGTAATTAAAAATGAAAATATTATTTACGGGCGGCGGCACGGGCGGCCACGTTAACCCCGCGCTTGCCATTGCAGAAACGGTAAAAAAACACGATCCAAAGGCAGAAATAGCCTTTGTCGGAACGCCGAAGGGTATAGAAAATAAGCTTGTATCAAAAGCAGGCTATCCAATACATCACATAAATATACAAGGCTTGCGCCGCAGCTTAAGCTTGCAAAACGTAAAAACGCTTTATCTTACGATAACAAGCGTTTCAAAAGCGAAAAAGCTTTTGAAAAAAGAAAAGCCCGACTGCGTTATCGGCACGGGCGGATACGTTTGCTATCCGTTGGTTAAGGCGGCATCAAAGTTGAAAATTCCTACGGCAGTACACGAATCCAATTCTATCCCGGGTGTGGCTATCAAAATGCTTGCCCCTTACGTTGATATCATATTTACCGATTTCGAAAAAACAAGCGAGTATATAAAGCCGCAATACCGCAATAAAATAATCCACGTGGGCAACCCGTATTTTGAAAACGGCGAATCATATACTTACGAAAAAGCAAGAAAAGAGCTTGGCATAGAAGAAGACGATTACAGCGTTTTGGTTTACGGCGGTTCTCTAGGTGCGGCAAATATCAATTCCAACGTTGTAAAATGGGCAAGCGAAAATATAAAAAATAATAAGAAAATCAAGCTTACGCACGCCGCAGGTGCAGCGGGATTTGAAAAAACGAAGGCAGAATATGCAGCCTGTGGGCTTGATAAATGCGAAAATGCAGAGCTTCTTGAATATATCTACGATATGCCGAAGCGAATGGCGGCATCAGACGTGGTAGTATGCCGTGCCGGCGCTATGACCTTGTCGGAATTGGCAATGGCGGGCAAAGCATCTGTTTTGATACCGTTTCCTTACGCGGCAGAAAACCATCAGTACAAAAATGCAGAGGTGCTTGCAAAGGCAAACGCAGCGTTGATGATACCCGACGGCGAGCTTAACGAAACCACGTTAAATACAGCCATTTCAAAAATATTGTTTGAAAAAGGTGCAAAACAGGCAATGCAAGATAAAATAAGAACCTTCGCAATGCCGAATGCCAATGAAGAAATATATAAAAATATTCAAAAATTGCTGAAAGGGGGATAATAATTGAAAAGAAATAAATTATACGAGTTTTCAGACGGGAAAATCATAAAAAAAGCCGAAGAAGAAAACGAAAAAGACGAACTTCTTGCAGATTTTTTTGAAGAAGAAGACCCATCGGATAACACCGAAGCACTTGAAAACGCCAAAGAAAATTTCGATACACGCCAATCGCGTGAAAGATTCAAACGTATTTTAACCGCAAGCATAGTATCCTCGCTTTTGGTAGTTTCCGCATTAATGTTTTGTTTTCCGTTAAGAAACGTTACAGTCGTATGGGAAAACGGGCAAAACAACTTGGATATAAGCGATACAGTTAAAGATTCCGTAGGCGGAAACGTTTTGTTTGCAAATAAACAAAACGTAAAAGACGCCTTGCAGAAAAAATATCCGCAGATATACGATATAAAGCTTGAAAAAAAGCTGCCATTCGGTATTGAAGTAACCGTTTTCGAGGAAAGTGCAAAATACTTTATCACACTTGACGGCGATCATTATATTCTTTCCGAAGATCTGCGCGTGCTTTCACGTGTAAACGATATTGAAAGTACAGAAGGGCTTTTGCCTGTTAGTGCTTCGGGCATAAAATGCGCCATTGCGGGGCAGTACGTTGAATTTCACGCGGAATATCAATACGATTACGTGAAAGAATTGCTTAACGATATTTCAAAGCATCAGCTATACGGCAACGTAAGGTCTGTCGATCTGACGGACAAGTTTGATATAAAGCTTGATTACGACAATAGGTTTACGGTAATACTTGGCGTCGGTGAAAACGTTCACACGAAGCTTACCCTGGCACAAGCATATATTGACAGCTTGCCTTCAGACGAAAAGGGAATAATAGATTCTTCCTCTACGGACAAGGGTACGTACGTTTCGCTGATGAAATAATTCATTTACAAATATTCCGAAATTGAAAACATTTGTGCGCGATTTTGTAAAATGTAAAGAAAATTTTCGGTTTAATATTGAATTTAACAAAAAAACATATTATTATATGTTTAATATAATGTCTAATTATACGCAATGCATTGAAAAGGTGCGTTGTACGGCGGCAGTTTTCCACACTGCGGACACCGCCGTAAAAAATTACATATAGCAGGTGGAGAAGGAGATTGAAATGGGATACGAACTTGACGCCGGAATTGACAGCGTTGTAAAAATCAAGGTTGTCGGTATAGGTGGCGGCGGTAACAATGCCGTTAACCGCATGATAGCGTCCAACGTAGGCGGTGTAGAATACATTGCCGTAAATACAGATAAAATGGTGCTGTTTAATTCCAGCGCACAACAAAAAATTCCGATAGGCGAAAAAATCACGAAGGGCCACGGCGCAGGCGCAAATCCTGACGTTGGCGCACGCGCAGCGGAAGAAAGCATTGACGAAATCGTTGCCGCTATCGAAGGGGCAGATATGGTATTCGTAACCGCAGGTATGGGCGGCGGTACAGGTACGGGTGCAGCACCTATCGTTGCAAAGGTTGCAAAGGATATGGGCGTTCTTACCGTAGGTATCGTTACGAAGCCCTTCGCTTTTGAAGGTAAACGCAGAATGGAACAGGCAGAGGCAGGCATTGCACGCCTTGGCGAAATAGTTGACTCTTTGATAGTTATACCCAACGAAAGATTAAAGCAGGTTTCCGACACGCGCATTACGCTTGCTAACGCGTTCGACGTAGCAGACGACGTTCTTCGCCGCGGTGTTGCCAGCGTTGTAGAACTTATCAACGGCATCGGTATAATCAACCTCGACTTTGCAGACGTTACGGCAGTTATGCACGATGCAGGCTACGCACACATGGGCGTTGGCTCTGCAAAAGGAAAAGACAAGGCAGAAACAGCAGCACGCGCAGCTATTTCTTCGCCCCTTTTGGAAACATCTATTACAGGTGCAAGAGGTATTATTATCAATATCACAGCTTCGCCTGATATCGGTCTTGAAGAGATCGACGTTGCTTCCGCTATGATCAGTGCTGAAGCACATCCCGATGCAACTGTTATCTGGGGTGCTGCATTCGACCAAACGCTGGAAGACGAAATGCGTATTACCGTTATTGCTACCGGATTTGACGGTGCTGTAAGAAACACGACCGTTAAAGTTCCCGAAGTAAGAAAATCCGCAGCGGTATCCGCACCTGCAGCTGTTGCTGTTGAAGAAAAAAAGGCAGATGATGAAGTTATCGCACAGGACGAGTTTGATTACCTCATCGATATGCTTAAAAAGAAAAAGAATAACGATTAATTATTAAATTTTGAAGGAGGTGGGCCGATTTGTCACCCGACAGTAGTCGATTATGTACTAAAGCAATATCGGTTCGCCCCTTTTCGTTGAACCGTAAATAAAAAAAGACTGCACTTTTACAGTGCAGTCTTGTACCGTTTTTCAATGGGTGCTTTCCGATTTTGTTGCAGTGCATAATAAAATTTTCTTTAGAAAGGATTTTTATTATGATAACTTACTATGCTTCAAAGGATGGCACTCTTTTTCCTGCCGAAACGCTTGAACAAGGGTGCTGGATATATGCCGTTGCACCGACAGATGCGGAAATACACAATATCGCATCTTCAACAGGTATAGAATCAGATGTTTTACGTGCCGCACTTGACGAAGAGGAAAGGGCAAGAATTGAATTGGACGAAGGCGTTACGCTTATCGTTTGCGATACGCCGATCGCCTCTAAAGACGAAAAGAATATTGTAACATATTCTACTATCCCCGTCGGCATGATATCAACGAAAAATTACTTTATAACGGTTTGCCTTTCTGAAAATACCGTTTTGCGCGATTTTACAAACGGATTTGTAAAAAACGTAGATCCCATGTTAAGAACAAGGTTTTATTTACAGATACTTATGCAAACCTCTAAAAGATACCTGCAATACCTTAAGCAGATAGACAAAATAACCGATTTTATCGAAAAAAGGTTGTATAAAGCCACGACAAACAGCGAATTACTGCAACTGCTTGATTTGCAAAAATCTTTGGTATATATTTCTACGGCTTTGAAAAACATAGAAATGACGCTTTCGAAAATCGAAAGGGGTAGGATATTAAAGCTTTATACAGAAGATGCAGAGCTGCTTGAAGACGTTATAATCGAGTTTAAGCAGGCAAGGGAAATGGCAGATACGTTTGCATCGGTTTTGTCAGGTACTATTGAAACGTTTTCTTCGGTTATTTCAAATAACCTTAACGAAACGATGAAAAAGCTTACGTCTGTTACCATACTGCTGGCTATACCTACGATGATAAGCGGCTTTTACGGTATGAATATTGGGCTTGAGGGAATGCCGCTTGCAAATAATTTTTGGCTTGTGGTGGGTATTTCCGCAATAATTACAGCTATTGCCGCGGTGATACTTGTAAGAAAAAAGATGCTTTAAAAAAATTGTCCAAGTGCCTTTACCGGCACTTGGACAATTTTATTTAAAGATATCATATTACAAGTCTTTTTTGCGTACTTACGTTGTTTTACCTGCCTTTTTTGACGGTAAAATTTAATATAAATATTTATATATATTTTATATAGAGAAATATTAATAATTTATATGTTAAAATAATTTCAAATACGTTATCATTTTGATATTTATGCACGATAAAGGGGATAAAGTGAAAAAGGTCTTATCAAGAACGGGCATCTGCGTATTAACCTCGCTTTTGCTTACAATAGTTATACTTTTTGGATGTGTTGCTACTATAAATTACGGCCCTTCAGAAGCGGCAAGGGGGCTGTTCGTTAATACCGTTTTGGAAACAAGTGCGGCAAAATTTCTTGCTACGTGGTTCTTTTCAGATGAAGATCTGCAAAAGATAATCAGTAAAAATACCATTAACGAGGATAATGGTTTTACGGATTCTTCAATGATAAGAACGGATATACCGAAAACCTATTCTGCTATTATCAGCGGCGGCATAGTTCAAGGCGGCAACGGGCAGATCATATCGCCGCCAAGTGAAAATACACAGCAAGGCGCACAACAGAATAACGGCGTTGAAGTGTTCGAGGTAAAGGGCGATACCTACAAGGGTAAAATGATGGTGGTGCGCGATCCGTCGCGTGTGTTCGTAGGTGTAAGCGGCGAATTTGGGGAAGGTTTTTCCGGCAAAACCGTTTACAGTATTGCCAAAGAATATAACGCCGTTGCCGGTATAAACGGCGGCCGTTTTGCAGACGAGGGCGGTCTTGGTAACGGTGGCACACCCGTTGGGATAGTTATGTCACAGGGACAGCTTCTTTGGGGTGAGCCCGGCGTAAAGTACAATATTATCGGCTTTACGAACGATAACGTTTTCGTAGTAGGTAAAATGACAACAGAGGAAGCAATTAACGCAGGCGTACGCGATGCGGTAAGCTTTGGTCCTACTCTTATTATGAACGGTAAGGCCTCTGAAATGTCAGGCAGTGCAGGCGGAATAAATCCGCGTACGGCTATCGGTCAGCGTGCAGACGGGGCAGTATTACTGCTGGTTATAGACGGAAGGCAGCCGTCAAGCCTTGGTGCAAATTACGGCGATATAATAGAGGTTATGCTTCAATACGGCGCAGTAAATGCCGCAAATCTTGATGGAGGAAATTCTACCTGTATGTACTATAACGGGCAAATTATAAACAGTGTTGCGTACGATATGCGTGATTTGCCCACAGGTTTTTTTGTTAAATGACCGAAAGAAGAATAAAGGGTTTTTGGAAGATATATCTGATAGTTTTCGGTATATTGCTTGTATGCGGTATCGTTCTTATTGCAATATTGTACAACGCCCTTGCAGATTATGAAAAAAACGCACAATTAAAAGAACGCCAAAAGGCAGAATATATACAAGCCCTGGAATATGAAGGAAATTATGCAAACGCCGTATCTGTAATAGATAAATGTGTTGCAACGCTTAAATCCGTTAATAATACCGTTACGCAAACGGAAGGATATTACATATCCGCATATGAAAAAAGCGCAGGTGTGTTTGCGCGCGAATTGATAGAAGATATAAATAAAAACGGATTTGAACGGTTGTGTAATACAGACGGATTTTTAAAAAACAAGTTTGAATCGCCAAAAAACGTTGCAGAATTTTTAAATACAGAATATAAAGGTAAGCAAGCGTCGTACGCGATGTCATTTGACAACGGCGAATATGTTTTGCAGCTTATTGTAAACGGCACACCTTTTGCCAATATGAACCTTGTAAATAAAGACGGTGGTTGGCAAATACAAGATCCTACACTCTTTACAGGATATAATAACTATACCGTAAAATGCCCAAGGGAAGCACAGCTTTCTGTAAACGGCATCGTGCTTCAAAGTACAGAAGAATATATCCGAAAGGAAATAGAAAGCTTTGGCGAGTATTACTTGTCATCATACACGGTAGAAGGGCTGATAGCACGCCCGGAATTTTGCGCCGTTTTAAACGGTCAGCCGCTTGAGCTTTCGGGCGATACGTTTCTTTACCCGTCTTGCGGTATATTGGATGAAAAGCGTGAAAGCTTTGAAGCTTTTGCAATTTTGTATGGGGATTATATAGCAGACGTTATAAAATTCGAAGGTATCTCACCGATGATTATTGCTAAAAGTGAATTATATGTACGCCTTCGCGGATTTGATACCAGATGGTATCCTTATTTTGAAGAGCTGCAAAAATCCGACGTGCAAATAACGGATTTTCAAGCGTATAACGAAAAGCTTGTTTCATATTGCGCTTCTTACACGCAAAGTCTTTTGATTGGCGGAAAAGTCAGAAGGAAAGTTGACGTTTCCGTTATGATAGTGTGCGTTTTGGAAAACGGACAATGGAAAATAGCAGAAATACTTACCGTATAACAACGGTATGCCAAGCATTGCAGTTATCGGGTTGATAATTATAGTGCTTATAATGCTTAGCCTAAGTATTATTATAAATAAACGAAAAATACAAAGTTAAAAAAATGTAAAAACTTCATCGCTTTACTTGAATAAAGTGAGAAAGCGTGATACTGTATATATCGGCGTGCAACGCTAATATTAAAAATAATGGTGAAAAAATGCAAACACAGTTTAAAAGAAAACTTCGCAGTGCCGAAAAGGCATTGTTTGACCTTTCTTCCCTTTACGAGGGGGCAGGATATGAAAAATATAAAATGAGGAAGTTTGAAGAATATTCGCTTTATTCCGATAACAAAAGCTTTTTACAATCCGACCATATAATAACGTTTTCCGATATAGGCGGCAAGCTGCTTGCCTTGAAGCCGGACGTTACGTTGTCTATTGCCAAAAACTATACGCAAGGCGAACAAACGAAGGTTTATTATAATGAAAACGTTTACAGGCTTTCAAGAGAAACGAAGGAATATACGGAAATAACCCAAATAGGCCTTGAATTGATAGGCAGTGCAGACCTTTACAGTATGTGCGAGGTGCTGTCGTTAGCACACGAAAGCCTTGCCTGCCTTGATGAGAATTTTATTATTGAAATATCCCATATGGGCTTTATTTCAGGCTTGTTTGAGGTGCTTGACCTTAAGGACGATGCAAAAAAAGCAGTAATCGAAGCCATAAATAAAAAAGCTCCGCACGAATTGGATAGGGCGTGTGCCGAATATTACTTGCCTGCAGCATCGGCAAAATTGTTAAAGGGAATAGCTTTTCTTAACGGCAATTATAAAGAAGTTCTTGAAAAAGCAAGTGAATACGCCGTTAATGCAAAAATGTCCGAGGCGCTTAAGCAGTTGGAGGATATATATAGCGTAATAGGCGGCGGCAACTACGTGTTGGATTTTTCCAACGTTAACGACGACGGTTATTATAACGGCATAATTTTCAAAGGCTACATAAATAATGTGCCCAAGGTAGTGCTTTCGGGCGGAAGATATGATAAATTGATGGAAAAGCTGGGCAAAAAGGCGCAGGCAATAGGCTTTGCCGTTTATCTTGGCGAGATTGAAAAATATATAAAAGACGATATAAAATACGATGCAGATGTTTTGCTGCTTTATACCGATTCCGATGATGTTGCTTCCGTATATAACAAAGCAATACAGTTGAAAAACGATGGGTTAAGTGTTCGCGTACAAAAGGATATCGGCAAGGTAAGATGCAAAAAAATAATCAGAACGGCAGGTAACGGTGATGAGTAAGATGTTAAACATTGCACTGCCTAAAGGCAGGCTTGGCGAGGGCGTTTACGATATTTTCGAACGCCTTGGTTACTCGTGCGACGGTATAAAAGATAAAAACAACAGAAAGCTGATTTTTGAAAACGAAGAGGTAGGCGTAAAATATTTCTGGGTGAAGCCCACAGACGTTTCCGTGTATGTAGAGCACGGCGCGGCAGATATAGGCGTTGTCGGCAGAGATATTCTGCTTGAATATCAGCCCGACGTTTACGAGCTTTTTGATATGCAAATGGGCAAATGCCGTATGGCAGTTGCCGCCAAAAACGATTTTTACGATGATAGGGCAAGAACGTTGCGTGTAGCAACGAAGTTTCCCAATATTGCAAGAACGTATTACGCCTCGAAAAGCCGCGAGATAGAGATAATAAAGCTTAACGGCTCTATCGAGCTTGCCCCCATACTTAACCTTTCAGACGTAATAGTTGATATAGTGGAAACGGGAAAAACGCTTGTAGAAAACGGCCTTCGTCCTTACGAGGATATCGTTGATATCTCGGCAAGGTTTATTGCAAATAAATCAAGCTATAAGTTTAAAAACGAACAAATAATATCAATTCTTGAAAAATTAAGAGAAACGGTAAAATGATAAAAATATTCAATTCTGAAAATATTACAAAAGAAGATATTTTGTGCAGGGTGCAAACGCCCGAAAACGTTGGTCCCGCGGTTGACGAGGTGCTGGCAAACGTAAAAGCCAGAGGTGATGAAGCACTTCTTGAATATACGAAAAAATTCGATAAGGCAGATATTTCATCTGTGCTTGTAAGCGAAGAAGAAATACAGCAGGCAATGCAAAGCGTTGATGAAGAATTTATCAATATAATAAAGCAAGCCTCTGAAAACATTCGTGATTTTCACAAGCGGCAGATACGCGGTGATTTCGTTGCAAATTCACGCCCGGGCGTTGTTTTGGGGCAAAAGGTAATACCGCTTTCACGCGTGGGCTTGTACGTGCCGGGCGGTACGGCAAGCTATCCTTCCACCGTGTTGATGAACTGTATTCCCGCAAAGCTTGCAGGCGTTGGGCAGATAATTATGGCAACACCCCCTAAAAGCGACGGCAAGATACCCGACGTAATTCTTGCGGCTGCACATATTGCAGGCGTTGATAAGATATTTAAAATGGGCGGCGCGCAGGCAGTAGCGGCAATGGCGTACGGCACAGAAAGCGTTCCCGCAGTTGATAAGATAGTAGGCCCCGGTAATATATTTGTTGCACAGGCAAAAGCAAAGGTAAGGGGTATTTGCGATATTGATATGATCGCAGGCCCTTCGGAAATACTTGTTATAGCAGACGAAAACTCCAATGCAGAGCTTGTGGCGGCAGATATGCTTTCCCAGGCAGAGCACGACAAGCTTGCCGCCGCTATCCTTATAACGACAAGCCAAACCCTTGCACAGCAAGTAAGCGAAGAATTGGAAAAGCAAATATCACAGCTTCCGCGTAACGAAATAGCGCGTGCCTCTATTGACGATCACGGTAGAATAATTGTTACCGACAGTATTGAAAAAGCAGTTGAAATATCAAACCTTATTGCACCTGAACACCTTGAATTGTGCGTAGATGATCCGTTTGATATACTTGATCTTGTTAAAAACGCGGGTTCTGTATTTTTGGGCAGAAATACACCCGAATCGGTAGGGGATTATTTTGCAGGTACGAACCATACCCTTCCCACAAGCGGAACGGCAAGATTTTCTTCGCCCCTTTCTGTTGAAGATTTTGTAAAAACAACGCAGTTTATATATTATTCCGAGGCTGCTTTGAAAACAGAGGGCGCAAGCATTGCTTATTTTGCTGAAAAAGAGGGGTTAAGCGCACACGCAAGGGCAGTTACTAAAAGGATCGGAGAAAAATAATAATGTCTCGTTTTTTGTGCGAAAAATATTCTTCATTATGTGCATATACCCCCGGCGAACAGCCGCAAGGTATGAAATACGTTAAATTAAATACAAACGAATCACCTTATCCCCCTTCCGAAAACACGGTAAAGGCAGCAGCCTTACAGGCAGAATTGCTTAATTTATATTCAGACCCGCAGGCAAAGGCTTTAAAAGAAGCCATAGCGAAAAAATACGGTGTAGGGTACGAAAATGTTTTTGTTTCAAACGGTTCGGATGAGATATTGGAATTTTTCTTTATGGCGTTTTGCTCGGAAAGAGAGGTTGCGTATCCCGAAATAAGCTACGGTTTTTACCCCGTATATGCCGATCTTTTCGGTGCGAAAAGCACGAAAATACCATTAAAAAGCGATTTTTCGGTGAATTTTGAAGATTATGTAAGTATCAACAAAAATATAGTTATTGCAAATCCAAATGCACCCACTGGTATATCTCTTACAAAATCACAAATAGAGAAAATAGTCAAGACAAACCCCGAAAATCTCGTGCTTATCGACGAGGCGTACGTTGACTTCGGCGCAGAATCGTGCGTGGATTTAACAAAAAAATATGACAATCTTGTTGTTTGTATGACGTTTTCTAAATCCAGAAGTCTGGCAGGCGGCAGACTTGGCTTCTGCTTTGCTAATAAAAATATAATAGAAGATCTCGAAAAAATAAAATATTCAACAAATCCATATAACGTAAACCGTATGACACAGGCGTGCGGCACTGCCGCTATTAAAGACGATGATTACTATATGAACAACGCTAAAAAGATAATTCAAACGCGCGAGTACCTTAAAAGCGAATACGTTAAGCTTGGGTTTAAATTAACAGATTCGAAGGCAAATTTCATTTTTGCAAGCCACGACAAAATATCGGGTGAAGCGCTTTATAAGGCGCTTAAAGAAAAGGGCGTGCTTGTGCGCCACTTTTCCCAAGAAAAAATATCCAATTTTGTGCGAATATCAATAGGCACGTATGAAGAAATTCAAACGCTTGTCGAAAAAACGAAAGAAATACTTAACGCATAACGGAGGTTGTTATGAGAAGTGCTGAAATTAAAAGGGCTACGAAAGAAACGGATATTTCCGTAAAGCTTAATATAGACGGCAGCGGCAAGCAAGCCGTCGATACAGGTATCGGATTTTTCGATCACATGCTTACGCTTTTTTCTTCACACGGAAGATTTGATCTTGATGTACGTTGCCGCGGAGATGTTCAGGTTGACGGGCATCATAGCTGTGAAGATATCGGTATTGCCCTTGGCGAAGCGTTTTCTGTTGCCCTTGGCGACAAAAGGGGAATAAAAAGATATGCAGATATCATTCTTCCGATGGACGAGGCGCTTATCCTCTGTGCTGTTGATATCAGCGGAAGGTCACACCTTTCATACAGCGTTAAAACGCCTACCGAAAAGGTTGGAAGCTTTGATTGTGAATTGGTAAAAGAGTTTTTTGAAGCCTTCGTTCGCACCTCGGGCGTAACGCTTCATATTAAAATGCTTGCAGGCGATAATTCCCACCATATAATCGAAGGTGTCTTTAAGGCGTTTGCAAGGGTAATGCGTACTGCTTGTGAAACAGATGAAAAAGCAAAAGGGGAGATCCCCTCAACAAAAGGGGTGCTTTGATGACAGCGATAATAGATTACGGCGTTGGAAACCTTTTTTCACTTAAAAGCTCGCTTTCATATATAGGTGCAGACTGTACCGTTACAAGCGACCCCGAGGTTATACGGTCAAGTAGCCGCATAATTCTTCCGGGTGTCGGCGCGTTTGAAGACGCGGCAAAAAAACTGCACAGTACGGGGCTTGATGATTTGATAAAGGAAGAGGCAGAAAAAGGTAAATACATAATGGGTATTTGCCTTGGTATGCAAATGCTTTTCGAAAAAAGCCACGAATTTGGCGTGCACGATGGGCTTGGGCTTATCCCCGGCGAGGTCGTTGCAATGGAGGGTGCAGTAGGCGAAGGGCTGAAAATACCGCAAATAGGCTGGAATGCGCTTGATATAACCGGCGGAAAAGAGGATCTTTATAAATACACCGCGAACGGAACACACGTTTACTTTGTTCATTCTTTTTACGCAAAAACAAGCGATAAATATATAACTGCAACTGCAGAATACGGTATTCCCGTAACTGCTTCTGCAAAATGCGGCAGGGTAATGGGTACGCAGTACCACCCCGAAAAAAGCGGAAAATACGGCCTTGAAATATTAAAAGCATTTACGGAGTTGAAATAAGTAGTATGATAATTTTTCCCGCAACCGACATAAAAGACGGAAAGGTAGTACGTTTGACGAAGGGCGATTACGGTCAGATGAAGGTGTATTCTGCCGAAGCACTTGATAAAGCGCTTGAATTTAAGTCTGCAGGGGCAGAGTATTTGCACATGGTGGATCTTGACGGAGCAAAAGACGGTGAAATGAAAAACTTTTCCGTTATTGAAAACGTAGTTAAAAATTCAGGTATGAAGGTGCAGATAGGCGGCGGCATACGTGATGAACAAACAATAAAAAAATACGTGGATATCGGTGTGCTTCGCGTTATATTGGGAACTATTGCGGTTAAAGATACGGGCTTTTTAAAAAATATGATAAACGAATACGGCGATAAAATTGCCGTTGGCGTAGATATAAAGGGCGAAAGTATTGCCGTTAACGGCTGGCTTGAGGATTCGGGCGTTAACTGCTTTGCATTTATGGAAAAGCTTTGTAATATGGGCTGTAAAACCGTTATATGTACCGATATTTCAAAAGACGGACTTTTAAAGGGAACAAATCTTCCACTTTACAAAAGATTAAAAAAGGATTATAATATAGACGTGGTTGCTTCGGGTGGTATCACTTCAAATGATGATGTTTCTGCCCTTGCACAGATGGATATGTACGGTGCAATACTCGGTAAAGCTATTTACGAGGGCAAGATAGACCTTAAAGAAGCGTTGAAAATCAGCGGGAGGATATAGTATATGATAACAAAAAGAATCATACCGTGCCTCGACGTAAAAAACGGAAGGGTTGTAAAGGGCGTTAATTTTATGAATCTTTCCGACGTTTCGGATCCTGTATCACTTGCCAAGTATTACAGCGATTGCGGCGCAGACGAGCTTGTTTTTTACGATATTACCGCTTCTGCAGAGGGCCGCGGCTTGTTTACGGACGTGCTTACCCGTGCGGCAGAAAACGTTTTTATACCGTTAACGGTTGGCGGTGCAATAAACGCACTTTCAGATTTCGACAGGGTGCTTAAGTGCGGTGCAGATAAGGTTTCTGTAAATTCAGGTGCTGTGCGTAACCCCGATCTTATATACGATGCGGCAAAAAAATACGGCTCGCAATGCGTGGTTCTTTCTATGGACGTTAAAAGGGTTGAAGGAAGGTACGTGGTATTCGTAAAAGGCGGCAGAGAAATAACGCCACTTCAAGCGGTAGAATGGGCAAAGCGCGGGCAAGAGCTTGGCGCAGGCGAGCTTGTTATAAACAGTATGGATACAGACGGTGTAAGGGGCGGTTTTGATACGGAGCTTTTGCAAGAAATATGCAACGCCGTATCTATTCCCGTTATTGCTTCGGGCGGTGCAGGCTGCAGTAAAGATTTCGTAGATCTGTTTAATACCTGCCCTACGGTGGATGCAGGCCTTGCGGCTTCGATATTCCACTTCGGCGATGTAAAGATCAACGAATTAAAGCAAATTCTTAAAGAAAATAATATAAATGTCAGAATATGATTCAATATTTTATGAAAGGTGTAGTTAAATGAATATCAGTGAACTTAAATATGATGAAAACGGCTTGATCCCCGCGGTGGTTGTAGATCACTATTCTAAAAAAGTGTTAACAGTTGCATATATGAACCGCGAAAGCCTTGGAATAACGCTTGTAGAAGGTAAAACCTGCTTTTATTCACGTTCAAGACAAAAGCTGTGGCGTAAGGGCGAAACGTCGGGCAACGTTCAGCGCGTTGTTAAAATAACGACGGATTGCGATAAAGACGCCTTAACTGTTGAAGTAATCAAAAACGGTCCTGCTTGCCATACGGGTGCAGATTCGTGCTTTAACGACATCGTTTATTCAGATGATAAAATTCCCGATTTTTCCGCAGATATATTGATGGATCTTATCAAAGGCAGAAAAACGGATAAAAAGGAAGGCTCTTATACTACGTACCTTTTCGAAAAGGGAATCGACAAAATACTTAAAAAGGTCGGCGAAGAATGCACAGAGGTTATCATTGCAGGCAAAGCCAACGATAAAAAAGAAACTATTTACGAAATTGCAGACCTTTATTATCACGTAATGGTTTTGATGGCAGAAATGGGTATATCAACCGAAGAAATAATGTCCGAATTGGCAAGCCGACACGTTATAGATAAAAAAGTAAAGCAAGAAAAAATGACGAAGTGATAAAATTCACCTTTCACAGCTCACGCTGTACTTTAAAAGCAATATAAACCGGTAATTCAGAAAGGATAAATAAAATGAAAAGAGAAAACCCTATTTTTTCAGGTGTAGGTACGGCTATAATAACACCGTTTTTAAACGGTGCAATAGATTACGAAAGCTACGGCAAATTAGTTGAATTTCAAATAGCGGGCGGTGTTGATTCTATCGTGGTGTGCGGCACTACGGGCGAAGCGGCAACCCTTACAGACGAAGAACACAGGGATCTTATCGCATATACGGTTAAAAAGGTAAACGGCCGCGTACCTGTTATTGCAGGCACGGGTTCTAACGATTTTGCATACGCGGTAGATCTTTCGCGCCACGCGTGTGAGGTAGGCGCAGATGCACTTTTGCACGTTACCCCCTATTACAATAAAACAAGCCAAAAGGGAATTGTAGAATATTTTTCTAAAATTGCAGATGCTTGCGATAAGCCTATTATTTTATATAATGTTCCTTCAAGAACGGGTGTTAATATAGGAATTGAAGCGTATAAAGAATTGGCAAAGCACCCGAATATAATAGCAACGAAAGAAGCAAGCGGCAATTTAAGCTTTATAATGGAGCTTATGGAAGCAGTAGGCGACGATATAGATGTTTATTGCGGCAACGATGACCAAATAGTACCTATGATGAGTGTGGGTGCAAAGGGCGTTATTTCCGTATTGTCAAACGTTATGCCGAAAGAAACGGCACAGCTTTCGCACTTGTATCTTGACGGTCATTGCAAGGAAAGTGCGCAAATGCAGTTAAAGCTTCTTAAATTGATAAACGCATTGTTTATGACAGTAAACCCCATACCTGTAAAAACTGCGCTTGCAAAAATGGGAATGTGCGATATCGAAATGCGCTTACCCCTTTGCCCTATGACGAATGCCGAAGACGAAAAGCTTTTCAAAATCATGAAAGACTACGGTCTTATTTAAGGTGGCGTTATGAATATAATACTTTGCGGATGCTGCGGAAGAATGGGCAACGCCGTACGCGCTGCGCTTAATAACGGCGCTGTCGTAACGGCGGGTGTTGATATAACAGAAGGTAATTGCGATTTTCCCGTTTATAAAAGTATTTTTGACGTTAGCGAAAAAGCCGACGTTATAATAGATTTTTCACACCATACCTTAACGGAAGATATTCTTACCTATGCACAGAAAAACTCTATACCTGCGATAATTTGCACAACCGGCCACACCGAAGAGGAAAAAGAAATGATGCAGCGTATGGAAAAATACGTTCCGCTTTTTACCTCGGGTAATATGTCGTTGGGTATAAATCTTTTGTGCCGTCTTGCAAACCAAGCCGCGCAAATACTTGGCGAAGATTATGATGTTGAGATAATCGAAGCACATCACCATAATAAATTGGATGCGCCAAGCGGAACGGCGGTAATGATAGCAGAAGAAATACAACAGGCACTTCCTTACGAAGCAAAGCGCGTTACAGATAGAACGCCGTACCGCCAAAAACGTGACAAACACGAAATAGGCATGCATTCCATACGCGGCGGCTCTATTATTGGCGAGCATGAGGTAATGTTCTGCGGAAACGGTGAGGTTATAACCATAAAGCACTCTGCCCAAAGCAGAGATCTGTTTGCACAAGGCGCAGTAAAAGCCGCCGAATATATGGTTGGTAAGCCTAACGGCAGATATACCATGAAGGATGTTTTGAAAAACGCAGGCAGGGAAAAGGTCTGCACCGAATAATAATTTGCATAATAAAAAGGTTCTGTAAGAAAGAACCTTTTTTGTTGTAAAATAAATATCCCAAGTGTAAAGCGAGCGTTTTTTAAGTACATCGCCTTGCATTTGGGATATATTTTTTAAATTATAAGCAGTATAGGTATTTTTAAAACAAAAATTTAATATAAATTATAAAACAACGTGTCTTAAACCTTCAAGACATTCAGGGCAAACAAGTTTACCTTTATAATAAGCAACTTCATTGGCATTTCCGCAGAAAATGCAAGCGGGATGATACTTTTTTAAAATGATTTTATCGTTTTCAATAAAGATCTCAACTGCATCTTTGGTAGCAATATCTAACGTTTTTCTTATTTCAATGGGAAGAACTATTCTACCCAATTCGTCAATCTTCCTGACGATTCCTGTTGATTTCATCATAATATTATGCCCCCTGATTAAAAATCAAACAAAATGAAATTTGTTTGTTCAAATTGTACAATAATTCTTTGTTAGAATTTATCATATTATTATTATGTGCATAAATCGAAATGAGAACACCTTTATTACATCAGGGTAATATCTGGTAATTGATTCTATTAAAAAGTCGAATAATGTCGAAAAAAATGAGATTTGAGGTAAAATGATAGGTTTAATTTTTGCTTTTTTGAGTATTCTCGCTTTTTCTTTTGCGATTATTTTAAAAAATGTTGATATTATGGCAAAATCTATATTCGAAAGCGCTAATTCTGCCGTCGAATTGACCATAACATTGTGCGGAGTGATGTGTTTGTGGTGCGGAATTATGAATGTTTTTGAAAAAAAAGGTTTAATTAAAAAAATTTCTTTTGCAATATCCCCAATATTGAAATTTTTGTTTCCAAATGCATATAAAAATAACGCAACAAACGAAATTTCTTCTAATATAAGCGCTAATATTTTAGGTATAGGAAACGCGGCAACTCCGCTGGGGTTAGCCGCTATGGGAAAGCTTAATGCTATAAATCCCAATAAGGGAACGGCATCAGACGATATGGTAATGCTCGCTGTTTTAAATACTGCCTCGCTTGATATTTTTCCCGCTACGATAATTGCTTTAAGGCAAAGTGCAGGCTCGCAAGCACCGTACTGTATCGTGCTTCCTACTATAATAAGCTCTTTGGGTACGGTCATATTTGCCGTTTTGATAACTAAGCTTTTATCAAAGGTGTTTTAATGCAATACGTGTCGGTTTTGATAATTCCCGTATTGTTTGCAGTTGTGGGAATCATTTTCATATTTGATAAAAACGCCGTAGAAGATTTCTTTCAAGGTGCTCGCCAAGGATTAAACGTTGCAGTCGGCTTGCTTCCTACCTTGATATTGCTTCTGGTTGGTATTGGAATGTTCACATCGTCAGGTGCGTTGCAGGTAATATCTGATTTACTTCTGCCTTTGGCAAAGAAAATCGGTGTTCCTAACGAAATATTGCCGCTGTTGATGCTTCGCCCTGTGTCCGGATCGGGCTCGTTGGCAATGGCAACAGAACTGTTTGAAACGTATTCGCCCGATAGCTTTGCATGTATCACGGCGTCTGTTATTATGGGCTCGTCTGATACGATGCTTTACGTTATTTCTGTTTACTTTTCGTCGGTAGGGGTGAAAAAAACGCGCCACACTTTGCTTTCGGCAACGCTTACGATGATATTTTGCATTTTCTTTTCTTGCTTCGTTTGCAGAATATTTTTTTCTTAAAAGCATAACATAGTTTTGGGGGAAATATTAAAGCAAGGTTAAGGATTGGTATGGAAAATAAAAAAAACTATAAAAAAGTCGTAAAAGCATACAGAAATACGGGCAAAAAAACAGACCCCAACGGTTCTTATACAGGTAATACCGATAGTAAAAAAGCGGAAGTACCCGTTCAAGATGCAGACGATCTTTAAGAATAATTACGGTCAACGTGTGTTGACCGTTTTTTTACCATTATTATTAAAACTGTTTTTTTATTTTATCAATGGCAGATTTTTCTATTCTTGAAACCTGCGCCTGGCTTATACCTATTTCGTCTGCCGTTTCCATTTGCGTTTTGCCGTTAAAAAAACGCATATCTATTATCGCCTTTTCGCGGCGGTTAAGCTTTTTTAATGCTTCTGCAAGAGCGATGTTTTCTATCCATGCATCGTCTGTACAATTATCGTCGCTTATTCTGTCCATAACGCACATTGTATCGTCACCGTCGCTGTATATCGGGTCAAACATGGAAATAGGCTCTGCAATGGCTTCAAGCGCTGAAGAAATATCGCTTTCGCTTTCTTGAATATATTCGGCTATTTGCGCTATTGTAGGCTCACAAACGGATTTTTTTGCCAATTCGTCTTTTGCTGCCAATGCTTTATATGCAAGATCGCGCACGCTTCTGCTTACTCGCACGGCGTTATTATCCCTTAAATACCGCCTTATTTCACCTATTATCATCGGCACGGTAGTTACAAGGTGAAAGTATAAAAATAAATCACGGGCTGCCGCTTGATTTCAACGGCAACCCGTAATTTTATTATTCACTTACCAAAAGCTGCTCAAGCGTTCTTTCGCTTATCAGCTGTATTACGTAGTCGGGCTTCATTTCTTCTACAAGATCGTAATCCAAGCCGTACGTCCATATTTTCTGGCACGTTAATTCCGAAAAATGCTCTGCAATAAAGTGTATTGCGTTTAATCCGAATGAATCAAATAAGAATATCCCCTTGGGAAGCTTTTCGTTTTCTATCTTCGTTGTGGAATAACCGTCTGCGAAGAAGGCGTTCGTGTAATCCCAAATATACGCAACCTCGTCTTTAGCTTCATCGTACTGTGCCAACGGCTTGTACTTGCTTATAAGAAATGGGACACTTTCCTTCATGCCGGAATCTTCAACGTCGGCATACGTCATCATATCAGTATAGGTAACAGATACGTTTTTAATATCGTAATCCGTTAACGGGTGGGGCTTTGCATATGGAAATGCTTTGCTTATCTCATTCATCAAAGCCTCATAGCCGTAGTATGCGCCCAACTCTGTCCAATGCGAATCGGTGTGGTAATATATCTTTTCAGATTTGTGGCTGTTCATTACCGATTCGAGATTTAATACGGTAACGCCGTTTACAGAGCTTAATAATTCAGTTGCCTGATCAAGGCAAGATTCACCCGAGTGGATATTGTCTTTCATATCTTTGGGAAGACCGCCGTTATATATAGTCAACGGATTGGGCACAAGAACGTATATTATCTGTACATCCTTGCCCGATGCTTTTTTTGCTTCCATCACGCGCTTTTGTGCAAGCCTTTTAACAAGCGTTTTCTGATTCCGTGAAAACAGATTCGTATGATACAGATCGTCTAATATAGAATTCTGGCATATGCGCGAATCGTGTGTTACGAAAAGCTCTTTATCCTTGGCTTCACCGTTAAAAGCAACCTTTACGGTCGTTATACTGCTTTCTTCCTTGTCTTGCGTTTTGGCAGTTATACTTAACGTGTCGCTTTTCCCTTCGGGTACATCTACCGAAAAAACGAAGTCAACCCCGTTGGATATTATTTTAAGATTTTTTGTATATTCGCCGTTTACCGTCAAAACAGAATCTGCCTCGCAAATGCCGGCAACAAGTACGGTTTGCTGCGAAAGATTTGTTTTTACCGTTACGGCGGGTGCTTGTGTTTTCGTTGAAGATAATGGCTCTAATGTAACTAAACCGTCGGGGGTCAATGCGGTGTTCGTATCATCTGCATATGTAACGCCGGCTTGTGTGGCGGCAGTGTCGGACGTGCCGGCCGGATTACAAGAAGCAAGTAGGCACGCGCACATGGCAAGACAGGTGAATGATAAAAGCTTTTTCATAACGTAACCTCTGTTATTAAACACTCATTATTATAGGCAGTATCATAGGTCTGCGTTTTGTTTTTTGGTAGATATATTTTGCAAGCTCGTCTTTAATTTTATTTTTCATTTGCGAAAAGTCGGCAATGCCGTTTTCCAAGCAACCTTCCAAAACGTAGTACGATATTCTTTCAAGCTCTTCCATCAGTTCTTCGGATTCGCGAACGTAAACAAACCCTCTTGAAACTATATCAGGCCCTGCGGTTATCAAGCCTTCGTCCATCTGAAGGGCAGTAACCACGATTATTATACCGTCTTCTGCAAGGTGGCGTCTGTCGCGAAGAACGATACTGCCTACGTCGCCAACGCCGTACCCGTCAACAAGTATTTTTCCGCACGGAACGGTTCCGCCCCAGCGAGCGCCCTCTTCATCGATTTCAAGTGTTTTGCCGTTTTCCGAAAGGAATATGTTTTCTTCCTTTTCGCCAAGCTGTACGGCAAGCGCCTTGTGGCTTGCAAGGTGGCGGTATTCGCCGTGTATCGGCATAAAATACTTCGGTTTTGTTAAAACGTGCAGCATTTTTAATTCTTCTTGGCAAGCATGGCCCGAAACGTGCACGTCTGCAACAGCGTCGTGCAAAACCGTAACGCCTTTTCTTAAAAGCTCGTTTATAATATTGCTTACTAATTTTTCATTACCGGGAATGGCATTTGCAGAAATAACTACAAGATCTTTTTCGTTTAATTCGATCTTATCATGCTCTGAAAAAGCCATGCGGTGCAAGGCAGACATAGGCTCGCCCTGGCTGCCGGTTGATACTATTACCAATTGCTCGGGCTTGTATTTTTTCATTTCCGAAATGTCTATAAGTATGCCCTCGTCTGCGTGCATATAGCCCAATCGGATAGCAACGTTTACAACGTTTACCATGCTTCTGCCCGTTATGGCAACTTTTCTGCCGTATTTTTCGGCAGAGTTTATTATCTGCTGAACTCGGTGTACGTTAGAAGAAAACGTCGCAATGGTAATTCTTTTATCTGCATTGGTGAAAAATATCGAATCAAGCGATTCGCCAACGTTCCTTTCAGACGGCGTATATCCCGGCCTTTCTGCATTTGTGGATTCACACATCAGCAGCAAAACGCCTTCGTTTCCAAGATCACCCAATCGCGTAAGATTTATCATTTTACTTTCAATGGGCGTTAAGTCTATCTTAAAGTCGCCCGAATGAATTATAGTTCCCAACGGGGTTTTTATCGCAAGGCAAACGGCGTCTGCGATAGAATGGTTTACGTTTATCAATTCAACTTGGAAAGACGTACCCAAACGAATCGTTTCCCCTGCGTTAACCGTTATCAATTCCGGTATTATGTCAAAGGAATGCTCTGAAAGCTTCTTTTCCAAAATGCCCAACGTTAACGCTGTGCCGTAAACGGGTGCGGATATCTGCTTTAACACGTAGGGAAGTGCACCGATATGGTCTTCATGGCCGTGGGTAAGCACTATACCTGTTATTTTGTGCACATTTTTTTCTAAATACGTTACGTCGGGGATAACAAGATCGACACCGGGCATATCCCCCTCGGGGAAAGCAAGCCCGCAATCAACTATCATCATTTCTTCGCCGTATTCTATAACTGCAAGGTTTTTGCCGATTTCGTGCAAACCGCCAAGCATGGTTACTTTAATTTTTTCTGTACTTTTCTTTTTTCTTTTTGACATTTTTTCTCCTATCTGTTAAAAACTGTAAATGTATTTGTATTCTGAACGGTTTTTATTACATAAAAAGGATATGTAAACTCGCCAAAAGATATTTGCAAACACATACGGTAATGCAAATATCTATGGCTATTTAATTAATCACGAACACATTAGTTGCACATATTTTAACATATCAATATAGAATAATTGACCGATTTTTATAAACATTTTTTTAATATTGCGCGTATTAAAAATTTTACATTTTGTTTTTTTCATTGATTTTGGCAATAATTTCAGATACGATGTCGGAAGATGCAGATGCATTATACCCCTCTGTTATCACCCTGAATCCTTTGTCTGCAAATCCAACGGTAGATGTTGCGTTGTCTTTTTTTATAATAACTCCGTCGCCGTAAATGCGTTGGTATGGTATATTATCTTCGTATAAACGCGATAATATTTCGGCACGTTCTTCGTACGGAACGCTTATATTATCCTCTCTTACAAAAAAGGGTCTTACTTTTTTAACTGCCTCTTCAAGTGTTATTCTGTGCTTTTTTAAAATCGAAAGAAGCTTTACCGTACAAGCTAACGGATCGGATTTGAAGATGTTTTTATAAAACGCTTCCCTTGCAAGATTATCCTGCCTTATCTCACTTGATGGGCTGTCAAGATAAAATACGGCGTTTATCCCTCTTTTTTTGGCTATTTCTGCGTATATTGGCGGGTCGTAATATGAAAGCGCAAGGGTGTTTATGCTTTCCTCGTCTTCAAGTGCTATTATCGAGGCTACCATGTGGTATTTATCCGTTACGAAAAGCGAACCGTTTATTACTTGACTGAATCTTATATTGTCGCTGTCGCTTTCTATATCTATGCAAAAATATTCATCAGAATTTGGGGAAGTGTATTCGTGTACGTCTGCCCCCAAGGCAGATAAAACACCTGATAAAAGTCTGCATTCTTTTGAGTGGCGAATGCAAATATTTACGTTTTCCAGCTCGTTTTCTGTGCCCTTGCACATTTGATTTACAAGTGCGCTTTTGTACAATTCGTCTGCACCTTGAATGGTTTCCGTTTCGTATATATCACAAGGGGGCAAAACGGTGCGTGAAAAAAACGTATCTTCTATTTTGCGTTCCTCGGAAGCTTTTATTTTCAAACCGTTTTTGTCGCGCAAGATAAAATGCAGCTTGTCGCCCGTTGTATCTTTTTTGATATATACCATTACGTCAAGACGGTAATACATATTTATGAAATTTGCCATGTGATAAAATCCGTCCTTGAATTTCATACATTTGCAACCGCTGTACTTAACCCCGCAGGCGAATATTTCCGATGCGGCAGAAGCCATGGGCGATCCGTCGCATATAACCCCTGCCGTTTTGTACATAACACCGATTGCAGAGCCCAGCGCACAAACTCCGTCGTTACCGAGGTTGCCGTATAATTCGCCTTTTATGCCGTCACTGCCGAAAAGAGTACCTTTTTTTATAACGTTTCTCATCAATTCATCTCCGTTTACGATACTTCCCGTTGGGATAACGGTGTTTTCTTCAAGCGTTATGCCATCGCCGATAATACTGCCTGCACCTATAACGCACCCTTTTTGAATATTTGCATTTTTGCCTATTACAACACCCCTGCAAATTATACATTCCCTTACGGTTGCGCCGTCTTGCACGGTTACGTCGTCGTGAATCACGGCTGAATTTACCGTTGCGTTTTTTCCAAGGTGCATACCCTCGCCGATAACGCTGTTTATTACGCCGATTTGTTCGTTATTCAGTGCGTTTAACGAATATTTCCCATTTAAAGCCTCTATATTACATTTTCGGTATTCTTCAAGGTTGCCTATATCGCACCACGCACCGTCGCCCTCAAAGGCAAACAGTCTTTTATCGTTTTTCATCAGCAACGGAAAAAGATCTTTACTGAAATCAAACATCGTATTCGTCGGAACATATTTAAGAACGTCTTTTTTTATTATATATATCCCCGTATTTATTCTGTTTGAAAAAACCTCTCCCCAAGAGGGCTTTTCGGCAAACCTTGATATTTTGCCGTTTTTCTCTGCCATGATAACACCGTATAGCATTGGCGTATGCGTTTTTGCGGATATTATAGTAACGTCTGCCTGCATTTTTTTATGGTATTCGTATGCTTCTTTTAAATCATAATCCCATATGCCGTCACCGGAGGCAACGATAAAATCATCAGATAAAAAATCTTCGCACGCCTTTACACCGCCCGCTGTGCCAAGTGGCGTTTCTTCCGTGTAATATTTAAGGTTTACGCCGGCGTAAAGATCCCCAAAGGTGTTTTTTATCATTTCGGGCATATGCTTCAACGTAACTGCGGCGTCGTTTATTCCATTTCGGCATAAGTGGCGTAATATGTGTGCCATTACCGGCTCGTTAAGCACGGGTGCAAGCGGCTTTGGAAACGTGTCTGTTAAGGGCTTTAATCTTGTGCCGAAGCCGCCCGCCATAATAACTGCTTTTATTCCGTTCATACAAATCTTTCCTCCGTATCACGATTATATTGCACAAAATAAAAAAAGTTTATTCACCGACAGGGTGAATAAATAATTTCTTTTGGATAACAATCCGTACAGAATAATTGATACGAAAGGTTTTGTTATGTTAAAGGGCACGCAGAAAAAAGTTGTGATTATAAAGGATACGAAAAGCGGTATATTCGACGAGGCGTATTTTATATTGAAAAATAATACCGACGTGTCTGTTCAAACACGTGATATGGTGGCAGAGGCAAACAGAATAATAAACTGTTCTGTAACGGAAAACGCCGAAGGGGATTTATTAAAAAACAGCGGAATTTCTTTGCACCAAAAAAGGGCGGAAAAATATATCCGCCCCTTGTGGTTTTCATTAGGTGTATTGTTTTGTTGTGGAATATTTGCCGCAACGCTTGTATTGCTTGGTTACTCGTAAATATAAAAGGCCGATGACTTTTTACGGAATTCAGCGCATTTCTCTATGCAGTCGTTGATTATTACGTCGCTGCTTACCCCATCGTACAAGCGGGAAGTACCAAACGTTCTTCCAAGTGCCTTATCGCTGAATTCTACCCCGTACATATCGCGTATCGTTTCAACAAGCTTTACGCCGCAGGCAAACGGCGAAAATGCGTTTTTATCCGTTACGTGTACCTGAACTCCGCAACACAACTGCCCTTGAAACTTTGAAAACGTAGGTGTAAAGAATGCAGGGCGGTATATTACCCCGTCTTGCTTTTGGGAATTTAATTTATCTGCTAATTGCCGTGCGTTGAAATTCGGTGCGCCTATTATTTCAAACGGTTGGGTCGTGCCTCTTCCCTCTGAAACCTGCTTTGTTGCTTCAAAAAGGCACGTGCCAAGATAAACCAATGCCGTATTAAGCGTAGGCATATTGGGCGATGGCGCAACCCACGGCAGATCGGTGTCTGTAAGGCAAATTTTTCTTGTTAATCCGTCGCACGGAATAACGTAAAGCTCTGTTCCAAGCTTATACGTTGAATTTATGTATCTTGCAAATTCGCCGATAGTCATACCGTATCTTGTCGGAACGGCGTATTCGCCTATAAAAGACGAGTGATTTACATCGTCTAATATTTCGCCTTCTATTTTTTCGCATCCTACGGGGTTCATTCTGTCAAACACAACAAACGGTATTTTTGCCTTTGCGGCAGATTTCATACTGCGCGTCATTGTGTAAAGATAGGTGTAGAATCTTGCGCCCACGTCTTGCATATCGAACAAAAGCATATCAATGCCGTTCAGCATCTGCTCGTCAGGTGCTTTTTTATCACCGTAAAGGCTGATAACGGGGGTGTTGGTTATAGGCTCTGTCTGCTCGGATTCTATTTTACAGCCTGCCTGCGCCGCACCGTACAAGCCATGCTCGGGCGAGAACAACGCTTTTAAATTGCAATGCTTGTACAGCACCTCGTAAGAGGGAACAAGCCTGCGCGTTACCCCTGACATATTTGTTATAAGCCCTGCATTTGCGCCCTTTATTATCGGCAGAGCAACGTCTATTCTGTCTATTCCGTTTAATACTTTTTTCATATTATTCAAACATCAACTGCATGAAATCCCCGCCTATGCTTCTTTCTGTGTAAACGAATATTACGTAGTCGGGCTTTTCTTCCTCTATTTTTTTATAATCTATCGTATAATTCCAAAGAACGCCTGGGTTTGTATATAATTTGCTGAACGACATACCGGCATACGGCAAGAAATACGCACCGTACGAATCACCTATAAGGTAAGCCTTTGGCGAGCTTTCCTCATCTATAACCGATTCCGTAGGATAATTACCAACGGGAATATTGCATATTATATCTCCTGCGGCGCGTTTAACGGGATAAAAATCACCCGTTTTATCGAATTTGGGGAATAAAAACGGCGTTTCTTCCCTCAAAATTCCGTATGCACGCAGCATATTAGCCATATCGCCTGCGGGACAATCGGTATAAACTACGTCAAAATCTGTAATTGGGTGGTAGGCAACATTCGGAAAATCCTTTTTCACGAATTGCATCATTGCGTCGTATGCGTAATATGCGCCCAGCTCTGACCAGTGCGTGTCGGTTCGGTAATAAATATCCTCGCTTTTGTGCGCATCAAAAACGGAAAGCAAGTCTGGCACTATTATATCGTCGTTGTTCATTGAATTCATATATTCAACAAATTGAGAAACGGCGGTGCTGTTTCGTTTTTCGGTAGCAAGGTATTCGTGCATTTCGTCGTAGTATATTGAAACCGGATTGGGTGCAAGGATATAAACAAGCTTCGTATCCTTGCCTGTTAAGGATTGTATGGTTTGCACCCTTTTGTTTAAAACAGCGTATATCTGCCTTAAATTACTGGGCGTGGTTGCAGAACCGCCAAGAAGGTGGCCAACCGTTTCTCTTAAATACAATCGAGAATTTCTTCCCGCAAAAACGGCTGTTTCTATATTTTGAAACGGTACGCGCGCGCTTACCGCATCGCTTTTTCCCTTACCGCTTGAAGTAGCGTATAACGTTACCGTGTCTATACCTTCGCCGCATAATTCAACGTAAAAGTACTTGCCGCAAGCTTTGTCGGTATATTCAACGTTGTTTTTGCCCGAATAGGTGATTGCCGCGTTTGACTCGCAAGTGCCGAAAATCACCGTTCTGTCAAAGCAATGCGGAAATATACCAAGTATAGTCGGCGTGTCGGTTTTTTCTAAAGGCGTGTCCTCGGTTTCTGCATTGGTTTGGGGCGGCTCGGTCAAATCTTCACTTTCGCTATCGCTTTCAATTTCGCTTTCGCTGTCGTTATAGCTGTCGCTGTCGTGATAGTATGTATCGGTACTACTGTCCTCCGGTGGGATAGTATCAGATAAAGCGCCGCTTTGTGCATCGGTCGGTGCGTTTATGGTTTCACTTTCGCCGCTGTTTTCGTTAGAGCACGCGCAAAGTGCAAGAAATACAATACACAAAGCAAAAGAAATACTTCTTTTGAAAAATATTTTGAAATCAGTTTTTTTCATGTGATTACGGTCCTTTCATACGCCTATACGACATTTTATCACATATAGTTTAATTTGTCAATTTGTAAAGTATTTCGGTCTGTTTGTATAGTAACTTTGTGAAAAATAACGGTAAAAAATGGTTTGCCTTTTATTTACTTTTCTTTTCGTATATTGCACAAAGCATTATGGTCGTAAAAGTCAATATCAAGCACGAGAGTGCAAGAATAATGCCGTTTTGTAAATACGAATCAGAGCCCATATTAAACTCTGCCAAAAATCCTACGGTAAGTGACGTAAGAAAAACAACGGGAAATAAGGCGTGCCAACGTTGAAAATATTTGTTTTTTATAATTTTTACAAACATCAGTGTGAAGATAACTATAAGAATTACTGCAGAAATCACCTGCGATATTCTTACAAAGCCAAAATAAACGCTGTCTGTTCGCAAGCTTTCCGTAAACGTGCGTATGCCTGCATACGTTGTTAAAAATACCAGCGTTTTTGCGCCTTTTCTTTGAAGCTTATCCTTGAATGCCTGCATCAGTATCCATATCAAGAAGCAAAGCAACGCCTCGTAAAAGAAAACCGCCAAACACCAGCTTTCGTATATTTCCACGTAAGAAGCGAACGGAAAACGGCAAAATACATCTTCTGTTACGAATCTGCCGTAGCAATCGCTTGAAAAAGCACTGCCCATTCTGCCGACCGCTATTGCCAAGGGCGCGTAAAAACACACCGCATCTGTAATATGCAGAATATATTTTTTGCAATCGGTAAATATACAGAATAAAATTATTGCCGCCGCCGCGCCGAAAAAAGCACCGTATAGACAAAAGCCGCCCGTTGTAAAGTCGAACATTTCGTCTATTGAAGAAAATAATACCGCATTAAACGAAACGTACATAATACGTGAAAAAAACAAACCGAATATCACCGCAAAAGGTGAAATGTAAAACAGTATTTCAGGCGGAAATTTGCTTTTTTTAACACAGCTTACCGCGGTAAGAAATATAGCTGCACACGCACCAAGCGATATGAATATGCCGTTGGGCGAAAACAACGCGCTTTGGCTTGTAAACAAAGTCAGAAATTGCAAGGGTTATTAACCTTTCTTTTTTACTTTAAAAACGAAATCGCGCTGAATAACGTAGTTTACAAAATACATTATAACGTCGTAAACTATCTTTATCACTATCAAAAGTGCAGAATCTTCACCAAGCAAGGCTTCGCCGCCGTGCATAACGGCACCTCCCAGCAGCATTACGAAGATTGCAAGTAACGCGTATTTCAAAATTGCCGATTTTGCACAGTTGCCGCCGAAAACTATCTTTCTGTTGATGGCGTAATTCACGCACGCGCTTATCAATCGTGCAAACACGAATGAAACGCCCGAAGAAAGCCCAAAAGTGAAGGAAAACAGTACGAAAAACAAATAGTCTATCAAAAAAGAGCATAAGCCCCCCGAAGCGAACAGCAGTAAACGCGATGCTATACGCAAGGAATCCTTCAAAGCGTTGTAGTGGCTTGTGGCATTTTCGTTTATATAAATGGTTTTAATTTCAATTTCACGCGGGGAAATTGCCATTTCTCGCAATTTCAGCAGCATATTCATTTCGTATTCGTATCTTTCGCCGTGTAATTTTGCAAAGTCGTCAAAATATCTGCGCGAAAAGGCACGAAGCCCTGTTTGCGTGTCGTATATTTTTACACCGGTTGCGGCTTTGAAAAGACCGCGTGTTACGGTGTTTCCAATCTGAGAACGCGCGGGAACGTTTTCGTCAAATCTTCTGCCGCCTATAATAAGGTCATCAGGGTGGGCGCAAAGCTCTTCAGCAACGCGTATAATGTCGCTAACCGCGTGCTGACCGTCGCAATCTGCGGTTACTATACCTTCAACGTCGGGCATACGGTCGCGTATGTAACCGATACCGCTTTTTAAAGCACTGCCCTTGCCTTTGTTTATATAGTGGTGTAAAACAGTATCTGTAAATTCATGGCATTTTTCAAATACCCCGTCAAACTCTTTGCCGCTGCCGTCGTTTATTATAACTATATCAAACGGGGTTGCTGAAAGCTGCTTTAAAAATGGAATAAATAATTCTTCGCACGGTTTATATGCGGGTATCAATACAGCAATTTTCACTTTTAATATCCTTTACTTGAAATAAATTATGTCACTAACGTGTCTTTCGCCTCTGCCGCAAGGGGTATTGATAACTTGCCCTTTAAAATAAAGCGTTGTAGAACCGCCCCCGTCGAGATTGTATGCAACGCGGCAATTAAGATTTTTAAATTCCTGTGCAAGCTGCGCAAACGTCATACCGCCCAGCGTCGCAGTACCCGTACGTACCGCATCGGCAACGATTATAACGTAATGCAGATCGCTTATCTGGCCTATTGCCGTGCGCGGCTCGTATGCGCTTTTGCTTAAATCGGGGCTGTTGAAATTATCTACTATTTCGTAACCGTTTACCAGGGTAGGCCCGAAGCACCAGCTTTGAAGTACGTTTTGTGAAACAAGGGCGTCTGCGGTAACGTTTTTGCCGTTCGTTGCGGTAAGATTACCGTAAGAATCCAAATACAAAAGGTCCCACGCGCTTTTCGCGCCCCTATATAAATGTTTGTTTCTTATTATTATGCCATGGCTTCTGAAGCCGCAGAAGTCGCCGTTTACGGCAAGTGCGGCACCAACCGATTTCGCTATTGAAGAGGTGTAGTTTCTGCCCGTAATATGACCTGATGCAAACGCCGTTGAAAGTGCTTCTGCAGATGCAAGCAGTATATCGCATATGAAAAAGTTCAAATCTCCGCGCTGCACCTTTGAAACGACTATTGCCGTATCAGACGAAATATGTCTGCCAACCAACGTTTCGTCTTCGTAAAATTCGCGAAACATGAAAGAAGGCTTGTCGCTTGGGGGCGTTATGGTTACTTCCGTATTTTGCTGCGTTTGTTCTGTAGCGGTGCTGCTTTCACTATTCGTTTCCGGGTTAGATGTGCCGTATATAGCCTCAAACATTTCGGGCGACCACGTTGCCGCGTTGTTTGATTGCAACGGAATATTATCGTCTGCAGGGGTTGATATTACCGCTTTTGAAGAAGAAGCGCACAATGCCGCCACGGTAGTTAACGAAAGCAAGGTTGCCAAAAGCGACGCCGTTAACTTTATTATGCTTGTATTTTGTTTTTCTTTAGTTAATTTTTTTTGTATCATAACACGTTGAGTTTAAACTGTTTTTATCGTTTTGTCAAGTATAATGCGCCTTTTTTTAATACTTTATTCCGATTTTTCGATATAAATGCTTCTTGAAGGGAAAGCAAACGAAACGGATATATCGCGCGCAAGGGAAAGTATTTTCGTATTTACTTCGTCGTTTACGTCACACATTACGTTGTATGAGGGGGAAGAAACGTAGTATCTTATAACGATATCAAGTGAATTTGCGGAAAACGTACCGAAATTAACTAAAAACGTTTCTTGTTCTACAAGTTCGGTTTGGGCAAGTATTTTTTTAATACCTGCTTTGAATTTGTCCAATGCTTCAACCGGCGTTCCGTAAACCACGCCAAGGGTAAGATCCACCCTGCGTTTTGAAATAGACGTCCAGTTTACGATATGCTCGCTTGACATTTTAGCATTCGGCATGATTACTAATGCCTGATCTGGGCGGCGTATTTTAGTAGAACGGAAGCCCATTTTTTCTACCGTTCCCGATACGGATCCTATTTCGATAAAATCGCCTATTTCAAACGGATGGTCGAAAACCACCGTTAACGATCCGAAAAAGTTTGCCGCCGTATCCTGTGCGGCAAGTGCAAGGGCAACGCCTCCTATGCTTAAGCCCGCAAGCAGGCTTGTTATATTCGTTACCCATTGCTGCAATATGGTAATAACACCGAAAACTACGACAAGCGTTTTAAGTATTACCCCAACGTAAGTCGCCGCAAGGTTGTAAGGCGCTATATCCGTTTTTTGATACAGCTTGTTCATAAGGTATTTGGCGTAGCCCGAAAGACCGTAAAGAATTGCAAATACGGCAAGCAAGAACAAGCTGTGCGCGGTTTTTATACATATGGTGTGTATGCCTTGCGGTAATTGAAGTATTGCAACGCAAACAAGCAAAGCTGCCGTTACCGTTAATATGCGCAACGGCGGCAAAACTATTCCGCACGTGGCTTTTATCTTTTCTTCTGATGAATTTTTTCTTGAACAAATTTTTTTGATCACCTTTTTTGCCAAAGCGCAAAGAATAAATTTCAGTGCCAAAAAAACAAGTATAACAGCGGCGCAGATCACTATTTTTACAAAGTATCTGTCACAAAAGCTGTTAAATGAATCGGGAAGCTTATCAAAAAAATCTTTAAAATATTGCATTATTTGCCTCTACATTATGCTTTCTGTGCTTTTAACGTATTTTTCCGCTTCTGCAAACGCAGAATAAAGAAGCTTTGTATCTTCAAGTGCGGATGAAAGGTTTAATTTTATTTTTCCATGCTGGCGGATAGCGCCCGATTCGTTTTTAATAAAATCACCGGGGCCGCGCATTTTTAGATCCTGTTCTGCTATCTTAAAGCCGTTTTCAGTATCCTTCATGATTTCCAAGCGCTTCATAGCAGTAGGCGAATTGGAAGAGGAAACTAAAATACAGTAGGATTTTTGTTTTCCGCGCCCAACCCTTCCGCGCAGCTGGTGCAGCTGCGACAATCCGAAGCATTCTGCATTTTCTACTATCATCATTGTGGCGTTCGGCACGTTTATGCCAACCTCAATAACAGTTGTGGAAACCAGAACGTTTATTTTACCAAGCTCGAAATTTTCCATTATCCGTGCCTTTTCGGCGGATTTCATTTTACCGTGGATACAGCCTATAACGAATTGCGGAAATACTTCCTTTTGCAAATGCTCTGCATAGGCAACGGCAGACTTTCTTTGCGATAAAGATTGTCTGTACTCGTCTATCCTTTCGCGGCTGTCCAATACGGATATGGGCAGCTCATTCGAAGCAGCTTCTTCCACAGATGGGCAAACTATATATATTTGATTGCCCGAAACAAGCTCTTTTCTCATAAATTCGTTTATTCGTAAACGGTAATCCTCGTTTACGGTGTATGTGCTTACAGGCTTTCTTCCCGGGGGCATCTGATCTATCAGCGAAACGTCAAGATCGCCAAACATTACAAGTGCAAGTGTGCGCGGTATCGGCGTAGCGCTCATAACAAGTAAATGAACGCCTTGCCCTTTATCTAATAAAAATTCACGTTGGTTAACGCCAAACCTGTGCTGTTCATCACACACTACAAGACCTAAATTTTTAAAGATTATCTTGTCAGTCAGCAATGCGTGCGTTCCTATTATAACGTCTGCGCTGCCGTCTTTTACGGCATCGTAGGCGTTTTGCTTTTCGCTTTTACTCATATCGCCGATTATTAAAGCGGCGTTTATGTTCATTGATGCAAAAAAGCTGTGCAGCTCGTTATAATACTGGCGCGAAAGTATTTCGGTAGGCACGAGTATGGCGGCTTGATATCCGCTTCTTGCGGCGATAAAAGCCGCGCCTGCGGCACAGATGGTTTTGCCCGATCCAACGTCGCCTGAAACAAGCCTGCGCATAGGTATTCTTTTGCGGCTTGTAATATCTGCATATATTTCGTTTAACGTGCGTTTTTGCGCGCCGGTAAGCTCAAATCTTAAGCCGTTTTTAAAATCCGTCATATCGCAGGAAGGGATATTCGGCGCGTTTCCCGCCTTTGCTTGTGCCTTGCGCTTGTATATTTCGCAGGCGAATGAAAACAGCTCTTCATACATCATGCGCTTTTTTGCGCTGTTAAGCTTTGCAAAGCTTTCGGGGCGGTGCATTGACCTTATTGCTTCGTATCTGCAAACAAGCCCCTCTGAAATTACTGTATCCGTCGGCAGATTGTCTGCTATTATCCCCTCATCACCGTTGTTATCTATATAATCAAGCACGGTTTGTACAAGGTGGAATATCTGCTTTGAAGACATACCGTCTGCGGCGGGATATACGGGATAAAGAGGGATCAATTCTTCGCCCTCTTTTATCAATTCCATAACGGGGTTCGTAATTTCCGATTGCTTTCCGAATTTTACGATCTTTCCGTAAACGCGGTATTTCTGCCCGACCTTGTAATTGTTTTTTAAATACTGCTGGTTAAAGAAGGTTATGGTGCATTTTCCCGTATCGTCGTACGCGAGAAATTTCATTACGGTAATGTTATTTTTAACCCTGGTTACTGTTGCAGATGTTGCAACGGTAAGAATAAAGGATGCCGTTTCACCGTCTAACGCGGCAATAACGGGCTTTACGTTTGCCCTATATTCGTACGCACGCGGAAAATGGTAAAGCAGATCTTCAACGTTGAATATGCCAAGCTTTGCCAATACTTTAGCGCGAGAGTCGCCTATACCTGAAAGACTTTTGATGTTCGTTTGCAAAGTGATTGCCATGGATTACCTGCCAAAATTTCATTTCAATAATTTATCTATTCCCATTTGCTTTCGCAGCTTAAGCTTGTAAAGCGTAACTGCAAGCCTCATCATAAAGTCCAATGCCAAAAAAGCCGCATTGCCGAGGATAATCATAACTATATAGTACGTTTTTCCATCAAGAATGCCCGTGTCCTCTATCATAAGCACGCGCGAGCATATTTCAAATATCAATAAATAACAAGCGTTAAATGAAGCTATCTTTGCAATCCAGGATAAAACGGTGTTCAGCCTTTCAAAAAATGCCTTCGCTATGGGATACCACCCAAAAAAGCAAACGTAAACCACCGCAGAAAATTTTTGCGGCAGTAAAAGCAGCGAAAGCACAGATACTACCCCGTAGATAAGCCACGGGTATTTTCCGCCTATTTCAATTACGGTAAACATCGTTAAAAACACCGTACATGCGGCAAGTGTAAGGTCTATAACGCTGAATATCGAAGAAAAATAAAGTATCACCGTTTGCATTGCCGCAAGCAATCCGCACAGGGCTATGCGTTTGGTACTGTTCATATTTTTGTTCATTTTATTAACATCCGCCGCCGCAACAGTTGCAAATGCAGTTTGCACACATAAGCGTTGTGCAAAGATCGCAAAAGCAGCATTCGTTTGCGCTTGTATATGTTCTGTACGTGCTGCTTGCATTTCTTGCTTTGCTAGTCATGGCGTTTAAGGTTTGCAGATATTCGTAGTTATCGGGGTCCATTTGGCAAGCGGTTTTTACAGACGATTCCGCATCGTAATACCAGCCCCTGCTGTAATATATAATGCCCTTAAGATAATGCCATTCTGCCGTTCTTTCGGAAGAGGGAATACCGTCAAGCAGTTGTTCTGCCTGCGAAAAACGGCGCGCGTTTATATGAACGCGGACGGTTCTGTATATGCCGGTGCTGCTTGAAGTAAAGTCTGAATGGTTGCCAAAGCCGCCGCTGTTAAAATCGCCTTTTCCGCTTCGGATCTTTTGTATCGTATCGTAGGCGTTATTTACTTCCTTCATTTTTTCTTCAGCCTGCGCTTTTAAAGGGCTGTTGGCAAAATTATCTGGGTGATATTTTTTTGCAAGATCTCTGTATGCTTTTTTGATTTCTGCATCTGTTGCATCTCGGCTTACGCCAAGGACGCTGTAAGGGTCTTTTTGCATTTGTTTATCCTTTCGGGTTGTGTTTGCTGCAAATTTCCGTTGCAACGTGTATCATTCCAAGCTGGGCGATATTTTCGCATATACTGCCGCCTGTTCCGTTGGATAGCAGAAGCACGCCGCTGTATGTTTTTTCCGATTCCATACAAAGGGCACGGTATAAAATATCGCTTTTTTCATATGGGTCTGTATTTTGGTATATAAACGGGTTATACGAGCCCGTTTTTTTATCATCCTCGTAATCTTTTATTGCGTCTGCAATATATATAAATCTCCCCGTGTGAAATCCCACCTCGTACGCGGCTTGGCGTTTTAATTCGTCATCAACACCGTACGCGCATATGTACGCCATTATCTTTCCGAAAGAATCGGCAACCTTATCGGCAGATGGGCATTTTTCTTCTTCCATTTGGCGGATATCTGCAAGCTGCTGTGATATAAAATGCTGCATATCATCCATTTTCGGGGCTTTTTTCTTTATCCGCTTTGCAAGCGGATACGCTAAATACGCCTTTACCTTATCCCATGCGCGCGAATCGTTTAAGTCGTCTATAACGTTGTGCCAGATAAGATAAGATGCGACCGCCGAGGTGAAATTAAGCTGATCGGTAGGCGAAATTGCGTTTCTTTTTTTTAAAGGGTTCATAAAACAACGTATCTTTGTTGCCGATACGGCTTCTTCAAATATGCAAGAACGTACCAAAAACAAAAATACCCAATCGTAGCTTAAAGCCAAACGCGCCAAGCGTGACGTATTCTTTCCCATGCAACGGCATAAGCCGCAGTATGCGGCACGGTAATATTCGCTTTCTTTAACTTTAAGCTCGGGAACAAAGGGTTTAATAAGACCAAACATAATTATTTCATCAAAAATTGAAGTATTTCCCCGAAAATAATGGAGAATACCAAAATGTACGCCACGATCACAGCAGATTCGCGCTTGCTTTTATTGGTTTTAAAAAGGGTTATTATACCAACTCCCGCACCTGTCGAAAGCCCTGCTATAACTGCACCGAAGCCGATTGCGTTTGAAAGATAAAGCTCGGTTATCACTACCGATACTGCGCAGTTGGGTACAAGCCCGACTATTGCCGCTATAACGGGCTGCAGAAAATATGCCGAGGAAAGAAACGATGCTATCGAATCTTCACCCACAAATTCTACCAAAACGGCAAATAAAACGCTTACCGCGTAGATGTATATAAAAATCAGTGCCGTGCGCTTTAAGGCAGAAAAGAATATATTATCCGTGCATTTTTCCCCACAGTGATGTTCGTGCATGTGGTGTATTTCTTCACAGCTGTGGCAATCGCCGTGATCATTATGATCGTGGTGATTTTCGAAAATTACTTTGCCGAGCGTTACGTTGTATATATATCCTGCAATTACAGCCGCCGTTATTTTGGCAAGCAAAAGCGGTATTACTGCTTCTATTTTATCAGGGTGTGAAAGTATTACTGGCAACGCCTCGTCAGAGGTGGATATAAAAACTGCAATAAGCGCCCCCGCGCTGATTATACCCGAAGAAAATAGGTGTGCCGAAAGCACGCCCATACCGCACTGCGGAATACATCCCGCCAAAGCACCGCCAAACGGGCCGATTTTTTCGTTTGAAAGCATTTTGGAAAATTTTATTTCCGAACGGTGCTCGAAAAATTCAAGTAAAAGATACGCCGCAAATAAAAAGGGAAGTGTAACGGCACAGTCTTTAAGCGAATGAAGTAAAGCGTGTATCAAAATGTGTGGCATTGGTTTTAAATATCCTTTATTTGTCAGTTTGATTGTAAGCAGTTTAACATATAAATATAAAATATAAATACAAATTGTGAGAATAATTTTAAAACATAAAAAATATTTGCATAATATTAAAAAAATACTTGATTTTTTTGTTTGAATGTGTTAAACTGAAAATCGTAAATGTCGGTAGGGCAGGCAATTCGTTTTGCTTTTACAGAGAGCCGCGGCGTGCTGAAACGCGGTATTGCATACGAAAGCTGCATTTCCCCCTACGGCCGTTATTCGGCAGACATCCGCGGTGAAACAACAGTAGCTGCGGGCGGCTTGCACCGTTATCAGCAGAAAAGTGTCCCCAAAAAAGGGGAAAACAGGGTGGTACCGCGGAGTATAACAGGCTTCGTCCCTCATGGGGCGAGGCTTTTTTCGTTCCCGTAAATCAAATCAGAAAAGGAAAAAGGTATGACAGAGAAACTTGAACAGATCAAACGCGCCGCAGACGAAATGCTTGGTGCGGAAAATGCAGATCTTGAACAGATCCGCATAAGATTTCTTGGCAAAAAAGGCGAACTTACCTCTGTTTTGAGGGGGATGGGCGCACTTTCCGCAGAAGAAAGGCCTATCGTTGGCGCACGCGCAAACGAAATAAGGCAATACATTGAAGAACGTATTGCACAGGCAAGCGAATTGCAAAAGACAAAAGCATCTCAGGCAAAGCTTGCAAAAGAAAAGCTTGACGTAACATTGCCCGGCAAAAGGATCGAGCTTGGAAGACGCCACCCGTTAGCACAAGTACAGGAAGAGATAGAAGACATATTTATCGGTATGGGCTTCGAGATAGTTGACGGCCCCGAGGTAGAGTATGATTATTACAACTTTACCGCGCTTAACACGCCTGAAAACCACCCTGCAAGAGATACGCAGGATACGTTTTATATAACCGAAAATATTCTGCTTCGTTCACAAACCTCGTGCGTTCAGGCACGTACTATGGAGCATAAAAAGCCCCCGATAAGGATAATATCTCCCGGTAGGGTTTACCGTTCTGACGCGGTGGATGCAACGCACTCGCCCATGTTCCACCAGATAGAAGGGCTTGTGGTAGATAAAGGCATCACCATGGGAGATCTTAAAGGTACGCTTGAAATATTTGCAAAAAATATGTTCGGTAACGAAACGAAAATACGCTTCCGTCCCCACCACTTCCCGTTTACAGAACCGTCTGCCGAGGTTGACGTTTCTTGCTTCGTATGCGGCGGTGAAGGCTGCAGGCTTTGCAAGGGCGAGGGATGGATAGAAATACTCGGTGCGGGTATGGTTCACCCCAATGTATTGCGCATGGGCGGCATCGACCCCGAAGAATACAGCGGATTTGCTTTCGGTCTCGGTATTGAAAGGGTAGTAATGCGCCGTTACAATATCGACGATATGCGTTTGCTTTACGAAAACGACGTTCGCTTCTTGAAACAATTTTGACATAGGGGGAAACAGATATGAAATTACCGCTTAAATGGCTTGCCGATTACGTAGATATCGGCAACCCCGATATAAAAACCTATTGCGAGGATATGACCGCCACAGGATCAAAGGTGGAAGGATACGAGATCCTCGGGGAAGATATTTCAAACGTCGTTATAGGCAGGCTTGAGGCAATAGAAAAGCATCCCGATGCAGATAAGCTTGTGGTTTGTACCGTAAACGTCGGCAAGGAAGCACCGTTGCAGATAGTAACGGGTGCAAAAAACGTAAAAGAAGGCGACGTTGTTCCCGTTGCGCTTAACGGCTCTACGCTACCCGGCGGCATAAAAATAAAAACGGGTAAATTAAGAGGGGTCAAGTCTGAAGGTATGCTTTGCTCTATCGACGAGCTTAATCTTACAACGCACGACATGCCCGACGCTATTGAAGACGGAATATGTATTCTTCCTTCAGATGCGCCCATAGGAAGCGATATTAAAGATTATCTTATGCTTTCCGATACGGTAGTTGAATTTGAAATTACGCCTAACCGCCCCGATTGCCTTTCTGTTATCGGATTGGCAAGGGAAAGTGCAGTTACCGTAGGTGCAGAGCTTAAAACACGTACCCCCGTGGTTGAAAACTGCAGCGGCAAGGTTGAAGATTATATTTCCGTTCGAGTTGACGAAAAGGAACTTTGCCCCAGATATACCGCAAGGGTGGTGCACAACGTTAAAATCGAGCCCTCGCCCCTTTGGATGCGTTCACGCTTAAGGGCGGCAGGGGTAAGACCTATAAATAACATCGTTGATATTACAAACTATGTTATGCTTGAATACGGCCAGCCTATGCACGCGTTCGACTACAAGTGCCTTAACGGTAATCAGATAATCGTAAGGCGCGCATCCGAGGGCGAAATATTCAAAACGCTGGACAGTAACGACAGACAGCTGAAAGACAGTATGCTTGTTATTGCAGATGCAGAAAAGCCCGTTGCGCTTGCAGGTATAATGGGCGGCGAAAACAGCGAAATAACAGACGAAACGAAAACGGTTGTATTCGAAAGTGCAAACTTCTACGGCGCGGGCGTAAGAATAACTTCGCGTGCGCTTGGTATGAGAACAGAGTCCTCCGGCAGATTCGAAAAAGGGCTTGACCCCGAATTGACCGTTGACGCGGTAAACCGCGCGTGCGAATTGGTACAGCTTCTCGGTGCGGGTACGGTTGCCGAAGGTATTATCGACGTGTATGGCGATAAAAAGCCTGAAACGGTTATAAAGCTTAATGCAGATAAAATAAACGAATTTTTGGGTACGTCAATTCCCGAAGCGGATATGCGTGCTACGCTTGAAAAGCTGTGCTTCCGCCTTGATGGCGACGATATCCACGTTCCTTCTTACAGAAGCGACGTTGAATGTATGAACGATATTGCCGAAGAGGTTATCAGAATATACGGATACAACAATATCGAATCAACACGCTTCCGCACCTCTGCAGCAGAGGGCAAGCTTACCCCGAAGCAGAAATATTACAGGGGCTTGTGCAATACGCTTTGCGGTATGGGTATGTACGAAATAGAAACCTTCTCGTTTATTTCGCCTAAATATTACGATAAGATAAACCTGCCCGAAAGTGCAAAGCTTCGCAAAAGCGTTGTTATCAGCAACCCGCTGGGCGAAGATACAAGCGTAATGCGTACTACGGCAATTCCTTCCATGCTTGAAGTCCTTGCAAGAAACAACAACTTCAATAATACGGATTGCTCGCTGTACGAAATGGCAAAGGTGTATATACCGAGAGAGGGAATAGTAACAAACAATAAAGGTATCCCCGGTGTATTGCCTGAAGAAAAAATAAAGGTAGTTATCGGTACGCTTAAAGGCGATTTCTATTCACTCAAAGGTGTCGTTGAAGCCGTTCTTGACTATTCCGGTGTAGAAGGGGTAGAGTATGAAGCTGTATCCTCCTGCCCGATATTCCATCCCGGAAGATGTGCAAAAATAATGAAGGACGGCGTAGAAATAGGTATATTTGGTCAGGTTAATTACGCAGTGTGCGAAAATTATTCCATTGACAGGCCTGTTTTCCTTGCCGATCTTGATTTTGATTCTTTGCTTGAAAACGCAGGCAAAACCGCGCAGTACAAGCCCTTGCCCAAATTCCCCGCAGTAACGCGCGACTTCTCGTTTATGTGCGATGTGGATCTTGAAGCGGCGAAGATCGAAAAGGTAATGAAAAAGTCATTAGGCAAGCTGCTTGACGGTTATAATCTGTTTGATATTTATATCGGCGAACAGACAGGCGGCAAAAAGAGTATCTCGTATTCCGTTATGTTAAGGGCGGCAGACAGAACACTTACCGCAGAAGAAACAGACAGCGCGTGTGCAAAAATGCTTCGTGCACTGAATGAAGAGCTTGGTATTACCATAAGAACCTGATTTTAAAATCTCAGCACAAGCGTGCTTTAAATAATAACATCCCCCCGATTAAACCTCGGGGGGATGTTGTTTATGTTAAGCAAAATTGCTTTTATTCTGCTGCTTGTTGCACTTTCGGCTGTTCCTTGGCGGAAAAAACGTCGGCAACCTCGGTAATCGTTATGTATGCACTTGGGTCGTTAGTATGCACGATATCCTTCATTTTTCCGATTTGGAAACGGTTTACAACAACGTAAACCATCGTTTTTTCACCGCCGGAATAATATCCCTTTGCAGACATCGTCGTTATTCCGCATTGAAAATATTCCGAAAGCTGTTGGCAAACCACATCTGCCTTTTCGGTAATTATCATTGCCGCCTTTGCGCGGTCTAAACCTTCTACTATAAAGTCAACGGTTTTTAATGCCGCCATATACGTTACGATAGAATAAAGCGGCAGTATCCAGCTTTCCAAAATTACACCGCAGACTACGTAAAGAATAACGTTATACACCATAACGAACGTGCCTACCGTCATTCCCAATTTTTTAGAAAATATAACTGCCATTACTTCTATGCCGTCCATTGCGCCGCCAAAACGGATAGTCATACCGCTTCCCATGCCCGAAATCATGCCGCCAAAAAGGGCGCAAAGCAAAAGGTCCTCACCTGCAAGGGGGGAAGCCATGCTTACGTCGACGGGCAGAACGTCTGTGATCATCCATGCGAAGAAGGAATACATTATTACTTCAAATATAGCATATACGGTAAAAACACCGCCTTGCCGTTTTAAACTGTATAAAAACAACGGTACGTTCAATAAAACAAGGAAAAACGAAAGTGTAAATCCGGGCGGCGTTATCTGCGAAAGCAGCATTGAAGTGCCGGAAATTCCGCTGTCGTATAACTTTACGGGGGCAAGAAAAACGGTAACCCCGAAGGCGTTAACAATGCCTGCTACGATAAGTAAAAGAAAATTTGAAATATGTAATTGCTTAAGTAATGCTTTTATCTTTACTTTCATTGATATAATACTCCTTTCCGACTTCGCATTCAATTATATTTCATTTAACCTATAAATTAGTGTAATATGTGAAAACAATTCAAAAATAAATCGCACGCCAAGAAAAAATATGCATAAATAAATATTGTTTTATCGAAATTTTTACTTGACAAATTTCAATTTTGATATATAATATAATCAGTTAGCAAATGCTAACTTTTAAACATGAAAGGAAACGGAAAATGAAAATAATTTTAAATGTAGAGGGTATGATGTGCGGTATGTGCGAAGCACATATGAACGATGCGATAAGGTCATCCTTTAAAGTAAAAAAGGTAGTTTCTTCGCATAAAGATTCGCAAACGGTTATTGTTACGGAAAAAGATATCCCAAACGAACAGCTTGCACAAGCAGTTAAAAAAACGGGGTACAAGCTTCTCGGCGTAAAGCGCGAAGAAGAAGTAAAGAAAAGTTTATTTTCAATTTTTAAAAAATAATTCAAAATCGAAAGGGCAGGCGGTGTATATTACACAGCCTGCCCAAGCTTTATATCGGGGTATTTATCAAAGTGAATATTTCTTTTTGTACATGTCGTACTTTGAAGCAAAGCTTTCGTTTCTGCCGGATTTAACGCCGCCCAGATATTCGTGAACGCCGACATCACCCGCAACCTCGATTATAGCAACGCCTATGTTAGAGCAATGGTCCGAAACGCGTTCGAAGTTTGTAAGTAAATCGGAAAGTATAAAGCCAAGCTCGATAGTGCATTCGCCGTTTTGCAAGCGCGAAACGTGCCTTGTTTTTATTTCAAGTATCAAATCGTCTATACATTCCTCAAGCGGTTCGATATCCGTTGCAAGAAGAAGGTTGTTTTCGGTAAACGATCTGTATGTAAGCTCTACTATTTCATCAAGCGCGAACTTAAGTATCTTAATGTCGTTATTTGCTTCGTCAGAGAAGGATATCTTCTTTTCGTGCATTTCTATCATCGTATCGGTGATATTTACTGCATGGTCGCCTATACGTTCAAAATCGCCGATAGTGTGAAGAAGCTTTGCTATCTGGCAACTGTCGGTTACGGAAAGATCCTTAGACGAAAGCTTGACAAGATACGTACCCAGCTGGTCTTCGTATTTGTCTATTTTAAGCTCGTTTTCGTAAATATCGTCTATAACCTTCTGATTGAAATTTCCAAGAAGGGAAACCGCATCTTTAATGCCTTTTACGGAAAAAGCAGCCATGCTTGCCGTTGCGTTATTACATTCAGATATAGCAAACGAAGGGGTATTCAAAAGTCTTTCGTCGATAATAGGTAACGATTTTTCTTGATCGTCGCCCTTTACTATCTTTTCCGAAAGCTTGATAAGTGCATTGCGGAAGGGCAACAACATCACCGTCGTTACTACGTTAAATATACTGTGGAATACGGCAATGCCGAAAGCGTCTATCGCTGTATCAAGAAGTGCAATTTCTATTACAGCATCAACGATACTGTAAATAACAAGAATGGTGAAAGTACCGATTATGTTAAATGAAATATGCAATACCGCAACGCGCTTCGCGTTTTTCGAAACGCCTATACTTGATATAAGGGAAGTTACGCAGGTACCGATGTTTTGCCCCATGATTATCGGTATAGCCATGCCGTACGTCATGCCGCCGGTAAGAGAAAGAGATTGCAAAATGGCAACGGAAGCAGCGGAACTTTGGATAATACCTGTAAATACGGCACCAACTAAAACGCCGAGTATAGGATTGTTAAACATCGTTAAAATGCTTGCGAATTTTTCAGATTCGGAAAGCGGTGCCATCGCATCGCTCATAAGCGACATACCGAACATAAGTATCGCGAAGCCTACCAATATCGCGCCGAGATCTTTTCTGCGCGACCTTTTTGACGTCATTATCATCAATATGCCTATCAAAGCAAGTATCGGTGAAAAGTTTGTGGGCTTTAAAAGTCTTATAAAAATATTTCCGCCGTCATCAAGGCCGACAAGTGCCAAAAACCACGCAGTAAGCGTTGTGCCTATATTTGAACCCATGATAACGCTGACGGTTTGCGAAAATTGCATTACGCCTGAGTTAACAAGACCTACCAGCATAACCGTCAATGCAGAAGAAGACTGTATGGCAATCGTAATGCCCATGCCCAACAAAATACCTTTTACGGGGTTTGAGGTAAGCGAGTTGAGGGCTTTTTCCAATTTGCCGCCCGTCATTTTTTCAAGACCGCTTGACATAACGTTCATACCGTAAAGGAAAAACGCCAAGCCGCCCATAAGAGAAATGACCATAGAGAAAATGTCCATAATAAACTTCTCCTTATATAGCTTTGTAGTTGAAATGTATAATTATATACGCCGTTATTGTACATTCAAAAATGTAATATGATTGAACTTTATTGTAAAAAAAAAGTTAATAATTAAGTTTATTTGTCGAATAGATTTCAAACTTTCTATTTAATATTGACTTTTTTTCTTCGCCATGATACTATAAATTACAGTAAAAAACGGAGTGTTTTGATTATGGAAAATATAATTGTAAAGAAGTTTAACGAGCTTACAAACAGGGAAGTATATGAAATACTGTCTGCAAGGTGTGCGGTTTTCGTGGTAGAGCAGGAATGCCCGTATCAGGATCCCGACGGGAAAGATCTTGAATCTTACCACTTATACATCAGTGATGAAAACGGCAAGGTGCAGGCATATTTGCGTATATGCCCCAAGGGTGTCGCAAGGGAAGATGTTGTAATAGGCAGGGTTATAACCGTATCCCGCGGGACGGGCCTTGGCGGAAAGCTTGTAAAATTTGCAATACAGTACGCAAAAGAAGAATTGAAGTGTAACAGAATAGTTATCGGTGCGCAGGTGCAGGCAAAGGGCTTTTATGAAAAATGCGGCTTCATCTCGCTTGAGGAATATTATATGGAAGACGGTATTCCCCACGTGATGATGCATATCAATTTATAAGCGAGGGTGGTTATATGCCGGTATTATTAACCGCGCTGGGGGTTGGAGGCGCAACGGTGATAGGTGCGCTTTTGGGATTTTTATTTAAACACCCATCGCATAAATTTCAAGATATAATACTTTCGTTTGCCGCCGGGGTAATGCTTGCGGCAGCCGTTATAGGGCTTATTATGCCGTCACTTGAATACGGCGGCAGGCTGTCTGTTGTGATAACGGTGGTGGGCATATTTTGCGGTGCGGTATGTCTTAACCTTATTGATAAGATAGTTCCGCACTTGCACAAAATAACAGGGGTAGAATATGAGGGCCACCCTTCAAAAACCGCCCAGCTTAACAAGGTTTTGCTTTTCGTTATAGCGATTGCGATACATAATCTGCCCGAGGGCATCGCCGCAGGCGTAAGCTTCGGCACGGGAAACGTTTCGCAGGCGCTTACCGTTGCAGGCGGTATTGCTTTGCAAAACATACCCGAAGGTATGGTTATTATCGCCCCTATGATAGCAAGCGGAATATCAGGTAAGCGCGCCTTTATCATTGCCATGATGACGGGTGTAGTAGAGGTTATAGGTACGTTTTTGGGCTATTTCGCCGTGAATATATCGAGCGCTGTGTTACCTTTTGCCTTGGCTTTTGCAGGCGGAACGATGCTTTACGTTATCAGTGATGAAATGATACCCGAAACGCATTCGCACGGTAACGAATGCGGCGCAACGTATTCGTTGCTGGCAGGCTTTTCACTGATGCTTGTTTTTGATTTTTTACTGGGGTAAGGTACTTTGATGATCGACATACCGATTTTGTACGAAGATAAATATTTGTTGCTTTGCCAAAAGCCCGCGGGTGTTCCGTCGCAGCAGGATATTTCAGGGCAAGAGGACTGTTTAAGCATATTGGCACAAAGGTATCCTAAAATAACGCTTATTCATCGGTTGGATGTGCCCACCGGCGGCGTTATGATGTACGCTAAAGCCCCCGCATATGCAGGCAAGCTTTCGGGGCTTGTTCAAACGCACGGTGAAGGCGGTATGTGCAAAACGTATCTTGCCGTGCTTTCAAATACGCCCGATTTTGAAGAAGGGCAGTTAACCGACCTTTTATTTCACGACAAACAAAAAAATAAAGCTTTCGTAGTGCAAGACGTGCGAAAAGGCGTTAAAGAAGCCCGCCTTTTGTGGAAAAAGCTTTGCACCGACGAAAGCGGAAAAACGCTTGTATCCGTATCGCTTTTAACGGGCAGAACGCACCAGATACGCGTGCAGTTTGCCTCTCGCGGATGCCCCGTTTGCGGAGATGGAAAGTACGGCAGTAAACAAAAATGCCCGTATATTGCGCTTTGGTCGCATAGGGTACAGTTTGTCCATCCGTTTACGGGCAAATTGATTAGTGCCGAAAGCTATCCGGATAAAAATTCTATTCCGTGGAACAGCTTTTCCTTTTGATATTTGAATTTTTGATTGTAAAAGGAATACCGCCGCATCGAAAAAACGATGCAGGCGGTATTTTTATTTCAATTTTCTGTACACGATAACCGAAAAATCTGCAGTTATAGAAAACGGCGGGCATTTTTTTAATCTGTCGCGCTTTTCTTGCGGTGTGGTGTAATAATATGGCGTCATAGAAAACAGATTCGAAATGTCATCTGATGATTTCGGTGTGAAAACGTAATTAACGCGATTTTTTGATAAAACCTCAAATCCCTCTATTTCATCAGGTGTTTCAGGCTTTATATGTACCTCGTCGTAAACGGCACGCTTTAATTCTATTAAGTGGTGTGGGTTGGGCACTGCAAGTATCAGATAACCGCAGGGCTTTAACACGCGCTCGTATTCTTCCTGCGCCAAGGGCGAAAAGATGTTTACAACCGCATCAAATACACCGTTGCAATACGGCATAGAATAAACGCTTCCAACGCAAAACGTTCCGTAGCTATTACCTTTACACGCTTTAGAAGCGTACGTAACGGCTTTTTTAGATATATCTATACCGTATATCTTTACGTCGCCTAACGCGCCTATTTCAAGGGTATAATACCCCTCGCCGCACCCTGCGTCAAGTATCGTGCTTGCCCGCGTGCCCTTTACGGCTTCGCAAACGGCATATCGCAACGGCTGATAATATCCTTTTTGCAAAAATTCACGCCTTGATATTACCATTAAAGAATCGTCCCCGTGGGTTTTACCGCTTTGGTTCATCGCAAGATTTACGTACCCGGCGGATGAAATATCGTAGCTGTGCCTGTTTTTGCATTTAAACGAATTGCCGTCTTTGAAAAGCATATCTTGGCATACGGGGCATTTAAATACGTTTATTCTGTCCATTGTAAACCGTATCCTTTTTCAAAATTTATGTCGTTTCCGTTCGTGGTAAGAATTATTCCGCCGTCTCTGTCGGTGCGGTAAACATCGGTGTTTAACGAAGCAAGCGTTTTTATTACACCCTCGTCGGGAAATTCTTCACCGTCATCATCTGCGGCTGAAATAACCGCGTATTTTGCGCCCACTTTGCTTAAAAACTGTAAAGAATTTGCTTTGTTAGAACCGTGGTGTGCTATTTTTATAACGTCTGCCGAAAGATCAAATTCAGAAGCAAGCAGCGTGCTTTCACAAATAAACTGTCCGTCTGCCATAAATAACATACGAAAGCTTCCGTATTCCAGCATTTGAACTACGGATGCTTCGTTTTCATCATTCAATGCAAGTAAATCGCCGTTTGGGCAATACGTCGTAAGGGTTGCCCCGCCAAGGGTTAAAACATCGCCTATCTGCGCTTTTGTAATAGGCACGTTTTCTTCTTGCGCGCGCGATATCATCTTTTCGTATTCGCTATCATCAGTTGCCAAGGGGCTTATATACAGCTGATTAACTTTGAATTTTTTCATTAGCTTTGCCATGCCGCCAATATGGTCTTTGTCGGGGTGTGTGCCAACGGCAAATTTTATAGTTTTAACTCCGAAATCGTTTAAAACGTTTTCCACATAGTCGGAATTTTTTTTGTAACCAGTGTCAATAACGGCAAATTCCCCCCCGCAAGACAGCAAAATGAAGTCTGCCTTTCCTACGTCACCGAAAACTATCTTTAATTCTTCAAGTGCTTCCGTATTCGGGGCTGCGGTATCTTCTGTTTTCGTTTCGGCTGATTCCGTGCTTTGCAGATCCTCGGTAGTGCATGAAGATAATATCAGGCATACACACAGTATTACATACAATATTCTTTTCATAATCTGCCCCCCTGTCGTTTTTAAAAGTTTACCATATTATTCCCCAAAAGACAAGTGTATATTTTGAATTGCAGGTATAATTTTTTTTCCTTCGTAATAGAATTGACTAAAACAAAACGGGATAATCAAATTTTCCGCTATGTGAAAATTTCAAAAGATGGAGGAACACATGCAAAATAACTATATGCCCGAGGGAGAGTATATTTTAAACGAGGCAAATGCAAGATATTGCCGTGATGAAAAAATGCTTTTACGCGCAAGATCTGAAAAAAGAATATTGGAAGCAAACGTCGTATTGTGCGATAAATGGATGAATCTTACCGTGAATTTAGGTAACGGAATAATCGGTATAATACCGAAAGATCAAGCAGTATATCAGCCTGACGGCGCACCTGTAAAAGATATAGCGATACTTACAAGGGTTGGCAAGCCCGTTTGCTTTCACGTGTGCGACGTAGTTTTGGAAAACGGAAGAAAAACAGCGTACCTTTCGCGCGCTTCAGCACAAAAGGAATGCTATACAAACTATTTGTCAACGCTTAATTGCGGCGATATAATACCGTGTAAAATAACCCATACCGAGCAGTTCGGCGCATTTGCCGACGTTGGGTGCGGCCTTATTGCGTTACTTCCGGTGGATTGTATTTCTGTTTCAAGAATAAACCACCCAAACGAAAGATTTTCTGTAGGAATGTCGGTAAAATGTGCGGTTCGTTCCATTGATAAATCAAATAAACGCATATTTATCACAACGAAAGAGCTGTTCGGCACGTGGGAAGAAAACTGTTCTTTTTTTGCCTCGGGGCAAACGGTACGCGGTGTTATAAGAAGTGTAGAGCCGTACGGCGTTTTTATAGAGCTTGCCCCAAACCTTGCAGGGCTGGCAGAATACAGTGATGATGTTACCGTAGGTACAAGTGCCGCAGTTTACATAAAAAGCATAAATCCCGAAAAAATGAAGATAAAGCTTGTTATAGTTTCTTGCGGTAAAGATGTTTGCCAGCCAAGCACGCCGAAATATTTTATCCCCGATACGGTTAAGCATATCCGCAAATGGAGGTATTCACCCGAAAATAGCTGTAAATGTATAGAAACGGTATTTTAAGTGCAAACGATATTTACAAAAATTTCTTGAATAATGCAAAAAAACGGTATATAATTAAGAAAATAAATACCGCGAAAGGAAAGTTAAATGAAAAAAACGTTGCTTTTCCGCGTTTTGGCTTTTGTTATGTGTATTTTGTCCCTTACCTCTTGCGGGCAGACCTCGCAGGGGAAAGAAACAAGTGCCCCGGTAAGTGATGCAGATACTACGTCAGCACACACCGCCGCCACGGAAGAAACAGAAATACCGGTTATCGAACCTGAATATTATATAAACCCGCTAACGGGCGAAAAAAATCTGCAAACGAACGTATCTTCTTTACGGCCGTTTGCGGTGGTGCTTAAAAACGATAAAAACGGCGGTGCGCCGCAATTTGGTATTGCGCAGGCTGATATAGTGTACGAAGCTGCGGTTGAAGGCGGAATGACGCGCCTTCTTGCCCTATATGCCGATTGTGCCTCTGTTGGCGATATCGGCCCCGTTATAGATTCACGAACGTATTTTTTTGATATCGCATCAGGATTTGATGCCGTGTTCGTTCAAGCAGGAAGCACGAAAAACGGAAATGCCGTTTTAAAAGCTAAAAATCTTGATTGTATAGATGCAGTATTAGGCGGTGCGGAAGAGGTATTCAGAAGAGATGAAGCCGTTGTAAGTGACAGGGGATATGTAAACAGTATTCTTGCCACGGGCATGAATTTGAAGGATGCGGTTTCAAGGCGCTCTATCCGCCGATTGATAAACGAAGAAAGTGTTAATAACGCACAGTTCGTAGAATCGTTCGAGGATTGTTCTACCGTAAACGGTAAAGTATGCGTAAATGCTAAAGTTTCGTATTCTGTCGGGTGTGAAGCATCTTTCGCATATTCCACGGTTACAGGAGAATATACGCGGTACCAATTCGGTGAAAAGCATACTGATGCCGAAGGAAATGCACTTAAATACAAAAACGTTATAATCATGTTTGCAGATTATAAAGTGGCAGATTCCGCAAGCGGAGAAATGAATGCCGATATAACTGCAAGCGGCAGCGGGTATTTCGTAAGCGCGGGAAGATATATTCCCATAACGTGGTCGAAATATTCGGAAAATACACCTATACAATATTATACCGAAAACGGCGAAAAGCTTTCTATGCTTCAAGGCAAAACGTTTGTATGCGTTACACCGTCTTCAAGAAAGAAAAGCGTTTCGTTTGAATAATGGGGGATATATGAAAGAATACGTTATTAAAAAATCATCAGATTGGAATAATATAGAAAAAGCGCAGATATCAGAATATCCGTGGGGAAATCAATATATGCCGAAAGCATATTTTCAGGCGTATTATGATACCGATGGGATAAATATAAGACTTTTTTGTGAAGAAAAAGCCCCCAAAGCACTGTATAGCGAATATATGTCGCCCGTTTATAAAGACAGTTGCCTTGAATTTTTTGCCGCGTACGGCAAAGGTGGATATATAAATTGCGAGGTTAACAGTAACGGTGCGTCGCTTATCGCTTTTGGCGAGGATAGGCATAACAGGGTGCCTCTTTTGCAGCTTTGCGGCGAATTGCCTGCGGTAAAAGCAGAAAAAAACGATTGTGTGTGGTGCGTAAGTATAAAAATGCCGTATAGTATATTACAAAAAATATATCCCGATTTTAATGCCGTATCAGGGTATTGCTTTTACGGTAATGCGTATAAATGCGGCGACGATTGTGCTATTCCGCATTACGGCATGTGGAATGCCGCCACGTGTGAAAAGCCTGATTTTCATCGCCCCGAATATTTTGGAAAATTTATACTTCAATAAACGCTTTTGTAATACAAAAACAGAATAAAGGTGTCGTCTAAGGTGTATAAAAGGGTTTGAAAATCAATCAAACCCTTTCGTTTTTTTATTGTTTTTTTGAAAAAAATCAAAAAACGTATTGACAAAACGGATAGTTTGTGTTATACTCTTTTCGTTGGTTCAAATTTATGGGCTTTTAGCTCAGTTGGTTAGAGCAACCGGCTCATAACCGGTCGGTCCGGGGTTCGAGTCCCTGAAGGCCCACCATAAAAAACAAAAATCGGATATACCGATTTTTGTTTTATAAAGGGGTATAGCTCAGTTGGTAGAGCAGTGGTCTCCAAAACCACGTGTCCTGAGTTCGAGTCTTAGTGCCCCTGCCAAGAAAAAAGCCATTCGCATAAGCGAATGGCTTTTTTCAGTTAAATCCGCCGTTGGCGGAAGAAATCCACCTTCGGTGGATGAAATCGCTTCGCGATGAAATCTGCCTTGCGGCAGGAGATGGAGGCGGATTTAATTTCATCTGAGGTGGTACGCCGAAGATTTCATCCGAGCTTGCTCGGATTTCATCGTGCGCAGCACGATTTCATTCACATTACACGCCCTCGGCGTAATTTGGATGCGAAAGCACTTGAAATATCCACGGATTTGTGATATAATAATAAAAACCCATTTTTAAGGAGGAAAATATGACATACAAAAACGGAATAAAGGAATATGCGCTTGCTGGAGTAATGTTCGGGGTTCCCATGGGAATTTTATTCGGTCTTATGCTGCTTAGTTTGTTGCTTGGAGTAATCACAGGATTTTTGTGTGGATTTCTTTTTGCATTCTTTATATTTCTTTTTGTTAAATATCAAGAAAAAAAGTTCGATAAAAAGCGCACAGAAATTGCAAAAGAAAGAAAAATAATTTGTGATGGCGGAGCAACTATCAACGGAAATGGTGGTTGGATGTTTTTCACAGAGAATGGCATTGAATTCTATCCTCACAAGATAAATATTTCAACAAAAGAAATCGTAATACCGACTAATACAATAGAATCGGTGAAAACCAATAAAAATCAAATTTTAGTTAGTGCAAATGGTAAAACCATTGCAATAGTTGTTTCTCACAACAAGGAGTGGAAAAAGCAAATCGAAGACGCTTTGA
>JAZQHC010000045.1:0-154069 GCA_045540335.1 Eubacteriales bacterium
CTGCATTAACCCTTTTTTGAATCATTATTTTTTGCTGAATTTTTCTTTTAGTTGCCGCTTTTTTGTTCTGAAAAGCCATCTTAAGTGTTTGTATTTTTGAACACCGCATCTTAAGTAGAAATACAATATAGGGGAAAAATGGAACACCCTTCGTTTGAAATTCTTATTGATAAGATTTTCTTTGTAGTATTTACGCACTTTTTCGGCTATTTTTTTAGCTTCGGATTTAAAAACGGGATTAGACCTATTATTATAGCACGAGAAAAAGCAATTATAATGTGCATCATAAAAGGCATCAAGTGTATATGCAGCGATGTCTTTTAAGCGTGGATCGCTTTTAAGATAATGTTGAAAAAAGTCTGAAGCGGATTTTTTGGAATCAATAACGGTAAGATGCTTCATGTTCAAATTGCTTCGTGAAATTGAGTTTGGACGTATGTTGAAGTTGTGAAGATTAGAATTTATTTTAACAATGCGCTGGCTTAAATATAAGGCTCGCGGTGTATATTCAACATCTTCGTTTACTGCGCCGTTCAAAAAACGAAGCTTTGACAAAAGAGAGCTTTTATACAATTTATTCCATACAACAATAGATATTCCGCCCCATAATTGATCGCCGAAATATAACGCGCTTAAAGCATCAATATTGTCGTACAGCTTAACCTCGCCCGTGTTAACTCTGCTTACGATCAAAGTACCTTCATTTTTAATATACTTATAACCACACTCGACAATATCTGCATCATGCTTCAAAGCTAATTGTAAAAGGGTATCGTACATATTGTCATCTGCCCAATCATCACTGTCTAAAAAAGCAAAATAATCACCTGATGCAATTTCTAACCCGGCATTTCTTGCGGCGGAAAGCCCGCCGTTTTTTTGATGTATTACACGTATTCTGTTATCTTTTTTGGCAAATTCATCACAAATTTCCGGGCATTTATCAGGGCTTCCGTCATCAACCAGAATTATTTCAAGGTTTTTGTATGTTTGGTTTATAACACTTTCTATACATTTCGGCAGATATTGCTCAACGTTGTAAATGGGGATTATTACACTGATTTTATGCATATTTCAACATCCGATCACAGAATTATTTTTTCCCTGAAGCCGCAATCAGGGGTGGAAATTACAATATCGTTTGGCGTTGCCCATTTAACTGCGTTTACAAGTATTTTTCTTACGTATGGATTATAAAAAGACTTGCGTGTTTCATGCCCGGGTTGAAAGTAGAATACTTTCCCCAGACCTCTGTAAAAACAACATCCAGAACGGAAAACGTTTCCATGCTTGTACCAACCAAGGAAAACAAGCTCGTCGGGTTGTGGAATATGGAATGGCTCGCCATACATTTCTTCACAATCAAGCTCAAAATGTTCGGGAATACCCGATGCGATCGGGTGGGTAGGCATAATATTCCAAATAAGCTGCTGCTGTTCTTCACCCCATGATAAATATCCGTTTGTACCGACAAGTCGCCGGAATGGCTTCGACATATGCGCAGAATGAAGGGCGATAAATCCCATGCCGTATCTGAAAACTCTGTCGGCTATTTTATCGACTATATAATCGGGCACATCTTCATGGTTCATGTGCCCCCACCACATCAAAACGTCGGTGTTATTTAAAACATCATCTGTAAGACCGCATTCAAAATCGTCTAAAGATGCAAGCGTTACTTCAAATTCAGGGGCATCTTCTGCAAAATTTTTTGCAATCAAACCGTGAATGCCGTTTGGATATATGTTTTTAACGGTTTCATCTGTTTTTTCGTGGCGAAATTCATTCCAAATAGTGACGCGTATCGTTTTCATAAAATATCTTTCCTGTTGGCAAGTGTAATAGGGAATTAGTTATTCCAGTTGTGCCAAACCTCTACAACGTCGTCGTTGTCTTCAAGGTGTTCAAGCAAAAGATTCATTTTTCTTATAGAATCCTCATCTGTAAGATCAACGTAAACAGAAGGAATTTTCTCTATTTCCGCTGATACGAATTTGTAGCCTTCAGCTTCCAAAGCTTCTCTTACCGAAGAAAGATCATCAGGCTCGGTAGTTATTTCAAAGCTATCATCACTGCCTTCAAAGTCTGTTGCACCCGCTTCCAAAGCAGTTTCCATAAGCTTTTCTTCGTCAATGCTGCTTTCGTTTTCGATTATGATAATTCCTTTATCGGAAAAAAGATAGCTTACACAACCAGTCTGACCAAGATTTCCGCCGAATTTATCGAAATAGTGGCGCACTTCGCCGCCCGTACGGTTTCTGTTATCTGTTGCGGATTCTACAATAACGGCAACCCCTGAAGGTCCGTAGCCTTCATATGTTATTTCTTCGTAATCTACGCTGTCGTTACTGCTTGCCTTTTTTATTACGCGTTCGATATTATCATTGGGAACGTTGTTGGCTTTTGCCTTTGCAATAAGGTCTTTAAGCTTACTGTTTGATTCGGGGTTTGGGCCGCCTTCTTTTATTGCAATAGCAATCTCTTTACCTATTTTTGTGAAAACTTTAGCGCGTTGCGCGTCGGTTTTCTCTTTCTTGTGCATAATATTTTTCCATTTGCTGTGTCCTGACATTTTAATTAACCTGGCTTTCTATTATATTTTTTCGGGGTGCTTCATGCAAATAAGCTCTAATGCTGAAGCAAGCGTATATTTTGTACAAAGCGTTAATGCAAGTCTTCTGCTTTTTGTTTCTTCATTTTCTGCTGAAAGTATCTGGCAGTTGTGATAGAATCTGTTAAACGAAGCACAAATATCAAGAATGTATCTCGTTATAACCGAAGGCTCGTATTCTTTAATAGCATCTGCAACCATTTCGGGGAAAAGGGAAAGGGTTTTTGCAAGCTCAAACTCTTCTTCGCATACATTTCCGCCAATAGCGGGGATAACGCCCGTTTCGGCTGCTTTTGCTGCAATACTGCACGTTCTTGCGTAGGTGTACTGCGCGTATGGGCCCGTGTTTCCGTCAAAATTAAGCGCATCCTTCATAATGAAGTTTATATCGCGCATTTTGTTTGCCGCAAGATAGTAGAAAATAACTGCACCGATGCCAACTGCTTCGGCTGTTTCTTTATTGCCTGCCAAAGCGGGATTCTTTTCAGCCATGATATCTGCCGCTTTTTCGGTTGCTGTTGCGAACAGATCCTTCAGCAAAACAACGTTGCCTGTACGTGTGGCAAGCTTTTCGCCGTTTATACTTACCGTGCCGTACGGAACGTGAACAAGGTCTTCATACCAATCGTATCCCATAAGTGCCAATACCCTGAACCACTGTGCAAAGTGTAAGCTTTGCGCTGCAGAGGTAACGTATATACATTTATCAAAATCAAATGTATTCTTTCTGTAAAGTGCTGCGGAAATATCTCTCGTGGGATAAAGCGTAGCACCGTCTGTTTTAAGTATAAGACACGGTGGCATACCGTATTCTTCCAATTCAACAACCGAAGCGCCTTCGTTAAGTGTCAAAAGCTGTTTTTGCTTCATTTCTTCGATAACGGCAGGCATTTTATCGGAATAAAAGCTTTCGCCTGTATAGTAATCGAACTCGATACCTAATTGACCGTACGTTATTTTGTATTCTTTTATGCTGATCTCAATAAATTTTTCCCAAAGGGCAATTTGTTCTTCTTCCTTGCGTTCCAAAGCGGCAAATTGTGCGCGCGCTTCATCTGCAAGGGTGGGATCTTTTTCAGCTTCCTCGTGGAATTTAACATATAATGCAACAAGCTCGTCTATGCCGCCTTCTTCCACCTTTTTAGGATCGCCCCATTTTTTATAAGCCACTATCAGCTTTCCGAACTGTGTGCCCCAGTCGCCTAAGTGGTTAACGCCGATACAATTATAGCCGGAAAATTCAAACAATTTTTTCAAAGAGTGGCCGATAACCGTTGTACCCAAGTGACCCACGTGGAAAGGCTTAGCAACATTGGGGGAAGAGTAATCAAGCACGATGGTTTTACCGTTTCCAACGGTTGATTTTCCGTAATTTTCTTTTTGAAGTAATATTTTTTCGGTTATTTCTTTAAAAAATGCGTTTTTATCAATAAAAATATTAAGATATCCATTTACGGATTCAACCTTTATGCCTTCGATATTCTGCATTTTTTCAGCAAGTGCGTTTGAAATATTTACAGGGGAAGTACGGCATTCTTTTGCAAATTTAAAACAAGGCATTGCCAAATCGCCCATGTTTTTATCGGGCGGAGCTGTTAATAAGGTAGATATTTCTTCTTTTTCAATCGTTTTATCGGGAAAAGAAGCAGTAAAAGCCGAATAAATGCTTTCGGCAAGTTTAATTTTTGTATTGTACATAAATAAAACCCATTTCACAAATATTAGTTTCATATCATTATACTACATATTAAAAACTTTTACAAGAGATATTCGGCAATTTTATAAAAAAACTCCTTGCAAATATATTATTTATGTGTTATTATATTCTTATAAAAGGAAAAGGAGTTTCTGAAATGATCAATAAAATAGTCGAAGAAATAAAAAAGAACGATTTGAACGTTTTTTCCGTTACCGTTATTGAAAACGGTGTTGAAAAAACAGTAGATCTGGCAAGGGTAAATCCTTGCAACGATATATATTCTGTATCGAAGGCGTTCATAGTTACCGCTATCGGCCTGCTTTATGATGATGGTCTGATTGATGTACAAGAAAAGGTAGTTGATATTTTTTCTGACAGCTTGCCCGAAGAATATGACGAAAGATGGAATAGCGTAACGGTACATAATTTGCTTACACACACGGCAGGCTTACCGTTGGGTTACCTCGATATCGACTGTTATGATATACATAAATTCGGAACTGACGATTTTCTTGAATATCTTTTTAAAACGAAACTTGAATATAATCCGGGTGAAAGATCGCAATACAGCGACGGGGCTTTTTATATGCTTTCACGCGTTGTATCTGCAAAATGCGGGCAAAAGGCAGACGACCTTCTTATGAGCCGTGTGTTTTATCCGCTTGGATTCCGCGAGGCTGCATGGAGCAAATGCCCCAAGGGCTATCCGATCGGCGCAACCGGTCTTTATATCCGAACTTGTGATATTGCAAGGCTTGGCGCGGTGTATATGAACAAGGGTGTTTATAACGGAAAACGAATTTTATCAGAAGAATGGGTGAAAATCGTTCTTGAAAGAGGGTACGAGCTGGGCCGTGTACGCCCCCACTCTTATGCAAAGGGCGGCATGTGCGGTCAAATGCTGATATTTGATGTTGATAAAAATATTTCGGTAGGCTGGGAAAGCTACGAAACGCAAAAAGACGTAAACGTATTGTTTAAGCTTTTTTCTTGATGAATATAAAAATCGCCGTTTGCTTATGCAAAAGGCGATTTTCTTTATCTCTTTTTCTGATATTTGTGTGCTGAAATTATAAGGGCAATCAAAAAGGGAATTGCCAATAAAATGGGAACGTACCTTAAAAAATATACTGCTGTAAGGTCTTTTAATCGGATATTTTGCGGCGTTGAGGGGTCAAAATATACGGGCAACATCGTTCCTTCACGTATGGCTGAAGAATACGGTATTTCTGCTTCGTATTCAATATTATCGTATTTGTATGCAGCAAATGCTTTTCCGCTTGAAAGATGCACAACGGATAAGGATGAGGCTAAATTATCAAATTTATCGTTTATTACTGCATTTACTGCAAAAGAAGATATAAACGTAATTGCCAAAACGGCAAGGATAACGGTAAATATTAAAAACGGTTTATATTTAAACATAGCGCCCTCGTTATTATAAAATTAAATGGTTTGTGTTGGATTGTTAAATTTAATGTGTTATAATTGTCGGTAATGAATAAATTGAGGTTTTGTTAATATGAAAATTAAACTTATATCTGTTTTGCTTACATTCGTTACACTGCTTTGCTTTGTATCATGTAACGGTGAAAGTGCAGTAACGGGTGATACAACTAAAAGTGAAGATACTTCTTCACAAACGACTGCAGAAGAAGAGTTTTTTTTGCCCGATTTTTCCGATAAATCAGACGTGTTAAGCATCAATGGAAGGAACGTTACGTACGAAGAATACAGATACTATTTCTTAAACATGAAGGACGTATATGATAGGGGCGACGATGCTTTCTGGGAAGAAAATGATTATACAGAAGAAATCAAAAAAGCGGTTTTAAACTATCTTGCCCGTCAATACGCGGTAGAAGACCTTGCCGCACAGTACGATATCAAGCTTTCGGAAGAGGATTACGAAGAAATCGAAGGCATGATAGCTTCTAATAAAAGTGATTTTGCAAACGAAAGCGAATATAATAAATATCTTGACTATCTTAATTTAACGGAAGATTCAAATTATCGTTTGGCAACGGTTTATATGCTTGAAGAAAAGCTTTACGAATATTTAACAGGTGAAGAATCTGATTTCGTTATACATTACGCCGAATCTCTTGTAAATAAATTTATGGAAAATTACGTTATCCATGCAGATTGGATAATTCTTTACAACGATTACGGCGAAGATAAAAACGAAAACAAAACCTTGCTTGAAAGAGTATGTACCTTGCTTTCAGAAGGGGAAGATTTCGCCAAGCTTAAAGCTACGTACAGCGAAGATACTGCCACAAATGCAAATTCTAACGGCCAGTATATGCGCGACGGTCAGTATGATGAAACGATCGAAGCTACGGCAAAATCCTTGGAAGAGGGGCAGTTAAGCAACATAATAGAACTGCCGTACGGATATTTGCTTGTAAAACGCCTTGATATGAACGATGAGTATATAAAGGAAAATTTCCATTCTGAAATCGTGCCGTATTATCAAGAATCAATGTTTGAAATAATGCTTCAAAAGTTGCAAGCAGAACAAAAGGTTTCTTATTTTGATATTTACGATTCTATTACCGTAAATTCTGTTGAATGATATTTTTTAATTCTGCAACATGCTCGTCATCGCACATGAAAAACAGTCTTGCAGCCAATCCCACAGAAGAACGTTTTATATTTACATGGCTTATTTTGCCGAAACAATACGCTTTGCCGCTGTCCATTACTTTTGCGACAGCGGCATTTTCGCGCTTGCTGATATAACCCAATTTAATATTTTTTTCGTTATATACGGCAACTGCCGAAAGGTCGTATTTGTTATCTTTTTCACGCCGAAGCTCGATGCTATCACCAATCGATGCGGATTTTGCCCCGCGCTTGATATCGTCTGTATAAAACGATCCGCTTATTTCTGCGGTGCAAAGATATTTAACCGATTGTTTAACGTGCTCGGCAGATAAAAAGTCGTATTCGCCGTTACTTGAAAAGAACATTGTTTAAATAAACTCCTGTAAAAGAGTTGGGGTCCTTGGCAATTTCCTCCGGTGTACCGCATGCAACTATCGTGCCGCCTCCGTCACCGCCTTCGGGACCAAGGTCTATTATATGGTCGGCAGTTTTTATCAAATCAAGATTATGCTCGATCACTATAACGGAATTACCTGCATCGGTCAATCTTTGCAAAACCTCGATAAGCTTTTTAACATCGTCTGTATGAAGGCCGGTTGTCGGCTCGTCAAGGATGTATATCGTCTTTCCTGTCGGGCGTCGTGAAAGCTCTGTTGAAAGCTTTACTCTTTGCGCCTCGCCGCCGGATAACGTTGTGGAGGATTGTCCTATTTTTATATACCCTAATCCCACGTCGTACAGAGTTTGCAGCTTGCGCGCTATTTTAGGCAGACTTCCGAAGAAGTAAAGACCTTCTTCAACCGTCATTTCCAAAACCTCGTATATATTTTTGCCCTTGTACTTTACTTCAAGCGTTTCCATGTTGTATCTTTTTCCGCCGCATGCATCACACGGTACGTAAATATCGGGCAAAAAATGCATTTCTATACACTTTACTCCGTCACCCTCGCATGATTCGCACCTGCCGCCGCGTATATTAAATGAAAATCTGCCGGAAGAATATCCGCGCAATTTTGCATCAGGTGTAAGGGCAAATAATTCGCGTATATCGGTAAACAGTCCGGTGTATGTCGCAGGATTAGATCGCGGAGTTCTGCCTATCGGGCTTTGATCTATTACGATAACTTTATCTAAATTTTCAATTCCTTCCATACGGTCGTGTTCGCCGGGGGAGGTATGTGCCCCGTTAAGATCGCGCAGAAGCCTTTCTGAAATTATCTTGTTTACAAGCGAAGATTTTCCCGATCCCGAAACACCCGTAACACACACGAATTTTCCTAAAGGAATCGTTACGTCTATATTTTTCAGGTTATTTGCTTTTGCACCGAAAACGGTAAGATATTTACCATTGCCATCGCGCCTTGTTTTCGGCACTTCGATTTTTTTTCTACCCGAAAGATAGTCGCCGGTAATAGATTTTTTGTTCTTTTTAATTTCTTCCGGCGTGCCGCAAGCAACCACGCGGCCGCCGTGAATACCTGCCCCGGGGCCTATGTCGATTATATAGTCGCATTCGTTCATGGTTTCTTCGTCGTGCTCTACTACTATAAGGGTATTTTGTGCATCACGCAATTTTTTAAGTGTGTCTATCAGCTTGCTGTTGTCACGCTGGTGCAGGCCGATGCTTGGTTCGTCAAGAATGTACATTACACCCATTAAAGAAGATCCTATCTGCGTAGCCAGGCGGATTCTTTGTGCTTCACCGCCCGAAAGAGATCCCGCATTTCTGGCAAGAGTAAGATAGTTTAAACCAACACTTGATAAAAAGCCCAAACGTGCTTTTATTTCTTTGATTATTTCTTTTGCTATTGCCCATTCGGTATCGGTAAATTGAATGTTGTTGAAAAACTCCACACCCTCTTTTACAGAAAGACAGCAAACCTCGTGAATATTAAGACCGCCAACGGTTACAGCCAGAATGCCGTCTTTAAGGCGTCTTCCTTTGCAGGCAGGGCATTCAATATCTTCAACGAATTGATCGTAATATTCGCCGCCGAACATCTTCATGCGCGATTCCATTGTAGGTATTACGCCCGCAAAAGCAACCGGCTTATCGTGGCGAACACCGTCGTAATAACGTACGATATCGTATTTTTTACTGCCGGTTCCGTAAAGTAAAGCGTTCATCGCGGCTTTTGAATAATCTTTAAATGGGGTATCAAGCGTAAAGCCGTATTCTTTTCCTACGGCTGCGTAAAGCGGCCCGGCCCAAGAATCTTCACCCATGCTTTTAAATCCGTTTACGACAACGCCGCCGCCTCTTAAAGACAGTTTTTTATCGGGTATTACCTTTGAGGGTGATATTTTCTGCATATTTCCAAGTCCGTCGCATTTATCACACGCGCCCAACGGATTGTTGAAGGAAAAAACTCTCGGCTCAAGCTTGGGATAGCTTATATTGTGTTCTTCGCAGGCAAAATTAAGTGAAAACGAATATTCCTTTTCATCTGTCAAGTTTTGTATTATCAAACTGCCTTGCGAAAGCTTCAGCGCACATTCTACCGAATCGGAAAGGCGCGTTCTTATATCGGGCTTCATTATTAAGCGGTCTATAACGATCTCTATTGTATGTTTGATGTTTTTATCAAGCTTTATATCTTCTGTCAGCTCGTAAATATTTCCATCAACTCGTACGCGTGAATATCCGCCCTTTTTGGCATCCTCGAATACTTTTTCGTGCATGCCCTTTTTATCTTTTACAACGGGGCTAAGAACGATAAATTTCGTTCTTTCCGGAAATTCAAGAATTTTTTCTATTATATTTTCAACACTCGTTCTCTGAAGTTCTTTACCGCAAACGGGGCAATGCGGAATACCAACCCTTGCATAAAGCAAACGCAGGTAGTCGTAAATTTCCGTAACCGTACCAACAGTTGAACGCGGGTTTTTTGATGTTGTTTTTTGGTCTATTGATATTGCAGGCGACAGCCCATCTATAAAATCGAGATCAGGCTTTTCCATTTGCCCCAAAAACTGTCTTGCGTAAGAAGAAAGCGATTCTACAAATCGTCTGTGTCCCTCTGCGTAAAGCGTATCAAAAGCAAGAGATGATTTTCCCGAACCGGAAACACCCGTTACAACAACGAATTTATCCCTTGGAATTTTAACGTCAATGTTTTTAAGGTTGTGCACACGCACACCCTTTGCTTCAATATATTTGTCAGACATATTACCTCGCTTGTATTTCTTTTATCATATCTCTGAAATGGGCAGCATCCTCGAAACGAAGCTCCTTTGCTGCTTTTTTCATTTCTTCCGTAAGCCGTTTTATCTCTGACTCTGCTTGAGAAGAGGTAAGCTTTACTTTCTTTTTGTCTTGCTTCGTATCTTTAGCGCGTATTTCAATAACGTCTCTTATGGATTTACTTACAGATTTCGGTGTTATTCCGTGTTCTTTATTGTAATTCTGCTGTATCGTGCGCCTTCTTTCCGTTTCGGCAACCGCATTTCTGATAGAATCAGTTTCTTTATCAGCGTACATTATAACCGTGCCGTCTATATGGCGCGCGGCGCGGCCTATTGTTTGTATAAGCGAAACCTCCGAACGCAAAAAGCCTTCTTTGTCGGCATCAAGAATGGCAACAAGCGAAACCTCGGGCATATCAAGCCCCTCACGCAAAAGATTTATTCCAACCAGAACGTCAAAAACGCCAAGGCGAAGATCGCGTATTATCTCGTTGCGTTCCATTGTCTCAACCTCGTGGTGTATATACCGTACGGATATTCCCGCGTTTTCTATAAATTCCGTAAGATCCTCTGCCATTTTTGTTGTAAGTGTGGTTACAAGCGTACGCTCTTTTCGCTTTACACGTTGTTTAATTTCTCCGATAAGGTCGTCAACCTGCCCCTGTATCGGACGAATAATTATTTTCGGATCGCATAATCCCGTAGGGCGTATTATCTGTTCTGCGGTTTGCTTTGAATGTTGCTTTTCGTATTCACCCGGCGTAGCGCTTACAAAAACAACTTGATTTATTTTTGATTCAAATTCTTCAAAGCATAACGGTCTGTTATCAAAGGCAGATGGCAATCGGAAGCCGTAATCAACGAGATTCTTTTTTCTTGCCCTGTCTCCGCCGTTCATGCCGCGGACCTGAGGAAGCGTTACGTGCGATTCGTCGATAAACATCAAATAATCATTTGGAAAAAAGTCTAACAGACAATATGGTGTCGATCCCGGCTCGCGCCCTGAAAAAATCCTTGAATAATTCTCAACACCGGAACAGTAGCCAACCTCTTTTATCATTTCAAGGTCGTATTTGGTGCGTTCTTCTATGCGCTGTGCTTCCAATAATTTGCCTTGCGCTTTAAAAAATTCAACACGTTCTTGCATTTCGTCGTATATCTGCCCCAATGCTTTAAGGCGCTTTTCTTCTGATACGGCGTAGTGCGTTGCAGGGTATATCGCGGTATAAGAAAGATGCTCTAAAACTTCGCCCGTAACGATATTTACGGTTGATATTCTGTCTATTTCGTCACCGAAAAATTCTACGCGAATAGCTCTTTCGCCTGAGTTTGCAGGTAATAATTCAACCGTATCACCGCGCACGCGGAATTTATCTCTCGTAAGACTTATATCGTTTCTTTCATAGTTTATCGACAGTAATTTTGCAATGTATTCGTTTCTATCCATTATCATGCCGGGGCGAAGGGAAAGAACAAGATCTTTATATTCAGAAGGATCGCCCAAAGAATAAATACACGAAACGCTTGATACGATTATAACGTCACGTCTTTCAAAAAGGGCAGATGTGGCACTATGGCGCAGTTTGTCTATTTCATCGTTTATAAGCGAATCTTTTTCTATATAAAGATCTTTACCGGGGATATATGCCTCAGGCTGGAAGTAATCGTAATAGGAAACGAAGTATTCAACCGCGTTGTTCGGAAAGAATTCTCTGAATTCCGAACACAACTGCGCGGCAAGCGTTTTGTTGTGTGCAAGAACTAACGTCGGTCGGTTTATTTTTTCTATAATGTTTGCCATTGTAAACGTCTTGCCCGAACCCGTAACCCCAAGCAGAGTCTGTGCCGAATGCCCGCGGTTTATCCCATCTACAAGCCGTTTTATAGCATCGGGTTGATCCCCCGTAGGCTTGTATTGTGAAACTAATTTGAAATTACCCATAGGAAAATCCCCCTTTGTCATAAAACTTACGAAGAATTATATCACATAATTATGAAAATTTAAAGGCGCAAACCATTTTAAAGTGAAAACATAAAAAACTTAAATTGCAAAATTAACAAATACACGTTGTAAAAAAAAACTTGCTGTGTTATCATACTGCTTGAGAAAACATGTATAAAGGAAAGTATGAATAAGTTTATTAAAGCAACTATAAAAGGCATTTTTTATTATGCCGCGTTTTTAGCCGTTCACATTGTTTCATTTGCCTTTTCGGGAATCATTATATCACTTTATTATGCCGCAAAATTTTATATGCAGTACGACGTAGGGCAAACCGGTGCAGACTTGCCTTCTTATTTAAAAGAATCGTTTGCCAATCTATCTGAATATACTGTAATTACTGTGCTGATTTCCAATATCGTTGCAGTGCTTGCGTTGATATGTTTTTTTAAATACAGAAAGATTAGTTTTTCCGAAAACTTGTATTTAAATAAATACAAAATAAGCGGTGCAATTTCGGCTGTACTGACAGCCTTCGGATTTACATACGGCGTGTCGTTTTTATTTAATCTTATCCCTTTTTCGGAAAGCGCCGTGCAGGAATACGTAACGCAGTCTTCCGCTTTAACAAACGGTAATCCCATCACTTGCATTATAGCAGTAGGAATCTTTGCCCCCATAGCCGAGGAGATGTTTTTCCGCGGCTTGATCTACACACGTTTGAAGCAGGGAATGATACCGATTTTAGCCGCACTTATATCTTCCTTTTTGTTCGGGGCTTCACACGGTAGCTTCATATGGATATTAAATGCAATGGTCGCGGGGCTCTATTTGGTATGGCTGTTTGAAAAAAGCTCTTCGCTGTATCCGTGTATAATTTTCCATTCGGTTAATAATATCCTTGCTTTTTTAAATGGCTATATCAAAATGTCTGAAAAAACAGAATATTGCATTATTGCTTGCTCTTTTGTATCCTTAATGATAGGCGTTATCGCCGTTTTATATTCTGCAAAATCGCAGTTAAAAAGAATTAAGGGGTAAGGAAACAATATTATTATTGCTTTTCCATATATTTTTTAGAAAAAATACACATTTTATTTGTAAAATGTTCCAATGTTATATTTTTTGCAGAAAAACTATTGAATTTGTCAGTACGGTGTGATATAATCATGCTGTAAAAACATTTTTAGGAGGTAATATTTATGTTTTGCAAAAATTGCGGAAATCAAATTCCCGACGACAGCATTACTTGCGCTTTTTGCGGTTCTTCAGTAAATGATGAACAAAACGCAGAAACAACAGGTATGGAATTCCAACAAAATTTTGAACAGCCCCAAGAAGCACAGGTGGAAAATACAGAAGCATATATTCCACAGGAGCAGCAAAATACCGAATTTCAATATCCCGAGGTAGAAATTGCGCCCCAACCGAAGAAAAAATCTTTTAAGGCTATCATAATTGCAGCCGTTTTGGCAGTTGTTGCTTTGTTGGTATGCGTATTTTCGTTTAGCTCCAAGGCACAAAATACGTTCATGAAGATGACGCCTTCGGACACACACTATCGCTATGTAATTAAAAACACAGCAAAAAGCTTCACAAATTCTGCTGCTAAATTCTATGATGATGCTATTGCATACATAGGCTCTGCAGAAGAAAAGGCTGAAATCCCCAACACCGCTTTGCAGGGTAACGTTTATCTTGAGGTTGACGGCCAAATTAAAGAAATGATCGAAACTGCCGGTGTAGAAGAAAACAAAGTATCTGTTGATTATAAGATCAATATGCACGACAGCATTATGGCATTCGATCTTGGTTTGAATGCAGGCAGCCAAAGCATTATTACAGCACAGCTTCGTTACGATATAGAAAATATGAAGGTTTCCGCGCTTATTCCCGAATTAAGCGAAGAAGCAATCTATTTCGATATCAAGGATAACGAATACTTCGATTACGAAGAATATTCTGCAGAATACGAAGAACAAACTGAAATGATCAAAACTCTTATCAAGAGTATTGGTGAAAATGCCCCTAAATCCGATAGCTTCGAAAAGCTTCTTACCAAATACATCAAAATAGTATTGGAACAGATAACAGAAGTTGAAAGAACGTCTGAAAAGCTTGATATCAAAGGCGTTGCACAAAAAACAACACGTTTTGATATCGAAATCACAGAAGAATTGTTGTTCAACATCGTTAAAGCAGTTCTTACAGAAGCAAAAGAAGATGAAGATATTAAAGATATCATCAACGAATACTACGATGCTATTATGAAGATCGCGGCAGACGTTGAATATGATTTGGAAGATTCTATGACAGCAAGCGAGCTGTACACAGAATTCAAGGATGCTATCGACGATATGCTTGATTCCTTGTCCGACAGCGAAGATGACGTTGACGACGATGCGCTTCTTTCCCTTACAATGTGGGTTAACTCCGACGGCCAAGTAATAGCAGTTAAAATTGAAATTGAAGATGCTGATTCTGAAATGTTCTTTGGCGTTACAAATAAGGGCAAAGAATATGGATATGAGTTTTATATTGAATCAAATAACAGTAAAGTAATGGAAATTTCCGGCCATTCAACTAAAGACGGCAACAAGCTTTCCGGCGAGGTTGAAATCGAAATGAACGGCGAAGAGGTTATCGTTATCGAAGTATCCGAATTGGATTGCAAGGCTCTTGAATCCAACGGTGCTGTAAACGGTACGTTCAAGATCAAAGCAGGCGAATTCTTGACAATGCTTGTGGGCAGATCCGAAGAATTTGATATTTCCAAAGCAGAAATCGTTATCGTTTGCACAGGCGATGAACAGAAAGCAGCATTTGATATCAGCTTGAAGTATGACGGTGATAAACTTGCTACTATTGGTTCAAGTGCCGAAATTAAAGATTCTGAAGCAATATCCTTGCATAAGGATTACACAGAAAACGTAGAAGAATGGGCAGCTGCATTAGACGTAACGACTGTTATGGAAAATCTTCAAAAAGTTCTTGGCGAGAATTTCTCGTTAGAAGATCTTATGGGCGGTGCTACAGATTCTGACGATTACTACGACGATTACGAAGACGACTACTACTATTCCGACGAAGATTTTGACATTAACTACGATTACGAATTTTAATTAAAATTTCAAAAAAACAAAAGGGATTGCATATGCAATCCCTTTTGTATTATCACGAAAAAGGTGTTGCCATAATATAATATTACAAATCGTAAAAGGAGAGCGTTTTATGGCAATAAAAATTTTTATCGACCAGGGGCATAACCCCAGAAACCCTAATTCAGGTGCAGAGGGAAACGGATTGCAGGAAGCAGATCTTACGTATAAAATAGGTATATTATTACGGGAAATGCTTAATAAAAATCCCGAATTTGAAGCGATCACTTCAAGAAATTCACCAAGCGAGATACTTGGCACAAGCAATTCGTCATCGTTAGCTGCTCGTGCAAACATGGCAAACGATTGGGGGGCGGATTATTTTATAAGCTTGCACGCAAACGCATCAAGTAATTCGCAGGCAACGGGAAGCGAAGCGTTTGTTTACAGTGAAAGCAGTAAAGCTAAGCCCCTTGCCGAAAGTATTCTTAAATGGCTGCAGTACATAGTTGGCACAAAACCGCGAGGGGTATTTGCCCGCCCGAGTCTATACGTTTTGCGAAAAACAAGAATGCCTGCCTTGCTGTTGGAAATGGGATTTATTACAAATGCGGAGGAAGCAAGAAATATGAATGAAAATCCGGGTGATTACGCACTTGGAATATACGACGGCATAGTAAACTATTTTAATGTAAACGGATAAAAACGTATAAATATAACGTAAAAAATGGCAAAGAATAAGATCATTCTTTGCCATTTTTATAATTCAATTTTTTATACCTTGTTTTATAAAAGGTGTATTAGCGATCGCGGCAGCGCCGATAGTTGTCAATACTATTTCGGGTAACATATAACAACCGTTGTAAATCAAAGAATAAACAATATATAATACCGTACCTGTAAAATTGTTTAAAATAAATTCAGAAGCACTCGTTACAAATGCATCAGCAAAAAACCATTCTGCATAACTTCCAAAAAACAACGCACCCGATAATACGTGAAATAGGTAGCAAGCAAAAAGCGCTAAAGCTGCCCCTAAAGGCAAAGCTGCTTTGCTTTTTTGTTTTCTAAACAATCCCCCAAATCCTAAAGCAGTGTAGGCAAGAATATAGTCTAAAAGACACATTAAAACAACGCGCCACCATATCATTTGGCTTTCACCGGGCAAAACGAATACCGAAATAGTATTTGCGCCCAATAATATTTGTATAATGCTGTATGCAAACCCGCACGATAAACCCCATCTTATACCGTGGCGATATGAAAGTAAGACGATAGGCAACATGCTTAAAACAGTAATGCTTCCGCCAAAGGAAAATTCAAATATTTTAAGCATTGATAAAACTGTTGCAAGGGAAATAAAAATGCCGCTTTCACATAATCTTCGTACAGAATATTTCATATAAACACACACCTTTTTTTAGGAAGCAAAAAGGCGATTCGGACGCAATGCACATCAGAATCGCCTTTAAATGGCATATAAACACATCTATGCACCTACGCCGGCATTATCCGGATCAGGTTGTGGGTCGAAGTTAAAACTTCCTCTCAGCCTTTATAGCTCCCCTATAAATTCATTTTAATAAATTGTATCACAAAGAAAACCGATTGTCAATAGTAAAGTTAAGGTTTTATATCAATGATTTTGCAATTTCAGCATAGTCGGAAGAGTTAACTTTTTCGTCCCCGTTAACGTCTGCCGCATCTGTAAATATCAGTACTGTATTATCAATAAGATATTTTTTAAGTCGGATAAGGTCTTTTATATTAAACTCTCTATCGCCGTTTATATCGCCGGAAATCATATTTGTTGTTATAAATTCATGCGGTATTGAATATTTCGCGCAATACAAATGCACGGCAGAGTTAAAGTAACAGCTTACAGAAATATTATCACATTGTAAAAACGCATCAGGAAAGATATCTGTAATGTATAACGTTAACGTTACCTTACCCAAAGCATCGCAATCGTAAAAAGCGTAAGGCTCGATTCTGGTTACGTTCAACACGTCGATTCCGGTTATATTTTTGCAACCGATAAAAGCGCCTCTTGCTATTGTTACCGTATTGTAATGTACTGTAACGTTACCCGAATATCCCTGCGGGCAAAGAACCAGATCTGCTTTGTTTTTACTGTAAAGTATGCCGTTAACCGCGCTGTAAGCAGTGTTTGCACTGTTAACTGTTATTTCATCCAATGATGTACATTGTAAAAAAGAATACTGGTTGATGTACGTTGCGCTTTTGGGTACTTCAACGGTTTGAACGCCGATACCTGAAAAAGCACGTATGCCTATGGATTTTACAGTTTGCGGTAAAACGAGGTTTTTCAAGGCAGAACAGTTTAAAAACGCAAAATCTGCAATCTTTTCTGTATTTCCAAGTTCAAGAGAGGAAAGGGAAGTGCAATCTGCAAATGCGGCTTTTCCGATTTGTGAAAGCGTGTCGTCTGCAGTGAATTTTGCCAGCTTTGTACAGCCTTTGAAAGCATCTTGTTGTATTTCGCTTAAACCGTAAACGGTGCTTACAGACGTAATTAAACCGTTGTTTTCAAATGCTTCCGTTCCGATAGAAGATACGCGGTATCCCATTAAAAACGGCGGTATGGTTATGTCAGATAAAGGGCCTGTATATCCCGTAATTGTGGCAACGTTTCCCGTAACGTAAAAGGTAAAGTTTGAAGGGTCTGTTACTGCAATAAAAGTAAGACCTGCGTTTTTAGCGGCTGTTTCTGCGGCAGAGCCTGCAACACCTGCTACTGCAAATGTCATAGATGAGGTAAAGGTATTACTTGCAACAGAAGTAACCGTGGGCGGTACGTATAAGATCTTCAAAGTGCTAACACTTGAAAAAGCACCTTTGGAAAGTCTGATAACATTTGATCCGTTGAATTTCGACGGAATTGCAAGTGCATCAGAAGTGGTAGAACAAGCAGAAACCGCATATCCGCTGCTGTATGTGGAAAAGGTGAACGCATCGCTTACGTATTCTTCAGAAGGAACAAAAGCACCGCCCTCTGCTTCTGCGGCATATTGCTTTGCCGCGGATTCAGAAGGGAAGAATGCGATATATTCAATATCAACATAGCACCCCGAAAGGTTCACCGCATCGTTTGATAATGGGTCAAAACGAAATACGTTTCTGTTAGTCCAGTTAGTGCCGGCATCAGTAGCGTTTACGATAATGGTTGACCATTCGCCCGTGCCGTTCCAGTTTAATTTTACGCAAGGCTCAGCAGCTCTGAAATATATCTGTGCACCGTATGCGTAAGTAGAACGGTATTTTATTAAAATATAGCTGTCCGTGTTGGAAACCACCGAGTCGCGAAGGTAAATGTGCGGGTCGTTTCCTGTAGCGGTGAACGTTACATAAGTACCGTTGTTGATTACGTTTACGTTGTTTTTGCCTTCGCTTATTGTAGTAAGATCTGCACCGGTGTAAATATCCGTTGGTGTCGCAGCATAAACGCCCAAAAACAAAAAGGCGGAAAATAATGCGGTAAAACCGCATAAAATTATCAATTTTTTAACCGAAATGAAGTTCATAACAAATCAGTTCCTTCAAATTATTCATTCCGATGGCATTACCCATCGGAATGAATATAAATTTTTTATTTTGAAACAGAAAGCTCTGAAACTGTTTTAAGATCGTCTTTTGTTACAGTTCCGTCTGCATTGCAGTCAGCAGCGGCGAGGTAACCCTTGGGATCACCGCCGTAAATAGCCTTTTTAGTTCTTATTACGTCTTTTGCGGTAACTGCACCGTCGCCGTCAAAGTCACCGTCAACGATAAGAATAGCAGATTTAACGCGTGTAACACCTATATACATTTCTATTGTATAGCCGGAGCAAACCTTGCCCGAAGTAACGAGATTTCCGTTAAAATCGTATATTTTGCAAGTAGCATCAATGTTTTCGGCTACCTGCGAAGCAGACGAGCCTTCAGAAACACCGCGCAATATGTTTTCGTAATCAAACATTGTATCAGCGTAAGAAGAACCGTCAATAACAGGGAAAGAATAATCGTTTGCCAAAACTACATCGAAATTAAATGTTGCCATTGTAAACGTAAGACCTGAAGCAGCAGTTACAATAATTTCAGCTTTATGTGCGCCGGGTGTAAGGTTATCCGTCGGAATATCGTATGAAAATCCGTGAAGATTAGCATTTGCAGCCGCCAAATCGGGGAATGCGTTCAAAACGTCGTCTCTTCTGAAAGCGGGCAACGAAGATTCTTGCACGTTTCCGTCTATATGAAGTGCGAAGTTTGTAACGCCGCTGGGTACAAGTGCCCAACCTTTTGTATAAAGCGTGTCGCCAAGCTCAACAGTTTTTTGCGAAGCAGAAGGCGGATCATCTAAAGTGAAGTGTGCGTCATCAAGCTCTGTTTCAATGTGAAGATTGATAACTGCAATGGGGTAGCTTTGAGTTCCTGTACTTGAAGATAATGCGTCTGTCAAGCCCTTGATTACCACTACGTGATCGCCGCCGCTTAATCCCGAAACATCAAGATTCAACGTAAATGCATTGTAGTCCGAACAGGAAGAATATCCGGCAGAAGCCACGCTGTCATATACGTCTTGTCTGAAAGTGGTTGCCATACCGTTCCATTTGGAATTGTGATCTACCGAGTAGAAATATCCCGAAATACCCTTTGTAGTAACACTCCAGCCGGAAACCGTCAAGTTTTTTTGCGTATCAGCATTTACAGTACAGTAAATTTCTGCAGGGCCTGATCCTGAAGAAGCAGAAGAAGGGGTATCTACGGTGTTGATGTAAGAATACTTTTCTCCCGAGAAGTATGATCCGGGGTCGCCAACGGGGGAAGAGGGCATGCCCGAATATACGGGGATAAGGAATCTGATCTTAATATCAAGGTTATCGGCAAGTGCTTTTTGTATCGTTCTTCCTTCGCTGTACGGTGCAGAGAAGTTCTGCATGTACTGACCCCAGAAGTTGATGCAGCTGCCGTCTTTCATACTGCGTGCGTCAACGTTGAATTTCTGCAGATATATAGTGCTTTGATATCTGTCAAGATATTTTGTTTTAACGTTGGCAGAACCGCCCGCAATAGCTGCTTTGTGTGATGTCCAGCCGTTTGTTTTTGCTTCTTTCATACCGTTAAGGTATATGTAGAAGTAACCGTTACCGGCTGCACCCATGTTAAAGTAGTTGTAATATCCGTTATATTGGATAAGCGAAGAATAAGAATATCCCGAAGAAGGGGCACCGTTAGTGCCGCTTGAATAATAGTTGTACAGCGTCGTGCCGCAGCTTCCGGAAATAAGCGGGCTTGTTCCTGCGCCTTGCTCTTGCCTTAATCTTGCTGCCAAAAATATAGGGTTAACGTTGTTCGATTTTCCCAATTGAAGGAAGTACTGTGCATATGTAAGTGTATTACCCGAGTCGGGAATGATTTTGTTTGCCATGAAAGAACCCGCAAGTGCACCTTCAATATCAGCTACAGTATAATCTGAATCCCCGTAGTACAAATCCATAAACATAAAGATGTTTCTTTCATTAAGGAAGTTTCTGGGGTCCATTATAAATTTCAATGCTGTTTGGCTTGCAGGCCACCAGCCGGAGTCGTACGTATTGGAATTCTTCCTGTACGGCTTATATGTAGAGCTGGGATATACAAGGTTGTTATCTTCTCCATGGCCGCTGTATTCCTGCGATATTACGTAATCCCAAGTATAGGGTGTTTTGCCTTGCTGTTGGCTTATACCCGTAACATCAAGCGGAACGAATTCCCAATCGGGGTGAACCATGTGCAGATTTGTTAAATCCTTCGCATAAGAAGAAGGGAATCCCTTTGCAATAAGCGATTGATAATAGTTGTCAACTTCACCGGCAGAAACTGAAACGACCGATATACACGACGCGATCATCATTGCTACCAATAAAATCGATAAAGCCTTTTTCATAATTTTCAAGGTTTTTTCCTCCTATATGATATTTGTTTATTTTGCTGCTAAATATTTTGCCAACGTCGTTAATTCGGAATCGGATATAACGTCGTTGCCGTCAAAGTCAACCGCTTCGGAAAAATGCCCCGAAGTGCCGCCGACTGTAAGCTTTTTAGCTTTTATAAGGTCTTTGGCGGTAACCTTTCCGTCACAGGTAACGTCACCGTAAACAATTACGATAGCTGAATCAACAACTGTATTGGTAAAACAAATTTCTATTTTGTATCCCGTTTTTAAAATATCAGTAGATGATACGATATTTCCCTTGGAATCAAGCACGCGGCAAGGATATCCAAAGTGTGATGCCAACTGCTGAACCGTTGACCCTTCGGGCACGCCTTTTACAGTTTTGTCGTTTGCAGTGTAGGAAATGTTGTATGTACTGCTGTTTAATTTTACACCGTCTGCTTTGCAGTTCAAGGTTATTGAAGCAACGGGATAAGAGGATCCATTGTCAAATTCGCCCCTAATGCGCAAGGTGTGAACACCCAATCCGTAAAGCCCCATGTCTATTGCGCCGTTAAAAGCGTTAAACGAAGCGTGCGAGTAAGATGGATAAGCATTTTGAACGTCTTCTCTGTAGCTGTTTGCCAAATGTATCCATGGACCGCCGTCCACGCTGTATGCATAGGTGTAACGTGACGTCGTGTGTACACTCCATCCTTGAAGGTTGAATATCGTAGATGAAGCAAAATCAACAGTTTGTGTTGCACGTATTGCCTGCATATGTAACGGTGTAGCGCCTGATGGTGCATCCATCATATTGTGGTATGAATGTTTTTCTGTATATAACGTTCCGGGATCGCTTTGCGGCGATGAAGACATACCGCTGAATACGGGGATTTTAAAGTGGAACGCATTGTTTATAAGGCTGTAATCAATGTACGAATCATATACGGATATGCTTTCTGTCCAAATTGCAGATATGTTCTGCATGTACTGACCCCAGAAGTTTCTGCTGGAACGTGGGTCAACGTTAAATTTTTGAAAATACAGTGTATCTTGGTAGTCATCTATGTACTTCGTTTTCAATTTCGCAACGCCACCTTCAAGTGCAGCCATGTGGGTTGTCCAACCGCCTTCTTTGGCCTCTTTCATTGCGTTAAGATATATGTTGAAATATCCGTTGCCTGCAGCGCCTATATTGAAGTAGTTGTAATAACCGTTGTATTGTGTTAACGAAGAATACGAATAACCCGAAGAGGGCGCACCGTTAGTGCCGCTTGAATAATAATTGTAAAGCACCGTACCGCAATTACCCGTTAACAAAGGCTTTGTGTTACCGTCAACACCCTTTTCAAGGCGAAGTCTTGCTGCTAAAAACATAGGGTTAACGTTGTATGCACTGCCAAGATGATAGATGTACTGCGCATATGTAAGGGAATTGCCGGCATCCGGAATAACGGAGTTATACATAAAAGTGCCGTGGAAAACCGCATCAACCGTTTCTACGGAATATGCACCTTCTGTAAAGGTAAGATCCTCGAACATGAATATAGTGCCTTCTGTTAAGAAGTTGCGGGGATCCATGAAAAACGATATCGTGGCTTTACTTGCAGGATACCAGCCCGAGTCGTACGAGTTGGTGTTTCTGCGGTATGCAGCGTATGTACTGCTTTTTCCTACGAGGTTTCGGTTTTCAGGCGAAACCTCGTTTGATAAACAATAACTCCAAGTATATGACGAATTAAGATCTGTTATCATAACCGGCTCAAACGTCCAGTTAGGGTGCGAAACGTGAAGCTCTGACAACCTTGTTACGTAGCTGTCGGGAAAGCCCATGTTTCTTAAATGTGCAGAGAACTCATCATCGGTCATGTCGGCTTGTGCGGTGAAAGCAAAGCAGCCGAAAGCGAGGATGAAAGCGATGATTACTGATAATACTTTCTTAAGTGATTTCACGAGAACCAAATTTTCCTTTACTTTAATTTATACTTTATATTTGGGTGTCAGTTGCCTGCAATTATAGTGGCAACGGCTTTGATGTCTTCCGCTGTAACGTTATTGTCACCGTTAAGGTCAACGGCCTCTATGTAGTAACCGCTGGTATTGCCCGTAGCCATCTTTTTAGCCCTGATAAGGTCTTTGGCACCAACTGTACCGTCGCACGTAACATCACCGGTTACTATGATTATGGCACTGTCAACAACTGTGTTGAATTTAATGTATTGAACAACGTCACCTGTTTTAAGTAAGCCTACAGGCACGGGGTTTCCTTGTGCATCAACTATTTTGCATCCATCGCTAAGGTCTGCAAGCAATGATTCAACGGGTGTGTTTTTAGAAATACCCTTTATTGTATTTCCGTTTTCTGTTTGTGAAATAACGTGTGAAGAGTTCGTGCTTTCAATATCAAGATCTTCTGCAGAGCATGTAACCTTGATAGATGCTATCGGGTATGCAGTACCGCCGGAAACGGCACCTCTTATTCTTACAACGTGTGTGCCTAAGCCGTACGGACTCATATCAATATTATCGGCAAATGCGTTGTACGGCGAGTTGTTCAAGGCTGTGTTTGCATTTGCAACGTCTTCTCTGTAGCTTGCAGAAAGATTCTTCCAAGCACCGCCGTCAACACTGTATTGGAATCCGCTGCGTGCTGATGTATGCGCACTCCATCCCTGAACGTAAAGATGATACGAATCACCAAGGTCCATTACTTCCTGTGCCCACAAAGGTCTGTTATTGGGGTTAACGCCGTCTTGAAAATCAAGCATGTTCATATAAGAATACGTGATGCCGAAATATGAACCGGGGTTAGGATACGGGGAAGAAGACATACCGTCAAATACGGGAATAATGAAGTTGAAGGGTCTGTCAAGCAAGCCGTGTTCTGTCGAAGCTCTGTAAACAGTCTTGCCTTCAGATGTTACTGCATATATAGTCTGCATATACTGACCCCAGAAGTTTCTGCCTGAACGGGGGTCAACGTTGAATTTCTGGAAGTAGCTTGTATTCTGATAGTCGTCTATGTACTTTGATTTAACCTTTGCCGCACCGCCGTCAATAGCTTCCATGTGGGTATCCCAGCTTGCGTTGTAAGCTTCCTTCATTGCGTTGTGGTAAATGTTAAAGTAACCGTCGCCCATAGCGTCGATGTTAAAATAGTTGTAATAGCCGTTGAATTTCATAAAGTAGCTATAGCTGTAACCGGAGGAGGGCGCACCGTTTGTGCCGTTGTTGTAGTAAGACCAAAGTGTATTTCCGCACGAGCCGTTAAGCAAAGGCTTCGTGTTACCGTTAGTACCTTTTTCCTGCCTTAATCTTGCTGCCAAAAACGTAGGGCTGACATCATACTTTTCACCAACTTGAAGCAGATACTGGGCGTATGTCAAGGTGTTGCCGGGGTCGGGAATAACTGCGTTTTCCATAAATGTTCCCGCAAAAACAGAGTCAATAACGCCTACTGAATATGTACCGGGTACGTAAGACAAATCCTGAAACATGAATATTCTGTCTTCCGTCATGAAGTTTCTCGGGTCCATAAAGTATCTTACAGTAGCAAGGCTGCAAGGTGCTTTTCCCGAATCATATACGTTCGAAGAAGATTTGTGATATGCCGCGTAGCTTGAAGTGTTATCAATAAGGTTATTCGATTCATCTTCGGTTTCTTTAGAGATAACGTAACTCCAAGTATAAGAAGATTTCAGCTTTGTAACCAAAACAGGCTCAAATGTCCAGTTAGGGCGTGAAACGTGAAGATCTGCCAACAAGGTTGCATAAGAATCGGGAAATCCGATACTTTTCAAATATACATAGTAGTCGTCATCAGTCTGGTTTGCCGCAGTTGCTTGTGTTGTAAACGAGAAGCACGCCGCGATAAACATCACGCTTAATAAGATAGCTGTCAGTCGTTTGATGTGTTTCATATAGAAACTCCTCCGTTAAAATAATAAATGCGGAAGTTGCCACAAAAGGGAAAAATCCTAAAGCTTTTACTTACTATTATATAATAACTCATAATTTTAAAATAATCAAGGGTTTGATGAATATTTTCTACATTTCACAACTATAAAAATAAATTTTTGTTAATAATGTACAAAAAAAACGGGCGATTTTTGTAAGTTATATTTTTAGGTTTATCCTTGACAGCATTCCTTTAAGTGTGATACAATATATTAGAAAAAATATTGGAGGAGATTTGATGTGAAAATATTAAAAAAATCACTCTCTGTGCTTGCTTGCTTGGCCATAATTTTTACTATGATTCCGTTTATGGCAACGGAAGCTAAAGCGACAAATTTGAAAATTACACTTGATGCCGGCCACGGCGGTCACGACCCGGGTGCAACGGGCGCAAGACAATGGGGCGGCGACGACGAAAAGAACTACAACCTTCGTCAGACGCTTGCCGCTAAAGAAAGGCTGGAACAATACGGCGTTACGGTTTATCTTACAAGAAGCGACGACACGTTCGTTGTTTTGGAGGATCGCCCTCTCGTTGCTTATAACAACGGCTCCGACGCCTTCATAAGCATACATAACAACTCTTTTACAAGCTCTTCTGCAAGGGGATGCGTTGTTTTTATTCCTAACAACAACTACCGTCCCATCAAAGCTAAGTCGCTTGCAATAGCAAATGCGATAATGAAGAGACTTATGAACGACGTAGGTATTCCGAAAAACACAGATCCCTACACAAACACAAGCTCCAGCGTTACGTATCCAGACGGTTCTGCTGCCGACCATTACAGGGTTATCAGATATTCCAAAATCTACGGCGGCACTATCACTGCATCTATGATCGTTGAAAGCTGCTTCCAATCTAACCAGTCAGACGTTCAGTCCTTCTTGCTTAACAGCGAAAAAGTTAAGCAAACCGGTTACGCCATAGCGGACGGTATTGCAGATTACTACGGTCTTTCTTTGCAAAACTACAAAAACACGGTGGATGTTTCTGCTTCTTCTTCCGAATCAAAAGACGGCGAGGCTGTTGTTTTCAACAAAACTATGAATAAGGGCGTTGATACATCTTTGTCTGTTTCGGGGTGGAGCTTGCATTCAGAAGGTATTTCCTCATTCCAATATCAGGTTGGTGATGGTGCATGGAAAACAATGGCAGGAAGCTTCCGTCAGGATGTTGCAAATGCATATCCTTCTTATGAAAATTGCAATACTTTGAATGCTTTTTTAGATACTATAGATATCTCTTCTTTGCCATCGGGAACTTCTAAAGTTACCGTTCGCGGTCTTACCAAGAAGAACAACTATTACGATGTTGCCGTTTATAACATCACGATGATTCCGAAACCCGGTACGACATATATGTCAACCGAAAAGACGCGCTTTGCTTTAAATGAGCCTATTAAAATAACCGCAAAGGGCGATGCACAAAATGCGTGGGTAGGCTTGTTCGGTGTTAACGAAAATCCCGGCGACGTTTCTTCTTATTACTGGTTTGAAATGCATAGCGGTGAAGTAACGATCAATGATCTGTTTAATGACGGTACTGCCAACAGCAGGGCAAGTTCTATAACAGAGGGTACGTATAAGCTTGTTGCTTTTGTTGATGCGGGCTATATAATCGACCCCAATGTTCCGCAGATAACAATTACGTTAACCGGCAAAAGACACGTTGCATTGGATAATCCTTCAAGCACAGTTTCGGTTGCAGTCGGTGAAGCGATATTCGTAAGCGGTTGGGCACTTCATCCGGATGGTCTTAAGGGCTTTGAAATAAGTATTGACGGCGGTGCATCTTCGGCTATTGCCAACTCTCCTCGTTCCGATATATTCAGCGTATATCCTGATTATGCTACATGCTGTGCAGACGTTAACGGCTTTGCACAAAATGTTGCAACGGATTCTCTCTTGGTTGGTAAACATACAGCTGTTGTAAGCGCTATTACCAAAACAGGCGATAAATTCGTGGTTGAAACATTTGAATTTACACTTACACCTGCTCCTTACGACGGCGAGATAACCGCTGTGGAAAATTCGGGTGTTGTAATAGACAGAACGGGTACATCACCCGTTGTTCTCGGTATCGGTGATAAGCTTTCCATTGACGAAGTTGTTGCATTGTTCGATGGTGAATATGCAATAACAGACGAAAACGGGGAAGAGCTTACAAGCGATTACGTAGGAAGCGGTTGCCTTATCAAATTGTATTATAAGGGTGCTTATTATGATACTGCTACGATAATCGTAGATGCAGACCTCGACGGTGACGGCGTTGCTTCTGCAAAAGACATAATAAGGGCTAAAAAGTTTATGAATAACAACGCACTTGATTGTTATTCACAAGCGGCAGACCTCGACCGTGATGGAAACGTTACTTCGTCAGACTTAACGTTGATGTCGGGTGTTTGCATAGGTTAGTTTTTTACAGCGATTTCGGATTTAAGGTTGTTTTGCCTTAAATCCGAATGCTGAATAATATGGAGGAATACAGATGAAAAAAATCTTTTCTTTATTGTTGGCTGTGGTAATGGTTATATCCCTTTTCCCGGTTATCGGCGTTTCTGCGGCTACACCCAATAGTTCGCTGGACAAATATAAGATAACTCTTGACCCGGGACATGGCTTTAACGGCGAATCTTATGAAGGTGCTGTAGGTGCCATGAAATGGGGCGGCGAGCAGGAGGACTTTTATAACTGGCGCATTGCCAACCAGACAAAGGCAACTCTTCAAGCTGCAGGCGTTGAAGTTATTATGACTAAGAATTCACTGGATGTATGTCCTGGCTTTCAAACACGTATTGATAAAGCAACGTCTAATGGTTCGGGAACGTTTGTAAGTATCCACAATAACTCTTCAACTATTTCTTCTGCAAGCGGTAGCCAGGTATTTATAGGTAACTATAACTATTTGCCTGACTGCGATGCCCGTTCTGAGGCAATGGGTATTGTTATTCAGGATAAGCTTCGTGATGAGGTGGGTATCCGTGTAAATACAAGACCATATAGTGAAAATTCCAAATCAGGTAGCCAGTATCCCGATGGATCTCTTCAAGACTACTATGGTATAATTCAAAGAGGTAAAAGAGCAAGACTTCATGCCGTTCTTATAGTTGAGTGTTGCTTCCAATCCAACCAGTCTGATGTTCAGACTTTCCTTCTTAACCCCCAAAAGGTTCTTGATATGGGTACTGCCATTGCACACGGTATTATGGAATACTACGGCATTACTGGTACACCTTACGAAACCACTCTCGATAGCGAATCGGGTGCAAGTGCACAAAACGCTGTAGTTAAAGTAAACAAAACCCTTACAAAGGGTGTAAATAACACGCTTAACGTTTCAGGTTGGAGTGTTCACGGCGATGGCGTTTCTTCCTATGAATACAGGGTTGGCGACGGTTCATGGCAAGCTATGACGGGCTCTTTCCGTCAAGACGTTGCAGACGCTAAAGCAACGTACGATAAATGTACAACACTAAATGCCTTTTCACAGAATATAGACATTTCTTCATTGCCTTCCGGTAAATCAACCGTTCAGATACGCGGTCTTACCAAGGCAGGCGAATATTACGATATTGCTAATTACGAATTGTTTATGTATCCGGCGGCAGGCACAACTTATATGAAGGTTGAAAAAACGCGTTATGCATTAAACGATGCGATCAAGATAACCGCAAAGGGTGATGCAAAAGGCGCTTGGGTAGGTCTTTTCGGTGCAAACGAAACCCCGGGTGATGTTGCATCTTATTACTGGTTCGAAATGCATAACGGTGTCGTTACAATTAACGACTTGTTTAAAGACGGTACTGCTAACAGCAGGGCAAGCTCTATAACGCCCGGTGCTTATAAGTTGGTTGCTTTCGTTGATGCCGATTATACGATAGACCCCAATGTTCCGGCAGTATCTATCACATTGACAGGTAAAAAAGAATCCTGCCTTGATTCCCCCTCAAGCGGGAGTTCACTTTCCAAAGGAGAGTTGCTTCATGTTGCTGGGTGGGGTATTCATCCCGACGGCATTGCAAAATATGAGATTAGTATCGACAATGGCGAATTCATCACTTTGGATACAAAGCACCGCCAAGACGTTCTCAATGCTTTCCCTGATTACGCAGCATCTTGCGCAGACGTAAACGGATTTGCAGACGATATTTCTACAAGCGAGCTTACAGTTGCTGATCATACAGCTGTTGTAAGGGCAGTTACAAAATCCGGTGATACGTTCAGTATAGGAACGGTTACGTTTACTGTTACACCTGCTAAATATGACGGTAAGATAACGGTTAACTCTACAGCTGATATTACAATAGACAGAACAGGTACAGAAACGCTGGTTCTTGGCGTAAGCCCCGAACTTACAGTTGAAGAAGTAATTTCGCAGTTTGAAGGCGATTACATCATTACAACTGCAGATGGTAAAGAAGTTACGTCCTTTGTTGGCAGTGGTTGCATAATCAAGCTTGCATACGAAGGCGCATATTACGATGCGGCTGTTATTATAGTAAAGGCAGACGTTGATGGCGATGGTCTTGCAAGTGCAAAGGATATTATCAGAGCTAAAAAATACAGAAAAGATAATACCGTTGAATGCTTCGAAAAAGCGGCAGATCTTAACTCTGACGGTGTAGTTGATGCAAATGATATCAAGCTTATTACACAGCTTTGCATTGGCTGATATCAGGCGTAAAACTTGATTTCGTTAAATTCTTTATCCACCCCGATAGTGGTTATTCCACCGTCGGGGTGGTTTTTATATTGAAAATAATATACGCCAAGCAGTTCGTACGTATTTAGCAGTTTTGCAGTCGGATGTTTTTCAAAAATATAATTATTTGCAGTAATTTCACATTCTTCGCGTGTATATTTTTGCAAATACGGACGCGTTATAAATGATTTTAAAATTATATCACCGTCTGCATTTAGAATAGCGCACGTGTTTTGATTGTAAACAAGAAAGCCTGTAGGGGAAATTTTACTGTTTATGGATATATATTTACATTCGTTAAAATCATACGTGCTTTTAAATGCGGCTTTTGCGTTTTCTAATATGGCTTTTTCATTTATTTTTTTATCCGTTCTTGGAACAGAAGCGACGCCTTCTGCCTTCATAAAAAAGCCGTTTTTGTACAGAATTTTATCAATATTATACACGCTTAAAGTCCCATTTACAGCGGAATTTTTATATTCTTCATATGATAAAATTTTTAATACGCTTGCTTCTTTATCTGAAGAACAGCATATAAACCCGTATAAAGCTTCTATTTCTGTATATACCTTTTGCGATATTTTTTCATAGCTTGAAAAAACATCGGTATAACAATTCAAACGCATTTCTTTGTCGGTAAACGCTTTGCATAAATTTTCTCCCTCTTTTTCACAGGTGGTTATAAAATCAAAAAGGGAAGAAAGCATACCGTTTTGTAAAGAAAGTTTGTTTAAATCGTTTTTTAAAATTCTTGCATTGCCGCAAAAGCTACCGTAAATCTCGCTGAATTGCATAGCATTTTTGCAGCTTGCCATTTTTGAAACGTCGTTGTTGAAGCTTTTATAGGATGTGCAAAAATCGGTAAAATCATTGTAAACGCTTCCGCTTTTCAAATTACTTGTATCATATGTGAAAAAAATTCTTCGCGCACCGATAAAAATACATTCAAAAACGATTATAAAACATAATATAACAACTAATTTTCTCATATTTTTCTGTTTTTTCAGTTATTTGATATTAGTATTTCGATTATTTACAAAAACAATCCATTAAAAGAAAAAAAGTCCGATTTCCTTTTTTTGTCGCAAAATAAGCCGTTTTTTTATGAAAAAAATAGGAAAACAGGGATAATTTTTTTATAACCCTATTGAATATTTAAAAAAAAGATGTTATAATAAACTACACTCAAATAAAGTTTAGGAGATTTATTAAAATGAACAAGACAGAACTCGTTGCAGAAGTTGCAAAAAATGCAGGTCTTACAAAAGTACAGGCAGAGGCAGCTGTTAACGCAGCTATCGAAGCAATAACAGCTTCACTTGCAAAAGAAGATAAAGTTTCCATCTTCGGCTTTGGTGCATTCGAAGTAAAATCGCTTGCAGCAAGAACAGGTATCAACCCCAGAACAAAAGAAAAGATGGAGATTTCCGCTTCTAAGAGAACAGTATTCTCTGCAAGCAAGAGACTTAAAGACGCTATCAACAAATAATGCGCCTTGACAAGTTTTTAAAAGTATCTCGCATTATTAAACGCCGCACGGTAGCAAACAATGCGTGCGACACAGACCATGTTATGGTCAACGGGCGTCAGGCGAAGGCATCGTATGATGTAAAGGAAAACGATATAATTCAAATAACATTCGGTGACAAAATATTAAAAGTAAGGGTAAAGAATGTTAAAGAGCACGTTTTGAAATCAGACGCCGGCGAACTTTACGAAGTTATCGAATAAAAAAATTCCGCTTTTTCAAGCGGAATTTTTTTATGTTTATTTACTTTTGCATTGCGATATATTCTTCATGTGTTACTATCTGCGTATTTGGATAGTATTTGTATATCATCTCTTTGTAATCGTATCCGAGATTGCCCAAGTCGCGCATACCTATTTGCGATATACCCGCACCGTGACCGTTGCCTTTGCCAATGAATATAAAATTACCGTTTTCTTCATCTTCTTCGGGGGTAAGTGCATCAGAAACGAATTTTTTCGCCTCTGCCATAACATCAAGACTAACGCCGCCGATCGATGCGTTTACAGATAAAACATTCGGCAAAACGGTTGTTTTTATATCTGTATCCGTTGCAACGTGTATTTCCTCGTTGGGAGGAATCATTTTTACGCCGTTTGCAGTTATAACGTAAATGCCCGTGGGGGAAGCATCCATGCCGTCTGATATTGCGCCGTTGTGCTTAACAACGAAATTAGAGGTATGCAAGTAGTCCGCAAATGCTTTATATACCGTACGCGATCTGTTTATCGTTACGGAATTACCGCGTGTATCGGTAACTTTTACTGCGTAAACATACGTAGAGTTATCGCATAATTCGAGAATTTCTATATCTGAAATGGCGTCTTTAAGCTGAGTATATCCTTCACTGCGAAGGGAAGCGCATAATTCCTCTGGCGTGGCTTCGAATTGCCAGCTTCCGTATTTATGATCTTTGTACTGTTCCCACGGTGTAAACTGTCCAACAAGATATTTTTCGGGCAGCTGATTCCATATTTGATGTGCTGCAGCCATAGAACCGCCGCCAAGGCTTGAATAATACGAAAGCGTAGGTTTACCGTCGCAAACGATGATCTGCCCCTTGGTTGCCGCAACAGCTTGCCTTACTGCATCATCAACCCTGCTATGCCCCTTTGAATTCTGGCAGTTAGAGGTTGCACATACATCAAAACCGTATTTTGCGTGTTTTCCTGCGTTTGAATATGCAACGGTACGTACGCATATAGCAAAAGCTTTAAGTGTTTCAGAAGGCCAAGAGGTGTATATTTCCCACGGCATAACGCTTTCTACGTATTCTTCCATTTCGGATATCATAACAAGTGCGATGCCGTCAACGGTGTCATCTTTAAAACGTCTGAATTCAAAAACACCGGGCCTGTAATAGCCGTTTTGCATTTTAAGGTAGTTATACTGTCCGTCTGTTCTTTTGGGATAACAGCCAAAGCCAAACTCATCCTGCGTATCAAAATAATAAATGAATTCGCCGCTTTCGTAATCAAGTATAACTACTTCTGTTTGCCCTGGCGAAAGAACGGTTGCGCCCTCAAACTCTTTTTCTATTTCTTTTAAAGCTTCGTTTGCTTCATCATCGGTAAAATAAGCACCTAACAAAATACGGTGGTTTCCGTTTATAAAAGCGGGGATTAAAGCTGTGTTTTTATAAGCAGATGAAATATCAGTTATATTATCGGTTACTTCTTCGTACGAAGCATAGGTATTAGGTAAAAGAATGTGGTATCCGCCTACGGTAGCTTTTTTTACATCTGACGTGCTTTTATATACGGATTTAGAAGATGTTTCATCGTATTTGTACAGGTTTCCGCCCTTGGCAAAGAATACATCGTTTTTGTCGGAAATGGTACATATGTATCCGAAAGCATGATCTCTTGTGGTGGTGTAAATATCAAATCCAAGCTGCTCGTGCGAGGGGCGTATCCTGTATCCTTCTTCACAATCGTCGGAATAGCATATACCAACGCGAACAAACACATCGTCTTTTTCAAAAGGACCTGTGACCGTGTTTTCTGCCGCATTTACGGAAACATGTGAAAGAGGGTTGCAAAAAGTACCCGAAATAAACAGTGCGGAAATGATAATACACAGCACTCTATTTGCGATTCTTTTCATGTGTTACCCCTTAACCGATTACCTTGTACTCGCCTTTTATCATAACTTCAGTACCGCTTGAAGTGGCGCAAACACCTCTTCCGTCAGCTTTAGAAGCAATAATATAGTGGTTTTTCATTATTTCGCCATCGTTGTAAACATAGCTTTCGGTTGTTTTATCTGTTAAAATTTGCGTAGCCGATGGGCATACAGCCTTTGCGGAACCCGAAAGAAGAATAATATCACATGAACCCAGTGCCACGATCTTTTGCCCGGCTTTAAGGGTTTCTGTTTTGAAAACCACACTGTTGGAAACGCTTCCTGAAATGGTTATTTTGCCTATTTCTTCATTCACGTATTTTTCAATATCGGCCTGCATTTCTTGCTTCAATTCAGCCTTCGCCTTTTCTATTTGTGCATTCAGATAAGACATAGATACCAACGGGTCGTTTGCCGTTGAATAGTCTGTATCTGCCGTGGCGGTAGCAACTGCTGAAAAAACTATGCAAAGTAAAACTATGGTTGAAAAGTTTTTAGCAATAAAGCTTATTGAAGATTCTAAAAATTTTTTCATGCGTTTCTCCTATTCTATGCCTATTTGTCTTGCATCAATGTCGAATGCTTCCAAAAGTGTTCCCGTGGCGGGAATCTTTATTTTTCTGTATTTGCCCGTATCAAATGGGGAGTCGCTTTCTTTAAAAGCGGCAGATATTTTTTGGTTTTTCTTTAAACTAAATAAAGTAACTCCGCCTGCCGTTCTCGTGGTTTTTTCGGGAATAAGCTTTGTGGATATCATAATAGCGCGCTTGCTGTCTGATACTATCACGAGGTTAAACGGTTCGTCTTCGTAAAATATGCCCACGATTGGCGAAGCGCCGCTGTATGCCCCCGTAAGCTTTCGGCGGTTGCTTTTTGTTTCGTACTTGTCCATAGGGATTTTTACGCCTTTGCCGTTTTCAAAAATGAAAATAAGCTTTTTCGGTACGAAATCATCGGGTATCAGCTTCATGAAAATAGCCTTCTCGCCTTTTTCAAATGAAAGCTTTGATGGAATATAGTCGCCAAGAACAGATGCCTTAAGACTGTCAAAGTCGGAAAGCTTGGCACGGTATGCCTGGCATTTGTCAGAGAAAAATACCACGCTGTTTTTGTTTTCGCCTTCTTCTATCGTTTGAATACTGTCACCATCTTTAAGCATTTGTTCGTCTGCTGCGCGCAAGGACGTAAGCGTGCATTTTTTGAAGTAGCCTTCTTTGGTGAAGATGGCTTTTATATTGAAGTTTTCAACGCTTTGTACTTCATTATATACTTGTGCATCTTCTTGCGCAAGTATAAGCGATTTTCTCGGTTTGCCGTATTTTGCTTTTATCTCTTTAAGCTGTTTTATGATAACGTCTTTCATTTTTTTGTCAGACGCAATCGTTTCTTCAAGGTCTGCAATTTCTTTTTGCAGCGATTCGATATCCGAAACGCGGTTGATAATGTATTCGCGGTTCAAATAGCGAAGCTTTATTTCTGCAACGTATTCTGCCTGGGCAGTCGTAAGATCAAAGGCGTTTGCAAGATTCGGAACAACCTCTGCATCTTTTTCTGTTTTTCTGATTATAGCTATCGCCTTGTCTATATCAAGCAATATTTTCGCAAGACCCAAAAGAAGGTGTAATTTGTCTTTTTTCGCTTCCAGATCAAAGGTTAATTCGCGTCTTAAACACGTCATTCTGAACGATATCCACTCGTTAAGAATGTCTATAATGCCGAGAACCTTGGGCGTTCCGTTAACGAGAACATTAAAGTTGCAGCCCAAGCTGTCTTCCAACGGGGTCATTTTAAACAGCTTCAACATCAGCTGGTCGGGATCTACGCCCTTGCGCAGATCTAACGTGAAACGGAACCCGTTAATACCTATTTCATCACGGAAATCGGTAAGCTCTTTTACCTTTCCTTCTTTTACAAGATCGGATATTTTTTTTATGCAAAGCTCAATAGTTGTGGAATATGGTATTTGCGTAATGTTGATGCAGTTATTTTCTTTATCGTATTCGTAGGTTGATCGTATTTTTACAGCCCCGCGTCCCGTTGCATAAAGCTCTTTCATTTTTTCGCGATTGTATATTATCAAACCTCCGCCGGGAAAATCCGGGGCTTTGATAATATCCAGCATTCTGTCAACAGAGATGCGGCTGTTTTTTAACAGCTCTATCGTGCCGTCGCATATTTCGCCAAGATTAAACGAGCAAATGTTTGATGCCATACCAACGGCAATACCGAGATTGGCAGAAACGAGAATGTTAGGAAAGGAAACAGGCAGCAGCACAGGCTCTTTTTGAGTGCTGTCGTAGTTGTCAACCATATCAACGGCATTTTTGTTTATACCGCCGAACACTTCCGTACATATCTTTGCCAGCTTTACTTCCGTATAACGAGATGCGGCAACCTCCATATTGGTGGAGTGCATACCAAACGTACCTTTTGAGTCAATAAACGGGTGCAGCAAAGCACCGTTACCCGTCGTCATACGAACCATCGTTTCGTAGATAGAAGCGTCACCGTGCGGGTTAAGTGTCATAGTAGCGCCTACTACGTTGGTGCTTTTTGTTCGTGGGCCGTTAAGAAGATTCATTTTGTACATCATGTACAAAAGCTTTCTGTGCGACGGTTTAAATCCGTCTATTTCAGGAATGGCGCGCGATATGATAACGCTCATAACGTAGGGCATATAGTTTTTTTCTATCGTGTCCGTTATAGGCTGATTTGTAATTTCAGCTAAGGGAATATTTTCTTCAAGTGGGGCGTTTTTCTTTTTTCTTGCCATTTTATACAACCTTATATATCAGCGTCTTTAATGTAAAGTGCGCCGTAGTTTGATATAAATTCCTTTCTTGCTTCAAGATTATCGCCAAGTAAAGTGTCAAACATTTTATACGTTTCAGCTTCGTCTGTCGGGCAAACGCGTATCAAACGTCTTGTTTTGGGGGACATGGTTGAAAGATGCATCATATCCGGATCGTTTTCGCCAAGACCCTTGGAACGCTGAACCGTATATTTACTTTCGCCGAGCTGCTTTATTATTTCATCCTTTTGATCTTCGTCATACGCGAAAAATTGCCGGTCTTTACAGGTTATTTCGTAAAGCGGAGATTCTGCAATATAAACCTTTCCTTCGCGTATCAAAGAGGGAAGTAAACGGTAAAATATCGTTAATATCAACGTTCTTATCTGAAAGCCGTCAACGTCGGCATCGGTACAGATTATTATTTTCGACCATTTAAGGTTTTCGATATTGAATTCCGCCGAATCTGCCTTGTGTTTTGTTTTTATTTCAACACCGCAGCCGAGTATTTTCAAAAGATCGACGATTATCTGGCTTTCAAATATTTTTTCATATGAGCTTTTTAAACAGTTAAGCGTTTTACCCCTTACGGGAATAATAGCCTGAAATTCCGGTATTCTTGCAAGCTTACAAGATGATAATGCAGAATCGCCTTCCACTATAAAAAGCTCTTTTATATTCTTGTCTTTGGAACGGCAGTCAACGAATTTTTCTATTTTGTTCGTGATATCGTTATTCGTCGTAAGCTTTTTCTTAAGGTTTAATCTTGTAGCCTCTGCAGACTCTCTGCTGCGCTTGTTAACAAGCACTTGCGCGGCTATTTTATCTGCATCTATGGGGTTTTCGGCAAAAAAGATTTCAAGATTTTGTTTTATAAACGACGTCATACATTCTTGTATGAAGCTGTTGTTTATGGCTTTTTTTGTTTGGTTTTCGTATGAAGTATAGGTTGAAAAGCTGTTTGTTACGATTATTAAAGAATCTTCTATATCGCCGAATTGTATTTTAGTTTCGTTTTTTGTGTATTTGCCTGCGTTTTTAATGTATTTGTCAATAGCGTAAACAAAACCGTTTTTAACAGCCCTGTCCGGAGAACCGCCATGTTCCAAAAAGCTGGAGTTATGATAATATTCAATAACGTTTACAGTGTTTGAAAAGGTAAACGAAATATCGAATTTAAGCTTATAATCCGCCTTATCTTCTCTATCTCTTCCCACGCCGTTGCCACTTAAATTTACCGTTTGCGTGAAGGCGGTCGTTCCTGCAAGTGTTTCAACGTAATCCGAGATACCCTTTTCGTAATAATATTCATACGTTTCGAAGCTGCCGTCTTCCTTTTGCATTTTTAATACGAATTTTAAACCCGAATTTACGATAGCCTGCTTTTTAAGCACGTTGTCGTAATATTCAAACGGAATGTTTATGTCGGTAAAAACTGCAAGGTCAGGCTTCCAATGAATTATCGTGCCCGTTTTTTTCTCTTTTTTTTCTATTTCTCTTACTTCAAGCTCTGTAACCGGAAAGCCCTTTTCAAAAGAAATCGAGCTTACGTATCCTTTTGAATAAGATTTAACCGTCATAAATTGGGAAGAAAACTGCGTAGCACAAGCGCCCAATCCATTTAATCCCAAAGAAAATTCGTATGCGGCATCGTCGTTATTGTTATCGTATTTACCGCCTGCGTATAATTCGCAAAAAACAAGCTCCCAGTTGTAGCGTTGTTCGCGTTCGTTAAAACCAAGCGGAACGCCGCGCCCAAAGTCTTCTATTTGTATTGATCTATCGTTATATACCGTGACAAAAATAACGTCTCCGTAACCTTCTCTTGCCTCGTCAACAGAGTTTGAAAGGATCTCGAAAACAGAGTGCTCGCACCCTGAAAGACCGTCCGACCCGAAAATTACACCGGGGCGCAAACGTACCTTGTCAGGCCCTTTCAGCATTTTAATTTCTTGTTCTACAGCAGCAGTGATCGTCTTTTTTGGCATCAAAAGCTTACTCCTTTTAAATAATATATTTATATTAACATAAATTTCAATTTCATAAATTAATTTTATGTAAATATTTCACCCTTATAATCATTTGAAATCTGGCGACATAATGTTGACATAAATGCGAAAATAGTTTATAATATTACCATGAAAAACAGATTTATTTTACATTGCGATCTTAATGGTTTTTTCGCTTCTGTTGAGTGTGTTTTCCGTCCTGAGCTTAAGAATGTTCCGATGGCTGTAGGCGGCAATGAGAAAAGCAGGCACGGTATCATTCTTGCTAAAAACGAGCTTGCAAAAAAATACGGCGTTCAAACCGCTGAAACACTTGCATCTGCAAGAAAAAAATGCCCTGATATCGTCATTGTTCCCCCGCATCACGATAAGTATGAAAAATACAGTAGGATCGTAAATTCCATATATTTGAGATATACGGACATGGTTGAGCCGTTCGGTATAGACGAATCATGGCTTGATATCACAGGCACTTTGCATTTATACGGTGATGTTTCCTTTAAAACTGCCGAAAAAATAGCAGACGAAATACGTAATACCGTAAAAAATGAAACCGGTTTAACGCTTTCCGTCGGAGTATCATTTAACAAGGTGTTTGCAAAGCTGGGTTCTGATTATAAAAAGCCTGATGCGACTACCGTTATAACGTGCGAAAATTTCAAGCAGATAGTTTATCCGCTTGAGGTTGGAAATTTGCTTTTTGCAGGCAGAAGCGTAAGTGAAAAGCTGCATCAGATGCGGATAAAAACAATCGGTGATCTTGCCGCTTATTCCCCCGCAATAATTGAAAAAAAGTTAGGTGCGGCAGGGGCTTTATTGCACAAATACGCCGCAGGCCTTGATGATGAGGCGGTTTCTTCCTTTTACAGCCGTAGGGAAGTTAAGTCTGTTGGGCGGGGATTTACATTTCCGCACGATATAGTCAACGAGCAAGAGATAAACGCAGGTCTGTCCGCCTTATCGGGCGACGTATGCGCGCGTATGCGAAAGCAAAATCTGAAGTGCAAAACCGTACAGGTTTCTATTAAAGACGTAAATTTCAAAACCGTTCAGCGTCGTGCTCCGCTTGAATTACCTACCAATTCAACAAAAAAAGTTTTTTCGTGTGCTTGCCAAATATTTAAAAAATATTGGAACGGCTCGCCGGTGCGCGCCTTAACGGTCACTGCACTTAATCTTGAATCAGGCAAAGAATATGCAGAGCAGCTTTCTTTTTTTGAAGAAAAAAAGGACGATAAGCGTGAAGAAAAGCTTGATTCGGCAGTAGATAAAATAACGGATAAATTCGGCAAAAACGCAATACTTCCCGCAAGCTTGATAAACAACGATATGGGGATAAAATGATTACAGAAGAACTTCGTAAAATATTTGAAAACGAAAAAATAGAATACGCAGAAGCTGTGCCCTTTTCTTTGCTGAAGCAAAATCCAAACTGCAAAAAAGTAATAGAATTTGAAGTAAGATCGGTTATTATGCTTGCCGTACCTTACTTTATAAACACCGAAAAGGGAAACGTTTCGCTTTACGCGAGGGCACGCGATTATCACGGATATTTTTCACGCCTTTCGGATAGAATAATACCGAAAATAAAGGAAATTTTGGGCTGCAGTGCGGTATTATATGCAGATTCATCACCGATTTTTGAAGTTCATGCAGCATCGCTTGCAGGCTTGGGCGTAATTGGAGAAAACGGTCTTCTGATAACTGAAAAATATTCAAGCTTTGTTTTTTTGGGAAGCATTTTTACCGATGCGAAAATCGAAAGTATAACCGATAAAACGGAATTTGCAATAAACCGTTGCGAAGGCTGCGGTATGTGTAAAAAAGCTTGTCCATGCGTAGAAATCGGTGGGTGTTTGTCGGAAATTACGCAAAAAAAAGACAACCTTACAGAACAAGAGGCGTTGCTTATCAAAAAAAACGGTTTTGTGTGGGGATGTGATATTTGTCAACTTAATTGTCCGCATACGAAAAAAATGCTTCAAAGTAAAACCGTTACGCCCATTGAATTTTTTAAAACAGATTTGATATACGATATCGACGAAAATACTTTGCAAATTCCCAAAAAGGATTTTATTACACGCGCATTTTCATGGCGCGGGAAAAACGTTTTAAAAAGAAATCTTGATATATGCTTAAATGGGTAAAAGTTATATACCTGAAATGGGTATCCTGGCGAATATTATCCGCCAAGGCTCGTATCGCAAATAACGAAGAAAAGCTGTTAAAATTGCTGTTAAAACAAAGTAAAAATGAGATTGGCGAAAAAAATGATAAAATACCGTATCTTAATGCAAAGCTTCGCCTTTACGAATATTCAGAAAAGAGGTTTGACAGTACCGAAGAAAAGGTAAATCACGCATATCATAAATTCAAGCATCACGGTATTGTTTATTTTTTCGGTAAAGTACTTTCTGCTACACGAAAATACCGCCTTCTTACAGGGATTTTTGCGTACGGTGCGGTTATATTTTCAGCCCTGCAAATGTGGGCAAGCGTTATATTTTCTTCTGCCGTTGTGCTTGCTGCCTTGCCGTTTTTGATTGCCATTTACGTTGTTTTATTTGTGCCGTTGCGTATTCGGTCGTTAAAATACGGCAAAAGTATATATTCAAAGCGAAAAAGCATTTATTATTTTATTACCGAAAACGTATCTTATAAAACTTTAAAAGGCTTTTATGCAGGTGGTTTTGTGTCGCAAATATCCGAAAACGGTGTATGCCTGATAACATCGGGTGCATTTTGCGAAAATTTTTTTATTATCAGAAAAATATCGGATAGTGTATATGTATGTTCTGAAAGATTTATATCGTTTTACCAAAAAAGATTTGATGCTTATAAACCGAATGCAGTTATAAAAATTTGAAATGGATAAAAAGAAATGATAGAGTTTTTGTTTGCCCCGTCAGGATACGGGAAAACCACGAAAATATTCTCAAGTATAAGGGATGACCTTCAAAATGATAAAAAAGTTATGGTTATCGTTCCCGATCAGGAAGCGGTAAGTGCAGAGGCATTATGTGCCGATATAACAGAGGGCGTTCCTTCTGTGAATCTGTACGTTTGTAGCTTCTCGCGGCTTTGTAACGATGCTTTTCGCCAATACGGCGGAATAGCACATACATATGCAGATAAAACAACCGGCAGACTATTGGTGTTCTTGTCTGCACGGTCTGTGTGGGAATATTTAAAGGTGTACGGTAATATTACAAGTGCAGACAGCGCCGTTATTTCCGGCGTGTTTTCTACGATTCAGGAATTTAAACGTAATGGAATAACACCGCAAAACGTACAAAAGGCCGCAGAAATGATCGACGGAACAAGCCGCTTGAAAGACAAGTTGGATGATATTGCCCTTATATACGATGCTTACGACAGCAACCTTGGATCTTCTGTTTGCGATCCGTGCGACGATATGTCAAAGTTGCTTTCTTTGCTGGAAAAGCACGATATGTTTTCGCAATATGATAAAATATACATAGATTCATTCCACTTTTTTTCCGCTTTGCAGTACGAGGTGTTATCACACATTTTTGCTTGTAAAGCAGACGTTACAGTTTCGGTCTGCACAACGTACAACGATGATGAGTGCGGCTTTTCTTTAGAGGCGGTAAGGCAAACGAAAGAAAAACTATTTGCATTGGCAAAACGCGCCAATGCGGAAATAACGGTATCCGAGCTGACGTCTCCCGTCCGTTTTTTAAACGGAGAGCTTAAATATCTCGAAGAAGCTTTAAGGAAGGATATAACTGCATCGTACGAATCTTCAAGCTGCGTAAAAACGGTTGAGTGTAATACCCCGTTTGACGAAGCGGAATACGTTGCGTGTACCATATGCAATAAAATCAAAAACGAAAATGCAAGATACAAAAATTTTGCCGTAGCAGTAAATTCATCACAGCAATGGCAAGGCGTAATAGACGCCGTTTTTGATAAATTCAACATACCGTATTTTATGTCTTCCCGTACGGATATTTTGCAAAAGCCGTTCGTTAAGCTGATATTTTCCGCATTCAATATTTCTAGATTTGATTTTTATACCGAAGACGTTATTTCATATATAAAGACGGGTCTTACAGGGCTTTCCTATGAAGAAACAGATCTTTTTGAGACTTATGTAAAACGGTGGGGGATAAACGGAAAAAGATTTTACGATTCCGATTGGGATATGAACCCATACGGCTACGGAACGCGTTTTTCAGAAAAAGAAAGCGAACAGCTTGCTGTAATAAATAAAGTGCGCGATTACGTTATAACACCTTTATACGACCTTGCACAGGCGCTTGGTGCAGAAGATCTTACGTGTGAAAAAATATTGAATGTACTGTACGATTTTTTGATAAAAATAAACGTAAAAGAAACCTTACAGCAAAAAGCAGCCACAGCAGAAGACGAAGCCGAAAGATCCGAGCTTTATCAAATTTGGGGATTGTTTTTTAAATCGGCAAGCCGCCTTGCGGAAATATGCGGCAATACCGTTGTAAGTGCCGTGGAATACATTTCGCTTTTAAATATGGTACTGTCTGAAGTAGATATCGGTAAAATTCCTACCTCGCAGGATCAGGTAATAATCGGCGAAGTAGGCAGGCTTCGAACAGACAATCCAACCGATATATTCATTATGGGGGTTAATGAAGGGGATATTCCGCAAAAAGCCGTAAATAATACGGTATTCACCTTTGCCGATATAAAAGAGCTTTCAATGTGCGGAATTTCTTTAATGGATGATGAAACCGTGTATATGCAAGACAGCTTCGGCTTTTACAAAACGGCAACCTCATCACGCAAAGGGGTACATATTACGTGCTGCGGAAAAAGTACGTCCAACGTTCAGAAAAACCCTTCCTCGTTGTTTTTGGCTATATCAAATATATTTAAAGACGGTAATTTCAAATTCGGCGGAATGACGCCAAACGATATATATACGTATTCTGCTGCGGTTGATTATGCAGGAAGAAACCTTGATCAAAAAAGTCTGCAGGCGGTAAAAAAATGCCTCGCAGAGAATAAAGAAACCGCGCATTTGACAAAACAGTACGATCCTGTTCAAAAAATTTCCAAGGAAATATCTTCTGTAATTTATCAAGGCGATCTTAAGCTTTCACAATCAAAAATAAAGTCATTTAAGGATTGCAAATTCGGGTACTATTGCAAATATATACTTGATCTGCAAGATAATTCGGAAATAGATGTACGTGCCAACGATCTCGGCACGTACGTTCACTATGTTTTGCAACGTCTGCTTGAAGAGTACATAAAAGGGAACATAACGTGTGATATCAGCGAAGACGATCTTAAAAAACAGTTAGATACGTTTACTGATGAATTTGCCTCGTTTTATCTTCATATAAACCTGAAAGCGCAGGGGTATGCGCGTATTTCTTCGCTTTTTGAAAAAATGAAGCGCAATACGGTAAAGTCTGCGCGAAACCTTTTAAAAGAGCTTGCGGTAAGTGATTTCAAGCCTTCAAGGTTAGAGCTGGATATTTCGGATAATGGTGCAGTTTCTCCGTTAAGAGTGCAGCTTTCAGACGGAACAAACGCTATTCTCGGCGGTATTGCCGATAGGGTGGATACATATGAAAAGAACGGTGAGCTTTACGTAAAGCTTATCGACTATAAGACCGGTGCAAATACCTTTTCTCTTGATGGTGTTGCAGAATGTAAAGATATTCAGCTTTTTGTGTATATGATAAGCATTTGCACCAACGGTAAGGAATTGTTTAAAAAGGATATAAAGCCTGCCGCGGCATTTTACGTAAGCGTAACGCCCGAAACCGCGGAATACGATCATTTTGAAAATGAAGACGATATTTCGGCGTTGGCAGAACAAAGCATTATAAGGCGCGGTGCGGCTTTGAATGATGATGAAATTAAATCTGCAATATTCGGTAACGATCCTGTATTTATGCCGAAATCAGCAAGGGATAAAAAAATAGCTTTCATAACCAATGAGGAATTTGAAAAAGCCTTTGAAGAACTTCAAATAGCTATTACAGAGCTTTCAAACACGATGAAAAGCGGCAGGGCAGAACCAAGCCCCGAGAAATCGGGCGGTCGCATGGCGTGCGAATTTTGTAAATTTAAAGCAGTATGCAGATACGAGAATACGGCGGTGAATGAAGATGAGTGAAAGAGTTTGGACGCAAAGTCAACAAAAAGCAATAGACCATAGCGGTACAGATCTTATCGTTGCCGCAGCAGCGGGTTCAGGTAAAACGGCAACCCTTACCGAAAGGGTAATACGGCGCGTGGCAGACGGGCAGTGCGATCTTTCGCGTATGCTTATAGTTACATTCACAAAGGCCGCAGCCGAAGAATTACGCGTGCGCATTCGCAAAGAGCTTAGCAAACGTTCTGCACTTGACCCGCGTGATAAAACTTTAAAGGTAAAGCTGCTTATGCTTAATTCGGCACAGATAAGCACGATTGACGGCTTTTGCTCGTCTTTGGTTAAGGAGCATTATACCGTTTTAGGCTTGCCTGCCGGTATGCGCATAGCAGAGGATGCAGAAGCAATTCTGTTAAAAAAGCGCGTAATGGAAAAAGTTATAGACGAATATTTTGAAAATACCGTTGCAGATGAATATAAAAGCGAATATTTTTCTTTGGCAGCAGATTCTCTTATCAAGGGTAAAACCACAGAAAAGCTTTCAGACGTTCTTATTTCGATATACAATACGGTCAACAGCTCTGCCGACGGTGCAGAAATAATCCGTAAAACAAGCGAAAACTTGCTGTCCGTGGCGAAAGAAGGTTTTTTTAACAGTATCTATAAAGAAAGATTGAAAAAGAACCTTTTCCAATCGCTTGATCATTTTATCATTCAGTATGAAGGCGTTATAAATAAAAACATCAGCGACGATACTTTTTTTGCCAAGTATAACCCTCTTCTTGCGGATGAATTGTCCATGCTTAACGGTGCAAAAGCGGTTTTGCAAAGCGGAAATACAGAAAAAGCACTTCGCATTATTTCAGAATATCAATTTAGCAAGCTTTATCCTGTGAAGGGCGAATTTGAATGGAAGGCAGAAACGAAAAAGGTTAGGGATGGTTTAAAGGAAGAAGTAAAAGCCATTGCCGTATATGATTCGTTTTCCGATGAGCAGCTTAAAAAAATAGCAGAAAGCGGAAGCGGAGTGTTTGACTGTATCTACAAGCTTATCAAATACTTTGATCTTCAGTTTGGAAAAGAAAAAATATACCGTAAGATAATGGATTACAGCGATCTTGAGCATTACGCGTACCGTCTTTTGTATAATCCCGACGGATCGCTTACAGATCTGGCAATATCCATGCGCGATTCTTACGACGAAATATACGTTGACGAATATCAGGATTGCAATAGCTTGCAAGATAGAATATTTGCTTCGATATCTAAAAATAACAGATTTCTTGTGGGTGATATAAAACAGTCGATATACGGTTTCCGCGGTGCAGAACCCGATCTTTTTGCCGAATATAGAAAAAAATACGAATCAACCGACGAGGGCACTGCATTGTTTTTGTCCAATAACTTTAGGTGCTCTGAAAATATTATCAGCTTTTCAAATCTGATATTCTCTTCGATATTCAGCAAAAATGCTTCTGTCCCTTATACGAAGGATGACGAGCTTGTTTTTTCAAAATCCGATGATAGCGGCGGTAAAGTAACGGTTGCGGTTATAGAAGGTAATGAAGACACTCCGTCGGAAATTGCAGAAGCAGAATATGTGGCGGCTACTATCGAACACATGATAGATAACGAATTAAACGAGAAAAATGAAAAGTACACCGCAGGCGATTTTGCCATTCTGTTACGAAGTGCAAAAAAATCTTCTTCTTGTTTTGAAGATGCGCTGAAAAAAAGAGGTATCCCCGTTTATAACGGCGCGGAAAAGAATTTTTTCGAATCAAGCGAGGTTTTGCTTGCCGTTTGTCTTTTAAGCGTTATCGACAATCCCATGCGTGATATCCAGCTTGCAGGTCTTATGCAAAGCCCGTTATACGGTTTTACGCTTGACGATATGATAAGAATAAGAAAAGGCAGAAAAGAAGTTCCTCTTTTCGTATCTCTTACAGAATACGCCAAAGAAACGAACGATGAAAGATGCAAATTCTTCCTGGATAAGCTTGCTTTATACAGAAAAAAAGCACAAGGTATGCAAACGGATAAGCTTGTTTGGTATCTTTATAACGACACGGGAATATTTACCACGCTTTGCAGTATAGGAAGAAAAAGCCAGATAGATTCAAGGCGCGAAAATCTGATGACTTTGTATGAATATGCAAGAAAATTTGAATCAGGGTCGTTCAAAGGACTCTATAACTTCATAAATTACATCAATGAAATAATAGAAAGAAAAACAAAGCTCGAAACGGTAAAATCAGAATCTGATGAAGAAACAAGCGTCAAAATAATGACGGTGCATAAATCTAAAGGTCTTGAATATCCCGTTTGCTTCCTTGCGGATTCAAATTCAACCTTTTCAACAGGTAATAAAACACCGTATAAATACGACAAAAAATACGGCTTTGGCATTAAATTCCGCGACGAAAGCGGTTTTGCAATGTACAAAACGCCTATGTATCAAGCGGTAAACGAAGAAGAGCACGAAAAGAATATTGAAGAAGAGGGGCGCATACTGTACGTAGCACTTACAAGGGCAAGGCATAGGCTGTTCGTTACTTGTCAAACGAAAGATGCAGAAAAGCTTTTATCGGATTGTCTGTCAGACACTCCCGTTACCGAATACGGATTGTATAATTCAAAATCGTATATGGAGATGATATTGCGTTCGTTAAACGGAAAAACAGAGGGCGACAGCTACACGTTAAGCGTTATAAAAAACGCGAAAACAACAGGGGCAACAAACGAAGAACAGATAAAAGATGATCAGCTTTTTGATGAAGAATCCTACAATACGGTTAAAAACAATCTTGCATACGAATATCCATATGCGATCCATACTGTATTGCCGAAAAAGGTTGCAGTTTCAAAGCTGCATCCCGATCTGCTTGACGAGTCAGATGAAGGCGTTCTGTCGCTTTCTGAAATACCGGTGACGTTTGAAGATCCAGAAGTTATAAGAAAGACGAATAAAGCCGCCAAAAAGGGAATTGCAACGCATTTGTTCATGCAGTTTTGCGATTTTCAAAGCGTGGTTTTAAACGGTGCTGAGAACGAAGCGCAAAGACTTCTGTATGAAGGCTTTCTTTTGCCTGACGCCGTCGAAGATATAGATTTTTCGGCAGTTGAAAGCTTTTTTAAATCATCGCTTTTTGCTGAAATTTCGAACGCATACGCCAACGGCAGAACAGTCAAACGTGAGTATAGATTCAACATAAACCTTGCAGCAAAGCTTTTTACGGAAAACCCCGAAACGGCGGTGTTGCTTAAAGATGAAAAAATACTCGTACAAGGCGTTGTTGATATCTTTTACGAAAACGAGAATGGTTCCATAACCATTGCTGATTATAAAACGGATTATATCAAAAATACCCCCGCCGATATAGAAGCGTTTAAAAGAAAACACAAAAATCAAATTTCGTATTATAAAGTAGCCATAGAACGTATAACAGGTAAGCCTGTTGAAAAAATTACGCTGTATTCATTCTGCCTTAATAAAGAAATAAGCGTTTAACTGTGTTGACTTTTTTGGTGCTTGGTGGTATAATTTTCTAAATAAAACTTTAAAAGAGGATGATCGAAATAAATTTAACGCAAAAAAAACGTAAATTTCGTAAGCTTTCCCCGTCGAGAATATTCGTTATAGGCTTTCTTTCTATTATATTTCTCGGCGGAACGCTGCTTCTTTTTCCGATTTCGCGGCAAAAGGGGTACGATTTCTGCTTGGATGAAATAGTAAATTCCTACTTTACTGCGGTAAGTGCTACGTGTGTTACGGGTTTATTGTCTTGTGATACTGCCACTACGTGGAGTGGGTTTGGCCAAGCGGTAATACTGTTTATGATCCAAATAGGCGGTCTTGGATTTATGTCGATGACGGTGTTTTTCACGGCTATCGTAAGAAAACGACTTTCCCCCAAAACGCATACATTGGTTGCACAATCGTACAATCTTTCTTCAGAATCGGGCTTGGCAAGAATCGTGCGCAGAATTCTTTTGGGAACTTTTATAACCGAAACCGTCGGCGCTTGCCTGCTTATGGCAAGATTTATACCTTTGTTTGGCGTTAAAGACGGTGTGTGGTTTGCCTTTTTCCATTCTATATCGTCGTTTTGTAACGCGGGTTTTGATCTTTTTGGGGAATATCACGGCCCTTTTACAAGCCTTGATATGTTCAAAAGCGATCCGTATGTGTTATTCGTTATCGGTACGCTGATATTCATAGGCGGAATAGGCTTTATCGTTTGGGATGAAATGATAGAATTCATCTTTCACAAAAAGCGTTTATCCGTATATACTCGGTTCGTTCTGATAATTTCTGCCGTACTGCTTTGCGCAGGTTCATTTTTGATATTCATCGGTGAATTTTCAAACCCCGAAACGCTTGGAAGTATGAATTTTATAGATAAGCTTGTTAACTCGTACTTTCAATCCGTAACTACGCGTACTGCAGGATACGATGCTATGGGAAATGCCTATATGCGCGACTTTACGAAGATGATATGCATAATGCTGATGTTTGTCGGCGGTGCTTCGGGCTCTACGGCCGGCGGCGTAAAAGTATCTACATTCGGTCTGTTGCTTTACACGGTTTACAGCACTGCTGTCGGTAAAACGCAAATCGTAATTTTTAAAAGGCGTATATCGCATGCCAACGTTTTCCGCGCTATGACGATTGTTGCCATAGGCTTTGCACTGTGTATGTGCGGTGCTTTGGTGATAGACGTTACAACGGGTGCAGGGTTTATTCCCGCGCTTTACGAATCATCATCGGCGTTTGCAACGGTTGGTTTATCGGTAATAGGAACACCGTCGCTGAGTAATGGCATAAAACTAATGCTGATGACTTTTATGTTCTTCGGAAGGGTCGGCGTTTTAACGGTAACGTACGCACTTTTAACACGCCTTAATAATGAAGAACAAGCAATAAAGTATTCTGAAACAAATATGCTTATCGGTTAAGGAAGGTTAAATATGGGAAGTTTTTGTGTAATAGGTATGGGGCGCTTCGGCAAAACTTTAGCTGTACAGCTTGCCCAAAAGGGAAACACTGTTTCTGTTGTCGATAGATGCGAGAAATCTTTAAGTGATATTGCAGATCTTGTAGATACACCAATTATCGGTGATGCAACAAGTGAAAAGGTTCTTGATTCTATCGGTATAGCAAACTATGATTGTGTTGCAGTATGCTTTTCAAAAGATATAAATGCAAGCATATTGCTTACCCTTATGCTTAAAGAAATGGGTGTAAAAAAGGTTATCGTAAGGGCATCTAACGAGCAGCATAAAAAAGTACTTGAAAAAATAGGCGCAGACATGGTTGTTTTCCCCGAAAATGATATGGGCGAAAAGACTGCGTATATTTTATCGAAGAAAAATGTGCTTGAATTTATAGAATTTGACAATAATCATGCCATAGCCGAAATTTCTTTGCCTGCGTCATGGGTCGGCAAAACGGTGATAGAGATCAACGTAAGACAAACCTATGGGGTAAGTATTATCGCAATGCGAAGCGCAAAGGGCGAAATAAGGGTTACTATAAATCCCAACATCCCCTTTAAGTCCGGCGATACGCTGGTGGTGCTTGGTACGCATGAAAGTTTAGACAGAGTTTCTAACGCTAAGTAAAAAAATTAACGAAAATATAACACTTAAAGGTGTTACTGATGTCATTTTATGTGGTATATTGATTGTTAATGTAAATAAATTATTTTGGAGGAAAAATTTTATGGCAAGAAAAATGAAGACCATGGACGGCAATAATGCCGCGGCTCACGTTTCTTATGCTTTTACAGAAGTTGCTTGTATCTATCCGATCACGCCTTCTTCCGTAATGGCTGAAGTTACTGACCAATGGAGTGCCAAAGGCCAAAAAAACATTTTCGGTCAAGAGGTAAAAGTTGTTGAAATGCAAAGTGAAGCGGGCGCAGCGGGTGCTGTTCACGGTTCTTTGCAGGCAGGCGCACTTACCACGACCTATACTGCTTCTCAGGGACTTCTTTTGATGATCCCCAATATGTATAAGATTGCAGGCGAACTTTTGCCTTGTGTTATTCACGTTTCTGCACGTGCAGTTGCATCGCACGCACTTTCTATCTTCGGTGATCATTCCGACGTTATGGCATGCAGACAAACAGGTTTTGCAATGCTTTGCGCAAACAACGTTCAGGAAGTTATGGACTTGGGTGCGGTTGCACACCTTTCTACGATCAAGGCTCGTGTTCCTTTCCTTCATTTCTTCGACGGCTTCAGAACAAGCCACGAAATCCAGAAGGTTGAACAATGGGATTATGCAGATCTTGCGGAAATGGTTGATAAGGATGCGATTGCAGAATATAAGGCTCGCTCCCTCAATCCCGAACACCCCGTATTAAGAGGTACTGCACAAAACCCCGATATATTCTTCCAGGCAAGAGAAGCTTCTAACCCCTACTACGATAACACACCCGCTATCGTTGAAGAATATATGAATAAAGTTAACGCAAAAATCGGTACTGATTATAAATTGTTTAACTACTACGGTGCTCCCGATGCTGAAAAGGTTATCGTTGCTATGGGCTCTGCCTGCGATACGATAGAAGAAACTATCGACTATCTTACAGCTAAGGGCGAAAAGGTTGGTCTTGTTAAAGTTCGCCTTTACAGACCTTTCTCTACCAAGCACTTCGTTGACGCTATTCCTGCAACAGCAAAGAAGATAGCAGTTCTCGACAGAACGAAGGAACCCGGCGCAATCGGCGAACCTCTTTATCTTGACGTTTGCACAGCTTTGGAACAGGCCGGTGTTAAGGTTGACGTTCTCGTTGGCGGTCGTTACGGTCTTGGCTCTAAGGATACAACACCTGCTAACATCATTTCTGTTTACAAAAATCTTGATGCAGATGCTCCTAAGAATCGCTTCACGATCAGCATTAAAGACGACGTTACAGGTCTTTCTTTGGAAGATTGCGAAAATCCCGATACGGTTCCCGAAGGCACTATCTGCTGCAAATTCTGGGGTATCGGTGCTGACGGTACTGTTGGTGCGAACAAAAACTCCATTAAAATCATCGGCGACCACACAGACAAAAAGGTTCAGGCATATTTTGCTTACGACTCTAAAAAGAGTGGCGGCGTAACTATATCCCACTTGCGTTTTGGCGACAAGCCGATTAAGAGCCCTTATTACGTTTCTATGGCAGACTTTGTTGCTTGCCACAACGTTGCATATCTTACGAAGTACGATATGACGAAGGACATCAAAAACGGCGGTACTTTCCTTCTTAACACGGGTTGGTCTGCAGAAGAGCTTAACGAAAGACTTCCTGCAAACGTAAAGCGCGATCTTGCTGCTAAAAACGTTAACTTCTACACTGTTGACGGCGTTAAGATTGCAAGAGAGATTGGTTTGGGCAGCCGCTTCAGCATGGTGCTTCAAGCTGCATTTTTCAAGCTTGCAAATATCATACCGATAGACGAAGCAGTTACCTATATGAAGGACGCTGTTGTTAAATCCTTCTCTAAGAAGGGTGACGACATCGTTAAGATGAACCAGAACGCTATCGATCTTGGTATTGCAAACCTCGTTAAGATCGAAGTTCCCGCAGATTGGGCTAATGCTGTTGATTGCGGCGATAAAAACGAAGTTGCTGTTGACGATGGCGATATGCTTGGCAGATTCGAAAAGGATATCCTTACACCCGTTAACGCACAAAAGGGCGACGATCTTCCTGTTTCTACATTTGTAAAAGAAGCAGACGGTACGTTCCCGCAAGGTCTTGCAGCGTTCGAAAAGAGAGGTATCGCAGTTGACGTTCCCGCTTGGAATCCTGATAACTGCATCCAATGTAACTTCTGTTCTTACGTTTGTCCTCACGCTGTAATCCGTCCCGTTGCTATCCCTGAAGGTGAAGAGGTTGAAGGCATGAAGACTCTTCCTATGACAGCAATGCCCGGATACAAATTTGCTATTGTAACTTCTGCGCTTGACTGTACAGGTTGCGGATCTTGTGCACAAGTTTGCCCCGGTAAGAAGGGCGAAAAGGCTCTCTCTATGAAGCCCCTTGATTCGCAGATTGGCAAACAGAAATATTTCGAACTTGCATATAAATATACAGATGATGCAACGGTTCTTGCTAAATTCAAGCCCGAAACCGTTAAAGGTTCACAGTTTAAGCAGCCGCTTCTCGAGTTCTCCGGCGCTTGCCCCGGCTGCGGTGAAACACCTTATGCTAAGCTTGTAACACAGTTGTTTGGCGATAGAATGTTTATTGCTAACGCTACAGGATGTTCTTCTATCTGGGGCGGTTCTGCACCTTCTACACCTTACACGACGAATAAAGAAGGCAAGGGCCCGGCATGGGCTAACTCCTTGTTCGAAGATAACGCTGAATACGGTCTTGGTATGGCAACCGCTACAAGACAGCGTCGTGCGCTTCTTTCTGAAATAATTGAAAAGCTTGCGGCATCTGAAAATGCAGCACTTGCAGAAGCATCCAAGGCTTGGTTGGCAGCTAAAGACGATGGCACAGCTTCCAAGTTTGCCGCTGTTGAACTTGAAGCAGCTTTGAAAGCTTGCGCTGATAAATGCGATCTTTGCAAACAAGCACTTGCAATGAAAGACTTGTTTGTTAAGAAGTCCATTTGGATATTCGGCGGCGACGGTTGGGCATACGATATCGGCTTCGGCGGTTTGGACCATGCTATTGCTTCCGGCGAAGATATCAATATCTTCGTATTTGATACGGAAGTTTACTCTAACACGGGTGGTCAGGCTTCCAAATCTACACCTACTGGCTCTGTTGCACAGTTTGCTGCTTCCGGCAAACCCACAAAGAAAAAAGATTTGGCACAAATCGCTATGTCTTACGGTTATGTATATACCGCACAGATCGCTATGGGCGCTGACTATAACCAGTGTATTAAAGCTATAATCGAAGCAGAAGCATATAAAGGTCCTTCGCTTGTTATTGCGTACGCTCCTTGTATCAACCACGGTATTAAGAAGGGGCTTGCAACAAGTATGCAAGAAACGAAGAATGCAGTTGCTTCCGGTTACTGGCACACATTCCGCTTCAACCCTGAAAAGGAACAACCCTTTACACTTGATTCCAAAGAACCTACACTTTCTTACCGTGACTTTATTATGTCCGAAGTTCGTTACAACTCTTTGGTAAGGGCATTCCCTGAAAGGGCAGAAGAACTGTTCGCTATAGCAGAAAAGCAAGCTAAAGAAAAATACAAAAAGCTTGTTAATATGGCAAAATTGTACGAATAATTTATTAAATCGATAAATTAAATGTCATACGGGCGTACGCCGCCTTTCACGGAAACCCGTGGTGCGGCGTACGCCTTCGTTTTAACTTGAGGTTTGGGTATGAGAAAATATTTCGGTATATCTGCTTATCGGGCGGTTATATTGGCACTGTCGTTGCTTGTTCAAATGGCATTGATGTTTATATTCGTATTTGTATTCAGTGAATATTATATACATTTTCAACTTGCTTCGATCGTGTTCGGCTTTATTTGCGGCACGTTGGTTTTAAGTGATGACAGTAATTCGGCTTATAAAATTGCGTGGATCTTTCCTATGATCGTTTTTCCTGTTTTCGGCGCTGTTTTTTATCTTATATTCGGTAAGAACAGATTGTCTAAACGTACCATTAAAAAAATGATGATCATAAACGAAAAGCAAAGCGAATTGTGTAACAGCGGTATTCTTGATAAAATAGTTATTGAAGACGATCTTACTGCTGCAAAACACGCGGAATATCTTTCGAATTTTGCTTACAGCCCTTTATTCGAAAATCAATACTGCGAATATTTTCCGCTTGGCGAAGAAAAACTTAAATCCTTACTTTGCGAACTGCAAAGGGCTGAAAAGTATATTTTCATGGAATATTTCATTATCCGTGATGGCGTGATGTGGAATCAAATATTTCAAGTGCTTAAAGAAAAAGCTTCTCAAGGTATAGACGTAAGGATAATATACGACGATTTCGGTTGCATTACGGGCTTACCCGAAGGATATCATAAATTATTGAATGAACACGGGATTAAATGCAAGGTTTTTAATAAGATCACGCCGGTGCTTTCGGCGCGTCTTAATAACAGAGATCACCGTAAAATATGTGTAATAGACGGATACGTTGGTTTTACGGGAGGCGTTAATATAGCTGATGAATATATAAATCTTCAAAATAGATTTGGCCATTGGAAAGATACGGCTGTTATGGTGAAAGGGAAGGCTGCATTTAGTATGGCGGTTATGTTTTTAAGCATTTGGGAATACGTAAGCGGCGAAAATGAAGATATATCTCTTTTTTATCCCGGAAATAACAAATTGCGGTTGCTTGATTCGACGGACGGATATGTTCAACCGTATTGCGATAACCCTATAGATTGCGAGCCTGTTGGACAAAACGTATATCTCAATATGATAAATTCAGCAGAAAAATATCTGCTTATAACCACACCGTACCTTATAATTGATAACGAAATTCGTACTGCTTTGTGCAACGCAGCAAAATCGGGCGTAAACGTATCTGTAATAACACCAGGAATACCCGATAAAAAGTTTGTTTTTGAAGTTACGCGTTCTAATTATGACGAATTGTTAAAAAGCGGCGTTAAAATATACGAATATACCCCCGGGTTTATCCATGCAAAAATGTTTGTTTGCGATGGCAAATATGCAACGGTGGGAACTGTAAATCTTGATTACCGAAGCTTATACCTGCATTTTGAATGCGGAATATGGATGTGTAAAACAAAATGCATATCCGCAATAGAAAATGATATAAGACAAATGATAAAGCTGTGCAGGGAAATACCCGTTGATTTTTGCCGAAAACGCCCGCTTTTGAAGCGCCAAATTTCTTATTTGGTGCGCGCTTTCGCACCACTTTTGTAAGTGAATATTTATGCATGAATAAATATTCATATGTTAAATTTGCACAAAACATTGAATACCTATTTACAAATTGAAAGTTTTCTAATATACTTAAAATATGAAAAATATTATTACAGAACTTAAAGAAATACAAAACATAACAGTTTGCGAGAATATATCTTGCAAGCAGCTTACAACCTTCAAGGTAGGCGGAGAATGTACCGCGGTTTTTCCGCAAAATATCGATGCTTTTATACGCACATTGGAATATTTAAAACAACAAGAAATAAAGCATATCGTTTTAGGTAACGGTTCAAACGTTGTTTTTTCCGATAACGGTTACGATGGAATAGTTGTGGTAACTACTGATATGAAATCAGTATGCGTTTGCGATAACGCTATCAATGCAGAATGCGGTGCGCCGCTTCACGCTGTTTGCACAAAAGCACTTGATAATTCGCTTTGCGGTGTGCAGTTTGCATACGGCATACCGGGAACGGTTGGCGGCGCTGTATTTATGAATGCCGGTGCGTACGACGGTGAAATAAAAGACGTGGTAAAAAGTGTTAAATGCTATTCGTATTCAGATGGCAAAGTGATCACCTTGTCTAACGAAGAATGCGGCTTTGCGTATCGTTATTCCGATTTTCAAAATAACGGGCTTATAGTTTTATCTGCTGAATTTGTTTTGAAAAACGGCAACCGCGAACAGATAAAAGCAGAAATGACGGATATCATATCACGCAGAAAGGATAAACAGCCACTTAATTATCCAAGTGCAGGCTCTGCATTTAAACGATATCCGGGCAAATATACAGCCAAAATGATTGATGAAGCAGGGTTGAAGGGGTATAAATGCGGCGGTGCTCAGGTTTCGGAAAAGCACGCAGGATTTATTGTAAACGTAGGCGGTGCTACGTGTGAAAATATAAAAGAATTAGTCGATACGATAAAACGCGAAATCAAGCTTAAAGAAGGTATCGATATTGAGTGCGAAATAAGGTTTATAGAATGATGATAAACACTATTCGCAATATAAAAGGAAAGGAACAGACATAATAATGTCTTTTTCAAGCGAAGCAAAAACACAACTTGCCTTGTTGGAAGTTAATAAAGACTGCTGTAAGCGTTCTTTATTGGCGGGCATGTTGATGTTTTCTAATATATTTCAAACTGACAAACTTAAACTTATTACGGAAAATGAAGAAACGGCACAGCTTTATAAAGCCTTGCTTAAGGAGCTTTACGACATTAACAGTAACGAATATATATCCGAAAAACATACAAACGCCGAAGATGGAAAAAAACCGTACAAAAGTTATAAAATCACTGCAGTATCGACAAGACAGCTTAAACCTTTGCGCCAGCTTAATCCACCTAACGCGGCTTCATGTTATAGAATAAATGAAAGCATCTTTGAATGTGAATCGTGCAGAAAAATGTTTATAAGGGGGGCTTTTTTGGTATCGGGTACGGTTTCAGATCCGAAATCGTCGTATCACTTGGAAATATCTACCCCTTACGTTAATTTAACAAAAGATACTTTGAATGTGCTTAACGCTATCCAATTACCGCCAAGACAGTCAATTCGCGGATCAAGCAATTTGATATATTATAAAGACAGCGAACAAATAATTGATTTTTTGCAGATAATCGGTGCAAAAAACGCCGCATTCGAGTTGATGAATAATAAGATTATAAAAGAATTCAGAAATAATGCAAACCGAATGGTTAATTTCGAAACGGCGAATATAGAAAAAACGGTGAATGCCAATAAAGAGGCTTTGGCGGCAATTTATTTTCTTAAAGATAACGGATTTTTTGCAGATCTTGATGAGGAGTTGCAAAATACGGCTGATGCAAGGCTGGAATATCCCGAATTAAGCCTTTCAGAGCTTTCAAAGGTTATCACGCCGCAAATATCCAAATCAGGGCTTTCACACAGATTGAAAAAAATAATCAGCATTGCAGAAGAAAGGAAAAAATGATGAGTGGTTTTGTTCATCTGCACAACCACAGCGAGTATAGCCTGCTTGACGGCGCTTGCCGTGTAAGCGATATGGCAAAGCGCGCAAAAGAGCTTGGGCAACCGGCTATAGCTATTACCGACCACGGCACTATGTATGGCGCGGTCGCCTTTTACAATGCTTGTAAAAAGGAAGGCGTAAAGCCTATTATCGGGTGTGAAGTGTATGTTGCGCCGTCTTCCCGTTTTGAAAAAAGAAAAGGGGTAGATGGGGCATATTACCACATGGTACTGCTTTGCAAAAACGAAACCGGATATAAGAATCTTATTAAGCTTGTTTCATTGGGCTTTACGGAAGGCTTCTATTCAAAACCGAGGATAGATACAGAGCTTTTGCTTGAGCATAAGGACGGGCTTGTTTGCCTTTCCGGGTGTATTGCGGGATATATTCCATCTATGCTGGGAAGAGGCTTTGCGGATCAGGCTAAAAGCTATGCAAAAAGGCTTCAAAATGCCTTTGGCGAAGATTTTTATATTGAACTTCAAAACCATAATACGACCGAAGAAGAAGACGTATTATATTCTTTGTGCGATCTTGCGGATGAACTGAATATAAAAACCGTTGCAACCAACGATGCGCACTACGTAAAAAAAAGCGACGCAGATACACAGGCTATTTTGATGTGCATACAAACGAACTCTGTTATTACAAACGGCAGGCCGCTTGGCTTTGAAACAGACGAGTTTTATATAAAGTCAGAAGAAGAAATGAAACGGATATTTTTCCGTATTCCCGATGCTGTAAAAAACACCGTTGAGGTTGCGGAAAAATGCAATTTCGAATTTGATTTTTCAAATATCTATCTTCCCACCTTCACCCCTCCGGACGGATTGCAAGCAGGTGATTACTTGCGTGATCTTTGCTTTAATGGGTACAAGGAAAAATGTAATACGGGCGAAATAGCACCTGTTGCCGATGAATATACCGAGCGTATTGAATACGAGCTTTCGATTATTTCAAAAATGGGCTTTTCAGAGTATTTTCTGATAGTTGCAGATTACGTTAATTACGCCAAAAATAACGGTATATCAACGGGGCCCGGAAGGGGCTCGGGTGCAGGTTCTTTGGTTGCTTACCTTATAGGTATTACGGACATAGATTCTCTTAAGTACAACTTGATGTTTGAAAGGTTTTTGAACCCCGAAAGGGTAAGTATGCCCGATATCGATGTTGACTTTGCCGACGACAGGCGGCATCTTGTTATCGAATATTTAACCGAAAAATACGGCCGCGACCACGTATGCCAGATAGTAACGTATAATACGCTGGCGGCAAAAGCATCTGTAAGGGATTGCGGAAGGGCATTGGGTATGGCGTATTCAGAGGTGGATTCCGTTGTGCGCCTTATACCGCAAAGAATGAAAATAACTTTAACAGAGGCGTTGCAAGCACCCGACGGTGAAGAATTAAAAAAACTGTACGATTCTGATGATAAAGTAAGAACTTTGTTGGACTATGCAATCAGTATTGAGGGAATGCCGCGAAATATTTCGACACATGCAGCCGGTGTGGTTATAACGAAAGATCCGATAGATCATTACGTTCCGCTTGCTGTCAACGGCGATGCGGTTTTGACACAGTACGATATGGACGCCGTTTCAAAGCTTGGATTGGTAAAATTTGACCTTTTGGGAATAAAGTATCTTACTATAATTGACAATACGGTGGAACAGATAAAAAAAGAAGATCCCGACTTTGATATCTATTCCATAGATACGGAATCCACGCAAGTATATGAAATGATAACAAACGGCGAAAGCGAGGGTGTTTTCCAGCTTGAAAGTGCAGGAATGCGCCGTTTGCTTATGCAAATGAAGCCCTCTTGTATTGAGGATATTATTGCCGCCATAGCATTGTATCGTCCCGGCCCCATGGATTCTATTCCAAAATATCTCGAAAACAGGGCGGATCCGGGTAGAATATATTATCCGTCACCGCTTTTGAAGGATATTCTTGATGTTACCAACGGCGTTGTGGTTTACCAAGAACAGGTAATGGAAATATTCCGAACCTTGGCTGGGTATTCCTACGGAAAGGCTGATATCGTCAGAAGACTGATGTCGAAAAAGAAATCCGAAGAAATGGAAGAGCACCGCGAAACATTTGTTTCGGGTGCGGTTGAACGCGGGATGACTTCTTCCGATGCCAACGAATTGTTTGATAATCTTGCGGGCTTTGCAAAATACGCTTTCAATAAATCGCACGCCGCCTCGTATGCATTTTTAACGTATAGAACGGCATTTTTGAAAGCCAAATATTTTCCGGAATACATGGCTTCTTTATTGACCAGCGAACTTGGAAACCTGCCCAAAACGTCGTTTTACATCACGCATTGCCAGCGAAACGGAATATTTGTGCTTGCACCGGATATAAACGAAAGCGGAAAGTTTTTTAATGTTGTAAAAAAAGACGGTGCTGCAAAAATAAGATTCGGTTTATTCGCTATAAAAAACGTAGGCGGTGTATTTGTTGATAATATCATTAAAGAACGCGAAAAACACCCGTTTTCATCTTTTGAAGACTTTATACACCGCATGACGAAATACGATAGTAATAAAAAGCAGATCGAATCCTTGATTAAATGCGGTGTTTTCGATTCTTTGGGGGTGTACAGAAGCAGGCTTCTTGCTTCATACGAGGATATTCTTGAAAACGAAATGGATATAAAGCGTCGCAATATATCGGGCCAAGTGGATATGTTTGATATATCTGATTCGGCGGATAACGACGAAAGCGGATTTGAATATCCCATGATAGAGGAAATGTCGCTTAAAGAAAAACTAGCTTTTGAAAAAGAAGCTTCGGGGATGTATTTTTCAGGTCATATGCTTGATGATTATACGCAAAATATTGCTGATATATCACCTGACAGTATTTCGGATATTTTATCTTCGTTTGAAGAAAACGACGGTAAATACCGTGATAAGCAAACCGTAAAAATATGCGGAACTGTTTTTGCCAAGGTTAATAAGAACACCAAAAAGGGCGATATAATGTCGTTTGCAACGATAGAAGACAGATTTTCTCAAATAGAAGTTGTTGTTTTTCCAAAAATTTTATCGCAATCGGGTCAGTATCTGTTCAAGGATAATGCAGTTGTGATCCACGGTGATATAAGTGCCTCGGGCGAAGAAGATGCAAAGATACTTGCAACTTCGATCCTTCCTCTTCTACCGAATGGTAAATATGCAAAAACACAACCACCTGTAAAAAAACAGGCAAAAAATATCATATACTTAAAGCTGCCGGCAATGTACGGTGACGTGTTTTTTAAGGTAATAAATCTTATATCTATTTACGAGGGTGACGGGGCAGATCACAAGGTAATGCTGTATTCACAGCAAACCGGCCAATATACCCCGCATGATAATAAAATATTACCCACGAAATTGCTTATTTCTAAACTTAAGGAATTACTTGGCGACGATTCTGTGGTTGTAAAGTAAATTTGTTTGTAAATTTTCTGTTAAAGCATTGACATTTATAATTGTTTATGATATCATATATCGGCGCGCGTAAGCGTGACTATAAAAATCCGCACATCTCATAAGCTGTGCCCGGTGGTATTTTTTACTCGCACAGGGGTTTTGGGGTGGAGGAAAAAACCAAGGAGGACGAAATGTCTGTTATTACAATCAAGCAGTTGCTTGAAGCAGGTGTTCACTTCGGACACCACACGAGAAGATGGAATCCTAAAATGGCTGAATACATCTTCACAGAAAGAAACGGTATCTACATCATCGATTTGCAGAAGACCGTTAAGAAGTTTGAAGAAGCGTATATGTACGTACGCGGCCTTTCCGAAGAAGGAAAGAACATCCTCTTCGTAGGTACAAAGAAACAGGCTGCCGATGCTATAAAAGAAGAAGCATCAAGATGCGGCATGTTCTTTGTTAACGAACGTTGGCCCGGCGGTATGCTTACCAACTTCAAAACAATCAAAAAGAGTATCAATCGCCTTATCAGCTTGGAAAAAATGAGGGCTGACGGTACGTTTGATCTTCTTCCAAAAAAGGAAGCTGCTGCACTTAACAAAGAAATTGCAGATCTTGAACGCAACTACGGCGGTATCAAGGAAATGACGGAACTTCCCGATGCAATATTCATTGTTGACCCTAAGAAAGAAAAGAACGCTGTTGCAGAAGCGAAGAACCTCGGTATTCCCGTTGTTGCTATCGTTGATACAAACTGCGATCCCGATGATGCTGATTATATCATCCCCGGCAATGATGACGCTATCCGCGCTATCAAGCTTATAAGCTCTGTTCTTGCAGATGCTGTTATAGAGGGCAAGCAAGGCGAAGCTTTTGAAGCTGCTGAAGCTGTTGAAGAAACTGCTGCTGAAGAAGCAACAGAAAACGAATAATCGGAGGTAATCGAAATGGCTAAATTTACTGCAAAAGACGTTGCAGATCTTCGCGCAAAAACTAACTGCGGCATGATGGAATGCAAAAAAGCTCTTGACGCTGCAGACGGTGATGTTGAAGGTGCAATCAAATTCCTTCGTGAAAAAGGTCTTGCTGTTGCTGCTAAAAAGGCAGACCGCGTTGCTGCAGAAGGTATCGTTGATATCATGGTAAGCGAAGACGGTAAAACAGCTGTTATGATCGAAGTTAACGCCGAAACTGACTTCGTTGCTAAAAACGAAACATTCGTAAACTTTGTTAAGGATATCGAAAAAACTATCCTTGCTAACAAGCCCGCAACTATTGAGGAACTTTTGGCTCTTCCCATGTGCGGTACAGAATTTACTGTTGAAGCTTCCCTTAAGGATAAGATCTTCACCATTGGTGAAAACATGAACATCCGCCGTTTTGTTATCGTTGAAGGAAATACTACAACGTACATTCACGGTAAAGGCACAACGGGCGTTATCGTTAAGATGAACTGCTCTGACGAAGTTGCAAAAACAGAACAGTATGCTGAATGTGCAAAGAACATCGCCCTTCAGATTGCTGCTATGTCTCCTACTTATCTCGGTAAGGAAGACGTTCCCGAATCTGTTATTGCAAACGAAAAAGATATCATCATCAACCAGATCAAGAACGATCCCAAGAATGCTTCCAAGCCTGAAGCTATCCTTGATAAAATGGCTTCCGGTAAGCTTGGCAAATTCTACGATAACAACTGCTTGTTGTTCCAGGCTTACGTAAAAGACGATTCTATGTCTGTTGGTAAGTATGTTGAATCTGTTGCAAAAGAAATCGGCGCAGATCTTTCCGTTGCTTCCTTCGTTAAATACGAAAAAGGCGAAGGTATCGCAAAGAGAGAAGACGATTTCGCTGCTGAAATCGAAAAGCTTGTTAAAGGCTAATAGATGCTGTTATAAACGCCCGATGGTATTTCCATCGGGCGTTTTTGTTGTTAATGGATAATTAAATATTTCTGTTTACAATTTTATCAATACAGGTTAAAATGTATGAAGTAAAATAATACGAGTTATAAAGGGAAAGGGGTAGTTCCATGAAACCTGTCTATAAAAGAATTTTGTTGAAACTTTCCGGCGAAGCAATCGGTAACGGCGCTGTTGACGGCGATATTATTAACTTCGATGCTTTGGACAAAATATGTGACGTTATTAAGCAGCTTACCGATAGCGGCGTACAAGTTGCCTTACTTGTTGGCGGCGGCAACATATGGCGCGGTGCACGTAACGGTGTTTCTCTTAACAGAACGCGTGCAGACGATATGGGTATGCTTGCAACTATGATAAATTGTATCGCAGTTGAACAGGCTTTGGCTAAAATCGGTGTGCCTTCTGCAGTAATGTCTGCATGTGAAATGAATAAGGTTGCAAAGCTGTTTACTTCAACTGATGCAGTTGCAGCATTGGAAAGCGGCAAGGTGGTTATTCTTGGCGGCGGAACGGGAAATCCGTTTTTCACAACCGATACCGGTGCTATTCTCCGTGCGCTTGAGGTTAAAGCTGATATTGCCTTTTTGGCAAAAAATATCGATGGTATTTACAGTGCCGATCCGCGTGTTGATAAAAATGCAGTTAAGTATGATTCTATAACGTACGCAGAGGTTCTTGAAAAAAATCTTAAAGCGACAGACCCTGCATCTACCTGCCTTGCGATGGAAAATGGTCTTCCCATTCTTCTGTTCGCACTTAACGATCCGAAAAATATTGTAAAAGCTGCCTGTGGTGAGGCCATCGGCACAATAATAAATAACTGATAAGGAGATCTACTGATGAAACTCGAAGTTAAAGATTACGAAGAAAAAATGAAAAAATCCATCGCCAACTATTCCTACGAACTTACTACTGTAAGGGCAGGAAGGGCAACACCTGCAGTTCTTGACAAGGTTACTGTTGAATATTACGGCACTCCCACACAAATACAATCCATGGCAGAGGTTAAATGCACAGATGCACGCACTATCGTTATCTCTCCTTGGGATTCTTCCACGCTTAAAAATATCGAAAAAGCTATTCAAGTATCTGATATTGGTATAAATCCCCAAAACGACGGTAAGTGCATTCGTCTTGTTTTCCCCGCTTTGACAGAAGAATCAAGAAAAACGCTTACAAAGCAGATTGCCAAAATGGGCGAAGATGCAAAGATTGCTATTCGTAACATCCGCCGTGATGCTAACGACAAAAGCAAGGCAATGAAAAAGAACAATGAAATGACAGAAGACGAACAAAAGCAGTCTGACAAGGCTATTCAGGATCTTACGGATAAATACATTAAAGAAATTGACGGTATAACAAATGCAAAAACAAAGGAAATAATGGAAATTTAATGTCAACTAAAGATAAATCACTTCGACATATCGCTTTCATTATGGACGGAAACGGCCGCTGGGCGAAAAAACGCCTTATGCCGCGCGAATACGGGCATAAAGTCGGTGCGGAAACGTTCAAAAATATCGCTAAGTATTGCAGAAAGCTTGATATTGAGGTTGTTACTGTATATGCCTTTTCCACAGAAAACTGGAAAAGGCCTGAAAGCGAAGTGAAGTCTATTATGGCTTTGTTCGATCAGTATCTTGATGAAGCAATTGCCGATATGATGCAAGAAAATGTACGAATTGTCTTTCTTGGGGATAAAGCAGTTTTTACTGATAAGTTAAAAGAACGCATGATCCGTATAGAGGAAGATTCTGCAAATAACAAATACATTTTGAATATCGGTTTAAATTACGGCGGTAGGGATGAAATAGTTAATGCCGTTAATACTTGCATTAAAGACGGTCTTACCACAATTACAGAGGATGATATTACACAAAGGCTCTACACCAAGGCTTCTCCGATGCCCGATCTCATAGTAAGAACGGGTGGCGAATACAGAATATCAAACTTTTTAATGTGGCAAAGTGCATATTCGGAATTATATTTTACAGATGTATTATGGCCTGATTTTTCACCAAAAGACGTAGATGATGCTATCGAGGTGTTCAGATCGAGAAATCGCCGCTTTGGCGGGGTCTAATTTTTTGGGGAGGATAAGCTGTTTTGCGTACCAGAATAATAACCGCTATCGTCGGTTTGATTGTAATTTTACCCGTTTTAATATTCTCGGATACGATATTGTTGAATATATTTATGGCTTTGCTGTGTGCATTCTCAACGTATGAGATATTGAAATGTATAGGTTATTTAAAAAAGAACGCCGTTACTATATCGGCGTTTTTGGCGTCTGTTGCATTACCGTTTGCAACGCGTATATCTTCGTTTATTAATAACGATAATATCAATAATACCAATGTGTGCCTTGCTATAATCGTTATATTCGTATTTGCTGTATTTACGGCGTCAGTATTTTCAAAAGGAAAATGTGATATTGTAAACGCTTCGTTTATAGCGCTTATGTGCGCGTACATATATGGCGGATTAGCTTCGATAATAATTATACGCGATATGGAAAACGGAAATGTTTTGTACCCCTTGATTTTTGTTACTGCTTGGGGAACGGATATATTTGCATATTTTTGCGGATTTTTCTTCGGAAAACATAAGCTGATTCCCGATGTTTCTCCTAAAAAGACGGTAGAAGGTGCAATAGGCGGCGTTGTTGGAACGCTTGTATGTTTTGCGATATATTCACTTGTATTTTTGGATCTTCAAGTATCGCAATACATAATTTTGTTCTTGTTTGCACCGCTTGCTTCCGTTATATCACAAATAGGTGACCTTTTGATGTCCTTGATAAAGCGCCGCTACAAAATCAAGGATTTTGGGAAGCTTTTACCCGGACATGGCGGCGTGCTTGACAGATTTGACAGTATAATTGCCGTTTCGCTGTTTTTGTGTATTGTGTGCGGTACAATAAATCTTAATCTTATTTGATCTTAATTACTTTATGTGAAATGGTTCTATTATGGGTATTAGTGAAAAAAGTATTGTAATTTTGGGCTCTACGGGTTCTGTCGGAACGCAGACTGCAGACGTTGCAGAAGCATTCGGTGTTAACGTAAAAGCTATTGCGGCGGGAAAAAATGTTAAGCTTGCCGAAGAGCAGATAAGAAAATTTTCACCGAAGGTGTGCGCTATGTGCGACGAAGCTTCAGCAGCTTTACTGAAAACTGCCGTTGCGGATACTGACTGTAAAGTTTTATCCGGCTATGATGCAGTGTGTGAAATTTCAGCTAATACCGATTGCGACGTAGTATTTAATTCTATTTCGGGTAAAAATGGCTTGCTTCCCACGCTTTCGGCATTAAAATCGGGTAAAACAGTTGCCCTTGCAAATAAAGAAAGCATGGTTTGCGCGGGCGATATAGTTAACGAAACCGTAAAGCAATTCGGTGGGGCTTTGCTTCCTGTTGATAGCGAGCACTGCGCTATACATCAATGCTTGCAAAACGGAAAAAAGAGGGAAGTAAAGCGAATTCTTCTTACCGCTTCAGGCGGCCCTTTTTTCGGTTATACTAAGGAAATGCTTCAAAAAGTAACTCGTTCACAGGCGCTTGCACATCCTACGTGGAATATGGGTGCGAAAATAACGATAGATTCTGCATCTTTGGCAAACAAGGGGTTGGAAATAATCGAAGCTATGAAGCTTTTTGATGTTTCGTGCGAAGAAATTGATGTTTTGATACACAGGCAAAGCATAATTCATTCAATGGTAGAATATAAAGATAACAGCGTTATTGCACAGTTAGGTGTTCCGGATATGCGCTATCCTGCTAAATATGCCCTAACGTATCCGAACCGCGTGGAAGGCGTAGTTTCTCCTATTGATTTTTCCGCACTTTCTGCTTTAACATTTGCCGTACCGGATGAAGAAACTTTCCCCATGCTTTCGTTGGCGAAATACGCAGCAAAGCAATCGGGCGTGATACCTTGTGCGTATAATGCCGCCAATGAAGTTGCCGTGGCATTGTTTTTGGAAGAAAAAATCGGATTTACAGACATATTCGATATTGTTCGTAAGGCTGTACACGATTGTAAAAATTTAAATTCACCTACGATTGAAGATATCCTTTCTACTGATATTGAAGTAAGAAATAACACGATGGATATTTATTTGAGAAAGGCTTGGTAATCACTATAAACATTCTTGCAAACATTTTTTATATTATTATTGCTATTTTCGTTTTTGGCATATTGATATTTATACACGAATTGGGGCATTACCTTTTTGCGCGTTTATTTGGTGTTGCTATAAACGAATTTTCAATAGGCATGGGGCCGAAAATATTTTCTAAAAAAAGCAATAAAACGCAGATCGTATATTCTTTGCGGGTATTTCCTATCGGCGGCTTTGTAAGTATGGTTGGCGAAGATGAAGAGTCAGACGACGAAAATGCTATTACCAAAAAGCCTGCATGGCAAAGATTTATAATCATATCTGCAGGTGCGCTTACAAATATTTTTGTCGGTATGATTGCAATGATAATACTCGTTGCTGCTTCGTTTAATATAGGCGGTACGACTATTACAAAATTCGATGAAGAATATCAAACGCAGGTGCAGGCATCCGGGTTGTTGATAGGCGACACAATAAAGGAAATAGGCGGCGAAAAAGTTCGTTACTCTCAAGATTTGTTATATACAGTATTTGATAAGTGTGTTAATGCAGTTGATATAACGGTAGAAAGAAACGGCGAAACCGTTGTACTGCAAGACGTTGTATTTCCCACGATTGAAGAGGATGGCGTAATATACGGCGATATTTTTTTCAGCGTAGCGCCGCTGGAAAAAAACTTTAAAAATGTTATGTCTTACGGCATTTCCTCGTCCTTTAATACCATAGAAATTATATGGGATTCATTGGTTGGGCTTCTTACGGGTAAATACGGTATGGATCAGCTTTCAGGCCCCGTGGGTGCTACGGGCGTTGTTGCCGAAACTGCAAAAAGCGGCTTACCCGATTTGATCTATATGGCAATTTTCATCAGCATGAACTTGGGGATATTTAACCTGTTGCCGCTTCCCGCGCTTGACGGCGGCAGGCTTGTATTTATTTTGATAGAAATGATAAGGCGGAAGCCTGTTCCCCCTAAATATGAGGGATATGTTCACTTTGTAGGAATTGCCGTTTTAATGTTATTAATGGTGCTTATTACTTGTAAGGATATTTTTACTTTCATAAAATGAGAAGAAAAACGAAAAAAATAAAAGTCGGTAATATATATATCGGCGGTAACGAGAAAATAGCAATACAATCAATGGCTAACACCCCCGCAGGTGATTACGAGGCTTTAAAACGACAAATGTCGTTACTTTATAATTCGGGGTGCGATATTTTGCGAATCGCAGTACCTACTATTGAAGAGGCGGATGCTATCGGAAAGATCAAAAACGATTTTCCAAATCTGCCAATAGTTGCCGATATTCATTTTGATCACAAGATTGCGCTTGCGTGTATAGAACGCGGTGTTGACAAAATAAGAATAAACCCCGGCAACATCGGAAGTGATGATTGTGTAAAGCTTGTTGCAAATGCGGCATTCAAAGCAAACGTTCCGATACGCATAGGTGTTAATGGGGGATCTTTGGAAAAAGAGATACTGAAAAAATATTCCGCACCTACCGCAGAAGCACTGGCAGAATCTGCAATGTATCATGCGTCTTTGCTTGAAAAATATGATTTTGACAATATTGTTATTTCCGTAAAATCTTCGGATACCGTCAATATGATAAACGCTGTAAAGCTTATTGCTCAACGGTGCGAATATCCACTTCACCTTGGAGTTACCGAAGCCGGAACGAAGTATTCCGGAATAATCAAAAATTCAGTCGGAATAGGATCTTTGTTAAGCTGCGGGATAGGTGATACGATACGCGTTTCTCTTACAGCAGACCCGATAGAAGAAATTATTGCGGCAAGAGAAATACTTGCAAGCCTTGGCTTGTACGAAAAAAAGATAAATCTTATATCGTGTCCAACTTGTGGCAGAACGCGTATAGACCTTATCCGTATGTGTGAAGAGTTTGAAAAACGTATCGTCGAATTAACCCCGTCAAAAAGCATTAACGTGGCTATAATGGGGTGCGTTGTAAACGGCCCCGGTGAAGCAAAAGAGGCAGATATAGGTATTGCGGGCGGTAATGGCGAAGCAATACTGTTTAAAAAAGGCAATGTTATAAAGAAATATAAAGAAGATGCAATACTTGATGTGTTGTGTGATGAGATAAATAAAATATGACAAACGCAAAAACTTTGCAAAATGTATTTTCAAAATATACGCCGAAGAATGATACTCAACGGCGTATTTTGTCGTCTTCTTATTCTGTCAGAACGAGAGTTGACAGGGAAAACAGATATATAGAAGTAACTGCCCAAATGGGCGAATACGTTCCTTCAAGAATATTGTTTTCAATGTGCGAGGATATTAAAGAAGCGTATCAGGTAAATTTTGTTCGTATTAAACCGCAATTTAAAAGCGAATGGTTTTCTGAAAAGGTAATGGACAGTATTTTTCTTGAAGCCAGCTTCAGAGGGGCTATTACAAGGGGCTTTTTTAATGAATACAGAACAGAGATAACCGCCGATAGCATAAGTGTAACCATATCCACAACAAATGGCGGAATAGATCTCATATATCTCAGCAATGCCCACGAAATTATTAGTGATATAATATTCGAGCAGTACGGTTTAAGATACAGAATATCAATATTCAGAGATGATCAGATAGATTTTGATTCTTTGTACGAGCAGCAGCAACAAAGGTGGCTAGCAGAACAAAGAGAAATTGCCAAGCAAGCCATTGCTTCTGCCGAGGCGGCATCTGTTCCCGTACAAACGAAAAATAAGGACGAATTGCTTGACGAATACAAGAATAAGATTACAACCTTGTACGAAGATGAACCTTTGAATTCTCAAAACGGGGATGTTTTTTCGATAGGAAAAATGTCTTTCAAAACATCAGACGGCGACGTTATATACGGCGAATCGTTCTCTGTTGAGTCACCCGTTCCTTTAAGAAGTATTAAAAATGAATATAAAAGTATCTGCCTGTTAGGCGAGATTTTTGAAATAGAAACGCGCGAAACAAGAAATAAAACAAAGATTATAGTTTCTTTTTACATAACTGATAATGATTCGGCGATAACTTGTAAATTAGTTTTATCTGCAGAAGAAAAAGATAACCCCATTTGCTCTGTAAAAGCGGGTACTGCTGTCGCAATGACGGGTGCAGTACGTATAGATAAATTCGATGGCGAGCTTGCATTTACCCCGAAAAATATAATGAAGATCAAAAAGATCGGCAGAAAAGACAATTCCGAAGAAAAAAGGGTAGAGTTGCATTTGCATACTCAAATGTCTTCTCTTGATGCTACTATCCCGCCTGATGAAGCTGTAAAAACGGCTGCTGCATGGGGGCACAAGGCAGTTGCAATTACAGACCATGGAAACGTACAAGGCTTTCCTGAAGCAATGCTTGCGGCAGATAAGATAAACAAAGGCAAACAAGAGGGAGAAGAGCCGTTTAAAGTTATTTACGGCATGGAAGGCTACTTTATTGATGATTCATCTTCAGTTATATACGGCGAAGCCAGCGGCGATCTTATGGGTAATTTCGTTGTTTTTGATATAGAAACAACGGGATTAAGCGCCATTGACTGTGGTATTATCGAAATAGGTGCTGTTAAAATATCCAACGGTGAGGTTACAGATAAATTTAATACGTTTGTAAATCCCGGAATGAAGATACCGCAGAATATAACTGAATTGACGGGGATAGATGATTCTATGATTAATGATGCCCCTGATGTTAAAACTGCGGTAAGCCAATTTTTAGATTTTTGCCAAAACGATATTCTTATAGCACATAACGCAACATTCGATATAGGTTTTATCACGCGTGCTGCCAAAGTTCACGAGCTTGTTTTTAAAAACAAATATATTGATACGGTTGCCCTTTCAAGATATGTAAATCCTGAATTAAAGCGGCATACCCTTGATAGAGTGGCAACGCATATGGGGCTTGGCAAATTCAATCATCACAGGGCGTGCGACGATGCAGAAATGCTTGCATTGATATTTATAAAGATGGTTGAAAAACTTCGTAAAGAGGGAATAAATACCGTAGGCGAGCTTGACGAGGCAGTTTCCTCATCTTCTACACAGCTTAAAGGCCGTCCTAACCACATTGTTTTGCTTGTTAAAAATAATGTGGGCTTAAAGAATCTGTACAAAATAGTTTCGCAATCCAATTTAAAGTATTTTTACAGAAAACCGCTTATTCCTAAAACATTGTTAGATGAATTTCGTGAAGGCTTGATAGTTGGGTCTGCGTGTTCTTCCGGCGAGTTGTACGCAAAAATACTTGACGGCAGAAGCGACGAGGATATTCGTCAAACTGCTTCGTATTATGATTATCTTGAAATCCAGCCGCTGTGCAATAACGGTTATCTTGTAAGAAACGAAAAGCTTAAAAACGAACAAGCGATAATTGACATAAACAAGCGAATTATCGAGCTTGGAAGGGAATTAAATATTCCCGTGTGTGCTACTTGCGATGCACATTTTTTGAATAAAGAAGATGAAATTGCAAGAAAAATAATATTTGCAGGCAAAAAAATGAAAGACGGCGATTCTGACATCGGCGTTTATTTCCGTACTACCGAGGAAATGCTTGCCGAGTTCAGCTATCTTTCAGAAGAAGAAGCAAAAGAAATCGTTATAACCAATCCGAATAAAATAGCCGATATGATCGGATACGTTCGCCCGATTCCCAAGGGAAACTATCCGCCGAAGATTGAAGGCGCAGATCAGGAATTGACCGATATGTGCTATAATAAAATGAAAAGTATGTACGGCGATCCGCCCCCGCAAATCGTTCAAAAGAGGCTTGAAAGGGAATTAACGTCTATCATTTCCAACGGCTTTGGCGTTCTTTATATAATAGCGCAAAAGTTGGTTAAAAACAGCGAAGAAAAAGGATATCTTGTAGGATCAAGGGGTTCGGTTGGTTCTTCTTTCGTTGCCACAATGGCTAATATAACAGAGGTTAATCCGCTGCCGCCACATTATTTGTGCCAAAACTGCAAGCACAGTGAGTTTATAGAGGATGGTTCTGTAAGCTCGGGTTTTGACTTGCCGGATAAAAATTGCCCGATTTGCGGCACTAAAATGCGCGGCGATGGGCACGATATTCCGTTTGAAACGTTTTTGGGATTCTATGGGGATAAATCTCCTGATATAGACCTTAACTTTTCAGGCGATGTGCAGGCAGATGCACATAAATATACCGAGGTTTTGTTTGGTGAAGAAAACGTCTTCAGGGCCGGAACAATAGGTACGTTGGCTTCAAAAACAGCATATGGGCTTTACGTTATGAAGTATATTGAAGAATATGGTCTTAACGTAACGAAGGCTGAAATACAGCATTTGGTAAGTAAGTGCGTTGGTGTAAAACGAACCACAGGTCAGCATCCGGGCGGCATTATTGTTGTGCCAAGAGAATATGACGTTTACGATTTTACGCCCGTGCAGCACCCGGCAGATGATCCAAAATCTACCATAGTTACAACGCACTTTGCGTTTGAATATCTGCACGATACTATTTTGAAGCTTGATATTCTCGGCCATGATGTTCCTACGAAGTATAAAATGCTTGAAAAATATACAAATACAAGTGTTTTAGATGTTCCGATGAACGATGAAAAGGTGCTTGGATTATTGCTTTCTACCGAACCTTTGGGGATTACAGAGGAAGATATAGGTTCTCCCGTAGGAACGTTTGGCTTGCCTGAGCTTGGTACAAAATTCGTACGCCAAATGCTTGTAGATACAAAGCCTAAAAACTTTTCCGACTTATTGCAGATATCGGGGCTTTCACACGGAACGGATGTTTGGCTTGGAAATGCGCAGGAACTTATTAAAAACGGTACTTGCACGATTTCCGACGTTATAGGAACAAGAGACGATATAATGGTTTATTTGCTTCATAAAGGACTTGATCCTTCTATGGCATTTAACATTATGGAAATTGTCCGTAAAGGTAACAGACCTCCGAAGATCCTTAAAGAGGAACATTTTAACGCTATGAGAGAACATGGCGTTCCTGAATGGTACATAGAATCTTGTTTGAAGATAAAATATATGTTTCCGAAAGCACACGCTGCGGCATATATCATTTCAGCCTTAAGACTTGGATGGTATAAAATATACTATCCGTTGGAATTTTATGCAGCATATTTCACAGTAGCTCCGGGTGGATTCGATAGCCAAGCAGCAATAAAAGGTAAAGCCGCTTTAAAGGAATTGATTTCGGAAATTGATAAAAAGACAGACAGAAGCCAGAAAGATGAAGAACAATATTCTGCATGCCAGCTTGCTTTGGAAGCCGTTTGCAGAGGTGTTAAGTTTTTACCTGTAAGTTTGCAGCATTCAGACTCGCATGCGTTTTTACCTGAAAACGGAAAAATAAGATTGCCGTTTTCAAGCTTGCCCGGATTGGGCGATACTGCGGCAGTGAAGATTGCTGAAGCTTGTAGCGGAAGAAAAATTTATTCAATCGAAGAGCTTTCTCAAAAAGCAAAGATTTCTAAGGCTGTTATAGAGATTCTTCAACAAAACGGCGTGCTTGACGGTTTGTCTGAAACAAATCAGATTTCTATGTTTTCGTTTATTGATTAAGAAAAACTGCTGTTAGCGCATTTAATGCGCCATAACAGCAGTTTCTTTTTTAAAACCTATATATAATTACACAAAATTTGTATTTTGTGTAATTATATAAAAAGCGCAATTTCGCTTCCCTTAAGTAATATTTATCAATAAGCCAGATCCTGTGTTATTTAAAAAATACAAAATTCATATGTGTTAATATTTTTATGTTAATTGTTCGCTTGGATATTGTAATGCTGAAAGAATAAAAAACGGAAATAGGTTTGTGCAACCTCTTTCCGTTTCGTTGAATTATTTTTTTATTACCTTATAAATACCTTCTGCTGTGCGAACATCTTTATTTTCACCGATATTATATACTGCTGTTAATGAGTTTTGTATTACGGTTTGCAATGCCTCATAATCTAACGTACATGCAAAAGGTACGTTGTCGCTTGTTTCGCCGTTTAAGCTAACGTATTTTTTGTCGCCGCATACGGACTTTAAAATATTTTCAAATTCTGAATTTTCAGGAATTACTACATCACAAGTTTCGTACAACGATTGTGCTCTTTCTTCAGTTTTTGCACTGTACGAATCGTTATTTGTAAAAATTGCATCGTCGGTTGATCGTTTTTCGTTTGCGTTTGCAATGCCTTCGTTAATACCTTCGGCAAATTTTTGGGAATATTTGGAATCTGTTCCGAGATATCCGATATTTTTAAAGCCCATTTCAACAGCTGTATAACCAATAAGCTTACCGTATTCCTTTTCATCAAATACCAAGGATACGGTTCTGACAGCAATTCTATCGCTGTTTGCAGCATCTGAAGAAGATGATGCACCTACCAATAAAAACCAAGTTGCCGCAAATGTTTTTTCATAATCAATATCTTCGTTTCCTACAATTGAAGAAAGGTATGTTTCGATTCCCTCTTTCCCAGGAATCACAATAACGGATTTTTCTGCCTTTTTTTGAGATGCTGCAAGCATAATCTGCGTTTCGTACGATGCAGATATTGCTTCAGAAGATTGAATATTGTCTGTTTCTATACGATTGCTTATTTCAGCTTGTGAAGGGGCGAAATACTTATAAAACATCTTCGTTCCTTCTGTAAATTTTTTAACAGCACGCCATGTGGTGCCGTTTGTTGTAGCCTCATCAGCGGTTTGTATGTTTCCGATCATCAATATGTCATATTTCGTTCCGGAAGAAGACTTGTCTGAAAAACAAGAAGTACAAGCAGTCAACATAGTAGTGCTTGCCAATATAATGCAAAGTAAAGTAAGCGAAATGGTTTTTTTGAATTTCATAATATAATACCCTAACTGTAAAAATTTATATATATTGTAATACTATAAGGTTACGTCTGCAACGGTATTTTTATAAATAATTCTTTAATTTTAATTTCAAATTAGATAATATTTCTTTTTACTCCTTGTAAAATTTTAAAATATATGTTATACTTATCCGAAATATATTATTTTGGGGTCTATTGAATGTTATTTTTAAAAATATTATTTTTTACTTTGCTTTTTGTCGTTGTGTTCACCGTTTTGACATATATATTGTACGTTCTTATGCGCAAAAGCAGGTATAACCGTGCTATGGAAAAGAATCTTTCTTCGATTGCTTTTTTTCATGAAACGGTTTGTTCTGAATTTTTTAGAAAAAATATTTTTACCGGCTTTTTTTACCCCAGCGCAAAAGATAAAAACGGAATAATAAGAAAATATACAAAGATAGATTCCGTAATAGTAACCAAGGGCGGCGTTGCCGTGATATCTGTATGTGACAGGGGTGGCAGAATAGATAATTCCAATCAATATACCTGGGCACAGTGTATAGACGATAAGGTTAACGAATTTGAAAGCCCGGAAACAAAAAACGAAATAAATAAGAAAATAATATCGGAAATATTAAAGGAAAACCGATTAAAAAATGTTCCGATATATAATATTGTTGTTTTTACAGATAAAAATACGGAATTGCTTGCCGAAAACGGAAATGTTTTAACGCTTGAAGATTTTATTCCTATGTTGAAGCAAATGAATTTTGAAAACGCTTTAACACTTGCTGAAATGTTTGCAGTACGTCAGGTAATTGATTCTGCAAAACGTAAATCAACAGAAGTAAAAGCGTATATGAACAAGCTTAATTCACAATCGGCGCGATTTAATGGAGAAAAGATATGAATATAACTGTTATAGGTTGCGGAAGATGGGGGTCTTGCCTGGCTTGGTATTTTACAACCATTGGATACAATGTTATGATGTATGGGCGCGAGAGCTCTGCAACATATCAGACATTGGCACAAACCCATAAAAACGAGTATTTAACACTTCCTGATAATGTCAGCTTCACTTCTGATCTTAAATCAGCGTTATCATTTAGCGATGTTATAATAGTTTCAATTTCTGCACAGCACACGCCCGGCTTGTTCGATGAAATTGCCAATGCAAATATCAAAAACAAGATATATATTTTGTGCATGAAAGGGCTGATCGAAAAAGACGGAAAACGCCTTTCCGAGGTAGCAACAGAAAGGTTGGACTATACTTCAAGGGTAGCTGTTTGGGTAGGTCCCGGCCATGTTGAAAACTTTACAAAGCGAATACCAAGCTGTATGGTAATATCTTCTTCAGATGTCGATCTTGCAGAGGGACTTTGCCGTGATTTTTCATCTGATATAATAAGATTTTATCATTCTGCTGATCTTATTGGAACAGAAGTGGGTGCTGCCGCTAAAAACGTAATGGGTATATGTGCAGGAATACTTGACGGTTATTCCCTTTCAACCTTAAAAGGCCCACTAATGGCACGCGGCCCGCGTGAAATATCACGCCTTGTAGAGCTTATGGGCGGCGACGTTATGTCAGTTTATGGGCTTTCTCACATAGGAGATTACGAAGCAACATTATTTTCAGTATATTCGCATAACCGCGCGTTTGGTGAGGCGTTTGCAAAAAATGAATCGTATTCTTATCTTGCCGAGGGATATTCTACAACTAAAGCGTTAATGGCATTGGCAAAAAAATATAATGCAGATATGCCTATCACATCTGCGCTGTACGATATGCTGTTTGAAGGGGCAGACCCGCAAAAAACTTTAAAAAATCTTTTTATGCGTTCACTTAAATCAGAGTTTTAATGTGTTTAATTATATCAAGCTATATATTTATGTATATAGGTGTGGGAGTTAACTTCCCACACCTATTCTTTTATATGAATATTAATGGCTATGAAAATCTTGTATTTAACTATTTGTTAATTTTTGAAGTATATAAATAATTGCAAACAATCATTCATAGATTTATACAAAAGGAAAAAATCAAGATTTTCGGAGGATTTATGGATTCTTGTATAACAACGCTTGATGCTTTAAAAAATAAAGAGGTTGTCAATATATGCGACGGCAGAAGGCTTGGCTTTGTAATTGATGGGCAGCTTGACATTCTGCAAGGAAAACTAATATCTATCATAGTACCGGGGGAATGTAATTTTCTTGGAATAAGTAAGGGTGATGATATTCTTATACCGTGGGAACACATTGAACGCATAGGCGATGATATTATTCTCGTAAAAGTAAACGATATGTACCAAAGATGTGAAAGGGCGAAAAGAAAAAAGTAAATTCCCTTTTTTAAACACATGTATTAACAATAAATTTAAATTCATCTCTTGAAATTATTTCCGTATAATGATAAAAATAATAAAGTATATAATTTTAAGAGGTGTTTGAAATTAAAGCTTTTATGATAAAGATAAAAAACGCAGTTGTCGGTTTTTTCAGCAAAGCGTTTGAATTTATTAAAGAAGAAAAATCAGAATACGAACAACGCCATCTGAAAATGGGCGAAGAGGTAAATTGGAAAAAAGCAATAACACATTGTTTTTCGATTACATTTCATATCGTTTTGCGCGTTGTTTCATATTTGTTTAATATAATCGCTACGATATTGCTTGTCGGTCTTATAACCGGTATTATTTCGGGCATGGTGTTTGTTTTGTATTTAAAATCAAACGTTGACCCGGAAATTGACGTTAACCTTTTAAAGACCGAACAAAATGCAACATCAAAATTTTTCTATTATGATAGCGACGGCAACGCGATAGAGCTTGAAGAAGAAAGAATTCACGGTTCTGAAAACAGAATTTGGGTTTCGATAAACGAAATGCCCGAATATTTAAAGGATGCATTTATTGCTATTGAAGATCACCGTTTCCGCGATCACAGCGGGGTTGACTGGTATAGAACGGCTGGCGCCGTGAAAAATTTCTTTTTGCCTTCTGAAAGTACCTTTGGCGGTTCTACAATAACACAGCAGTTGATTAAAAACCTCACTATGGAGGATGAGGTTACTATTCAACGTAAAGTACAAGAAATTTTCCGTGCACTGTATCTTGAAGAAAAATTAAGTAAAGATGAAATACTGGAAATGTATCTTAACACGATATATCTTTCACAAGGGTGCTCGGGCGTAAAAACTGCCGCATATACTTATTTCGGCAAAGAAGTTTCAGAGCTTTCTTTGGTTGAATGTGCCGCTTTAGCATCGATAACGAAATTCCCCACGAAGTTCGACCCTGTGCAAAACCCCGATAATAATACGGACAGACGCAACACGGTTCTTAAAACCATGTTGGAATACGGGTTAATAACGGAAAGCGAATTTAACGATGCTTTTGATAAAGAGCTTGTTTTGAATTTGCAAGAGGAACAAACGAATAATTCAAATTCTGTAAGTTCCTATTATGTAGATGCAGCCATAGAAGACGTTATAACGGACCTTATGGAAGCAAAAGGCGTGGGAAGAGAGATTGCCTCGAACATGCTTTTCTCCGGCGGATTGAATATCTATTTATGCGTAGATCCAAAGGTTCAATCTATAATGGAGGAATGTTATCTTGACGAAGAAACGTTTCCGCCCGTCGATCAGCAGTATGTTATTAAACCCCAATCTTCGATGGTGGTTTGTGATCCTGATACCGGTAATATTCTCGGCATCGTAGGCGGAAGAGGGCAAAAAACCTTAAGCCGTGGTTTGAACTATGCTACGCAAACACGCCGTTCGCCCGGTTCTTCTATAAAACCTTTGGCAGTTTACGGCCCTGCGATAGAATTAGGCCTTATAACAGAAGGTACGATAGTTGACGATATTCCCTACTCTTTTATCAACGGTAACGACTGGCCTAAAAATAACTCAAAAACGTACGGCGGTCTTACCAATATTTTTGAGGCTGTAAGAATGTCTCTTAATACTACGTCAATGCGCGTTTTGGAAATGGTCGGTATCGAGCGTTCGTATGAATTTACACAAAAAGCCGGTCTTTATAATCTTGAAGAAAGTTATATAAACTCTGCAGGCTACGAAATGACAGACTTGGATATGGCACCTTTGGCGATGGGCGCTACGACAGTGGGCCTTACTGTAAGAGAAATGGCAAGTGCATATACCACGTTTACAAATGACGGTATTCACAACAAGTCCAGAACTTATACCCTTGTAACCGATGCAAGCGGAAATATCGTTTTGGAGAATAAACCCGAAAGCACCGTAGTATTCAGTAAAAGCACCGTAACGTTGGTAACGCATTTGCTTCAAGGCGTTGCGAACGACAAAGCGATGGATCTAAGAAAATACGTTCCCACGGCCGGAAAAACCGGTACTTCAAATGACGACTATGATAAATGGTTCTGCGGATATACACCGTATTACGTTGCTGCGGTATGGTATGGCTTCGAAGATCCTAAAACGCTTCCCCTTTATAGAATATTCGCGCCGATCTACATTTTTGATAACGTTATGATGGCTTTGCATGAAGATATAATAAAAGAACTTGAAAGCGGTGTGCGCCAGCCGGAATCGTTTTATGAAGCGGGTGAATTAACAGAAGTGGCTGTGTGCTCAAGCTCCGGTAAGCTGTATAATCCGCAAACCTGCGGTCTTGACCCGAGAAATAATCAATCTAAAACGCTTTCATATATTCCCGGTACAGAACCGACAGCCTTCTGCGATAAGCATATTTTGGTTGATTTTTGTGCCGATTCCAAGTGCGTGGCATCAGATGCGTGTCCCAATAAGATCAAGCAAGCGCTTGTTCTTGAAACGGAACGAAGCTTCCCGCAGTTTGTCTATATAACCGATGCGCAGTATATATACCGACCGCTTGATTCTGCTTTAATACACGTGGGATCTAACAGATCGCCGTTTTTCCAAAATACGATTCCAAGCGGTGTCCATATAGGTGTCACAAGAACAGACAGTAAAGCGGTAAATTCGGTGTGTCAAATCCACTGGTAATTTCTTATAATTTGTATATTGGTAGAAAATATTATTTTCTTTACTTGACAATACAGATTATTTGTAGTATAATCTGTATATAATGTGTATTCACGAAGGAGGTTTAAATACCTGTATGAAATTCAGAAAATTCTTATCTGTATTTTTGGTTGCAATATTTGTTTTATCTGCCGTATCTTTGGCTTCTTGCTCTAAAAAGGATGATGAAACAGCCAATACTACCTACGTTTCCGTTTATGCTTATAACGAAACAGGCAAAAGGTTTTTGTATCTTGATGCTTTGAGGGTTATTCCCAATGAAAACCACGAGTATGAGTGGGGCAAGACGGCAACCCCCTTCCTTGCTTTAGATACTCTTTGTACAGAGAAAAAGAAAACGTGCGATATTTCTACGGATATCGGTAACAACGTTACTGTTGAAAGTATTGCAAATATTGCCGCAGGAACATCTTCCGACGGTAATCCCTATCTTTGGTATGTGTATGTAAACGGTAAGAAGGTTGAAGATTCTAAATCTTGCGTGTTAAACAATTACGATTTTGTTGAATTTAAGCTGGAAGAAAATACTTTCAGATCCATAAGTGTTACGTTCAACGCAACAGATGGCGCAAAGAAGCTTATCGACGAACAGTCTATCTCGATAATGGGCGATAAGAACGATCTTACTTTGTATAATCTTTTCAATATTTCGGAATTCAACTCCACAGCTAAAAAAGAAGGATTGACACAGATCGATACACAACAAGGTACTGCAATTTCAGGTATGGGCGTTAAATTCTCTGAAGATAAATCTATTATCACTTCTGTAAGTGAAGTTTCGGCTTCTGATACAGAAGAATGGGTAGTTATCATAAATGATGTTGTTGTTACAACACCCCTTTCAGAGGTTGTCCTTCAAAATGGTGACAAAGTAGCATTTGACCTTCAAGAAAAAGATGCAGGTGATACAGAAACACCTGCAGATTCAGAAGAAATATCTGAGGAATAATTAAAAATAAGGAAAGTTACAAATGGGGGCACGAAAAAGCCCCCTTTGTTTTGAGTGTTGATATGTCACGAATAAATATTATTAATCCTGCGGCAGGAAAAGGAATAGAAGATATAGCAATAGGTGAAAATGCAAAAAACATTTCCACTGCAGGCATTGGTGATGCCGAAAGATTGGCGCGAGAAATATGCGATCAGACCCCGAATGCTGAAATTACCGTATATGGCGGCGATGGCACGATCAACGAAGCTGTTAACGGAATTATCAATTCCCTTCATGCCGATACTGCAACATTGTCTGCATATCCTTCCGGAACGGGTAATGATTTTCTGCGATACAGTAAGAACGAAACGATAATGTCTGATGTTGCGAAATATAATGACAGATATTTTATAAATATTCTTAATATCGGTTTTGACTGCGATGTTGTTATAAAAACCGATTCGATGAAAAAGATCCCTTTTCTGTCAGGCAGCATGGCGTATATCTTGAGTGTCGCTGCGAGGCTGTTTAAAAAGTTCGGTCAAAAAATGAAGATTGAAGCCGAAGATGAAAATGGAGAATTCTTTACCTACGAAGGTGATCTTTTACTTTGCCTTGTTGCAAACGGCGCGTATTATGGCGGTGGGTTTAATGCATCACCCGAATCTAAGATCGACGACGGTGTTTTAGAGCTTATTATGGTTAAAAAGCTTTCTCGTTTGAAGTTTATTTCGCTTGTAGGTATATATAAGAAGGGGTTACATATTGAAGACGGTAAAATTATAGATAAATTCAAAGATGTTATAATGTATAAACGCTGTAAAAATGTTAAAATATCGGGAATCAAGTATTTCTGTGCAGATGGCGAAATTGAATATCTTAACGCACCGCAAGACAGTGTTAATATAAATGTAGTTCCCTCTGCTATCAGATTTAAATTCTAATGAAAGAACTTGATAAATGCTCGTTGGTAGAGCGCAGCATAAACAAAAAATTCAGGAAGAATATATGGAATAAGTTTATCGAGGGCGTAAGAAATTACAAGCTTATTTCAGAAGGCGATAAGATTGCAGTATGTATGTCAGGTGGCAAAGATTCCATGCTTCTTGCCAAGCTTATGCAACAATTGCAACGCCATAGCGACGTTAATTTTGATTTAGAATTTGTCGTTATGGATCCGGGATATAGCCACAAAAACCGTGACAAGATAATTGCGAATGCTAATATGCTTAACGTTCCGATAAAAATATACGATACTAATATTTTTGCTTCAGTAGAAAATATTGAAAAATCGCCGTGTTATATTTGCGCACGGATGCGTCGTGGATATCTTTATCGATTCGCACAAGAATTGGGATGTAATAAAATCGCATTGGGGCATCACTATAACGACGTTATAGAAACTGTTTTAATGGGATTGCTTTACGGCGGTCAATATCAAACAATGATGCCTAAACTTCATTCAACAAACTTCCCCGGGATGGAACTTATACGCCCGATGTACTGCGTTGGAGAGGATGCAATAATTGCATGGCGCAATTATAACGAGTTAGAGTTTTTACAGTGTGCTTGCAGATTTACCGAAAAATTGGCAGATGAAAACTCTATAATGAATTCGAAGCGTTTAGAAATGAAAAATCTTATCAATAGCATAAAAAAAGATTATCCGCAAATAGAAGCAAATATTTTCAAAAGCACGCATAATGTAAATTTAAATACCGTTATCGGATACAGTATAAACGGTGATCACGTAAATTTCCTTGATAATTACTAAATATAACACTATATAACGGTAACATGTACGTGTACCGTTCTTCTCTACCCTTAGCTCAATTGGATAGAGTATCAGATTCCGATTCTGACGGTTAAGGGTTCAAGTCCCTTAGGGTAGGCCAAAACCAATCTTTACAGAAGATAAAGATTGGTTTTATTTTTATAAAATGTATAAAAATATACTAATTATTGTTGACATTTTGGTTAATATGTGATATAATAAATCTGTTAAGGTATATACTTGTAATATGGGCAGGTGTTTCTACTAACCACCGATAATGGTTTGCTACCGGTTGTTAAAGTCGGTAGTTTTTTTATTACTTAATAAAGAAAGGAAATTTATGGAACTTATTATAGATGGACATAAGATTATTGCCAACCCTGATGAAACTCTTTTAGATCTGGTTAAACAATTAGGATTTATTAAAGGCAAATTGTCTGAAGACCCTATAGCGGCAAAAATAGCCGGCGAGGTATTTACACTTAATTACGTACCTGTTCGCCAAAAATATATAGGCACAGACAGAGATTCTATTCGCAAGGCTATGGCGGCATCAAATGGCATAGTACGTCTTATCCGATATAACGACCCCACAGGTCGCGATGCTTACAAAAGAACGGCACAGTTTATTCTATTTTTGGCTTTGCGCCGTATGTGGCCAAATGCACAAGCTAAAATGAATTGTACCGTAGGCGCGGGACTTTATATTAAAGTTATTGGCGCGCCTGATTTTTCGGCTGAAAAATTGAAAGAAGAAGTAAAAAATATAGTACAGCAGGACATTACCTTACACCGTGTAAGGATGACTACGCAAGAAGCGATCGATTATTATTCTCGCAATAATCAAATGGATAAAGTAAATCTTTTGAAATACCGCGAATCTCCAACGCTTGATCTTTACCAATATGAAGACTTTGCCGACTATTTCCACGGCGAAATGGCACCTTCTACGGGCTTTCTTCGCGTTTGGGATATAATTCCTGCCCCTGATGGATTTATGTTTATATTCCCTGATAACTTCAACCCCGATCTCGTTGCATCATATAGAGAGATGCCAAACTTTTTCAGCGTATATACCGAAGGTAAGCAATGGGGCGAGCTGATGGAATGTGAAACAGTTGCAGACTTAAACGGCCTTGTCGATTCCGGCAGAATAAGAGAATTGATAAGGGTAAATGAAGCTTTGCACGAAAAACGTTTTTCGCAGGTTGCTGATATTATATGCAAGCGCGGTGCGCGTGCAGTAATGCTTGCAGGCCCCAGTTCTTCCGGCAAAACAACATCTGCAAATAGACTTGCAACGCAGTTGCGCGGTCATGGAAAGAAGCCGATTCTTATCAGTTTAGACGATTATTATTTGGATAGAGATAAAATAGCCCCCGGACCGGACGGCAAATTGGACCTTGAGCATATAAACACTATTGATACAGAGCTGTTTGGAAAGCACGTTGCCGCGCTTTTAAACGACGAGGAAGTTGAATTGCCTACCTTCAATTTTATGACAGCAAAACGCGAATGGCGTGGCAAAAAATTACGCTTAAATGACGATTCCGTTATAATAGTTGAAGGGCTGCACGCGCTAAATCCCGTTTTGATACCCAAGGGGTTAGACTCAAATTTGATATTTAAGGTATATGTAAGCCCTCTGTTACCGCTTAACCTTGACAATCATAACAGAATACCTACAAGTTATCTTCGTCTTTTACGCCGTACAGTGCGCGATTACGAAACGCGTAACGCTTCTGTTCAAAGAACGCTTTCTATGTGGGATTCAGTTAGACGCGGTGAAGAACGTTGGATATTCCCTTTCCAAGAAAATGCAGATGTTATATTCAACAGTTCTACATTATATGAGCTTGTCGTTTTGAAAAAACACATCTTCCCATTACTTTTGGCAGTACAGCCGGAAGATGAATGTTATGAAGGTGTACGTTCAATGGTTAAGATACTTAACTTCGTTCACACAGCAGATGTTGACGACGAAATTCCCCCCACAAGTATTGTTCGCGAATTTATCGGTGGAAACACTTTTTACAGGTAATATAACAAAAACACAACCCACGATCCTATTCTTAGGATTTTGAATAACAGTAAAAAAGCCTATATGGATTTATTTTCCATATAGGCTTTTTCGCACCCTATAACTTGCTGCAGAAAAATAGATATGGCGTTGTGTTTTCAATAACACAACGCCATTAAATTATCAATATCCAAGTTCTTGATTAACTATAATTACCGTTATTCTTCCCTTTTTACGTTGCTTGGAGGTTACAACATAATTGCAGCAAATGCGCCCATCTGAATCGCAGCCGCTGAAATCAGTGTTGTCACAGCAAACACACCTTTGCTGGGAATTGCAGTATGTATCACAGTTAAGACGCGCAGAATTTTTAGGTGCGGCAATCGTTTTTACACGTTTGATCGCTTCGCTTATATTTTTAACTATTTTATTTTTTCCTGCAACTACAATAACGTGCTTTGGGCCGTAAAGCAAGGCTGCAACGCGGTTGCTGTTGCCATCAACGTTATATAACATTCCGTCTTCTGTAAGTGCGTTGGTACTCATCAAATAGTAGTCTGCGAAAAATGATTTGTGAAATATTTCTTCTATTTCATCGCGTGTAAGCCCGTCAGCACTTCTATCTAAAAAGTTGTATTCGCCGTTTTTAAGCAAATCTATAATTCCCGTTTCGGTAAGAGTTACAGAACCGCCGTTCGAAACAACGGCACCTAAGGGAATTATATTTTTTATATACTGCAAAAGCTCAAAAACATCTTCAACAACAACTGCGTTGATATTGTTTTTTTGCAAATTTTTAACTATATTATCGAACATAAATCAGCCTATAATAAATTTATGATATATTTTTTTGCCTTTTTTGATTATGATGCCATCGGCAAATTCAGATTTTTTGAATTTTTTGCCAAGGTCTGTAATCTTTTCTTCGTTGACAGAAATACTTCCCTGCGTAATAAGTGTTCTCGCTTCATTTCTGGACTTTGCAACGCCTGAAACAACAAGCATCTGTAAAACGGAAACTTCGTCTTCGATAAAATCTTCATCTTTAAGTGTTGTGGAAGGCATGTTTTCTGCATTTCCGCTTCCGCCAAAGAGTGATTTTGCACTTGCATCAGCTTTATCCGCTTCATCTTTACCGTGAATAAGAAGTGTTAATTCATACGCAAGCTTTTCTTTAGCTTTGTTCAGATCGCTTCCTTCAAGCTTTTCGTATTCTGCAATTTCTTCAAGGGGCAAGAACGTAAGCATTTTCATGCATTTGATAACGTCTGCATCACCGATATTTCTCCAATATTGGTAGAAATCATAGGGGGAAGTTTTTTCAGGGTCAAGCCATACTGCACCCTTTTCGGTTTTGCCCATTTTTTTACCTTCACTATTTGTAAGAAGGTTGAATGTAACGCCGTAAACCTCGTCTCCCGTCATCTTTCTTACAAGCTCTACACCGCCGATAATGTTCGACCATTGATCGTCGCCACCAAGCTCCATTTTTACGCCGTAGTCTTTGTAAAGTCTATAAAAATCGTAGCTTTGCATAAGCATGTAGTTAAATTCAAGGAAAGTCAAGCCGCCTTTTTCAAGTCTGGCTTTGTAGCATTCTGCCGCGAGCATTCTGTTTATATTGAAGTGCTTTCCTATATCGCGTATAAAGTCAACATAATTTAATTTCAAAAGCCAATCGGCATTATCTACGAAAATAGCCTTACCGTCTGATATGTCGATAAATTTAGCCATCTGCTTTTTGAAACAATCTACGTTGTGTTGAATTGTTTCTTTCGTCATCATTTTACGCATATCGTTTTTGCCTGAGGGGTCACCGATCATTGCGGTACCGCCGCCAAATATAACAACGGGGCGATGACCTGCTTTTTGCATATGCGCCATTATTTTCATCTGTATAAAGTGACCTACGTGCAAGGAATCTGCAGTGGGGTCGAATCCGATATAAAACGATATTTTTTCTTTTTCAAAAAGCTCTTTAACAGCCTCTTCGTTTGTAATTTGGGCAAGCATGCCTCTTTCTTTGAATTCTTGCAACAAATTCATTTTCTTTTACCGTTTTCAATCATCTCGCGTGCGGCGGCTTGTACACTTTGCGTTATTTTGATTCCGCCCATTATGCGCGACAATTCTTTTATCCTTTCGTTGTTTGATAATAATTCTATTTTAGTTTCTGTCCTATCGTTGGAAACTTCTTTGTATATCTTATAGTGGTTATCTGCTACAGACGCTATCTGTGCAGAATGCGTTATGCACAGCACTTGACCGAAATCAGAAGATGATTTAAGCTTTCTGCCGATTTTTTCGCAAGTGCCGCCCGAAATTCCCGTATCTATTTCGTCGTATATTACAGTGTCAATATTATTCTTTTTTCTGAAAACACACTGCATTGCCAACATCAGCCTTGATAATTCACCACCCGATGCAACTTTGTCCACGGATTTTTCGTTTTCGCCTATATTGGCCGAAATAAGAAACACTACATCGTCGGCACCGTTTTCGTCGTACTCGTTTTTATCTTTAACATCAATTTTAAATGAAAATTGATTCATATCAAGGTCGGCAAGCTCGGAGGTGATTTGATTTGCAAGCTTTTTTGCAAAAACTTTTCGTTTATCTGAAAGTATAGAAGCGTTTTTCTTGCATTCATCAGATAAAACAAGCAGTTTTTCTTTTGATTCTTTTATCAAAATGTCAGAATTATCTAATTTGTCAAGCTCGCTTTGCGATTCTGCGCGAATTGTTAAAATGCCCTCAACATCCGTGTTAAACTTCTTTTTTAATGAAGAGATTTTATCCATTCTGCTTTCAATAGAGTCCAAAAGCGAAGCGGGATCATCTTCGATTCCTGATATTAAATCCCTTGCGGATATTGCTATATCTTCGATTTCATATTTGAAATCACCAAGTCGTTTGGCATTTTGGGCAGATTTTTCATCGTTTAAAAGCTGAGAAATATTTTCCAAAGCCTCGCACGCTTTATCCAAAAGCTCTATCGCCGAAGGACAAGCGGAATTTTTATATAGAGTTTTTGAAACTATTTTAATCTGTTTAGTAAGTTGTTCGGAATTTTTAATTTTTAATCGTTGTTCGTTAAGACGCTCTTCTTCACCGATTTTTAATTTTAACGAATCTATTTCCTTTATACGTGATTTTAATAAATCTACGCGATCGGATTTATCCTTCGCTTGTGAAAGAAGAGACCGCAGAACAGAACGTTCTTTTTTATATGCATCGTACGAGGTGCGGTATCGATGTAATTCTTCATCGCTTTCTGAAAAAGCATCAAGATATCCAAGATAATTTTCAGACGACAATAATTGATATGAAGAATGCTGCCCGTGAACGGCAATCAACTTTTTTGTAATCTCACGCAAAACATACGCAGGATACGATCGTCCGTTGATCTTAATCGTAGATTTTCCATCTATATTGAGATTTCGGGTGATATATATTTCATCATCCGGGCATTGTATGCCGTTTGATTCTGCAATGCTTTTTGTGTAACTGTCAATTTCTGAAAAAAGCGCGCTTACTATTGCTTTATCTTCGCCCGTGCGAATGATATCTTTTTGTATTTTTTCCCCACAAAGTAAATTTATAGAGTTAATGATAATTGACTTACCCGCCCCCGTTTCACCTGTAAAAACGGAAAAACCTTGGCAAAAATCAATATCAAGTGTTTTGATAACGGCAACGTTTTCAATATGTAGGCTTGTAAGTATATCATCACCCCCTATTTTTGTTAAAACGTATAAACTATTACTTAATCTTGATGCGTTTTATGTTTTCTGCAATAGTGTCAACCTCTTCAAGACCGCGTGCAGCAATGAAAATTGTGTCATCGCCTGCTATCGTGCCTACTACCTCACTCCACTGCAGATGGTCAATGGCAGCACAGGCGGCGTTTGCCATACCTGAAATGGTTTTTACTACTACAAGTGAATACGCCTTTTCCCAGCTGATAATGGTTTCGCGCAAGATAATACCGTATTTGCCAAGCGGCCGTTCATCATCACCGGGGGATAATATATATCTGTAAACACCGTTTTCATTAGCAGATTTTGTAAGTTTAAGCTCTCTTATATCTCTGGAAACTGTTGCTTGGGTAACTTCGAAACCGGAAATACGCAAAAGCTCTGTAAGATCATCTTGCGTTTCAATATTTTCATTGGAGATCAACTCCAAAATCTTCATATGACGTCTTTTTTTGATTATATTGCCTTGTTCCATTAGTTTTCCCCGTTCTATTAAGATTTTTTAAAAAGCGCAAGGTATTCTATATTACCATCGCCGCCCTTGATAGGCGAAATAATATGGGATTGGTATATCAAACCGTGCGCGGATGCGGCGTGTATCAGTTTTTCGATAACCTGTTGGTGAACCTTTTCGTTTTTAACTATTCCGCCCTTTGAAATGTTTTCCCTGCCCGCTTCAAATTGAGGTTTAATAAGAGAAATAAATGTTCCCTCGTACGGAAGTATATCTGCAACAGCACCGTATAACAAAGATTGCGAAATAAATGAAACGTCCATTACGCATAAAGTACAAGTTTGCCCTATATCACTTTTAGAAAGATATCTGGCATTTACGTTTTCCATGCTGAAAACGCGTGGATCGTTTTTTAAAGATTCAACCAACTGATTTGTTCCGGAATCTATTGCGTAAACTACCCGCGCACCGTGCTTAAGCAAGCAATCTGTAAAACCGCCTGTTGAAGCACCAATATCCGCACAGATTAGCCCGTTGGGATCGATATTGAACGCTTCAAGCGCGGCGTGAAGCTTATCGCCGCCGCGGCTGACGTATAAAAAAGGGTTTTTTACAACTATATCAGCATCATCTGTTTCAACTTGAAAAGACGGTTTCGTTACTGCGATTCCATTTAAGGTAACGTTGCCGGTACGTATTAGCTTTTGAGCCTCTTCCCTGCTTTTGGTATATCCGTTTGAAAATAAGAAAACGTCCAATCTCATAGTAATTTAAAATTTATCATATACATATTAAGAAATCAAGTGAATAATTATAAATTATACTTGTCTTGAAAGAAGATAATTCGCCAAGTCTTCAAGTGGTTGCGAATTAGGATATTTTTTAATTATATTTATGGAATTATTTGTAAGATCGTGCGCTATTTTTTGCGCTTCCTGCAAAGAATATATAGTGGTAAAGGTAGATTTTCCGTTTACTGCATCACTGCCTACGGGCTTTCCAAATAATTTTTCATCGCCGATTACATCAAGTATATCATCTGTAATTTGGAAAGAAATTCCTATTCCGTCTGCATATTCTTCCGCATCTTTATACATTACACGGTCTATATTTACAGTGTTTTCTGCAGCAAGAAGACCAAATGTGCATGCACATTTTATAAGACAGCCTGTTTTAAGGCGGTTCATTTTATATAAACCGTCTTTAGAAAGCGGTGTTTTTTCGCCTTGCATATCCATTACTTGGCCGCCGATCATTCCAAACATGCCGGCGTTGTGCGAAAGTGCTTTTATTGCCTTTATTTTTATATCATCTTTTAAGCTTGATGAAGCAATTATTTCAAATGCATAAGTTAACAAAGCATCACCTGCTAATGTGGCAACGTCTTCACCGTAAATCTTGTGGTTTGTCGGCTTTCCGCGTCTGAAATCATCGTTATCCATACAGGGCAGATCGTCGTGGATCAAGGAATACGTGTGTATAAGCTCCAAAGCGGAAGCAAGCACAAGGGCATCTTCATCTTTTCCGCCGCACATACGGCAAAACTCAAGTGTAAGAGTGGGTCTTATACGCTTTCCGCCACTTTCTGCGCTATATCTTACCGATTCAAAAATTATTGGGTAATCATTATCAGATTTCGGTAAAACGTTTTTAATATAGTTATCTGCAAGCTCTGCATTTGTTTTGATTATGTTTTTAATACTCATACTTCACTTATAACCTTTATTTTTTGTTCTGCTTCGTCAAGAATTTTATTTGCTTCTTTTATCAAAATTACGCCTTCCTCGAACAGCTTCAACGCTTCATCAAGAGGCGTTTGGCTGCTTGAGAGAATATCTATCAATTCGTTTAAACGCTCTTCAGCGCTTTCGAAAGTTATTTTTTTCATATTATTCACCTATTTTTACAATTTCAGCAGAGGCTTTTCCATTTAAAAAAATTAAATCAACGTGATCGCCTACGTTAAGCTGATCTATATTTGTGATTATATTCTCTTCTTTACTCACTTTCGCATAGCCTTTTGCAAAAACAGCCAAAGGACTATGGGCATTTAATCCCCCTGAAGATTTTGAAAGCTGTGAACGTTTAGCTTGAATTATCATACCGATATTGTGTTTAAGGGATTTTTCAAGTGCATCAATATAAATGCGTTTATCCTCAATAAACGTGCCGTAAAGCTTAAACATTGGCGAGGTTGATATTTGAGATATCGCGCCTCTTTTATTAGTAATCTTCTTCTGTATTTCTTTGCAAAGTAAGTTTCTTTTGAAGATAAGCTCTTCTTTCAGCTCATCTTTATCAGGCAGGCAGATTTCTGCAGCGGCTGAAGGTGTTGGTGCGCGCATATCCGCAACAAAATCTGAAATTGAATAATCCTGCTCGTGCCCTACGGCTGATATCGTTGGAATGGGGCAACTATATATCGCACGCGCCAGCTTTTCTGAATTGAAGGCTTGAAGATCTTCGTAAGAGCCGCCGCCCCTGCCTATGATTATTACATCTGCACAAGGGTTTTCTGAAAAATATCTTATACCGGAAATCAAAGATTCTTCAGCCCCTTCACCTTGAACAAGTGCCGGGTAGATAAGGATTTGTGCCGAAGGAAATCTTCTTGAAGCGATATTTATAATATCTTTTATCGCAGCACCCGTTGCAGAGGTTATAACACCGATTACGTTAGGATATTTTGGCAATGAAAGCTTGTGCGAAGGATCAAATAAACCTTCTTGACTTAATTTTTCCTTCAGCTGTTCGAATGAAAGCGCAACCTCTCCTATGCCTTGCGGTGTGATCGTACTTGCATATATTTGATATACGCCGTCACGCACATATGTTGATACCCTACCGCTTACGATAACTTGCATACCGTCTTCAGGTGTGAATTTCAACTTCTCTGCCGAAGATCTGAACATTACAGCCTTAACGCTTGAAAAAGCATCTTTAAGGGTGAAATATATATGCCCACTGGAAAAATGCAGTTTAAAGTTTGATATTTCCCCGGAAATATATACATTGTTCAACACAGGTGAATTATCTATCATCATTTTAACGTATTCGTTAAGCTGTGATACGGTTAAAATATGCTTATCTTTTTTAATCGGCATTTATTTTCTCCATGCATAACAAAGCAATACCGGCGGCGTTATCTTGTGAAAACTGCGGTTCTGCACAATAAGCACCGTATTTTTTTTGCATAAAACCGGCAAGTGTTTTATTAGAAGAAACCCCGCCTGAAAATATTATGTCTGCACGCGATTTTTCCAAAATAAGATTATCAGTCATTTTCTCAAGGGTAGCTCTGATAAATTCAGTAAGAAAAAAAGCAACCTGGCTTTTATCCATGCCGGCATCTATCATTTTGCAGCACATATTTTCAGCGCCGGACATATTGCAAAATAAGCCGTTAACGGATATTTTCGGCTTTGTTTTTTCACCTTTAAAATCGTTTGCAAGCTTTTCCAGTGCCGCACCACACGGAAAAGATAAACCAAGTTTTACACCTACGCGGTCTATCAATTGCCCTGCGGTAACATCTTTACTTCCTCCGATGATATCCACTTTAAATGTTCCGTCTTCTCTTTTTGCCTGCAATAATTCAAATGTTCCGCCCGAAAGGTGATAAGCATAAAAAATATCTTCAAAATCAACATTAGCCGAATACATAGCAGCGCGTATATGCCCTGCCTGGTGGGAAAATTCATACAAGGGTACGTTAAGTGACTTGCTTATAGAAGAAGCAACCGCAACACCCGAAAGAAAGCATGGCATATACGATCCTGCTGCATCTCTCGGTCTTGAACTTACCCCAACGGCGTTTATATCGGAAATATCGCTTCGTATGCTATTCATCAGTTGCGGCATATTTTTAATATGAGCAAACACGGCGTCGGACTGTCTTAACCCGACGCCGCCTTCGGCAACGGGCAACGGGATACGGATATTTTCCGTTATTATCCCATTGTCGCATATAGCTACCGAAGTTGTATAGTTACTTGTATCAATACCTAAAGTTTTCACTTCAAATTTTCTGCCTTTGCGATTGAATTCAAAATACCGTTAATAAAAGCAGGTGCGCTGTCTGTGTCGTATTTCTTTGCAAGTTCTACCGCTTCGTTAATGGAAACACTCATAGGTACTTCATCCACATAACGTAATTCGTAAAGAGATAATCGCAATATTGCAAGTGAAACTTTTGAAATTCTGTCAGATGACCAGCCCGTTGCATATTCGCTTATTGTTTTATCAAGCTCGTCTATTGAAGACAGAACACCTTCAAAAACATTACACATATATGCATCTTTTTCAAAGCCTTCGATCGATCTTGCCGAATCGTAGATATCGTCGGCAGAAAGCTCGGGTTTGAACTGACTTTCAAATATCAGTTTAAATGCCCATTCTCTCGCTTGGCTTCTTTTCATAAAGTAAAACCGTGCCTTTCGTAGTTCTTTAAACGCGTTTTGTTACGCCGAAAACAGCATCCTCGCCGTTTATGTTCCAATTTGCGGTATATTCGCCGCCTTCAGAATAGATTACCTGTTCTGTAAGGGTATCGCCCGATATTTTATCGCAGTTGCGCTTGATAACGTCGATTACCTTATCAGAACCGCTTGCGTTAACAGTAATCTTATCCATTACCTCAAATCCGGCGTCTTTTCTCATCGTTTGAATCTTTGAAATGATTTCGCGCACGAATCCTTCTTCAATAAGCTCATCTGTTAAAACGGTGTTAAGAACGACTGTTATGCCCTTATCAGCCACCGATTCAAATCCTGAAACCTTTCCGGCATCAATGAGAAGATCTTCTTTTTCAAGCTCGTAAACCTCGCCTGAAAGCGTTAATTTAAGTTTTCCTGTTGAATCAAGCTCTGCCATTGCGGCATTTCCGTCTATATTCGCAAGGGCTTCTTTGCATTCGTTGATAAGCTTTCCAAGCTTTCTGCCAAGTGTTTTAAGCTGTGGCTTGAACGTAAACGTAATGAAAGCACCCATATCATCAACGAACGATGCGTTTTTAACGTTTAATTCATCTTTTATTATGTCAATGTAGTATTCGTTTAATTTATTCGGCGCATTAACAAACATTTCAGCAAGGGGCTGTCTGTTCTTAATAACCGCCGCATTTCTGCATGCACGGCCTAATGCCACGATATCTGCAGCTTCATCCATTTCTTTTTCGAGATCTTTATCAATAAGGGATTCGTCGGCTACGGGATAATCGCACAAGTGAACACTTTCGGGTGCATTTTTGTCGTTAAGAGCAACGAGGTTTCTGTATATATCCTCTGTCATAAACGGTATCAACGGCGCAGAAAGCTTAACAAATGTAACAAGACAGGTATAAAGCGTCATGTAAGCTGCTATCTTATCGTCTGTAAGATCTTTAGCCCAAAATCTTTCGCGGCATCTGCGTACGTACCAGTTAGAAAGCTCGTCAACGAATTTTTCCATTGCGCGTGCTGTTTCGGTGATCTTATAATCAAACAGATATCCGTCAACGGTTTTTATAAGTGAATTAAGTTTTGACAAGATCCATCTATCCATAACAGAAAGCTTAGATTTGTCAAGTGTGTAATCAGAAGCGTTGAAATTGTCTATATTTGCATAAAGCACGAAGAACGCATACGTATTCCACAAGGTGCCCATGAACTTTCGTTGTCCTTCGGTAACAGCGGCAGAGTGGAATCTGTTAGGAAGCCACGGTGCACTGTTTGAATAGAAATACCATCTGATAGCGTCTGCGCCGTGCTTTTCCAAAGCATCAAACGGGTCAACCGCGTTGCCTTTGGATTTTGACATTTTCTGACCGTTTTCATCTTGAACGTGACCCAAAACGATAACGTTTTTGTAGGGGGCTTTGTCGAATATCAGTGTTGATATCGCCAACAATGAGTAGAACCAACCTCTTGTCTGGTCAACCGCCTCGGATATGAAATCCGCAGGGTAGTTTTGTTCAAACAAATCTGCATTTTCAAAAGGATAGTGCCATTGTGCAAAAGGCATAGCACCGGAATCATACCAGCAGTCGATAACTTCTTTTACCCTGTGCATTTCACCGCCGCATTCAGGGCATTTGATTGTAACATCGTCGATATAAGGGCGGTGAAGCTCGATGTTATCGGGGCAGTTGTCAGACATTTCTTTTAATTCAGCTATACTGCCTATGCTGTGCCTGTGGCCGCATGAGCATTCCCATATATTCAAAGGCGTTCCCCAATATCTGTCACGGGAAATACCCCAGTCTTGAACGTTTTTAAGCCATTCGCCGAAACGGCCGGTACCGATAGTTTCGGGAATCCAGTTAATAGTGTCGTTATTTTTAAGAAGCTTGTCTTTCACATCGGTCATTCTGATGAACCATGTGTTTCTTGCGTAATAAATAAGGGGGGTATCGCATCTCCAGCAGAATGGGTACGAGTGTTCGAAAGGAAGTGTTTTGAACAAAAGACCCCTTACCTTCAAATCATACAAAACATCTTTATCAGCTTCTTTGCAGAACGTTCCTGCCCAGGGGGTTTCCTTCGTCATGCAACCCTTTGCATCAACGAGTTGAACGAAAGGAAGACCGTATTTCCTTCCAACCTGCGCGTCGTCTTCGCCGAATGCAGGTGCGATGTGTACGATACCTGTACCGTCGGTAAGTGTAACGTATTCTGCACACGTGATATAAAAAGCTTTTTCTTCAGGTTGAACGAAGTCGAACAAAGGAACGTATTCTCTACCCTCAAGGTCTGCACCTTTGTAAGATTCAATAATTTCGCATTCGCCAACAACCTTTTCAGCAAGTGCTTGCGCGAGAATGTAATATTCACCGTTTGCGGAAACCTTAACGTAATCTTCTTTCGCATTAACGCAAAGCGCTACGTTTGAAGGTAAAGTCCACGGGGTGGTAGTCCAAGCAAGATAGTAAACGTTTTCTTCACCTTTAAGACGGAATTTAGCAATTGCGGATTTTTCTTTTACATCCTTATATCCTTGTGCAACTTCGTGTGAAGAAAGCGGTGTGCCGCATCTCGGACAATAAGGAACGATTTTGAAGCCCTTGTAAAGCAAACCGTCGTTGTAAATCTTTTTCAAAGACCACCAAACAGATTCAATATAATCGTTTGTGTAAGTAACGTAAGGGTCATTCATATCCGCCCAGTATCCAACCGTGCCGGAAAAATCTTCCCACATGCCTTTGTATTTCCAAACGCTTTCCTTACATTTGGTAATGAAAGGTTCAAGACCGTATTGTTCAACCTGTTCTTTTCCGTCAAGGCCGAGAAGCTTTTCAACCTCAAGCTCAACCGGAAGACCGTGCGTATCCCAACCTGCTTTACGAAGAACGTGGTAGCCCTTCATCGTTCTGTATCTTGGTATCATATCTTTTATAACACGCGTAAGAACATGTCCGATATGAGGTTTACCGTTTGCTGTGGGAGGGCCGTCGTAGAAAGTAAAATTATCCCCGCCTTCCCTGATATCTATACTTTTTTCAAAAATCTTGTTTTCTGTCCAAAATTTTTCCGTTGCCCTTTCGCGCGACTGAAAATCGAGATTTGAAGGTACTTTGTTATACATAATATCTTTTCTCCGTATTAAACCGCATGGCGGCTTTATTATAATTATATCTATGACATTTTATCACGAATATGAAAAAAATGCAATAGATTTATCGAAAAAAGTATGCTTCAAGTGCCTTTTCTGAAAGAAAAAATGCCGGAAAACCATTTTTTGTCATCGTCTGTTATACAATTGGTCAATCTTAAGAAAACATAGTATATTATAACGCATACTACCACACTTACCAACACCCCTACAATGTCGAATGCGTAGTAAATATGAAGAAACGAAAAAAGAAGATTACACGCACAGGTAGAGGCAATTATGCTTATTATCGGTGCAATAATGTCGTAAAATAATTTTACTTTAAAATCGGAAATTTTTAACATTTTCTGCAATGATAAAGCGGCGTTAAGCAGTTCGCATATATAAACAACAGCAACGTATCCCTTTATTCCTAACGGCGGCAAAAGAAAATAAACCAATAAAACCGAAACGAATGCATCGATAATATTATACCGCATCGAAGAAACTTGTTCGCCCATTCCTTTTAAAATTGCATCTGTGGAATTATCAAGATACATTATCGGTATCAAGGCGGCAAATATTTTAATATATTTCCCTGCTTCCTTGCTATCGTAAAGAAGCATAGCAAGTGTGTCGGAATAAAATATAAATATTCCGGCTACGGCAACGGAAAAAATTATGGTAAGCTTGAATATTCTTCCTATTACGTAATCAATATGTTTTTGTTCACCGGTTTCTTTATACCTGGTTATTTCGGGAATTACAAGCGAAGAAAAGGCAGAAAGAAAAGCTATGGGAAAAAATATCACCGGGAAAACCATACCCGAAATAACACCATACGAAGATAATGCTTCTTCTGTTTCTGCACCGCCTTTTATAAGTCCTCGTGGAATAAGCAGGTTTTCTATCGTAACCAATGCAGACCTTATATATGCCGAAAAAGCAACTGGCAAGGACATTTTTAAAAGCCGCATTGTTATGTTTGATGAAGGCTTTGACGTTAATTTTTTCATATGTCGCCCCATATCGTAAACGTACAAAGCAAACGAAACGATAAAAGCTAAAATTTCTGATAGACACATACCGATAACTATTGCAACGGTTGCCTGCTCAATATCATTTGCTGTTATTGTAACCAACAGTATTACAGTAAGAAAAATACGTATAAACTGTTCTAAAATGTTTGTTATTGCGTTTTTAATAACACGTCTGACAGCGCAAAAATATCCGTTTAAAGCGGAAGAAAGTGATAGAAAAGGAAGTGAAACGCCAAGAATTTTTAAAGATTTTACAGTTCTTATGTCGCACAACCATTTTAATGCTATAAATTCAGCGCCGAAAAACAAAAGAAGAAATGATAAAAATCCAAAAAAAATGCTGTACAGAATACATTTTTTCATAGCGATCTTTACACCTTCGCCAGAACCACGTACAAGCTCTTGTGAAACTAATCGCGTACACGCAAGATATATGCCTGATGTTGCAAAGGTAGTGCCAAAAGTATATACTGAAAGAATAAGCGAAAAAAGCCCCATTCCTGCAGAGCCGATTTTGTTGGTTATATATACGTTAAATACAACGGAAACAAATCGCATAAATACCGATGTTAACGTTAAAACTATTCCGTTTATAAAAAATTTCTTAACTACTTTCAAAATTAAACCGCCTTACAATATTTAACGGTTTAATATATGAATTTTACTGTGTAAATATGTTTTTTCTTATGTGGATAAACAATAAAAAACGGCCCGTTTTGCATAGCAAAGAGGACCGTTTTCTTTGTTTTAAATTAAATTATGCCATTTCTCCTGCGAGTTGTCTGCCGCCCAAAATATGAAAATGAAGGTGTTTTACAGATTGGCACGCATCATCACCGCAGTTGGAAACAATACGATAGCCGTTAGAAAGACCAACGTTTTTTGCAATTTCGGGAATTACCTGAAATATTTTAGCAACGTAAATGCTATTTTCAGAATTAACTTCGTCAGCTGATGAAATATGTTTTTTGGGGATTACCAGAATGTGTACGGGTGCCTGCGGATTGATGTCTTTAAAAGCATAGCAAAACTCGTCTTCATATACCTTTGCAGATGGAATATCGCCTGCAATTATTTTACAAAACAAGCAGTCAGTCATTATTCTTTATTTCCTTTCAAACTGTCGCGAATTTCACGCAGAAGAAGGATGTCTTCGGGTGTGGGTGCAGGTTCCGCAGCTGCTTCTTCTGCTTTTATTTCTTCTTCTTCTTCCTTCTTTAATGCTTCAAGCTTAGCTCTTGATTTAATGATTACCCTTATTACAAGGAATACGCAAAGCGCCATTAAGAGAAAATCTATAACAAGCTGGATAAAGTTGCCGTAATTGATGGATATTGCAGCTTGTGCAACTTCGCCTGCTTCGTTGAGAACTTCTTCTTTTAACACGTACTTCAAATCTGTAAAATTAACTTCGCCGAGAAGAACGCTGATGGGGGGCATGATAATGTCGTTAACCAACGAAGAAACTATTTTTGAAAATGCGCCGCCTACGATAACACCGGTTGCCATGTCAATAATATTACCTTTGGAGATAAATTCTTTAAAGTCTTTGAAAAAAGTACCTTTTGCCATTTTATTTACCTGCCTTTTCTAAAATATTATACACTTCATTAAGTGCTTCATCAATTTTTTCGGCAATCTTTATACCCGAAGTTGCATTATCGGGTCTTCCGCCGCCACCGCCGCCTGCGATCTTACTGATTTCCTTCAAAATATTTCCTGCGTGTGCGCCCGATTTAACGGCTTCAGCGCCGGCACAGGCTACAAGATTCAACTTATCTGCATTGTTAGTTGCAATAACAGCAACAACGGAAGGATCTTGTGATTTGATTTTGTCGCAAAGCGCCCTTGCAGCATCAACGGAAACGCCTTCCGTTTTTCCGGTAATAACTGTAAATACACCAATGGACTTTTTGTTTTTGAAAATACTATCAGCTTGAGATGCGGCAATTTTGTTATTCAAACGCTCTATCTCGTGCTTTTCTTCCTTCAATTCCGCTTGGAGTTGTGCGGCCTTTTTGTCTATTTCTGTAAGGTTGGAAGCCTTTAATTCCCTTGCACAGTTTGCTATAAGGGTTTGTTTTTCTTCGAGAAGCTTCAAAACGTTTTTGCCGGTCGTTCCTTCTATTCTGCGTACACCGGAAGCAACGGAAGATTCGGAAATGATCTTAAAAAGACCTGCCTTTGCAGTATTGTCAAGATGCGTACCGCCGCACAATTCAGTGGAATAATCGCCCATTTTAACAACTCTTACAACGTCACCGTACTTTTCGCCAAACAAAGCCATTGCACCCATTCCGCGTGCGGTTTCAACGTCTGTTTCAAGCGTAACGATAGGCGTCCCTGAAAGAACCGCTTCGTTTACAAGGTCTTCAACCTTTTGGATTTCCTCAGAAGTCATAGCTGTGTAATGCGAAAAGTCAAATCTTACCCTTTCGCTATCAACGTACGAGCCTGCCTGTTCAACGTGTGTACCGAGAACAGCACGCAAAGCGCCTTGCAACAAATGTGCTGCAGAGTGATTTCTGCGTATTGCATCGCGTCTTTCGGCGTCAACTATGGCAGTTGCGGCATCTGCTGTGGATACCGTACCTTCAACGTAGCATCTATGCATAAATATGCCGTTTGCTTTTTTCGTATCTTTAACCGCAATTACGGCATTTGCTGTTTTAATTACGCCTGTGTCGCCTACCTGACCGCCGCCTTCGCCGTAAAAAGGTGTTTTATCAAGAATAATTACAGCGTCGCTGTCAGCTACGGAATCCAAAGATTCGTTATCGGCAGATACTATTGCTTTGATCGTACAATCGCTTTGGCATGTTTCATATCCAACGAATTCGGTAGGCTGTGATCTGTCAAGAAAATCAAACGTTTCATCACTCCAACTGAAGTCGCCAAGCTCTGCCCTTGCGCGCCTTGCACGTTCTTTTTGTTCATTCATAAGGGCGGTGAACCCTTCTTCATCAATGCCGATACCCTTTTCTGTCGCAATTTCCCTTGTAAGATCAAGCGGGAAACCGTACGTGTCGTTAAGCTTGAAAACATCTTCCGCCGAAAGCTGTTTTTTGTCTTCCCTTACGGCTTTTTCAATCATGCCGGAAAGCATGTCCATACCGCTGTCTATGGTTTTGGAAAATTTCTCTTCTTCTATGGAAACTATCTTCTTTATATAATCTAACTTTTCAGTAAGTTCAGGATATTCTGAAAGATTTTCTTTAGCAACCACGGGAACAATGTCGGCAAGGAAAGTTTCTTTTATACCCAGTAATTTTCCATGGCGTGCCGCACGGCGAAGCAATCTGCGAAGTACGTATCCCCTGCCCTCGTTAGAGGGTACTACACCGTCGCAAATTAAGAAGCAAGTGCTTCTGATGTGGTCTGTGATAACGCGCAAGGAAACGTCGCTTTCGGGATCAGCACCGTATGTGATTCCGGCCTTGGATATAATTGCTTTCATAATGTTTTGCACTGTATCAACTTCGAAAAGGTTGTTAACACCTTGCATGATACAAGCGATTCTTTCAAGGCCCATACCCGTATCTATATTGGGCTTTGCAAGAGGTGTATAATTACCGGCACCGTCGCTTTCAAATTGGGTAAACACCAAGTTCCAAAACTCAACAAATCTGTCGCAATCGCATCCAACTGCACAATCGGGTGAACCGCAACCATGCTCTATACCTCTGTCGAAGTACAATTCAGAACATGGGCCGCAAGGACCGGAACCGATTTCCCAGAAGTTGTCCTCTTTGCCGAGACGAACCATATGAGAAGGGTCAACACCAACTTCCTTTGTCCATATATCGAACGCTTCGTCATCGTTTTCGTAAATACTTACGTAAAGTCTGTCAACCGGCAATTCGAGAACTTGCGTGCAGAATTCCCATGCCCAAGCGGTAGCCTCGTGCTTGAAGTAATCGCCAAATGAGAAGTTTCCGAGCATCTCGAAATAAGTTCCGTGGCGTGCAGTTTTACCGACTCTTTCAATATCGGGCGTTCTTATACACTTTTGGCAAGTAGTCATTCTGTGACGTGGCGGTTCTTTCTCGCCTGTGAAGAATTTTTTCAAAGGTGCCATTCCGGCGTTGATAAGTAAAAGTGATTTGTCGTCCTGTGGGACAAGGGGAAAACTTTTGTGACGAAGATGCCCCTTTGATTCGTAAAATTTCAAATACTTTTCTCTTATATCGTTAAGAGATAACCATTCCATAAAAAAGTACCATTCCTTTCACCCGAAAAAGAGGGTGTTTATTGATATATTACATGATATTATATCAAGCAATTCTCAAAAAATCAATATATTATTGTAAAAAACAGCGAATTTTTCTTAAAATATCGCGCTTTTTTAATTTTATGTACGGAATATATTGAAATAAAACTTATTTTGTGATAGTATAAAATAAAAACGTTCTGTTGGAGAAACTATGAAAAACAATATATTCTTCCCTGCGGACATATTATTGCCCGACTGTAAAAAAGTAGATTATGAGAAATTTTCCGTTATAGCGTGCGATCAGTACACATCAGAGCCGGAATATTGGGAAAACGTCAAGAAGAGTGCCGACGAAAAATATTCCGCATATAATATAATTCTTCCCGAGGTATATCTTTCATCAGACGTAGATGCTTACACGAAAAAGATAACGGCAAATATGCAGGATTATCTGAAAAACCTTTTCTTTACATACGGCAACCATATGATTTATGTTGAAAGAACGCTTCCGTCAAACGGAAAAGTAAGACGTGGCGTTGTCGGAATGATAGACCTTGAAGCGTATGATTACAACAAGGGTTCCACCTCTGCTATAAGAGCAACCGAAGGAACTGTACTTGAACGCATTCCGCCAAGAGTAAAGATCCGCCAAGATGCGGCGCTTGAATCCCCTCATGTTATGCTTTTCTGCGATGATCCGGAAAAGACTGTTATAGAGCCTATTGCAGACAAAAAGGATACACTTGAAAAAGCCTATGATTTTGATCTTATGTGTGGCGGCGGAAACATCAAAGGATATTTCTTATCAAGTAAAGAAATGAAGCGTATCGACGATGCTATATGCAATCTTGCAGATATTGACAAATTTAACGCAAAATACGGAACAAAAGAAAAAAATGCTCTAGTGTTTGCTGTCGGTGACGGAAATCACTCTTTGGCAACCGCAAAGGCTTGTTATGAAAATCTGAAAAGAAAGATAGGTGACGAAGCCAAGAATTCTCTTGCACGTTACGCTTTGGTTGAGCTTGTTAACATTCACGATGAATCCATTGAATTTGAGCCGATATACAGAATAATTATGAATGTTGAGCCAATCAAGGTTATAAACGAGCTTGAAAAATTCTGCGATATCACGTTTGAAAAGCCTGATTGCAAATACTATAAATATGATTTTTATACAGAAGAAGAGTCGGGTGAAATTTACATCAAAAATCCCTCAAGCGCATTACCTGTCGGCGAGCTTCAGAACTTCTTGTTTGAGTTTGCAAAGAAATACCCTGAATGTGAGATCGACTATATTCACGGAATCGAAAACCTTAAAGCTCTTTCAAAGGAAGAATACTGCATAGGATTTATATTCGATGGAATGAGAAAGGACGAGCTTTTCTCATCCGTCATTAAAGACGGCGCTTTGCCCAGAAAGACATTCTCAATGGGACACGCTGACGATAAAAGATTTTATCTTGAATGCAGAAAGATAGTTTAATTAACCGCCCCTGTATTTTTCTAACCATTGCGATGTTTTTTCGTCTATCACGTTTATATTTGTAAATGTGTTCGGAACTTTACCTATTATTACGCTTTCGCATAACAATATTTCGTCAGAACAGCTTGCACGTATAGTTTGATTGCCTATTTTGGCGTCTATACTGGCAGTGAACGTTACGTAAGAGGACAGATGTGTTTGATTAACGCCGCTGTCCTCTATTTTATTAACTATTTCATTTTGCACTGACGAAACACTTAACATTTTTACTTTTAGTTTATAACCTCTTCCGTTCAGTAAAACACCACCGAAAAGACTTCCCAATGGAACTTCAATCGCTGTATCCATATCTTCAACCGCCGAAATTACAGCTTTTGCAACGGAAGATTTGATTTCGTTTACCTTTGCGGCATTTACAAATATACTTTCTGTGCTTCCGTTATCAGCCTTGTTAATTTTATATAAGCTTTCAAAGTCAACGTTTTCACTTTCTAAAAATTCCACAACACTTGAATTTATACATTCAAAAAGCTCGCCCTCTAATGCTGTTACAGAGAGCTGTGAAACTGATGTTATAATACTGTTTGTAAATACGCAGCTTAAAATAACAAGAAAAACTAAAGAAATTGACAGTACAATTTTTGGTTTAAATATGATAATCTTGCGCTTGATACGCCATTTAAATTTATAAAAATATCCCCTCGTAGCAATCACCTCGTAAAAGGCTATGCACAAGGGGAAATATTTATTCTGTTATTTTGTTGCGCTTGCGGAAATTGCGGTAAGGTCTTCTAAATCTATCACGCCGTCGTTGTTAAAATCTGCCGCAAGCTCGTATTTAAGCGTATCGCCTGAAAGATACTTTTTGATTTGAATAATATCCTTTGAATTTGCGCGCCCGTCACTGTTTGTATCACCCAAAACGATTATCGTGTATGATGTGTTACACGAAGCAGATGTATTAACCTGTATGGTATCGCCTGTGCATATCAAAGATCCGTTAGGTAATGTTAACCCATGCTTATCTTTGATTACCATATTCATATCGGAACAGCTTTTTATGGTTTCAACCGTTGTTCCGACGGATATACCTAAGATATAGCCGTTTTCTTCATAAACAGTTGAATCGGTAAAATGGATTTCCGTTTCGGGTATTACGAAAGAAAGAAATTCGCCGTTTTCTTCCTTATTTGGTGAATTAAGCAACTCGTAGTAAATCGTGTTGCCGTTCATCATTATACCGTAAATATTGTAAAATTCTTCTTTTTCGGGGGTATAAACGGTTGTACTGTTAGTGCCGTCAAAACTGCACGAGCGTATTTCATCGGCCGTAACGTAAAGAAGCTTATCTTCAAACAACTGCAAACCGGGTGCCGGTTGCCAGCAGCTTGTCGCTGATGCAAACCAAATCGACGATACGTTTAAAATCGAATCGTAAGACAAATCCTCTTCTTTTGCAAAAATGTTGTCTGTTGCGCAAATATCGTATCCTTCAACAATGTTGGAACGAACCTTTGTAAAATACCAGCGGCCGTTTACCCATACAAAATTGCCCTTATATACGTTTTTATTGTGCAAGCACAATTCTTCGTATTCCGTACCTATAATGTAATCTGTAGTGGTAGAATTGATTGTCGTTATGGGATCGTATTCGCTATGCTCTGCTTCAATGATTCCTTCTGCGCTTCTTAAAAAGTTATTATAATAGAACCTGCCGCAGATATCGTACTGAATATCGTCCCACGTAACGTCAACGTGGTACCATTTGTTGTTTAATCGAATCAAGCTCCAACCGTGATTCATGGAGGTGCTCATTACAAAATCGCATACAACGCCCATTCGGCGCATTATATGGTTGAAAGTAAGCGCATATCCTTGGCAAACCGCATCGCCTTCGCCCAAAACACCGTATATGGTGTAGATTGAATCTCTATCAGTGGGGGTATTTGTAAGTATAGCCTCGGTATAGCGTGTGTTTGATGCGATGTAATTGTGAACGTAAAGCGCTTTATCCTCATCGGTAGGAAGCATGCCGGCTTCGGCTATTACCGCGTCAACCTTTTGGTTGACCTGCTTGATCATATCTGGTACTGCTTCAATATCATAAAGCGAGGTGAAGCATACAACGCTTATAATACCGCTTGAAGAAACACTATAACTCATACTGCCTGCAATGAAGAATAATTCCGTTCTTTGTCTTAACAGCGAGTTTAAAAAAACGCTTGCTTGTGTGCTTTGCACCGAAAAAGATTTTATATCAATTGATATAGTACTGCTGTCTGTTTCGGCATCGTATTCGTATAACGACAAATCGCACGCGCATTCAGAAATATATTCCGCAACATCTGCGTATATGTAATCTTCGTTATATACTGCCGTATGCCCTTCTTTTGCATCGGCACCGAAAGGAAAACAAAAAGCAATCAAAAGAGCGCTGACCAAAATAATTGAAAATAATCTTCGCATATTGTCAAAACCTCTTAGTTTAAATTTTCAGCGCGCTGTTATATGGTAATAAAAGCGCGCTGTTATGTATATCTTTATTTGCAGATCTCTTCGGAAAGCCTGTACAATTCGAGTTTTGCAGCAGCCCTTTCTTCGCAATGGCGGCGCATATCCACCAAAGAACCCTCTGCCTCAAGCTCTGCGTATTCTTCGGGTGTCATTTGTTCTTTGAACATACGGTCTATCTTAAGTGCCTTGTTGATATCCATAGACGTTATAACGCCCTTTCTTTCACATATAACAAGGTTACTCTTGCCGTCTAACAATTCATTAACCGCAGCTTTTCCCATGCGTGATGCGATAACCCTGTCTCTTACAGTGGGGTTACCACCTCTTTGCACGTGTGCCAAGCGTGAGAATCTTGTTTCAATTCCCGTTTTTTCTTCAATTCGCTTCGCAAAACCTTCTGCAAAATTCTCTTTGCCTTCGGCTACTATAACGATAAAGTTACGCTTTTTATTCTCTCTTGCTTTAAGTATTTTCTGAATAGCATGTTCTTCATCATACGGAAGCTCTCTTACAGCAATAGAGATAGCACCTGTTGCAATACCCGTGTGTATGGCGATATCACCTGCGTATTTACCCATAACCTCAACAACGTTACATCTTGCGTGTGATTCGCAGGTATCGCGAAGCTTATCAACCAATTCAACAACCGTATTCATAGCGGTATCAAAACCGATAGTATAGTCTGTTGATGAAATGTCGTTATCAATCGTAGCAGGAATTCCTATACAAGGAACACCCATTCTTGTAAGGTCTGTTGCGCCTCTGAACGTTCCATCGCCGCCAATGGCGACGATGCCGTCAATACCTCTTTGTTTGCAAACATCAACAGCCTTCTGCATACCTTCTTGGGTTTTGAATTCCAAGCAACGAGCCGAGTATAGCATTGTTCCGCCGCGTGATATGATATTGGAAACACTTCTGATACTCAAAAGTTCCATATCGTTTTCTATAAGACCCTTGTAACCGCCGTAAATACCATAAACCTCTTCAACGCCTCTGCCGATAGCCGTACGTACAACAGAACGGACAGCGGCATTCATGCCGGGGGCGTCACCGCCGGAGGTTAAAACGCCTATTCTTTTAAACTGCATATTAAAACACCTCTGGAAAATATATTATATAAAACCGACGTATCGGCTCGAATAATCATAATATCATAAGATTATTAAATAATTGTGAAGTTGTATTATATTTTTTAACAATAAATACTATTTTACGACATTATTGATTGCAAATTTACATAAATTAAGTGCAGAATTTGGTTTTGCTATACGTACTGCATTTTCTTTCATGCACTTTATTTTTTCCGGAAAAGCAAAATATTGATATATAATGTCTTGCAAATCATATGCCGGTGTAACCTTCATAGCAATACCGTTATTGCAAAGAAAATCTGTATTTCTGTCTTCTATTCCGGGAATGGGGTTGATTATTATTAAAGGTAAATTTTTGGCAAGTGCTTCCGAAGTGGTAAGACCGCCCGGTTTAGTAATAAATCCGTCTGCACACTCCATCAACTCGTCGATATAATCAACGTAACCAAGCACTATGATGTTTTTCTTATATTGGATATTGCAAAGCGCTTTGTAGGATTTTTTATTGGAACCGCAAACAACTATTATCTGAAAATCGTATTTAAAATTGTCAAGCATGGTTACGGTTTCTTCTATATCGCCGAATCCCATACTGCCGCCCATAACCAAAAGCGTCAATTTTTCAAAATCAAGCCCGTATTTTTCACACAAAGCTTTTTTATCGTTTTTTTGGGCAAATTTTAATTTAATCGGTATGCCAAACGGTAAAAACTGTTCTTTTTTAAAGCCCTTTTTCAAACATTGAACGTACATCAATTCATTAGGACATATTACATAATCAAGACCGAGAGCACCTTCCCAAAATGGATGCATACAAAAATCTGTTACTACACCGTAGGTCTTACATTTTAAATCGAATTTTTCTTTGATTATATCTACCAAAACAGCGGCAAAAGAATGTGTTACAAATAAAGCATCGGGATTGTACTCTTCAATATAACCATATAATTTTTTTGCTGCAGAAACGTTTGACATTCTGACAATGGAAAAGTTCTCTTTATCGAATTTTCTTTCTTCAAGCCATTTATACACTTTTGCGTATGCGGTATCCATATGCTTTGTTGTGGTAAGATAGCCTTTATCAATTATTACTGCAAGCATATGGCTGATATATTCGTACGTATCAAGTACAAGGCAATCGTGCCCAAGGCTTTCAAATCCTTCCTTTATAGCAGAAGCGGTCATATTATGCCCCTGCCCTGCCGTGATGGAAAGTACCAAAAATTTCATTTAATTCTTTGCCTCTGATTCCTGCTTATCCTTCTTAACGTAACCCATGTTTGTAACTTCGTCTCTGTGATATTGCTTTGCCGGCGCATCGGGTGCAGAAGAAAGCTTCACTTTAATGATTCCTGTTAACGGCGTTGATTCCACAACTATCCCGTTACCGTCTGCAGTTTGAACCATTGAATCTACTTTCGGGGTAAGACGTGCTTCTTCCTCGTACGTTTCGTGCTCGAACTTCAAGCAACACATCAATCTGCCGCAAGTGCCAGATATTTTAGCGGAATTAAGCGACAGATTTTGTTCTTTCGCCATTTTCATTGATACCTGACCGCAATCGTTTAAGAATGATTTACAGCAAAAAACTCTTCCGCAAGTGCCCAGACCGCCCATCATTTTTGCTTCGTCCCTGATTCCTATTTGTCGTAATTCAATGCGTGTTTTGAAAACAGCCGCAAGGTCTTTAACAAGCTCTCTGAAATCGACCCTTGAATCGGAAGTGAAATAAAACAACAGCTTTGTATTGTCAAACGTGTATTCCGCTTCAACAAGCTTCATTGGAAGATTATGTTTTTCAACCAATTTTTGACACTCTTCGATGGCTTCCTTTTCTTTAATACCGTTTTCGATATTACGTCTTTCATCATCTTCTGTGGCAACCCTTACAACATTTTTCAAAGGAAGAATAACTTCCCTTTCAGAAACGGTTTTGTTTTCTATTGTTATTTCGCCGAATTCCTGCCCTCTGGCTGTTTCAACGATAACATGCTGCCCCAATGTAAATTGCGCGCCGTTTGGACTGAAATAATATATTTTTTCGGAATTATCGAATTTAACCCCTACGATTTCAAACGTTTTTTCTTCAGGCTCTTTCACCACGGTTACAAATTCACCGTTGAATGATACTTCGGAAACCGTAACATTATCCATAGGTAACATTTCATCCGGAATCACGATTTCCGGCTTGTCGTAGGGGGCAAGAACTTTATTTTCGTTTTGTATCGGTTTGGCTTGATTTTGTTTTGTGTTATATGGTTTATGATATCCCTTTTTGTGTACAAAATTCTTGTTTTTATTTGTTTTTGTTTCTGGCATTTATTTTTCTCCGTTATATTTTGTTTTCCAGAGTTTTGCGGAAAACTCGGTTATCATCAATGAAAGCTTTGTATTAGTTCCCTCTGTGCAAACGGCTTCAAGCAAAACATTGCAAAAGGCAGAAATCGTAAATGAAGAGTACGTGTTTGAATACACGTCGAGAACGCTTTTATCAGTAAAATAAAGTAAATTTACACAATCGTCGCCTTTGTAAGCCAAAATATCGCGCAAAGCGGATATCAGATATTTACATACGGTATAGTAATCTGCATATGACTTAATGTTGTTATATTGGTATTCGATAAGATCGAATTCGCTTGAAGCTTTATCAAGCAGAATGCGTACGGTATTATCCGCGATTTCGCGTATTTTCAACAAAGAATTTTCTTCGCTTAATATATCAACCGCCGCACCGATAGAACCATCTGCAAGAAATGCAGCTGTATCAAAGTCGCCGTCTTGAAATCTTTCTTTTAAATAATACTTTATTTCTTCTTTAGAAAATTCTTTCAATCTGAACACTTCGCATCGCGAACGTATCGTTGGCAGTAATTTCTTTTCATCCTCGCATAAAATGAAGAAATATACGCCGTTTGGCGGTTCTTCAAGTAATTTCAACAGCGCATTTTGAGTTTGCGGAAGTGTTTTGCTTCCATCCTCGATTACATACGCTTTAAAGGGAAGATCGTTTGGGGTGTATGCAATGGTATCGTATATAGAACGAATGCTTTCTATAGATACGTAAACACGCCCCTCCGGCGGCTTTATCGTTAGAATATCCACGCAATCACCTGATAATATTTTTCGGCAAGAGGGACAAACCCCGCACGGAGCGTTTTCGTCTTGGCAAACAAGGGCACAAAGAATGTCTTTTAACAGTGTTTTCTTGCCTGAACCAGCCTTTCCGGAAATTACAACTGCGTGAAAAAGCGAACCGTCGGCTATTTTTTTTTCAAGGTAACGTTTTGTTTCTTCATTACCGTATATTTTTTCAAGTTTTACATTTTTCATCAACTATATCAACATCAGTTATTCCGACTTTAAGCAAAGCGGAAATTATTTCTTTATCAATTATATCGCCGGGGGTTATTATCGGTATTCCGGGCGGATAAACGTACTTTGTACAAGCTGATATTTTACCTTCACAAAGCACGGCTTTGGTATTTATTTTATGCGAAAAAACAGCTCGTCTTATCGATATGGCGCGTTTTGCAACGGGATACTGTGAAAAAGGCACCGTATCGTATAATTTTGCATTAGTTACGAATTCTTTTATACATTCTAAAAGTGCTGAAAAATCGTTGTCTGAAACAAAAACCGAAGGTATTAAAACACATTTTTCTTTACTTGCAAATTCGGGCACGATATTTTTTGATTCCAAAAAGGCACACAACTCGGTCATATCGTATTGCTTACCCTTTATATCCGCTGACGCAAGTGTGATTCTGCAAGGGTCGTAAATATCATACGTTTCCCTTATGATACCGTATTTAGCTGCATGTACTGCAAAATCGTTGATTGCTTTTATCAGTTTTTCTATGCGCTCTTTTCCAAAGGTGTTCATAAAATCAACGGCACCGTCTGCAGATGCGGCAATCAAATAAGAAGGCGATGTGGATACAAACAGTTTGATTGCTTCTAACATAAATTCTCTGCTCGCGACGCTGCTGTGTAAAATTGCACTTCCCGTTAACGACGGGGTAGTTTTATGAAGCGAGTCGATGGAAAAATCTGTACCAAGCAAAATCGGATGCAGGTTACCGCACCACGGTAAATGTGCACCGTGAGAGTTATCGACGATCAAATATGATGAAAACTTATGGCATAGCTTTGAAAACTCACGTATATCCAACATTTGCCCGTAATAGTCGGGCGATGTAAGCACGATTGTCGAATTAGGTTCTTGCGAAAGGCGGCACTTAAGGTCGTCAATATCTTCAAAATAAACGGCATCTGCACCGCAAAGCGCCAAAGCGTTTATAACAGATACATGACATTTTCTGTGAAGAAAAAATTTTCTGCCTTTTAAAATCGTACAACAGTAAATTGCTGCTTGTACACAGGAAGTAGCCCCGTGTGCAGATAAAATAGAATTCGGTGAATTGTATGAGGATTCGATTTTTTTTAGCGTGCATTCGACAAAGCCGTCTTTCATCGGTGAATAAAGATTATCGGTTTTGCCGTTTTCTGTTATATCATATTTAAAGTATTGTTCCGTTAAGCTGTTATAACCAACGCCGCCGTGCCCGGGCATGTGGAAACGCACAGGTTCTTGCGCAGCGTATGAGGAAACCAGCGATACGACCCCTTCATTTTTCAACTTTGCTATATCCATAAAGTTGCAGCTTTCTTTATATCAATCATTTTTTATTATAACATACAAAGGTTAATAAATCAATACAATTAAACGATTTTTAATTATCTTTCACATTTGTACGGGTGGCAAAGATATGATGAGAAGCCGTTTTCCTTTAAAGAACTGCAGGCAGCCTCTGCTTTGCTTTCAGAATCGTATAAAGCAAACACGGAAGGTCCGCTTCCACTCATTAAAATGCCGCAAGCATCGTATTTTGCCATTATTTTTTTAATTTCTTCACTATGCGGCGAAACGGTTTGAAAAACGTTGTAAAGCTCTTCCCCTATTTTTCTCAGATCACCGCTTTGCAGAGCATCCAACGATCGTGAAATATTACGCACGGTTCTGTTTTGCTTCTTATCAAGCTCTTCAAAGGCCCATTTTGTATATACACGCTCTTGCCCTATCGCCACTACGATAAAGCAATCCGGCAATGGGATAACAGGGGTAAGAATTTCCCCTATTCCCTCAGCTAAAGATGTGCGGTTTATTATACAATAAGGCACGTCTGCCCCGATCTTTTTTCCCATTTTACATAGTTGTTTTTCACTATACACATAATCGTGCAAACGGTTTAACCCATTTAAAACCGCCGCCGCATCGGCAGATCCGCCTGCCATGCCTGCACACATGGGAATATTTTTTTCAATTTCAATATGAACACCGCTGAATTTAACGTTTTCAGATTCGCTATAAAAGGCTTTTGCTGCTTTTATAGCAAGATTATCCTCGTGCTTGCCGATAAAATCAGGGCATTTAACGGTAAATTCACCGCTTTCGTTTAACGCTATAACAACGTTATCGCATAAATCGACCGACTGCATGATGCTATTTAATAAGTGATAGCCATCAGGCAATCTTTCAATAACTTCAAGAAATAAATTTATTTTTGCCGGTGCGGCAATAGAAACAGATTTCATAATCCACCATTTAAAATACGTTATATTTTGCAATACTACCTGATTATTATAACACAATTTACTTTCCGTGTCAATGTTGTGCCGTTTTAAACCCCGGATATAAAAATTTGATTTGAATAAATTCAAAAGGTCATTTTATTGTAAATTTTTTAAATATATATATACAAATATTGTTTTTTGTGATATCATATATGATAATGTTGAATATTGGAGTATAACATGGAATTCGATAATAAAGAAAACATAATTTACGGCAGAAACGCCGTGCGTGAGCTTTTAAAGAAAAATGCTGAAATTGATAAGATATTCGTTATTCGTTCTGAAAGGTCCGGTTCTTTGGGGTATCTTATAGCTCTTGCAGAGGAAAAACATATTCCCGTTTTAGAAGCCGATAAATCCAAGCTTGATAAAATGTCTGATGGCGGCGTACATCAAGGCATATGTGCTATTACATCATCTATTCAGTACGTAGATGTGGAGGATATATTAAATATCGCAGAACAACGCGGGCAATCCCCTTTTATCGTTGTAGCAGACGGAATAGAAGACCCGCACAATCTTGGTGCTATAATAAGAACGTGCGAGTGCGCCGGTGTACACGGCTTGATAATTCCCAAAAGAAGATGCGCCACGGTAAACGGTACGGCGGTAAAAGCTTCTGCCGGGGCTGCTTCATATTTACCCATAGCCAAAGTAACCAACCTTGCAAGCACCGTTGACGAGCTTAAAAAACGCGGTGTTTGGGTTTATGCAGCTGATTTTGGTGGCAGCAACTATTTCGAGTGTGATTTTTCCGGCGGTGTTTGCGTAATACTCGGTGCGGAGGGCAAGGGTGTATCTTCCCTTTTGAAATCCAAGTGCGATTTTACTGTTTCCATTCCCATGATGGGAAATGTAAATTCACTTAACGTTTCTTGTGCCGCAGCAGTTATACTTAACGAAATAACCAAACAAAAATACATAATAAAATAATCAAAAAGATAACAGAAAGCGAGGGTAAGATGGATAATAAAGAAGATAAAAAAGACCTTTCTGCCGATGAATTGATTCGACAGCTTAATATTTCACTTGGCCTTTCCCCGGAAGGTCTTCCTATTGAGGAAAAAGCTTCAAATGCTTCAGAAGATGATGATCCTGTTCTACAAGAAGATTCTTCAATTATCCCGATAGCAGATACGGAAAACGAAGATATCAATATTGAATCTATTCAAGCGGAAGAGTTGCAGTCGGATGATACCACTTCGTTTGTTGCGGAAAACGAAAACGAAGAAAATATCAGCGATGATGCTTCGGAAAAAACGCAAGATAATACCGAAAAAAAACAATCGGATACATTAAGCTCGCTTTTAGGCTTTTCGGATACGTTGGATAGAATGGATGATAGCGTTTTTCAGCCCGCACCTATCAAAAAAGCTGCATCGTCAAGAGGGGTAAACAGCATAAATCTTGCCGAAAAAGAACCCGAAGAGGAACGTAAGGTAATATTTGATGATTCTGAATTTGAGGAAGAAGAGGAAGATTTTCAGCCTACCTCTGCATTCAAAGCACTTGACTCAAGCGCAAAAGCTATTTTAGAAGATGATGCACCTGATTCTGATATATCCGATACCGAAAGCGCGCAATCACAAGCAAAGGAAAGCCGGGAATCGACAGAAACTGAAGAAATACAGGATGAAGATGCAACCATAATAAGAACTTCGCCTGCAAGTGAAAATTCCGATGATAATACCGAGGAAGATCCTTCAAAATCTAAAATAGACCTCGAATCTCAATTTGCTTTTGACCAGATATATTCCGAAACGGAAAAATCAAGCGACGGATATGACGATACCGAGCATGATATAATGAACGCCGTTAACTTCAAAGAAGTTTTAGACGAGCTTTACGACGATGACAAAGAACCCGTTGTTAAAAAAGTCAAAGAAAAAAGCAAACGCAAAAAAGAACCCCAAAACGCTAACGAGCCTAAAAGAAGCAAAACACACGACGAATACGTTAATGCCGCACAAAACAAACCTTTTCTTGAAAAATATAAGAAAAGATATCTGTCTTCACGCTTGAGAATATGCGGAACGGTAGTATTTTCTTTACTTCTTTTGTGCCTTGAAAGTATAATTTATTTTAAAGCAGATGTTCCCCACTTTTTAGATCCTGTTGCTAACCCGCGCGTTTTATTGCTTGTTTGCTTCCAATTATTTTTGATCTGCAGTGCTTTCGCAGTAAGATCGCTGATAAGCGGATTAAAGGGGCTTGTAACTGGCAGATTTACGTCAGATGTTATGACGTTTGTCTTTGTGGCGGTAACGTTTATATTCGGTGTGTTTGCTTGCATAACGGCACCGCAAGAACCGCTTTTGATGTTTTCACCGTGTACGGTTTGTATTTTTGCTTCTTTGATAAGTGAATACAGAGATCTTAAAAGAGAGATTTCTGCTTTTAAGATCGTTTCCAGCAACCGAATGAAATATACTATAGAGAAATATACACCTTCCGAAAAAAGCATTGAAAAGAACGAGTTTTACAATTATCTTCCCGAGAATCCCGAGCTGTTGAAAATAAATAAAACCAACTTTATTGAAAATTTCGTTTCTAATTTTAGTAAAACTTCCAATCAACGCAGTGTGTTTGGAATAATAACGTTAGCTTGCCTTGTTGTTTTTGCAGTTGTATTCGCGGTTATGTTTTCGTTGAAAAATTCCGTTTACGTTTCGCTTACAAGTGCCTTTACCGTTCTTTGTGCGGTGCTTCCTGCGTCACTTTATACTGCATTTTCATTACCGCTTTACAAAACATCTACAGAAGCCTTCAGCGAAGACAGTACGTTTATAGGTGAAAAGGTAGCAGACGATTTTTCGAGCGTTTCGGTAGTTTCATTTGATGATAAAGAGGTCTTCCCCTCGTACGGAATAAAGGTACAAGGTTACAGAACGTATCTTGATTCAAGAGATGACCACGTGGTTTTCGTTGTTTCAAGCATATTTTCTAAGCTTGGCGGCCCTTTAAAAGAGGTTTTCGCTGCCGCCGCAAATGAAATAGGTAAAACTGATAACGTAAAAATATACTCGATATACGAAGACGGTATAGAAGCCGACGTAGATGAAGAGCACGTTTTGATCGGCAGTGCCGCTTTCATGGAAGAAAAGCATTATATTCCGCTTTATACAGCTGATGACGAGGCGGCTGAAAGCAATAATTCCAAACGTATTATGTACGTTGCGTTTGGCGGCACGATAGTGGCAAAGTTTTATATTAAGTATGCCGCAGACCCCGATTTTTCACATATACTTCGTCAGCTTACAGATGCGGGTATGTGTATAGCGGTTAAAACGTTTGACCCTAATATAGATACGGCACTTCTTGCAAGTGAGATAAATATAAAAAAATACCCCGTAAGGGTGGTTAAGTGTGAAAATAATAACGAGATGTCTTCAAGTTCTGAATCTGTAGAATCTACTATTATTTCAAGAGGGTCTGCAAAATCATTACTTAAAACATTAACGAATTGCAGAAAGTTATCCTCTGTTATTAAAACTGGAACGCTTATATCCTCGATATCCATCATTATTGCAATAATGATAATGGTATTTGCTTATGTTTCCGGAATACCGAATATTATTTCTTCGCTTGCAATAGTGGTATATCAGTTGGTTTGGATGGTAATAACACATATTATTACAGGTGCGTATATCAAATAAAAGAATACAAAAAACACCGCCAAAGTTGGCGGTGTTTTTTTGCGATATTTTACTGTTCTGTATAGTTGATAATAGATTGGAAAACACGCAGGTGAAGATCAAATTCTTTTTGAACTTCTTCCTTTCCCTTTAAGGTGGATATTGCACTGCCTGATGTGTTTGCACGTAAGCATAATATCATATCGTCACGGTAATTTGCAAAGCAGGCAAAACTGTTTCCGAATTCCGTTTTTTTGATAGAAATACCATGCGAATCAGCCCCTTGCGGAACATTTTTCAAAACATCGGATAATTTTGATAAAGCACCTGTGGACTTAATTTTATCGTACTGCTCCTTATCAATTATATAGATGTACGAATCACCTACTGCGATTTCGTTATTCAATAATTTTACAGCATCGCTGTTTGAAGTAGCGGATACGAACATATCGTGTTTTTTGCTTTCGGTGAAAAGTTCTTTGTTAAGATAAACTATATCTCTTACAGAAACCTCTTTTACTTCTTTTTTTAATTCATCATCAAGCGTTGCTAAAACGGCGTTTTCGATAGATGATAACCCGTCTGTTGTGTGGGATATCGGGCCAAGATATGTAATGTATATATCATAGTCCGTTTTTGTGATAGCTTGGAATACTATTATAAATGCAAGCAGCAGTATAAATGCGCCGACTATAAAATGCATTTTATAATAATATCCGTACTCTTTAAACCAATTGATTATCTTTTTCAATTTACCTTATATTACTTTATATCAGAATCATCAAATGTGTCGCCGCATTCAGGGCAGAATTTCGGGGGATTTGCGGGATCGGCAGGTTCCCAACCGCATTTATCACAACGGTAAAGCCTTTCGCCTGCAGGTTTTTTAGCACCGCATTCAGGACAGAATTTCCCCTTATTTACTGCACCGCAAGCGCAAGTCCAACCTTCAGCAGGCTTTTTAGCACCGCATTCCATGCAGAAATTACCGGTAGCTTCTGCGCCGCAAGCGCATTTCCAAGTATTTGCATTTTTTACTTCAGGCTTTTTAGCACCGCATTCAGGGCAGAATTTACCCGTTGCTGTTGCGCCGCAAGCACATTTCCAACCATCGGCAGGCTTTTGTGCCGGTTGTATGGGTTGTTGTTGACCCATAGAATAAAGATTTTGTGCGTTCATGCCGCCGTTAGCCATAGCCATGTTCATACCCATAAAGCCCATCATTGCACCGTTTTCGTTAGCGGCAGCGGTTTTCATAGCATCAACCTGACCGCCTACCAAGCGTGCAGCAGCAACATTGGGGTTAAGCGTCATAGCGTTTTCTTCCCATTCGGTGATCTTTTCGCGCTGTTTTTCGGGAATGGAAGGTACACCAAGGTTCATAGAGAACACCTCTATACCTCTTTTACCCCATTTTTCAACAAGCTGTTTGTTCAATGCATCAGCCAATTCCGTAGCGTGTGCGGGAATTTGATCGTAGAATACGCCGTTTGCAGACAATACAGCAAGTGCAGGCTGAAGTTCTGCAATAAGCTCGCCCTTCAACATACTGTCGATTTTGTCGCGCGTATAATCAGATTCTACGTTACCGCATACGTTCGTATAGAATTTAAGCGGGTCTGCAATTTTGTAAGAATAAATACCGTTACAACGCAAATCTACCGACATTTTAAAGCCAAGTTCTTCGTTGATAACTACGCGGAAAGGCACAGGGTTAGGTGTACCGAATTTATTATCGGGAATTTCTTTTAAGTTGAAATAATATATTCTTTGGTCCTTTCCCGTATCGCCGCCGTAGGTAAATCTTTTACCAATAGCTTTGAATGTTTCGAGAATGCTTGTACCCAAAGAGCCTGCGAAGATGCTGGGCTCTGTTGAAGAATCGTATGTAAATTCGCCGGGTTCAGCGCAAAATTCAACAACCTTTCCCTGCTCTACTATAATCATACATTGACCGTCTGCGATAGCAACACCGGAACCGTTGGAAATAATGTTTTCTTCGCCTTTTGTATTAGAAGAACGCGAAGATGTACGTTTTTGACCTTTTGTAACGAGAACGTCTGCTGCAAGTGCATCGCAGTAAAAGAACTCTTTCCATTGGTCGGCAAGTACACCGCCGGCTGCGCCTGAAATAGCTTTAATAAGTCCCATAAAAAATCATTCCTTTCTGTAAACAAAAATGTATTAAATCAGTATAACTGCTTTAAACTTAATTATCGTTATTCGGATGTATGTTTTTAGATGAATTGGAATAAGGGTTTTTGTTTTTCTTTACTTCTATAGGTGCGTTGCTGCAACGGTTTGCCCAACGTAAAATAAGCATAGAAACAATTTGCAAAAGTATCCATGCGGCTAAAGCGCCTACAAACCACCATATAGATATGTCAAATATAAAATGGCATATCAACAGTATCCAAGCGGGAACAGAACCCTCGAAATTAAATATCAAATTCAGTATTAAGCAGAAAATAAAATTGCCGGTGTTCCTTGTTTTTCTCATTTTATCCCCTTATGTAACATCATCCGACTGTATTATAATACTTTTTTGCAATTTTGTCAATAGTATCGGCAGTATTGTGAATTACCCAACTACGATATTATAAATATGCTTTCGAAGAACAAAAAAGCCCGGGGAAAACTGAATTTTCATTTTACTGACTAGTTATCAATTTTTTGATATTTTTCAAATAATATCAATAATCCCAAAAATGTTATTAAGGAAGCAATTCCCATATCAGCCATGTTCAAGGCGTTTACAACCTTGGTATTCGGCAATAACATGGCAATAATCGGGATAAGTACCTTTGATGTTAGAGGATTAAATATAACTGCCCATTTTGGAAAATTGTTTTACCTGCCATTATAGGAAATGCTATCGCAACTGCCATGGCAGTATATACTGTCATAGATACTGTGCTGAATGGTAAGACAAGCCATAACGTAAAAATCAATGATATTTTGCGGTATTGCTGATACAGCACTTGAACATTCCATTTTACATATATACATAAGGGCAACACAAACGACGTGAATGGTTGCACCACCAAAAGCAATTGCTTTTGCACCGATTTCTGTTAGTTTAGCGCATTTTTGGCAGTTACTTTTAGAAATAATATCTAATATTGCAGTGATACAATAATTCCAAACAGAAAACATTTTTTTATTGTTTTGAATTCCTCGCCGTCATATTTTACCCTTTTTTAATTTTTATTTTACATAAATATTATACCTTTAAAACGTGAATTTTTCAATAAAAAAAAACACTTTTGTTTAATCAACAAAAGTGTTTTACCAGTGGTGACCCGTAGGGGATTCGAACCCCTGTTGCCGCCGTGAGAGGGCGGAGTCTTAGGCCACTTGACCAACGGGCCTTGTCACTGTTTGTAAGTATATCACAAACAGTGCAAAAATGCAATACTTTTTATAAAAAAATATTCCTTATTTTTTCAACTTGTGCTAAATATTAAGACATTTTCGACATTTGCCTTTGTGCCATAACGAGGTTATAGTATATACCTTTTTTCTTCAAAAGTTCTTCATGTGTGCCGACTTCTGTGATAGTACCGTTATCAATAACAACAAGTCTTGTGGCATTGCGCAATGTAGAAAGACGGTGAGCAATGGCAAGCGTTGTTCTGTCTTTAATAAGCATCTGCAACGCATCTTGTATGCTTTTTTCCGTTTCGGTATCAAGAGAAGCCGTTGCTTCGTCTAATATAAGAATACGCGGATCTCGAAGTAATGCACGTGCGATTGCCACGCGTTGCCTTTCCCCGCCGGAAAGTGTATGACCACGTTCGCCAACGCGCGTATTATACGCATCCGGTAATTTTACGATAAAATCGTGTGCGCCTGCCAATTTTGCGGCTTCTATAACTTCTTCTTTCGTACATCCCGGCTTTGCATATGCAATATTATTGTATATACTACCGGAGAACAAAAACGTTTCTTGCAATACTGCACCTATTTGTGAACGCAAAGAATGTTGTGAAATGCTGCGGATATCGGTTCCGTCTATCTCAATTGATCCGTCGCCAACATCGTAAAGACGCATAACAAGGTTTATCAAGGTAGATTTCCCCACGCCTGAACGCCCAACTATACCTATCATATCCCCCGGATTGATAGTAAGATTGATTTTTTTCAACACATCGCCCGTTTCGTCATATCCGAAAGAAGCGTTTTTGAACTCTATCTTACCGTGGATATCAATATCTGCAGCATTATCTTTATCGGCGACGTCAACCTTTTCGTCTAAAACATCGAAAATTTTAACCAATGAAGTGTATGTTCTTATGAGAATACGCGGCAAACCTGCTATCCAGTGTATCGGGCCGTAGATATATGAAACGTATGAAGAAAATTTTGATGCTTCGCCGTATGTCATCGTACCGTCAAGCATATTTGTTGCAGTATAATAAAGCAAGAAAAAGGTTCCGATATTAAGTATAAATCCCAAAAAAGGATGTATTAAACAATACAGGGTTTCGTTTCTGATTTGAAGATCTCGTTCTTTCTTTATAGCTTCGTCGTATCGTGCGTGTTCTTTTTCTTCTGTGCCATAAGATTTAACAACGCGTATTCCTGAAAAAATATCAAACAGAACGCTTGACGCTTTAGAACCTGCTTCCCACTGCTTGTGATATATTTTATGCGTAAATCCCCAAAATCTTCGCATAGCAACAGCGGCAATCGGAACGGGTATGATTATAGCCAACGCAAGACGCCAGTCATATACGAAAAGAATAGCTCCTATTGATATTAAAAGGAATACTTGGTTTAAAATATTTGGAAGCTGTCCGGAAATAAAGTTTTCAACCTGTGCAGCATCTGTGGTTACGCGGCGTATCAATTCGCCCGTGGTGCGCTTTGATACAGAAGCCAGCGACATTTCCTGAATCTTATCAAATACGGTTTTACGCAGCGTTACTATAAGCTTTGAACCTATATGAAGCATCGTTAAGTTTCGTATAACGCCAACCACGTACTGTAATATATAAGCCCCAAGCATAGATAAAACAACGAGGATAAACAAGAAAAACACTTGCTTTCCGTTGCCTGCGGCGATTGAATTATGTATATCCGTGTTTTCTATATAGTCATCTACAAGTATCTGATTAATGTATGGAAACAACAAATTTACTGCCATTGTAGCGAAAAATAAAACAGAAGCTAACAGTAGGCGAAACTTGAATGGCTTTATCCAATCCCAAACGCGTTTAAAAAGCGCTTTTTTATCTACGCATGACATGCAAACACTGGAATTGCGCGGATATGCTGCACCGCATTTGGGGCAAGTGCGATGTTGCAGGTTTATATCCTCAAAAGGAAAAGCCCCGGTTTCTTTACGGTTATTAAGAACCCTTACCGCCCTTGAAAAAAGATCGGCACTGTTCATTTTACCGCGGCAAATATTAAAGTATTCACCGTTTATTTTGTATTCTATCGCGCATACACCAACGTAAGAATTGTATCTGAATTCATCAGGTTGATCATATTGCAGGTTAACCGTTTCCTCGCCGTTTTCAAATGCGCGCAGACGCACATCAGTTATAACGATTACCCCGTCGCTTTTATTATTATTACTGTCATATTCAAAAGAAAATACCGAAATTACGTGTTCCTTTTCAAAATCAATTGCTTCGGTGGGAAGCTTTTTTAAAAGATTTCTTTTTCTTTGCTCGGAAGAGATCGGTATTGGCTTTTTTCTTATCTTGCGATATACTTTAGAAAATAAAGATCGTATTTTTTTCAACATTATATGTATAGCTCCATAGCCTTGCGGCTTTTTTTATCTAAAGCTGAAAACTTTTCTATTTCGTATCTGTTTCCGTCAACATCACAAATAAACATTCTGTCATCACCGATTTTGGTTATGCTTTTTGAAGTGTCGTGCAAGGTAAAGGAAATGCTTCCCCGTTCGCTTTCTGCTTTCCAATATGAAAAACCGTATTTTTCTTTAATGGAATTGATTTTTGTCAATTTGATAATGAAGTATTTCCTTTTAAGCTCTGAAGAAAGTATGGAAACTGTTTTTTCATCAAATAAATTGATATCGGTAATTATGCCTATTTCTGAGTTTTCTTCATCAAGAACGGAAATATATTTATCAAAGCAGTCATACGGGAAATTTCTTTGCAGAAATACCCTTTTATATTCTACCTCTTTTTCGCTGTAAACGTAGTTTTCATCCGGTTTTAAAACTGTACCTTTAAAAGAGATAAAACTGTTTTTTTCATTAAAAGAGGCGTTTTTCGGGGTAAGATACGTAACCTTTACCACGTCTTTTAAATTTACTTTATTTTCTTCCATTATTCTTCTATCCCTATATTTTTCAATGCTTCCATTTGAAGCTTGTATAATTTGTGATAAATACCTTTTTGGGCAAGAAGCTCGCGGTGCGTACCGTGTTCAGCCATTTTGCCGTTTTCTATAACTATAAGCTTATCTGCATCACGCAATGTTGAAAGGCGATGCGCTATCATTATCGTCGTTCTACCCTTGGTAAGAAGATTAAGCGCGTATTGAATTCGTCGTTCAGTTTCGGTATCCATAGCAGCAGTTGCTTCATCCATTATAAGTATTTTCGGATTCTTCAAAATAGCTCTGGCTATTGAAACTCTTTGCCGTTCCCCGCCTGACAGATCTTTATATCCGAAGCCTATTTTTGTTTCATATGCATCGGGTAACTTGATTATAAAATCGTGTGCCCCTGCAATTTTAGCGGCTGTTATTACCTCGTCATACGTTGCATCAGGCTTTGCGTATCTTATGTTTTCCAATATAGTACCAACAAAAAGATATGTTTCTTGTGATACTATTGCTATGTTGCTTCTGATATCCTCAAATGCAATATCTTTAACGTTTATACCGTCTATCAATATTTCGCCTGCGGTAACGTCGTATAAGCGTATCAGCAAGTTTGCAAGGGTGCTTTTTCCCGCACCGGTATGCCCTACAATACCTATAACGCCGCCCGGTTCAATATCAAAACTGATGCCATCGATAATTTTTCTATCTTTATTATAAGAAAATTCAACGTTTTTAAATTCAATTTTTCCTTGAACGTTTGGTAAACGTATCGGATTTTCCGCTTCGCTTACTTCGGGTTCTGTATCCGCAATTTCAAACAAACGTTGCATGGCATTTGTGCATTCCGAAAAGGAGTACGACATATCAACAAAAGAAAATAAAGGTGAGGTAAGCATACCCACATATGATATAAACGTTACCAGCGTACCGTAATCCATATCACCGCTTTGCGACATTATCATCCAACCGCCAAAAGCCCAAACGATAATATTACTTAAATACATTACTATGTTTATAGCAGGAAGAACTGAGTTGTTGAAGTACGTTGTACGCTTTAGAGAATTTGCCAAATTCTGAGAACGTTCGTTAAACCGTTGGCTTTCAACATCTTCCCTTGCGAATGCTTTCACAACTCTTACGCCGGATAAGGAATCCGCAAGTGTTGCACTCATCGCCTTGGCGGCTGCATATCGTTTAAAATGCAGGGTTCGTAATTTTGATTGAACGCGTGAAAGCAAAAACAAAAACAAAGGTAATGTAATTATAGAATACAGGGCTAACGGTGCGTTCATGCACAGCATTATAATGGCAATGGCAATTACTTGTATAACGTTTATAAGATAGTAAGGAACACCGTCAACGAACAACCAATAAATACTATTAGCGTCGTTATTTATTTGCGACATCAAGCCACCCGTTTGTCTGGCGGTGAAAAACGACATGGATAATCTTCCTATCGACTTGAATATCGTATTTTTTAAATCATATATAACCTTACCTGATATTTTCGCCGTGGCTATTCCCGTAACCATACTTACAAACATTTTCAAAACGGTGGTAAGGACTACCAAAAATAAAACAAGAAAAATATTACCGTAAAATTCCCCGCCCGCTTCAAGAACTTTGTTATATAAAAAAGACGAAGAAATATACGGAGATATAACACTTAAAGCACTTGTTGCAATAAGCGAAAGCAAGATTACAATTATGTAAGCGCGGTAGCCCTTTGTAAATTCATAAAGCCGTAAAAGCAATTTCTTTTTGTCCATGCAATGCGGGCAAACCTTTCTGTTTGCATCGGGATAGCGGTTATTGCATTTGGGACAAAAACGTTCGTTTTTAAAATCCTTTTCGTTTGCTATTACTTCGCCCTTTTCTTTATAGATTCCGAAATATTTAACGAAAAGTCTGACATCCTCTTTAGAAGAGTTTGTAAGGAAAAATAACGGTATCGTTTCACCTTGGTATTCAGCACTTACAACCGCAGAAGAAATATATTCTTCAACCTTTAATTTATCAAGGCTTTCTAAATTATATGCCTCTACATTATTGGTTGAAAAAACAAGCTTGGGCTTTTTTCCCGAAGGTTTCATTGTACCTTCTGTGAATGTGAAAATGCCGTTTACAACATATAATTCCTTTGATGTAAGCAAAAGAAGCGTATCGCCTTTAACGCATTCGGCTTGCATATCGGTTGAAGCGAAAAGAACAATGTCGTTTTTATCAATTTTCAGATTATCAACTACAACGTCTGTTTCGCTTTTATATTTTGAAATTTCAAGCAATTTATATCACCGCTTTTCACGTTTAATTCTCTATTTGTTTCGTAAGATAAAGACCTAAATCGTATAAATAAGAAAGTCTAAAGGGTATCATATCATCGGGAATGTTGGATAAAAACTCGTCTGCTTCGAAATTGAATGTACCCGAATAGTTTATTTCATCTAATGCTTGGCAAACGCTTTTCCAATCAATATTTTTTTCGAATGGCGCTGTATGGCAATCTGTAATACCGTCGTTATCGTGCAGATGAATAACTTCCACCCTTTTTTGAAGTATTTTAATCATCTGTTCAGGTGGTTGTTTTGTTAAATGGGCATGACCGATATCAAGGCAATTACAAAAGCAATCGCCAAGTGTGTCCGAAACATATGCAAGATCCTTCGGAAAAGAACATACCGTAGGACATATTTCGCCTGTATCTGTATCCCTGCTGTATATATTTTCTATCGCACCTTTTATACCGGTTTCTTTTAATATTGGAATAAAATCGGAAAAATGCTGTATCGTAAGCTCTGCCCCGCGTTGCATATCATCTTCACCAATTCTACCCGGAATAACAGCAGGGTGGAAAACTACATATTCAGCGCCAAGATACGCGCTGGCATATATAGCACTTACGGTATTTTCTTTTAAAACCTTTAATTTTTCTTTATCAAAAGAATACATAGGCATAGGGGCGTGTGTTTGGTGTATTTCTATGCCTATATTTTTTGCAAAAATACCCAATTCTTTATAATATTGGAAAAAAACTTTATCACGGGATTTGAATATTTGCGGCGCACCGTATTTGAAGCCCGAATAATCTACCGCTTCAAAACCGGCTTGATTAAGTAGATTTAAAGCGGCATTTTCACCAAATCTTCTCGATAATGCGCCAGTTGTCATGCTTATTTTCATTTTTTTCATCTGTTTAAATTATATTTTGCAACATATTCTTCAAGCGATAGATTTTCTTCTACAATACGCGTTGCACTGTATCTTCCTACAAAACGCAGAGTCCAAGGTCGGAATTCAACGCCTGTGGAGGTTTGTTTTTCTTTAGGATATCGTACGATAAAACCGAATCGGTGTGCGTTTTCTTCAAACCATTCAAATACTTCGGATTTGCCGTACGATTCTTCCCTATCGCCAAAATATACCTCTGCCGTAAGGCCGAGAAGATTCTCGTCGTATTGCGGTTGACCGTATTTTGATATATGCTTTTTGTCGTCATCCGCAGCCTGCAAAAGATCTTCCATGGTAACGTAGCCTCTGAATACTGCATATCTTGTTACGTCGTTTTTCTTCGCTTCCATCAGCATGGCTTCCAAAGCCTTAGCGGCGCATAAACGCAGTTCAACGGGTACTTCGTTACGAACGCTTTGATTGGAAGTGACCGTTAAATCGTTATATCTAAACGTTCCCTCTGCCGGATTGGTTCTGTTTATGATTTTAACGTATTCAAAAATGCTTGCAGGATTTATGTATTCCTCGAAAGGTGTAATATCAATATCGTATTTATAAACTGTGTCATCTGCACTTAAAGCGTTTTCGTTAAGCGAAAGGATTGCTTGGGAATTCTTAAGCTTATATGTAATATCTGCATATTCAGCCTTTGCACCCAATACGGCAATATCGCTTTCATTTATAACAATCCTGCTTACAGTAACGGTTCGTTCGTTTTCGTTATGAACGATTTTGACGCCTTGCATATAGTTTTCAAAAAACTCTAACGGTATATATAGCCTTTCGTCTTCTTTAAACGTTTCAGAAGAAAGGCGTATCTCATTTTTATTAACGTATGCACTTCTGGTATTTATACGGAAAGAAGCAGTTTCGTTCCCGTTATCGGGCGAGATATATTTTATTTCATATTCGTCGCCTGCAACGGTTAGGTTACACATGGAGGCAATATCATCGCCGCACAAATATAAAGTACCGTTTTTAAGAGCAATCTTACTATCTAATTTTCGCTTTTCGCCGTTGATTATATACGTATAATTTTCCTGTGACGGAGAATTTGAAATGCTTAACGAAATTCGAAAGGCAACAAAGGAAACGGTAAAAATCAAAACGCCGACTATAATCATAGCTATCAGGCGTGCAACGTAGGCACTTATCATTGCTTTGTAGTACCCTAATTGCATTTCCCTTCTTGCAGAGTTGATTTTTCGTTTTTCTGATGCAATTTTTCGTTGTTGCTCGATTCTGGTGGCGCGTTGCTGTTTTTGCGCTTGCGCCTTTTTTCTTGCGAAAGTTTCTGCTTGAAGTTTTCGTGCGGTTTCTTCCTGCATCTTCCTTGCACGCTCTTGCGCATTAATATTGTCGCGGTTGATCTGTTGTTGTTTCACCTGCGCTTTTTTGTGCACGATACTTTGTCGTTTGCGTGCGTTGGGTATTTTTTTATCAGTTTTATACGGCTTTCCATATGGGGGATGTGAAGTAATCGGGGGTTTTGCAGGCGGTGTATTTACTTGTGCGTGTATTTTTTCTTCATCTTCTTTTTTCTTTTTCTCTTGTTCAAGATGTCTGCGGTGGGAAGACATATAAGAAAACTCGTCGTGTCTGTTATCAGGCATTTTCATACCCCCTTTCATTGCATTTTAAAATAGTTTATTTACCAAATTTAGCTATTGTATCTCTGATGGAAAAATCGTTTTGCTTTAAAAGCTCGTACGCTTCTTCTTTTGTAATGTTAAGTATTTCTGCCGTAATGGAAGAAGCCCTTGTTTTAAGCTTTTCATTTGAAGCGCTTACGTTTATCATAAGATTTTCATATACCTTGCCCGTTTTTATCATAGCACATGTAGAAAGCATATTAAGAATAAGCTTCTGTGCTGTTCCGCTTTTCAATCTTGTTGATCCGGTGATAACCTCAGCCCCTGTATTGCAAGATAATTTTATATCTGCAAGCGTGTCGATATATGAACCGGGTGTGCTTGTAACGGAAACTGTTATTGCACCAAGCTCCTTCGCGGCTTTCATTGCACCGGCAACATACGGTGTTCTTCCGCTTGCTGCAATTCCGACGAGAACGTCGTTTGTGCCAAGCTTTCTGTCAATAATTTCTTTATAACCATTTTCTTCGCTGTCTTCTGCGCCTTCTGAGCTTTTCCTTAAGGCACCGTCGCCGCCTGCTATAATTCCTACGACAAGCGTATCCGGAACGCCGAAGGTAGGGGGGCATTCAGAAGCATCCAGCACGCCTATTCTGCCGCTTGTGCCTGCACCTATGTAATATAAGTGACCGCCATTGTCGAAGGCTTCGGCTATTTTGTCAACTGCCTGTGCAACCTCCGGCAAAATATCATCTATTGCATCAAAAGCGCGTTTGCTTTCTTTATGCATTAAAGCGACCATTTCGTTAGTGGGAAGCTTATCAATGTTCATCGTGTTTGGGTTTCTTTGCTCTGTGTTGATTTTTTTTGTGTCTATCATCATAATATCATCCTCCAAAATATCATCCTCCAAAATATCATTCGGACATTATTATATATTATTTTTTAAATTACATCTACAACATTTTATTAATAATAAAAAAATTTGTATTTATTTGAAATACGATAGACGTATTCTAAAAAAGAAAAATAAAAAAACGCAGATAACGGCTATTATCTGCGTTTTTTATGAATATCTATATCTTACAGAATTTTATCAATTATGTTGTAATGTGCCGTAATATAGGCAAATACAATAGAAACTATTGAAAGCAGTTTGATAAGAATATTGATAGCAGGACCGCTTGTATCCTTAAATGGATCGCCTACAGTATCGCCCACGACAGCAGCTTTATGGCAATCACTTCCCTTGCCGCCGTAATTTCCGCCTTCGATATATTTTTTAGCGTTATCCCAAGCGCCGCCGGCGTTTGACATAAGTATTGCCAAAAGAAATCCTGATACAACCGCACCGCAAAGCATACCAGCCACACCTGACGGGCCGAGAAGCAAGCCGACAATAATCGGCACAACCACAGCCAACACAGACGGCAATATCATGTAGTGCAGTGAAGATTTTGTACAAAGGTCAACACATTTGGCATAATCGGGCTTCGCCTTGTATTCCATAATGCCAAGTATTTCTTTAAACTGTCTTCTTACTTCAAGAACGATGCTTTGTGCGGCATTGCCAACTGCTTCCATCGTAAGAGAAGCGAATATGAACGGCAACATAGCACCTATAAACACACCTATAAGAACAACAGGGCTTACTATTTCTGTATTAAACGTGAAGCCTTCGCCGATAATGTTTTCTATCTGTTGTTTAAACGCAACGATAAGGGATAAAGACGTTAATGCTGCAGAGCCGATGGCAAAACCTTTGCCTGTTGCGGCAGTAGTGTTACCGAGAGAATCAAGTGCATCTGTTCTTTCGCGAACTATTTCGTCCATTCCTGCCATTTGCGCAATACCGCCGGCATTATCAGCAATAGGACCATATGCGTCTGTTGCAAGTGTAATGCCAAGCGTTGAAAGCATGCCAACAGCGGAAATCGCAATTCCGAACAAGCCAAGGTTTACATTGCTTCCGCCGCCGGAAACAAGGAAGGATGTTAATACAGATATAGCAACTACAACAACGGGTGCAACACAGCTTTTTAAACCAAGCGAAAAACCGCCTATAATAATCGTTGCAGAGCCGGTTTGTGAGGATGAAGCTAATTTTTGTGTCGGTTTATAAGTATCTGACGTGAAATACTCTGTAAAATAACCAATAAGAACGCCTGCAAATAATCCGGAAACTACTGCACCGTAAATTCCGATATATTCCTTGCCGAGAACAAACCAAATAAGCGGGAAAGCGCAAACAGCAAATGCAACGGCACTGATGTACGTACCGCGTCTTAAAGCGGAAAGCAAGGTTTTTTGATCTGTGCTTTCACCGCAACGAACAAAGAACGTACCTATTACAGAACAAATTACACCGAGAACCGCAAGTAAAAGCGGAACGATCATTTTATCAAAAGTGGAGAAGCCTGCATAATAAGCAAGTGAAAGCGCCGAGATGATCGAACCAACGTAAGATTCGTAAAGGTCTGCGCCCATGCCTGCAACGTCACCGACATTGTCACCAACGTTGTCTGCAATCGTTGCGGGGTTTCTTGCATCATCTTCAGGGATACCCGCTTCAACCTTACCTACAAGGTCTGCCCCAACATCTGCCGCTTTGGTAAATATACCGCCGCCAACGCGGGCAAATAAAGCCATTGTAGAAGCACCTATACCGAAAGTTACCATATTGGAAGCTATCTGTGCTTCGTTAAGCTGAAAAGCGTATCTTAATAAGAAATACCAAATAGATGTATCAAGCAAGCCAAGACCTACAACTACAAATCCCATAACCGAACCGGCCGAAAAAGCAACGCGAAGCCCTTTATTAAGGCTTGTGGAAGCTGCCGTTGCCGTTCTGCCGTTACCCATTGTAGCTATCTTCATTCCAAGATAACCGGACAAAGCAGAGAAAACGCCGCCCGTTAAAAACGCAAAAGGCGTGTATTGGGATATAAGTCTCGTTCCGTCTTCGCCGGTTTTGATAAACGAGAGTATCAAAAATACAACAAAAGCAATTGCGAAAAATATCACAACTGTCTTATACTGTCTTTTCAAATAAGCATTTGCACCGTCTTTTATAGACTTCGAAAGCTCGCGTACCTTTTCAGTACCTTGATCGGCTTTCTTGACCTTCATCGCGTTATACAAAGCAAAAAGTAACGCAACTACCGCGCCTATCGGTGCTAAAAACGACAAATCCATAAAGAATTGCCCCCTTCCGAATGTTGTTACATTCTGTTTTTTTCAACAATAATTTTAAAATTGGGTACAAAACACCCCTTTAATAAAGTTATAATAACAAAATAATCCGCCTTTGTCAATAGAAAATGATAATATTTTTGTAAAAATGTTAAAATGAGCATTTGAACATTTTTCAAATTTTATCATAACCCAAATCCCACAATAAACGTGAAAGTATATACTTATCACGAATATCCTTAGTATGAATAAATGCTTCGTTTGCGCTTTCTTCACTTTCGCCTATTTGTGCATATTCAGTTGGAAAACCGATTTTTTTGTATAGATTTAACATTTCTGAATACTGCGGCATCTCGTCGTTTATTATTTCAAGTATTTGATTCCAATTTTTAATTATTCTTTCCAATCGAGCGGAATGTGTTTCTTTATTATACTTTTGTTCTTTTTCTTCCAAGGCAAGAATTTTTTCGGCACTTGTGCCAAAGTATTCTCGTATTTTTTCAAAATAGACTTTCGTGTTAAAATTTTTAACAAATTCTGTACCGCGTTTTTTATCAGGGATTATTTTTTTTACTTCATTGTATTTCTTTATAACCTCCAACGTGGCAAGTCCCACTTGGATACCATGCAATTGACAGCAAGTACCGTTTTCGATAGATTTCATCTCCCATAGATGTGAATAATAATGCTCTGTTCCTGATGCAGGGCGTGAAATTTCTGCAAACGCCATAGCTATTCCCGCTTTGATCAATCCATTCGTTACACTTTTTACAGCTTCTTTGTCTCCTGCAAGGAAGGCTTCGGCATTTAAAAAGCACTCGGTTGCACATTTTCTCATTATTTTCGCAATGCGTTCACAATAGTATTCGCCTGTTACGATATTTGAAATCCGCCATTCGCAAACACTTACGTATTTAGCAAGTATATCACCGATCCCTGCTAATTTCATTATTTCGGGGGCTGTATTAAGTATATCGGGGTCAGCTATTATTACATCCGGGCAAGACGAAGATATGGTTGTTTTTACCCCGCCGAAAAGCATAGAGGAAGAGTTTGAAGCATATCCGTCCATTGAAGGTGCAGTTGCCACTATTACGTACGGCAGTCTTGTAAGTAATTTTAAAAATTTGCAAATATCGTTTATCGTTCCGCTTCCCAATGCGATTATAATATCGGATTGCTGATATTCCATTACAACTTGCCCAACTGCTTTTTCACATGGTTCTAAACGGTCTTTATCGTTATCAAGCATACAAAACTTAAATATTATGTTGGATTCTTTGAGGATTTGTTCTGTTATTTTTCCGGCGGCGCTGTACGTATTTTTATCACACACCACATACGCTTTTTTTACATTGTATTTTGATATAACCTCGCGTAAATTTGTTATGTTATCGTAAACCGCCTTTAAATCTGTTTTATGTGATTTTCCGCATTGGCACGAAAATTCGGAATTCAATAATTCATTTATGGTAAGCGCATCAAAATCAATCATATAATCACCTTTTATTTACTTTTTATAAATTTCTCGGATATTGACATTTCAACAAAAATGTTGTATAATTATCAACAGAATTTTTGAAACATAAGAGGAATAAAGTATGAATAAAGTTGTACGTCCCAATCGTTTTACACGTTATACGCCGCGTTTTGCTGCGATTTTGATTGCATTTTCTCTCGTATTTGCATTCACGGCATGCAAATCAAACAATGAAGAATCAACCTCTGCAAATACCGAAAATACAACCACGCAATCGTTGCAAACAGAAGGACAGACAGCACCTGATATTTCAACGGAAACCGATGAAGAAAATATTACCGCATCGGATATAACTGGCTTTGAAACTAATGTACCGATAGAAGATACGACCGCCGACGATACGGAATATGTTACAGATATAATTACCGAATCTTTAACAACAAAACCAAAACCTCCTGTTACTACCAAAAAGCCGATTGTAACCACCCCTGCGGAGGATACTACGGTACCTGTTGAAGATTCTGACGAAATAGCAGATTCCGATATTATAGAAGATTCTGAAATCCCCGAAGATTCCGATTTTATTGAGGATTCCGATGATATCGCGGATTCTGATGATATTGTGGATTCTGAAGAAGATACTACACAGCCCCCGGATACCGAACCTGAAGTTCCTAACATACAGGGTATGGAATGCACAGAAAAACAGTTGGAATTTTACAATAAATCACAAGACCTTTTCAGCGTAATGCTGCTTAACAATAAGGAAATTGAAGCAGAAGCTTCAATTTGCAAGGTTGAATACCTTGAATGGCGTGCCGGCGTACAAACTTTTTCTAAATTTACCGCTGTAAATCCCGCTACGGGCGAAACGGAAGAATGCTACAGGCTAAGGGTACAGGCGGAATATTTCTATGAATACAGCGTTTTTGAAACGATTTGCGAGATTCCCGTTTTTTTAACCGAATTTGATGCGTTTGTTGAAAACTATAACGCCATTCCACGTGCTGAAAAAACGTATAAAAAAGTTGACAAGGATATGTACTACACCTCGGATATGTTCGTACAGATGTCTGATGCCGAAGCACAGGTGTGGACAGATTTATTCACTTCTATAATTGATAACTTCCCTGCTTAATTTGTTAATTGTTTATTTTAAATGCGAAGAATGTATATCATTTTTCGCATTTTCCTTTTGGAAATTATCATTTCATTGTAAAAAACAACCTAAGATGCAAATCGTGTTTTTGTTGTCAATAGTTTAAGATTTATTAATTTGTTAGTATATATTTAAAAGACCAAATTTGTTATACTGTCGTGTGATTAACATTTTATATAAGGTGGTGAAAAGATGAAAAGTAAATATATCGGAAATCGATCGTTTTACAAAAACGTAATGATCGTAGCAATACCGATAATGATACAAAACGGAATTACAAACTTCGTTAATTTATTGGATAATATAATGGTAGGCAGGCTTGGCACGGTTGAAATGACAGGAGTTGCAATCGTAAATCAGTTGATGTTCGTTTTTAATCTTACCATATTCGGCACTATTGCAGGGGCAGGTATTTTTACTGCCCAATTTTACGGAAAAAAAGATAATAAAGGCATTCGGGCAACGTTTAGATACAAGTTAATGGCAGTTTTTCTAATTACTGTTATCGGAATAGTTATAATGTCCGTATTGGGCGAAAATTTAATAAGATTATATCTTACGGGTGACGGTACACCTGAACAGATCGAGCAAAGCGTAGTTTTTGCCAAACAATATCTTTCGATAATGCTTATAGGTATTCCTGCGTTTGCAGTTTCTCAATGCTATTCAGGCACGCTGCGTGAAACAAGCGAAACTATTGTACCAATGATGGCAGGCATTGTTTCAATATTGGTTAACTTCGTTTTAAATCTTTTACTTATATTTGGGCTTTGCGGATTTCCGCGTCTTGGCGTTGCGGGCGCAGCAATAGCAACTGTTATTTCAAGATTTTCAGAACTTGTATTTGTTGCATTAAAAACGCATAAAAACAGTAATAAATACGCTTTCATAAAGCAGGCTTATAAAAGCCTTAAAATTCCTCGAAAGCTTGCCGTCGAAATTACAAAAAAATGTATCCCTTTAATGCTTAACGAAGCACTTTGGTCAACGGGTATGGCAATGCTGGTACAATGTTATTCCATACGCGGATACGACGTTGTTTCTGCATTGAACATCAACTCGACGGTAAGCAACGTCTTTAACGTTTCGTTTATTGCAATGGGAAGTGCAATAGCGATAATAATAGGTCAAATGTTAGGTAAAGGTGACATCGAAGAGGCGGTTGATGCAGACAGAAAGCTTATCGTTTTCTCGTTACTTTTATGTACCGCAGTAGGCGTTGTGATGGCGCTTGCTTCGCCGCTGTTCCCTCTTGTTTATAAAACCAGTAGTGAAATACACGCTTTGGCTTCTCAATTCATACTTTGTGCGGCAATTTGCATGCCAATACACTCCGTTGCCAACGCTTGTTACTTTACACTTCGTTCAGGCGGTAAAACATTTATAACCGTTTTGTTTGACAGTTGTTTTGTATGGATAATATCTGTGCCGCTTGCTTTTGTCTTAAGCCGTTATACGGATATGCCGGTAGTTTTACTTTATTTTACATGCACCGCGGTTGATATAATAAAATGTATTATAGGTCTTATTATGATCAAAAAAGGTGTGTGGATAAATAATATCGTAAAGGATCAAAAGGTTGAATAATAAAAAGGAGTTTGTTATGCGTAAAAATTTTGGTGTTAAAACTTGGCTGTATCCTATGCCTGTATTGATAATAGGCACATATGATGAAAAAGGTGTGCCCGATGCAATGAATGCTGCATGGGGCGGTATTTACGACACAAATCAAGTGATGGTATGCCTTGCAGACGATCACAAAACTACGGAAAACATAAATAAAACGAAAGCTTTTACAGTAAGCTTTGCAACAACGAAAACCGTAGTTCCCTGCGATTACGTTGGTATTGTTTCTGCAAACGATATACCCGATAAATTTGCAAAAGCCGGTTTTCATGCTTTAAAAAGCGAATTTGTAAATGCACCTGTTATCGAAGAATTGCCACTTACGGTAGAATGCAAGCTTTTAAAGTTTAACGAAGATGGTATTTGTATAGGAAATATTGTAAATATTTCAGCAGACGAAAGCATTCTTAATGAAAACGGTAAAATAGATGCAAAAAAATTAGATCCTATCATATACGATAGCGTAACCCATGCATATTGGAATTTTGGCGAAATAATCGGACACGCATTTTCTGATGGAAATAAACTTAAAAATTGAAAGCCGGTGATTTAAAATGCCACTTAAGATAGTTCGAAATGATATAACAAAGATGGCAGTAGATGCTATTGTCAATGCCGCTAATGAAACCTTGCTTGGCGGCGGAGGGGTTGACGGTGCAATTCACCGTGCAGCCGGCAAAAGGCTTCTTAATGAATGTAAATCGCTTGGCGGTTGTAAAACCGGGTGTGCAAAAATCACCTCGGGATATGATCTGCCTGCAAAATACGTAATACATACAGTAGGCCCTATATATAAAAACGGTAAATGCGGCGAAAAGCAATTACTTGAATCATGCTATAAAGAATCTTTATCTTTGGCAAAAAAATACGGTTGTCAATCTATTGCGTTTCCGTTGATTTCTTCAGGGGCATATGGATATCCAAAAGACCAGGCGTTAAAGGTAGCGATCAATACGATCAGTGAGTTTCTTTTTGATAACGATATAAACGCGTATATAGTTATATTTGACCGTGCATCCTACTCAATAGGCGAAAAGCTGTTTTTTGATATTACCGAATATATCGACGATAACTATGTAAAAAAACACACCTCGCATATCGGTGAAAGTATGCGTATGCGTGCAGCTCTTCCCCGTTTAGGAAAAAGCTGCAATCTACTTGAAGAATGTATCTCAGAATCTTCATCCTGTAAAAACAGCCTTGATGATGCACTTAAAGAAATTGACGAAAGCTTTTCCGAAATGCTGTTACGTAAGATAGACGAAAAAAGAATGACCGATGCCGAATGTTACAAAAAAGCAAATATAGACAGAAAGCTGTTTTCTAAAATACGCAGCGACGTAAATTATAAGCCCAGTAAACCTACCGCGATTGCTTTCGCTATCTCGTTAGAGCTTTCGCTTGATGAAACGCAGGAAATGCTTCGAAAGGCGGGTTTTGCGCTTTCGCACAGTAATAAATTCGATATTATAATAGAGTTCTTCATTAAAAACAATAATTACAATATATTTGAGATCAATGAAGCGTTGTTCGCCTTTGATCAAAATCTGTTGGGAGAGTAATATGCTAAAATTTATATGTTATCCAAAATGCACTACGTGCCAAAAGGCGCAAAAATGGTTAGATAATCACAATTTAGAATACGAATTAAGGGATATAAAAGTAGATACACCCACATTTGAAGAGCTTTCCGTCTGGACTGCAAAAAGCGGAATATCTACCAAAAAATTTTTCAATACAAGCGGTATTATTTACAGAGATTTGAATTTAAAGGATAATCTTGGAAAAATGCAAAATGAAGAAATGCTTCGTCTTCTTTCAAGTAATGGCATGCTCGTAAAACGTCCTTTGTTGGTTGGAGAGGATTTTGTTCTCGTTGGATTTAAGGAATCAGAGTGGGAAAGCAAAATCTGTAAATAATTTGTCGCTTTTAAAGCGACCAAACCTCTCTTTTCATGGTGTATAATCAAAGCATCAAAGGAAAGAGAGGATTTTATTTATGAAAAACAACGTAACAGAGCTTGTATTTATTTTAGACAGAAGCGGATCTATGTCGGGGCTGGAAAAGGATACCATAGGTGGTTTCAATGCTATGATAGAAAAGCAGAAAAAGCAAAACGGAACGTGCTATGTATCAACCGTTTTATTCGATCACGAAAGCTTTGTCTTACACGATAGAGTGGAACTTTCGGAAATACCGAATATGACACAAGAAGATTATACAGTTCGCGGCTCTACGGCACTTGTTGATGCGATTGGCGGTGCTATCCGCCATATAAGAAATATTCACAAATATGCACGAAAAGAAGATGTTCCCGAAAACACAATTTTTATTATCACAACTGATGGAATGGAAAATTCAAGCCATCGTTATACAAGCCGCGAGGTTAAAAAAATAATCGAGCATCAGAAGGAAAAATACGGTTGGGAATTTTTATTTATCGGTGCTAATATTGATGCCGTGCAGACCGCATCGCATTATGGAATCAGCAACGATAGGGCTGTAAATTACAATGCTGACAGCCGCGGTACGCGCCTTGTATATGAAACACTGGCGAAAACCGTTTGTAAAGTGCGTTCTTCAGAACCCTTGCAAGAAACCTGGAAAGACGAAATAAACGACGATTATATAAAACGTAGCAAAAAACAGGAATAATTTTTTTATAAAAAGAATTTCTATCATAAAAAGCCGTTTTTTCTTACGGCTTTTTATTTGTTTCGGAATGGTTTATATTTTTAATCGAAAAATATCAAATCTTATAAAAGGATTGACAAAACAAGTTAAACTATTTATAATGTAATTAACTACTTACTGATTATCAAGCTACACCTTTGTGTATGTAAAACATAAATATGGAGGATTTTTGTGGCAATTATAAAGAAATATATATTTTGGGCACTTTGTACCATTGTTTTTGTGTTGATATTATTTTTAGGGTTCAAAATGCGCGAGGACACGCTTCCGAGTTTTTGCATAAATACTGAATTCGGCACAGAAAAAATTGAAATATTCGATGATAAAAACGGTAACTACTATCTATTCATTCCTGCATATGCTGATCTTAAACAGATATCCGTTTTTTGTGACGAAAACCATACTTTCGCTTTAGAAAATATCATTTTATCTAATGAAATGCTGTGTGATGATTTCGAATTAAATAAGCCGTATATTTTCAAAAGAGACAACGAACACTTGGCAACATTTTGGTTTTATAAATCTTCTAATATTGCAACTATGTATATTGAAACCGTATCGGGCGATATGGATTACATCCATGAAAACAAAGATCATGAAGAAACAGTTTCGGTTACTTTATATACATCAGACGGAAGCGTCAAATACCATAACGATTACAGTACTTTAAAGGGACGCGGAAATGCCACTTGGAATTTTGATAAGCGCCCGTATTCATTAACGTTACCTGCAAAAGCCGATCTGCTTGGTATGGGCAGTTCAGATGCTTGGGTTCTTTTATCAAATTCACTTGACGAAACTAATCTTAACAACTACTTGGTCTATAATCTCGCTGCGAATGTTGGTCTCGGTTGGACACCGGAATGTGATTGGATTGATCTATATTTAAACGGAGAATATAGCGGATTATATCTGCTTACTGAAAAAATAGATATCGAAAGCAGTAAATTAAACTTAAATACCGTTGCCGGAGATTTTTTGTGTAAAATCGATATTCAAGGTCGTTGGGAATCTATACGGAATCCGTTTTTAACCGATGCAGGACGTACCGTTGAAATCAGTTTTCCGCAGGCGCTTACGCAGTCGGATTATTCAAGAATAATTGAACACGTAAATCAAATGGAAAAAACGATTTTAACTTTCGAAAACTTAAATGAAGAACCGATAATTGATTTAGATACGTGGATTTGCAGATATTTGATTGACGAAATTTCCGGAAATGTCGATTCAGATCTTACAAGCAGCTATTTCTATTTTTCTGATGGAGTATTTTACGCCGGTCCTGTTTGGGATTATGACGTTTCGTTAGGAAACAGCATGCGAAACAGAGATCCTTATTCTTTTGTAGCAAAAAATGCACAAAAATCGCAAACCTACATTTCCCTATATTATCCGTCGCTTTATAAGAATAATTTCTTTTATGATCGTATGATTCTAATTTATCGTACAGTCTTTTTACCGCAAGTAGAAAAAATAATCGAATTTGAAATAGACGAATTATCTGCACATATAAGTAATGCTGCCGAAATGAACAGTATCCGCTGGGATTCGATGTACGACGAAAATCAGACTTTAACCTCAAATAACAACACGGTGCGCAGTTGTGATGAGTTGAAAAAATACTTGCGAAAGAGACTTGATTTTTTAAATAGCGCGTGGTTAGACGGCAAGGATTTCTGTACCATACAGTTTGAACATACCGCTAATCAACCATACTGGTGTACTTCAGTAGAATCGGGTACATGTTTGCAAAACATGTACGAAGATATTAAATCTATCACTTGGCTTGATTCTTTAACGGGTGAAATATTCGATTTCAGCAAGCCGATCACTAAAGACATGCTCCTGGTTGCCAAACATACTCCAACTGATAGTACTGCCGCGCCGGGATATTCAAGCTTTACATTCGCGACGCGCGATTACATAGTAATTTTTTCTTCTGCAGTTTTATTTATTTTACTATTTGTTTTTGCATTCTTCGATATCAGACATAGATATAAAGAAAGGAGGAATGTTGATGAATGTAAACGAACAAAAATATCGTCACGAGATTAAATATTTGGTTAGTACAGCTCAAATTCCCCTTTTGGAAAGCAGGATTAAATGTTTGATGTCGCGCGATTCACACACCGGACCTAACGGGATATACAATATACGCAGCTTATATTTCGATGATTACGATAATAGCTGTTTTTACGAAAACGAAAATGGAACCGACCCCAGAGAAAAGTTTCGAATAAGAATTTATAATCATTCAGACAAGCGAATTTCCTTGGAATGCAAAAGGAAAATATGCGGAAAAACGCAAAAGGATTCTTGCATTCTCTCTTTGCAGGAAGCACAAGGGTTGATACATGGAAAACCTTTGTTGCCGACGGAATCAACGCCGATACTTCTAAGGCGATTTTTGATAGAAATGAAAACGCGTTATTTTCGCCCCGCTGTTATAGTTGAATACGAACGCATTCCATACATTTACAAAAACGGCAATGTTCGCGTTACGTTTGATACAAAAATTTCTTCTTCATCAAATGTAAATGATTTTTTTGAAGATGCGTTACCTAAAAGACCGATCATGCCATCAGGACAGCATTTGATGGAAGTAAAATTCGATGAATATCTTCCGGATTTCATTTACAGAAGTCTTAATTTAGGAAAACTTCAGCAAACAACTTATTCAAAATATTACTTGTGCAGAAAATATGCATTAAATAAAGGAGAAGCCAATAATGTCTTTTTATGATATTTTCAAAAAATCTTTTTTAGAAGGATTTGAATCTACTGATATTAACGTTTATACTGCTGCAGCAGCAATGATGATTACGTGTGTACTCGCACTATACATCTTCACTATTTACCGTGTGTTAACGAGAAAAACATTTTATTCAAAAAGCTTCAATATTTCTTTGGCGGGAATTGCACTTATAACTTGCGGAATAATTCTTACTATTCAATCAAGTCTTGTGGTTTCTCTCGGTATGGTAGGTGCATTATCTATCGTTCGATTCAGAACTGCTATAAAAGATCCCATGGATTTAATGTTCTTATTCTGGTCTATTGCCGTCGGCATTATTTGCGGTGTAGGCATGGCTGAAATCGCTGTTATGCTTAGTGTTGTACTGACGTTAGGTGTTCTTTTGCTTAATCAACTGCCAGTAGCAAAAGCACCGTTGATTTTGGTTGTAAATGCAAAAGATATAAATGCCGAATGTGATATCATGCTTGTTGTAAAAAAATACGCAAAATCACCTGCAATAAAATCAAGAAATATGACTAAAGATAATCTCGATATTATTGTAGAATTACGCACAAGCGAAGGAAGCAATTTGATTAAGGATATCCTGGATCTGCAATCGGTATCTTCGGCATCTTTAATGTCACACGACGGCGAAGTTACATTTTAATTTAAAAATTACATACAAAGAAAAATCTGATATAATCAAAAAGAGTATATCCATTTTTTTACAGGAGGAAATATGAATTTTAAGAAATCTTTGTCAATTTTTATTTCGGCGGCGATGCTTTTTTCGCCAATCACATCTGTATATGCTTACGATGGTGAAAATACAACTATAATAACGCACGAAATAACAAAAGTAAATGCATCATCAGGCACACTTGATAATAATATATCTTGGACTCTTGATGATAACGGTACACTTACAATAAGCGGAAATGGTGCTATTGCAGAAGGGGCATTTAGTGACTTGTATGATTTCACTGAATCATCCTCTATCAAAAAAGTAATAATCAAGAATGGAGTTACAGGTATAGGCGATAGTGCCTTTTATGAATGCTCAAGCCTTACTTCCATTTCAATTCCCGCCAGCGTTACAAGTATAGCAGATTACGTATTTTCCGGTTGCTTTAATCTTGCGACAATAACAGTAAATGCAAATAACAAACACTATTCAAGTGATGAACACGGTGTACTTTTTAACAAAAATAAAACGAACCTTGTTCAATACCCGACGGGTAACACAAGAGTGTCATATACCATACCCAGCAGTGTTACAAAAATAGACGATTGGGCATTTTCGTATTGCTCAAATCTTACATCGGTGACAATTTCCGAGGGCGTTGCAAGCATAGGAAATTACGCATTTTACGAGTGTTCAGCTCTTACGTCCATTTCCCTTCCCGGAAGTATTACCAACGTGGGAGACAGTGCGTTTGAGTATTGTTCAAGACTTACGACAGTTGCGATATCCTCCGGTGTTGCAAGTATAGGCGATTGTGCATTTTATAACTGTTCTGCTCTTGAAAAAATAACCGTTGACGAAAGCAATAAAAATTATTCCAGCGATGAGTACGGCGCCCTTTGGGATAAAAACAAAACCAAACTTATCCAATATCCTATTGGTAGCGGAAAAACGTCATACTCTATTCCCGAAAGCGCTACGGAAATAGCTGATTCCGCATTCAACGGTTGCTACGTGCTTACAGATATATTTTACGGCGGAAATGAAGACGATTGGTCTGATATATACATAGGATTCGGAAACGACCAGCTTTATAACGTTACAGTACATTTTGGTCAAGAAACCTGCCCGCATGTTTATAGTGATTGGATAACGGATATTGAATTTAAATGTGAAACAGGCGGCAAAAAACACAAGGAGTGTTCGATATGCGGTGATGTCGTAACAGAAGTTTCACCCGCCGTCAGTCACTCATTCAGCGAATGGACAACCAATGCTTCAGGAGAATACGAAAGGCTGTGCTCTGCTTGCGGATATAAGCAAGTCAGACCGTTTTCTGTAGTATCCTCCGGTATATGCGGCAATACACTCACATGGACTCTTGATGTTAAAGGTACACTAACAATAAGCGGAATTGGCAATATAAACGAAGGTGCATTTAGCTTTTTGTATGATTTTGCTGAATCATCTTCAATTAAAAATCTCGTAATTGAAGATGGAATTACAGGCATAGGAAATTATGCATTTTACGAATGCTCAAATATTGCTTCAATTACTATCTCAAGCAGTGTTAAAAGTATAGGCGATCATGCTTTTTCCGACTGTTCAAGCCTCGCATCGGTTATAATTCCCGACAGTGTTGTGACAATAGGCGGTTCTGCGTTTTCCGGTTGTTCAAGCCTTAAATCACTTACAATAGGTAATGGTGTTACAAATATAGATAGCTCTGCATTTTCCGGTTGCTCTGCACTTACGTCTGCAAAAATGGGCAACAAAGTTGCAAGTATAGGCAGTTCAGTATTCTTTGGTTGCTCAAGCCTTACTTCAATTACGATTCCGGATAGTGTTACAACTATAGGCGACAGTGCATTTAACGGCTGTTCAAGCATTACATCAATTGTAATTCCCCATAATGTTACAACTATAGGCGAGTGGGCGTTTTTTAACTGTTCCAACCTTGAAAGAATAACAGTTGACGAAAACAACAAATATTACTCCAACGATGAATACGGCGTACTTTTCAATAAAAATAAAACAACACTTATTAAGTACCCTGAAAAAAATACACAAACGGTATATACAATTCCCGATGGAGTCGTAAGTGTATCCGCTTCCGCATTTCAATATTCTTTAAATCTTAAATCTGTTATCATTCCCAACAGCGTTACAAGTATAGGTAATAGTGCGTTTGAATACTGTTCAAGTCTTACATCTGTAACAATTCCAAATAGTGTAACGAATATAGGCGCAGGTGTATTTATCGGTTGTTCAAGTCTTGCCAAAATAACAGTAGATGGTGATAATAAATATTACTCAAGCGATGGACAAGGTGTACTTTTTAATAAAAATAAAACAATGCTTATTCAATATCCTATAGGTAACACAAAAACGTCATATGATGTTCCCGGCGGCGTTTCTGATATAGGCGAGTGGGCATTCCAATATTGTTCAAGTCTTACTTATATTTCTTTGCCAAATAGTGTAAATAATATATCCTCCTACGCATTTTGGAACTGCAAAAACATTACGGAAGTTCGCTATGACGGTATAGAAGATGAATGGAACAGAATTGAAATAGCAGACGGCAACGATGATCTTTTAGCTGCAACAGTTACATATGTTCCTACCGAAACAAAAGAGGTTGGCTTAAGCTTTCTTACAGAACCTCAGAAAACTGTATATACATACGGAGAAGATCTTTCTCTCAACGGCGCGGTGATTGTAGTAATGTATTCCGATGGAAGCTATACCGAGATTAAAGATTACACCGTAACAGGGTACGATAAATATAGCTTTGGTGTGCAAAATGTTTACATTACTCGCGGTGATTTTTCACTTGAATTTAAAGTATCCATCGTTCCCGCTGAAGCAACTTCGGTAACAGAGCCTATAAACGAAGGAACAACTGTTAGAGAGTTGTCTGCTTTATATCCCTCTTATACACTCTTTGTATTTAACAATGACAAAGCAACTTTGCTTACAGACAGTGCAATTTTGAAAACAGGCTGTATCATTCAACTTGTTAGCGACAATTCCTTGATTGACAGTATCGCGGTAAACATTGCCGGCGATGCAACGGGAGATGGCGTTGTTGATACAAAAGACTTAATAAGAATTAAAAAACAGATACTTCAAGGCAGCGCGGTTGAATATATCGAATTTGTTGATGTTAATTGCGATGGTACGGTTGACGAAAAGGATATTGATACAATTTTAACAATGTTGTAATCCCAAAAATGTATTTCATAATGTAAGTTATGCAATAATCATAACCACCGGCTAAGTGCAATATTAAAATAAAGGTAGACACATAGGAAACCACTATGTATCTACCTTTTTACGTGATATAATAAAGAAAAGGAGTTGATAAGAATGAAAAAAAGGCCAACAAAGAAGAACTTGGACAAAAGAAGAAAAATTAAAAATAATAAAAAGATATACTGACGAACATATATCGGCAATAAATATTCGAAAATATTTAAAATTGTATTGATATTTTGCCGATAACGTGGTATAATTGTTACAGGAAAACTTGTCAGGAGGTAGTTATGGAATATATATCTGTCGCAAAAATGGCTGAAAAATGGGGGATTTCTGAACGTAGTGTGCGTAATTACTGCGCACAAGGCAGAATTACCGACGCCAAACTTATCGGCAAAATATGGTACATCCCGGAGGATGCACAGAAGCCTGAGCGTGCGAACAAGAAAAAAGATGCATCTACATTGTTGCAGTTACTGCAGGAACAGAAAGCTTCTAAGATGACAGGTGGTATCTATCATAAAATTCAGATTGATTTGACATACAATTCAAACCATATTGAAGGTAGCCGTCTGACTCACGATCAGACCAGATATATTTTTGAAACAAATACAATCGGTTTTGAAAATGAGGCTGTAAATGTTGATGATGTAGTCGAGACAGCCAACCATTTCAGATGCATTGATATTGTGATTGATCGAGCTGCTTCTGTACTGAAGGAAAAGCTCATCAAAGAATTGCATGCAGTTCTGAAAGCTTCAACCAGCGACAGTCGTAAAGATTGGTTTGCGGTAGGAGAGTATAAAAAGCTACCCAATGAAGTGGGAGGTAATACTACAACTCTCCCTGAGAATGTTTCTGATGAAATGTGCAAGTTATTGGCTGACTACAATGCGATATCGGTTAAAACATTTGAAGATATTGTGGCTTTTCACGTGGCTTTTGAACGTATACATCCATTCCAGGACGGAAACGGACGTATAGGACGATTGATTATGTTTAAGGAGTGTCTTAAGCACAATATCGTGCCGTTTATCATTGAAGATAATATGAAGTTATTCTATTATCGCGGTCTCAAAGAATGGGAAAGAGAGAAAGGTTACCTTATGGATACATGCTTTGCAGCTCAAGACCGCTTTAAATCATATTTAGATTATTTCAGAATTGCGTAGTGAATTATTATTTGTAATTTATGATTTTGGGTAGCATAGTTATACAGATAAACAAAAAAGACCTCTGAAAGAGGTCAATTGTGCACACGCTGTGCAATCGGCAGAGCCGACGATTTGAGAATTCTTTTATTTGAACTCGTAGTGTAATTTATAAGGGATATAAATTACACTGTCATTATATAACAAAAAGGAAGGTTTGTCAATATGAAAAACGAAAAATATTATATAGGACTCGATATAGGCACAGATTCTGTCGGTTATGCAGTAACCGACGAAGAATACAATCTTTGTAAATTTAAAGGTGAACCTATGTGGGGTGTCACCTTGTTTGATCCGGCACAACTCGCTGTTAATCGCAGAGAGTTCCGTGCAGCAAGAAGAAGACTTGACCGCAGACAGCAAAGAGCGAAATTTATGATGGACCTTTTTGCAAAAGAAATAGCAAAAGTTGATGAGGATTTTTACAGGAGAATAAAAGAAAGTTATCTGTATCCTGAAAATGAGGGAAAAAAAGTAAGACTTTTTGGATCTTTCGCAGAACAAAAAGCGTATGCTGAAAAATATCCGACAATACATCATCTGATATGTGAATTGATGAACGATCCGTCACCGCACGATGTAAGACTTGTTTATATCGCTTGTTCCTGGCTCGTTGTCCACAGAGGACATTTTCTCAGTGAGGTCGATAAACAAAACATAGATGAAGTTACGGAATTTAAATCTGTGTGGGATAGGTTTACTTTGTATATTACACGTTCCGAATATTCTCTGCCGTGGGAAGAAAGTGTAAATATTAAAGAAATTGAAGATGTTTTCAAGGCTAAACTTACTGTTACCAAAAAGTCAAAAGCACTGGCTGGGGTATTATTCAAAGGAAAAAAAGCTCCCAAAGAGATAAATGAATCTTATGAATACAACTATGAAACAGTGCTAAAACTTCTTTGCGGCGGCAAAGATTTCCTTCAAAAGCTGTTTGGTAAAGAAGAATATGCCGAGCTTGAAGAAAAATCTCTTGCATTGAATATGGAAGACGAAAAAATAGCGGTAATAATGCAATCACTCGACGAGTCCGACGCTGAATTCGTCTCAGTTCTTAAAGCAGTTTACGATTGGTCTGTTTTGGTAAATATACTTAAAGGTAAAAAAACAATATCCGAAGCAAAGATTGCGGTATATGAGCAGCACAAAGAAGACCTTGAATTTCTGAAAAAGTTTATCAAAAAATATGTTCCGAATAAATACGATGAAGTTTTCCGTTCGTCATCGAATGCAAATAATTATGCCGCTTACATAGGAAAGAACAAAACGTCCGGTGAAGATGTAAACATTAAAAAAGCAAAAAGCAGAGAAGACTTTTGTAAATATATTCTGCCAATCATAAAATCCGTCAAGCCTGATGAAAACGATATACAAAAGTATAATGAAACGGTTTCAAGACTCGAAATAAACGACTTTATGCCGAAACAGGTTGACGGCGATAACAGAGTTATTCCTTATCAGCTTTACTATTATGAATTAAATAAAATACTCAATAACGCAAAAGCGTACGTCGATTTTCTCGAAAAAACCGACGAAGACGGTCTTTCAGGTGCTGATAAAATATTGTCGATCATGGAATTCAGAGTGCCGTATTACGTAGGTCCTTTGGTTGAAAACAAAAATAAGGATCGCAAACGCAACTCATGGATGGTACGTAAAGCGGAAGGAAAGATATATCCTTGGAATTTTAAGGATAAAGTTGATCTTGATAAGAGCGAGGAAGAATTTATTGCCCGTATGACAAATTCCTGCACATATCTTCCCGGGGAAGACGTGTTGCCTAAAAATTCACTCGTGTATTCTGCGTTTGAGGTTCTCAATGAAATAAATAATATCAAAGTCAACGGTAAAGATATATCCGTTCAATTGAAGCAAAGTATTTACGAAAATGTTTTTATGCAGTATGATAAGGTTACTCTTAAACGCATAAAACAGCATTTGATATTAAACGGTTACGCAGCGGATGATGTAGTATCCGGTATAGATATCACCGTGAAATCTTCACTTAAACCGTTCAGAGCGTTCAGAAATCTTGTGTCAAACGGACTTATTACGTATTCCGATGCGGAAAATATTATAAACCGTGCAACGTATTCCGAAGATAAAATAAGATTTAAGAATTGGCTTATTGAAAAATACCCGCATTTGCCTGAAAACGATATAAGATATATCATAGGATTAAAATTCAAAGAATTCGGCAGACTGTCAAGAAAACTTTTGTGCGGAATAGAGGGCGCGGTGAACGAAAACACGGGCGAATATATGCCGATCATCCGTGCGATGTGGGAAACAAATCTCAATTTTATGCAGATAATCAACTGTGACAGCTTTGAATTTTCCGAAAAGATCAAAAAAATCGTTGATGAATATTACGGTAAAGAAAAGAAGAGTCTTTCTGAAAGACTTGATGAAATGTATGTTTCAAATGCGGTCAAACGTCCGATAATCCGTACGCTTGACATACTTAAGGACATAGTCAAGGTGCAAAAAAGAGACCCCGATATGATATTCATCGAAATGGCAAGAGGGGCAAACGAAGATCAGAAGGGAAGAACTAAAACAAGACTCGATCAGATAAAGGAGCTTTACAAAAAGGTCGATACAGAGGATGTACGAAGACTTTCGGATATTCTTGAAGACTGGGGCGATACGGCGCATAATAAGCTCCGGAGCGATAAGATATTCCTGTATTTTATCCAGCTCGGCAAATGTCTTTATACAGGCGATCCCATAGCCCTTGATTCTGTTCTTTCAGGAAACGGTGATTATAATATTGAACACATTTATCCTCGTAGCTTTGTAAAGGATGATAGTGTTATAAACAATAAAATACTCGTTGATTCGAAAGCAAACGGAGATAAAAGCGATAGTTATCCGATAGATCCGTCAATACAGAATAAAATGCGTGCTTATTGGACGTTTCTTAATAAAAACGGATTGATAAGTGATGAAAAGTATAAAAGGCTTATCAGAACTACACATTTCACAGATGAGGAGAAATTTGAATTTATCAACCGTCAGCTTGTTGAAACACGTCAGTCAACAAAAGTCATAGCAACGCTTCTTAAAGAGCTTTATCCGAAAGCGGAAATAGTATATGTAAAAGCAGGTCTTGTATCGGATTTCCGTCAGAAGTTCGATCTGCTTAAATCACGTGCGGTAAATGATCTGCATCACGCAAAGGACGCATATCTTAATATCGTGGTCGGCAATGTGTGGCATCATAAATTCAGTAAACGCTTCTACATAAAAACTGCCGATAATAACGTAAAACCCGAGATCGTATTTGCACGTAAACAAATATGCGGAAATAAAGTTATCTGGCGTGGTGCAGATGATCTTAATTATGTAATAAAGACTGCAAGAAAAAACACACCCAAAGTTACAAAATATGCTTTTTGCAGAAGAGGCGGTTTCTTTGATCAGATGCCCGTCGCCGCATCTTCAGACCTTGTTCCGAGAAAAAAAGATTTGCCTACTGAAATATACGGCGGATACAATAAACCAACTGCATCATTCTTTGTCCTTGTAGGATATACAACAGGCAAAAAGCGTGACGTTATGGTAATGCCCGTTGAGCTTTTGTATGCAAACGAGTTTTTAAGTGATCCTGACTATGCAGAAACGTATGCAAGAAATACGGTAAGCAGTATTCTGAAAAAAGACGTCAATTCGGTTGAAATACTTCTTAACGGAAGAATATTGAAGGTCAATACCGTTCTTTCTCTTGACGGCTTCAAAATGTGTATCACAGGAAAATCGAGTGGAGGAAAAAAGTTGGGTGTTTCAGTTATGGAAAGCTTCAAAACCACTGCTGAATTTGAAAGGTATATAAAAAAGCTTGAGTCTTTCATTGATAAAAAGAAGAAAAACTCAAGGATCGTTTACAGTGAGCGGTATGATGAAATTTCATCAGAAAAAAATATTGTCCTGTATGATATCTACGTTGAAAAATTGCAAAAGTCCTTGTATGCAAAACGTCCTGCAAACCCGGTTGACTCGTTGGTGAAGGGAAGAGAAAATTTTGAAAAGCTTTCCGTACCCGATCAGGCAGACGTACTTTTGCAAATTCAAGGCTTGTTTGGCAGGGCGGTCAAAGCTGATCTTTCAAACATTGGCGGTGTTTCTTCAGCAGGTGTTGCAACGCTGTCGTCAAATGTTTCTAACTGGAAAAAGAACTATAAAGACGTGCGTATTATTGATGCTTCACCATCAGGACTTTATGAAAAAACTTCCGATAACCTGCTCGATCTGCTATGAGTTGGCGTACTGTTGTTATAACTTCACGCTGTAAGCTGGATTTCAAGATGGGCTTTATGGTCGTAAGAGCCGAGGAAACCAAAAAAATATTCCTTGACGAGATTGCCGTATTGCTCATCGAAAATCCCGCCGTATCTCTCACAGGATGCTTGCTTGAAGCATTGTGTGAAAAGAAAATAAGGGTTATATTTTGTAACGCAAAACGTAATCCTAGCGCAGAACTTGTACCCTATTATAATTCCTATGATACATCACGTAAGATCAAGGCGCAGATCGCCTGGTCTGATGATATAAAAGGAAGGGTTTGGGCGGATATAGTTGCAGAGAAAATAAGAAAACAGGCAGACTTTCTTGACGAACTTGAAATGCTGAATGAGGCATCGCTTCTGCGTTCCTATCTTTCGCAAATAGAGCCGCACGACATAACAAACAGAGAAGGCCATGCGGCAAAGGTCTATTTTAATGCACTTTTTGGAATGGATTTCACCAGAAGTGAAGAAAATATGACGAATGCTGCACTTAATTACGGATACAGTATAATTTTGTCTGCCTTCAACAGAGAGATCGCCGCACACGGTTATCTTACTCAGCTCGGAATATTTCACGATAATATGTTCAATCACTTTAATCTCAGCTGTGATCTTATGGAACCGTTCAGAATACTTGTTGACCGAAAGGTGAAGGCAATGAAAATTTGTGATTTTTCAAGCGAAGAAAAGCATTTTCTCGTCAATGCTTTGAATGATACGGTAATACTGGATCAAACAAAACAGACCGTGTTGAACGCAATCAAATTTTATTGCCGAAGTGTGTTTGATGCAATGAACGAAGGCGATCTTTCCTTGATACGTTTTTATTCGCTATGAGTTACAGATTTATGAGAGTGCTTGTATTTTTTGACCTTCCGACAGAAACGCTTGAGCATAAGAAGGAATACCGCAGATTTCGTAAAACGCTTATTAAAAACGGTTTTTTGATGATGCAGGAATCTGTGTACTGCCGTATGCTCATTACCCAAAGTGCGGGGAAAGCGGTTATGGACGTTATAAGAAAAAATCGTCCGTCCGAAGGAATAGTACAAATAATGACCGTTACGGAAAAACAATTCGCAAATATAGAATACATAACGGGCGAACATCACAGTGAAGTAATAGAAAGTGACGAAAGGCTGATAATACTATGAGACTTGTTTATAAGGATGTTGGACACGTTTTGCGCTTTGGAGAAGGTTCGGTTAATGAGCTTGTTGTTGAAAACAAAAAGCTGTTTTTCGAAATGGTGAACAGCATCTCTTCACAAATCGACGGCTTGCACGGAAACTTCCTTCTGTCAATAAAGGATACACCTGTCGAATTCAGCCGATATGCAGATGAAACGGTGCAGTTTGCACCGTTTCGTCTGAACAGAAAAAGTCTTTTGACAAAGCTTTATACGGCACTGGAACGCAATGCTCTGCAGGCGGAATATTATACGCAAACAAATGAATTGCTTTGTAAATTGGAATCATACGTTCATACCGTCTCAGATGATTTCCCGTTTGAGATCGTGTGCAAAAAACTTACAATAGGGCAGGTGATAAAGGCGCTTTCACCCGAAATAGAGGAAGACGATAAAACAACTCTTGAAAAGATATTCGCCTACATGGAGCTTGTCCGAGAACTTGACCGCGACCGCCTGTTTATTATGGTAAACATGCGCTCTTATTTTTCGGATTCCGATATGGAAAATTTCATACAGACCGTCTGCCTGCATGACTTTAATGTTCTGTTGCTCGAATCTTCCTCTGCCCCCCTCCTTAAGAACACTAAAAGATTCACCGTCGATGACGATCTTTGTGAGTTTTGATTGACATTTTTACATTATCGTGCTATAATACAAATGCACTTGTCCCGACACATCACTTTCAGCAATTCGTAGTATTGTTTCTCAAATTTTGATTTGAGGTTTGAGAGTAGTGTAATTTTATAAGGGACTCAAACTCAAAGGACGGTCGCGACATATACATTCACGTTTGAGAGTAGTGTAATTTTATAAGGGACTCAAACTCAGGCGAAGCCTTAAAGCACAAACGCTTTGTTTGAGAGTAGTGTAATTTTATAAGGGACTCAAACAAGAATAATATAATTCACCATTGACAACTGGTTTGAGAGTAGTGTAATTTTATAAGGGACTCAAACGCATTAAAGCATTAAAATCAACCGAATCAGGTTTGAGAGTAGTGTAATTTTATAAGGGACTCAAACGTATCCATAAGCATACCAGCACCATACTGCGTTTGAGAGTAGTGTAATTTTATAAGGGACTCAAACTTGAATGAACACGTTATACCCGATTGCGTTGTTTGAGAGTAGTGTAATTTTATAAGGGACTCAAACTTGCTTCCGATATGGACGTCGATGTGCTTGGTTTGAGAGTAGTGTAATTTTATAAGGGACTCAAACTGCAATATGTGGAGGTGAATAAACGAAATGGTTTGAGAGTAGTGTAATTTTATAAGGGACTCAAACACTCAAATTGTGCGCCATAATTGTACGAATGTTTGAGAGTAGTGTAATTTTATAAGGGACTCAAACATGCAACGGTTTCAGAAGCGCCAGACATGAGTTTGAGAGTAGTGTAATTTTATAAGGGACTCAAACAATTACTCCAACCGTTAGACCAAGATAGAAGTTTGAGAGTAGTGTAATTTTATAAGGGACTCAAACTTTGTACCGTTCTTCATAACGGGTAAGTTAGTTTGAGAGTAGTGTAATTTTATAAGGGACTCAAACAAAGAACTTATATCAGAAGCACATTCTGTATATTGTAATGTTGTGATAATAAAGTTTCTTGTTGATGTTAGATTCGAAGCTACAAAATTATCTTTAAAAAAGAGAAAATAATCCTGGACTTTTCATAACTTCTGTGGTATTGTGTGTGCTATCAACGAAGGAGGTAGTACAGATGGTACGAAAGAAACAAGTAAATAACAAAAACAGAGCGGCTCTGTTTCGGGATTTCCCGAGGTGGAGCCGCTCTCTCTTTATCTCGGGGGTCCAGAATGAACATCATTGAAGAATTATGGTATGGCAACATTGCGCCGTGCGAAAGGGATTTTGAGAAAGGCAGTGTATATTCAGAACTGCTTGGTTACATCGTGAAACACAAAATGATTTGCGAAGACTACTGAACGATGAGGGAAAAGAGATATTCGAAAAGTATATAGAATGCTCCAATGAAATGTATGGCATCTCCGAGTGGGAGGCATTTGTGCGAGGGTTCACACTCGGGGCAAGGACTATTATCGAAGTGATGAATGCGGAGTCTGAATAAAAAATTCGCCGAGAGCAACCGTAATGGCTACTCTCGGCGTTTTTTCTTATTTGCTGGGAAGTATAATTGTTGTTAGAGCTTTTTTCTGTTCTTGGGTGGGTGTCGTTAACTTTCCGTTGTTCAAGAGAGCAATAATGCAATGAAGTAAGAACCATCCGTCAGCGTGGAATAGAAACTGCAACTCATATTCTTTTACCTTTCTAAGGTGTGCGGGAACCGATTTCAATACAGCCTCGGCATAAGGTGCCTTCAGCGCCTCAAAGTCAGTTTGGTACTTTTCTTTGATTCGCTCTCCGATAGTAAGGAGGTCATTTTTTATTTCGTTATCTTGGAGAACAATTATTTTCCAAATGGTTGTGAAATTTTCGTCGTAATCTCCTTTGAACTCCATATATCCACATTGGCAGAGCCATGCGTAATCTTCTTTTGAAAGCAGATTGTTATTTTCGTGTGCATAAAGTGAGAGAATTCGTTTCGCATCTTCAGAATATCGGAAACTATGATCATTATCGCGATTTGACCACTCACTGTCGATCTGCCAAAGTATGCGTTCTCCGTTTCCGTTCCACATAGGTCCAGACCAGTTTTTTATATGCACGTAGTCGTCAGGAAGCACCATATCATCTGGTATGACAGCCGCATAGCAAATGTTATGCGCACCGTCCGGGCGGATCGTAGCAACTTCTTCAAAAGAAATTTTCTCATCCATCAATTTCTCACCGGAGCAAGCGGCGATATAAGGAATAAGTGACCAAAGAAGAAAGTTTTTATCTCGCAATGGATTTTCTCGTGTAGAGCCGGGAAGCATATGATTGCATAAAATGCGTTTATCGTCCAAAATACCGCTATTTATCAATTCATCATACAGATCATTCGCAAACAGCTCAGCAGCACGCTTGTACATATCGTTCTGCATAGTAAGCAGTTCTGCCGTCGGCTCGCTGATGATGAAGTTGACAATGTACTTGTCTTTATGTGCCTGCAGGAAGCCGTATTCCTCAAGGAATTCAACTTCTGTTTCCACGTACACAGGGGAAACACCCAGGTCATCGGCAATCTCGTTAATAGTCTTTGCCGTATTACGCACACAATAGCAGATATTCTGACCCAGTGTGGAACGGAAGAACTCGTGGGGAGATTTTTTGCCCACGGAACCACTGGTGCTGTATGAGTGGAATTTAATAGGGTTAAACTTAAGCTCGCTTGCTTTTCTCATCGTATCCATACCTCGTTTCAATTCTTTTTTGGCTTCAAACAAGTGCCATTTGACAGTGCCGAGAGGGATATCCAGTTCTCTGGCAATATCTGCCTGCTTGCGATTCTCAAAATAATACGCAATCACTATTCTTCTTTGCAGCTTAGATAGGTATGCGATCTCAGTTTGGAGACGATAGATAGCGTCACGATTGTCGTCGGTGTCCAGCTCAGAGTACGGATCTGCAATCAGCTCCGCAACCTCATCAATAGAAACACCGACCATGCTTTTCGCAGTATCACGATAATAGTTGCTGAGCGTGTTATGGGCAACAGTCCAGATAAACTTTCCCATGTCCGCAACGTCATCCTTGATAAGTAGCGCACGGAACGCTCTTATCGCAATCTCCTGCGACAGATCCTCTGCATCGTGGATGCTTTTACACCTCTTCAGAGCAAATCCGAATATGGGCT
>JAZQHC010000046.1:0-2016 GCA_045540335.1 Eubacteriales bacterium
AGTTTTGCGGAAGGATCGACTTAACAGGCAATGCCCGCAAAAAGAAAGATATATCGGTATTTTTGATGCTTCTTCCGTCCTCTGCTTGAATAGTCATAGCGCTTTCATTTGTTATGACGTATTCACGCCCGTCACCGAGGACGTGGTTGTAAACACCTTCCTTCAAAGCCTCCAAGATCGTGCTTTTTCCGTGATAAGCATCACCGGTAATCAAGGTTATACCTTCGGGGATAGCCATTCCGCTGATGCTGTCCCCACTCGGCAACGCAATATTTATCTGCATTGATTTGGGAGAAGTAAACGGAACAGCCCCCTTGCTATCCTTATAATCCGTTTTGCCTTTTCGAGGAAGCACAGAGCCGTTGGCGACAAAGGATACATACCCGTTGTTTTTCAAATAGCGTCGTATATACTCTTGATTTCGCCATAATTCCACAGCTTGCCGAAGGGCATTCAAATCAAAACTTGAAACAAAGCCTTCAACTAACGTGGGCAGATTTTTGGTCAAAAGAAGCTTCAACGCCTTTTCAGATATGATCCCTTTCTTGCGACTATTGAATGAATCTTTTTGAGCTTGTGCTGACAGAGCTAAAACGCTTCCGCTTTGCGCTTTGATACCAAGCGCGGGATCGGCACGCCGTCCCGTATTATAAGCCGTATTATTAAACGGCAATTTTATTGTTAGCGAAATAGTTATCGTTTCGTCGTTAATTTGCACTACGGAATTTGACAGCACTCGGGTTCCGAACTTGTAAACGAGGAACAGCCCCTTTTGAACGTTACTTTCCGATTGTTGCATTGTATCATTTGCCATGTGCGCCGCAAGTGAAAACTCCCGCATAAAATAGGACGTTAATGCGGTCTTATCGTTTTCATCAAATCTGTAATTTTCAAAGATCCGCCCGCAAGGTATCTCAATCGACACCGTTGCAAATTTGAATTGTCCGCCATAGACATTCCGAATATGATAGACAATTCCGTTTCGCTCGTATCTTCCGTATAGCTTTGTATATGAAGATACGGCTTTTCCGTCAAGTGATTTAATAATTTCGTTTAATTTTTGCATAAAAATACCTCCGAGAAATGATTTTGAGATGTGTTGCCCTATGGGCATAGATATAGAACACATTGTCAAACCATTTTTCGAAGGAAAAACAAAAACGGTATATCGTCAGATATACCGTAAAATATTAGCCGATCATATTCAAGCACGCTTAAAAGCGTCATGCTGCACTCGGCGACACATGGCATCCGACAATGTATTCAATTGCAGTTTTCATAATGGTCGCCTCCTTTGGCTGAATTTGTAATTTGATTACGCTAACATTATAGCACATTTTCCATTAAATGTCAATCAGCGATGAGAAGATTTTTATCAACTGTTGGTTAACTCTTGACAACGTATATCGAAAAAATCATCGGTTTTGCAACCCAATATTATCGCAAGGTGCGGCAGAAAAATAATATCGGGATAGCAGGCATTCTGCTCCCACTTATATACCGCCTGCGGAGATACGCCGATCAGCTTGCCGAATTCTTTTAGCGAGAGATTGTTTTCGTTGCGGTATGCCTTGATTTTTTCCGCAATCGTTATATGATAAGTCGGCATACTCATATCACACCACCGCCCTTTACCATATTGATCTTTCGCATACGGTTGATAAGTGCCATCAACTCCTGCTTGCGAGGCAGATCAAGGAATCTTTCGCAAGTCGTAAAGAAAGATGAATACAAAAAGTCAATTCCTTCTTCATCAATCCGTTCATACATATCGTTTATCTTCTTTTCAATATCTATCTTTATATCGCTATTTGTCACCTCTAAATAACGCAACATAAAGCCAAGCGTATCAAGCTGACGTGGAGAAACTATATCGTGAAGTCCGCGAACGTCTATTGTTTCGTCACCGATAATGATAAATCCCATATCCGAAACTTCAAGTCTTTCGCTTCCACGACCATCGGGATATGACGAAAAACCATCTGAATAAAGTGCTCTGCATTGTTGCCAATTTGC
>JAZQHC010000047.1:0-2126 GCA_045540335.1 Eubacteriales bacterium
TATTTTGTAAGCGGCGACCACGATTATCAGGATAATTATTTCAAAGCACTTGAAGAAGGCGGTGTAAATGTGTTAAACTTTGAAAAAAGCGACATCACCGTCAACGGTAACGAATTGAGTATTTACGGAATAAGAAGCGAGTGGTTTTCGCCGACCTTCAGCCTCAACAACGCTTTTGACCCCGCTGATGAGAAAAGAGTAAATATCCTGCTTGCCCATTGCCCGTATATGGAGAAATACACGGGCTTTGAAAACCTCGATTTCGTTTTTTCGGGCGATACTCACGGCGGTATGATACGCCTGCCGCTTTTAGGTCCCGTTTATTATAACGGAAGCATCCTGCCGAAAATAACCTATAACGGCAAAATGTACGACAAGGGTCTGTATAACGTTGACGGCACACAGCTTTTTGTTACCTCGGGTGTGGGCAACTATCCCCTGCCTGTAAGGCTTAATAACAGACCGGAAATAGTAACTATTGACTTGTTGCCGAAAACGCAATAAATCCAACAAACGAGGCTGTTTTATGAAAACACTGATTTTGAACGGCTCACCGAGAGAGCAAGGAAATACAGCAAAAATAGTTGAATTGATAACGGCAAATCTGCTCGGTGAATACAAGATTGTCAACGCATACGATTGCGATATATCAGCTTGTATCGACTGCAGATATTGTTGGGAAAACAGCGGCTGTTCAATAAAAGACGGTATGCAGGAGGTTTGTGATTACATACAAACCTGCGATAATATTGTAATTGCTTCGCCGATATATTTTTCTGAATTGACAGGTAAACTGCTGGATGTTGCAAGCAGATTTCAGACCTATTACTGTGCAAGAAAATTCCGTAACGAACAACCGATTGAAAAGCCCAAAAAGGGAGCGGTTGTTTTAGTTGGCGGCGGTGACGGAAATATGGACAAGGCTTATGAAACCGCCTGTACGCTTTTAAACCATATCAATTGTACGGATATTTATAAGCCGGTATTTTATCATAATACAAATCTTTACGAAGCTACAGAAGATGAAGAAACAAAATTAAAGATAAAACAAATTATAAAATTTTTAAATGAGGTGTAATATATGGCTTACGATTTTTATATGCCTGCCCGTGTTATCGGCGGCGAAAACGTTGTTGTGAAGCAGTCTGCACTGCTTAAAAAATTCGGCTCGTTCTGCCTGATTGTAACGGGCGGCACGGGCGCGAAAAAGAGCGGTGCACTTGACGATGTTGTAACGGCTCTCAATGAGCAGAATATAAAGTATGAGATTTACGATAAAATAGGCGAAAATCCGCTTGTTGCCGCCTGTCACGAGGCGGGTGTGCTTGCAAGGGAATGTGAGGCGGATTTCCTTATCGGTATCGGCGGCGGCTCTGCGCTTGACGCAGTAAAAGCGGTTGCTGTTTTTGCTGCCAATCCGGAAATTGAGCCCGAAGAAGTCTACGCAATGAACTTTGAAAACGAGCCTCTTCCCACCGTTGGTATCGGTACAACCTCGGGCACGGGCAGCGAGATTTCCGCCGTCAGCGTGCTCACCGACACAAAGGGCGTAAAGCGCAGCATCAAGGGCGATTTCGGCTATTTCAACCTCGTCCTTGCCGACTGGCGCTACAACCGCTCCTGCCCGATGAGCGTTACGGTTTCAACTGCGCTGGATGCCTTTATGCACGCCGCTGAAGGCTGGCTCGGCCCGAAGTGCAACGAGCCTGCAACTGCCTTTGCCGCAGAAGCCTTACCGAAAATTTATAAGTGGCTCAGATATTTTTATCAAACAAAAAATCTTCCCGACGATAAGGGTAGGGAGGAGCTTTACCACGCTTCTTTGAGCGCAGGCTTTACCCACAATTACTGCGGCACGCTGTTTCCGCATCCTGTCGGCTATATTCTCACCGAGCATTACGGCATTCCCCACGGCAGAGCCTGTGCGGCATTTTTCGATTTGCTTATTGAAAGGGCAGAGGAGTTTGCACCCGAAAGGGCAAGGTCGCTTGTTGCTTTGCTTGGCGACGATAAGGACGGCATAATCAAAATAATTAAAACTCTAGCCGATTGCGGCGGTATTGAAATCAGCGAAGAAAAAGCCGCCGAGCACATAAAGCGCTGGAAGTCAATACCGAAAAACTTTG
>JAZQHC010000048.1:0-6831 GCA_045540335.1 Eubacteriales bacterium
TATGCCAACAAACGAGGTATGGGGTCATTTATATTGTTGCAGGAATTCATGTAGTATTTTACAGAAGTAACATTATCGATTCCTATTCTATTTATTACTCTGCTTGCCGCTGTCGGTAACTTAATTATCATTCGCCGTGCCGGTTCGGTATCAGTATATTTACCGATTATTATTCTGCTTGCAGCCGGGTTTGTGCTCGTGCTTCCGTAAGTAACGTGGGAATCCACTATGTCAGCAGAAGTCGTATAGAGTACTGCAGGATCCACAGTTACGGGATATACGGCAGAATTCAAAAATGCATTTTCAACTGTTATTGTGTAATGTACCGTACCGTCAGTCTCGTTTTGCGATGCAGAAACAAAACCTGTTCCTTCGTTTCCGTTTGCGTCATATATGATAAGTTCTCCGAAATATGCTTTCAGTTCATCGTTTTCATCGACAAGCAAATACTCGCCTTCCACACATTTAAGCTCAAGCTCACCGACATCCAACGTAAATTCAAAAACGTTGCTGTCCGGCAAAGTACTTAATATGATATCTTCCTTTATACCGCTGAACAAAGGTTTATAAACAAGCTTTGTACCGTTGCCAAACACACCGTCGTACGTGATCGCACTGTTACTGTTAACCGCAACGGACGAAGTTCCGTCAGGGGTAAGACTTATTTTCATTTCTTTATAGGAAAGAGAAACGGGTGTACCGTGCCCGATCTTTTTCGGCAGTTCAACTTTTATATCGTTATCGGGGTTTATGTATGATGATATACTGCTGTCAAACACAAGTCGGTTTGTTTTATCTTTAATATTACCGTTTTGATCCTTGAATTTTACATTTTCCGAAAAAATAATGTTCGATAAACTGCCGTCTTTATTTTGATAAACAAGTGAATTAAAATCTTCTTCTTTGTTCTTCAAACGTTTGACAGCCCCGTTTTCTTCAAGAAAGCTTTTGTCAACAAAATTTGGCACGTCATCGTCAGAAAGAGTGGCTTTTTTAAGCTCAGCCTTTGTCATTGTGCCGTTTTGCAATGCTAACGAATCAAACAACTCGTTCTCTTCAAACGATTTAAGTGATAATGGGGTGGTATCGGATGCAAAAACAACCGATTCAAATGGGAAACCCGACAGTAAAATAACCGTCATTAGCAAAAAAGATACTATCCTTTTCATTTTACTCTCCTTTTAATAAATAATTTAATGGAATAATTCCCCCAATTAGATTATACATATTATTTCGGATAAAAGTATAACCTTTGGAGTAAATGGTAGCAAAAAAGGAACGAATGGTAATAATATGTAAAAAATGTCTCTTGTTTGTTGAAATGTGATAAAAACGTTTAGCATACTGTCGGTTGTGCAAATAACACGGTTGTAATAGAGTAATTCTTTAATTCTATTGTATATATTTTTTTAAAAAAATGCAAGTGCGTAAGGAGAAATTGTCCGAATTTCTATCAAATTACTCTACCGTGCACGCCAAAGCAAACCCGAATAACTCAAACCGTCAGTTTGTTGCGAAGGTAGCCGTGACACCTGTGGAAATAGCATCCGCTTGCGCTTCTATAGATTATGTAACGGTAACCATATCGTATAACAAAAATGCAAACGATGCATACTTCGATAATATATCGCTTATTGCCGAGCCTGCTGCAACGTATTATTACGATGATGATGGGAATATAACCACCGTACAATCCCCTGATGGTAATAAACCGATATACGAATATGCACCGAATAAGATCGACCTTACCTCGGTAACAAATCCCGACGGTTCATCCTATACAATAGAATATGTAGAAAAGAACGGCTAAGTAATACGGCTAAGCTGTTAAAACTAAGGCTCCCATGTCGCCAACTGCGTTTTGCGACGGGGGGAGCTGTCATCGAAGATGACTGAGAGAGAGTGCGTAACAATAAAATTCATCGTAATTTAACCGTTACGTATTCCCCATTTCTCGTATTGCCAACCTCCTTATTACGGGATAGGCGGTCGGCAATACGGTCAAGAAAGTGTTTTTAACACAGTACATCAAACGTAACTTACAAATACAATTACGATGGTACTGGATCTTTTTCGAAACCTCTTAAAAAAGCCGATACGGTTTACTTCCGTATCGGCTTTTTTGCTTACACTTTAGAACGCGACGCTTTTGCAGGGAATGTTTGATTATAATTTATTTATAAGAAAATTATAAAAACGTTCTGCGTATAAGGATTTTGGTTGTCTTTCGTATTGCTCTACTATCAGATCTCGTTCACAGATAGGCTCGGCAATGGTGACAAGCTTCAAATTTTTATTGTGAAGCTTTCCCCATGAATATTCGGGCCAAAATGCTATTCCTGCGCCCATACTGATGATATTTTGCACAGCGGTAGGCGAATCGGATTCAAATATGACCTTTGGATAAAAACCCGCGATAGAACAATATCTGCTGCATATTGCACCGAACAATCGGGTGTTGGACAGCATAATGAAGCTTTCATCCCTTACTGCGCTTAGCTCAACCGATGAAACCTTGGCATAACTTGAGTTTTTTGGGACTGCAAGATAAATTTTTTCTTTTTTGACGCATCGGTGTAAATATTTCTTTCCCGAATCGTTTTTTAAACCATTTGTTGTAATCAATATGTCGCAATTGTTATTTGTTTCGTTCTGCTCAAAATCAAAGATTGCCTCCGGGTTTTCTTTTTTATATTCCATGATCGCATTTATGACAAAGGAGGAGGCGGCCAGTATATTCAGTCTTATTTTTTGAGTAACGGATTGCTTTAATTCTTCCATTTCAATTGCAAGATGGTCAAATTCCGGTATCAATAAATCTAATCTTTGCTTCAAGTAAACGCCAAATTCTGTTAATGCTATTTTTCTTCCCTCGCGCTGAAATAACGGAACGCCCAGCTCGCTTTCAAGTGAATGAATTGCTTGGGTAAGAGACGGTTGAGATATATGTAATACTTCCGAAGAGCGAGTGATGTGCTCGAGTTGGGCTGTCGTATGAAAGTATTTCAGTTTTTGTATATCCATAATTCCTCCGTTATATAGGCGCAACCTATGATTTTTATAAAAATTATATATTTTACTTTTGCATTTGTCAAGAGTATAATTATGGTATCTTATCAGGAGGAATAAAAAATGCAGATTTTCGAAATTATCATGCTTATATGCTTTGGTATATCTTGGCCTATTTCTGTATGCAAAAGCATACGGTCTAAATCAACAAAGGGCAAAAGTGCCATCTTTATTATTGCTATTGTAATCGGATATATCTCCGGAATTATAGGTAAGATCGTAAATAATCAATTGAGTTACGTTGTGGTTCTTTACTTGATCAATTTGATTGTCGTAAGCATAGATCTTGCATTGTACTTTATCAATGCGAGACACGAAAAAAATTATAACTCAACGGAGGTAATGTAATGAAAGAGTACGTACGGAGCAAAGCAAACTCCATGAAAAAGATAAACGATCTTGCACTTCCGGGGGAGGTCGTAATTTTCGGCTCTACTTATATGTCTGAATTTCCTATATACGAGTTAACCAATAAGTGCAAGTCGGAGAATGCGATTTATAATCGAAGCATTAAAGGATTGACAGTAAAAGAAGCAATAGAGATCCTTGATGACTGTGTTGTGGATATTCACCCTAACAAGGTATTTATTGCGCTTGGTGAAGAGGACGAGTGCAATCCAAAAGCTGCATCGGAATATGCAGACCTTATTTCTGCAATACGTCAAAAATTGCCCAAGTCCGTAATTATTTTGATTGGTTTAATGAATGGAAGCTCGTTTGCCGAAAACTTCAATAAAAGCATACTAAGTCTATGCGATAATAAAAAAGTTAAGTACGTAGAACTCGTTAAAAAAGGACCGTCAGAAAACGCTCTTTTTAAGGCACAATTTAAACAGATAAGTTGTTTTTTTCGCACAAAGCCAATAACAATGGGTGATGCTTTTGAATTAACAAGCTTATAAAAGCACGTAAACGCAGGCGAAAATATTTCACTAAATAATGCATCTTTTTTGTATCACTACTTAAAAACAAAAGCAGTCTATCAGACTGCTTTTTGCTTTGAGTGTTTGGCTACTCACAGTGGAAAATTGGCGTGATCCCGTCTTTTGGCTGCAAGAAATTCTATTATAAAAAAATATTATTTTTTGAAAATATATGTTGAAAAAATGAAATTGGTGTGATATAATGACGGCAATTATTTTTTAAGGGAGGGTTTCTCATGGAAAAATTGTTTCGTTTGAAAGAAAACGGCACAAAAGTGTCAACCGAGATCATTGCCGGATTGACAACATTCTTCGCGATGTCTTACATCATTGTCGTTAACCCCGGTATTTTGGCTAAATCGGGTATGGAATGGGGTGCAGTATTCCTTGCAACCATTATTTCGGCAGTTGTGGGAACGCTTGTAATGGGCTTGGTAGCAAACGTTCCTTACGCACAGGCACCCGGCATGGGACTTAATGCGTTCTTCGTTTACACAGTTTGTTTTGGTCTTGGCTTTACTTGGCAACAGGCTTTGTCTATGGTATTTATTTGCGGCATTATCAATATTTTGATAACGGTTACCAAAATCCGCAAATTTATTATCAAAGCGATTCCCCTTAGTCTTCAGCATGCTATAGGCGGCGGTATCGGTATTTTCGTTGCGTACATTGGTTTTTTAAACGTAGGTATAGTTGATTTCAGTGCAGGTGTGCCTGCGTTGGCTACGCTTAACAAGCCCGTTTTTTGGGTATTCCTTATCGGCTTGGCGCTTATTGCTATTCTTTTAACTCTTAAAGTAAAGGGTGCGATCCTTATAGCTATCGCTGCGACAACGATTATCGGTATTCCTTTCGGGGTAACGACCGTTGGCGAAACTATCAGCTTTACAGATGCTTGTGCACAACTTCCCACCACATTTCTTGCGATTTTTAAAGAAGGTGGAATTACAAGTCTGTTCACTGATATGAGCAAGCTTCCCCTCGTTCTTATAACAATATTCTCGTTTAGCATTTCAGATACTTTCGATACGATAGGAACATTTATCGGAACGGGCCGCCGCAGCGGTATCTTCTCCGAAGAAGATGAAAAGGCTATGGAAACAGGTGCAGGCTTTAAGTCTAAAATGGATAAAGCACTGTTTTCCGATGCTATTGCCACTTCCGTAGGTGCATTGTTCGGTACATCTAATACAACGACGTTCGTTGAAAGCGCTGCAGGTATAGGCGCAGGCGGACGCACAGGTCTTACGTCTGTGGTTTGCGCACTTTGCTTTGCTGCTTCTGCATTGTTGGCAACGTTTGTAAGCGCAGTTCCTTCGGCGGCTACTGCACCTGCGCTTGTTGCGGTTGGTATTATGATGATGTCATCATTCAAGGATATTGACTGGGCTGATTATGACGAAGCAGTTCCTGCTTTCTTTGCAGGTATCTTCATGGCACTTTGCTATAGTATTTCTTACGGCATTGCGGCAGGCTTTATATTCTACGTTCTTATCAAAATTTGCAAGGGCAAGGCGAAGGAAATCAATCCGTTGCTTTGGATATGCACAATTTTGTTTATTTTGAATTTTGTTCTGTTGGCACTTATTTAATCAACAGCCGCAGACATTCTGTTCACAATAGAATATGCAATAAAAATGGGATAAGCGTGATGCTTATCCCGTTTTTTGTATTAAATTTTTACGTTTTTATATTTCTGTGCCGTCGGATTTAAATAACGGAAGCACCTGAAGAAATTTGATATCTTCTCTATCCTTTGCTTGCCCTTCTGCAAGAATGGCGAGCTTGCCTACTACGTTTCCGCCCGCGTGCTCTACAAGCTCTTCTATTGCGCGCAAGGAATCACCCGTGCTGATAACATCGTCAACAATAAGCACACGCTTGCCGCGCATATATTCTGCATCAGCACCATCAAGATAAAGCGTTTGCTTTTTTGCGGTGGTTATAGAATTTACTTCGCAAGCAAACGTATCTTTCATGTAAAGCTTCTGCATTTTTCTTGCAAGAATGTATTTGTTAACACCCATTTGGCGTGCCATTTCGAAAATAAGCGGTATTCCCTTGCTTTCAGACGTAATCATAACGTCGTGTTCGGGTGCAATTTTAATAAGCTCTCCGGCGCAAGCACAGGTAAGCTCAACATCGCCGAATATTACGAAAGCACCAATGCACAGCTCGTCGTTAAGAGGGCATAACGGAAGCTGTCTTTCAACGCCTGCTACCTTAAGTGTGTAAGTTTTTTTCATATATACCTTCCTCCGTGAAGAAATGATAGTACCAATTATAAATCAAAATTTTCGTTCTGTCAATCCAAAACGGTAAATTTGCAGAATAAGAAAGAAGAATATCTGTTTTCAAAAAAAGGTATCATCTTTTAAACTAAATATGTTGAATTTTTTCCATAACAGCTTAAAAATTTCCATATAAAAGCAAATATAGACGTATATATATACTATTGGTTAAATATGCTATATTTTTACATAAAATAGAAAAAACTCTTGCGAAAGTAATATAATTATGTTATAATGAGGTAAAGTTAACAAAAACAAATGAAAAAATCCCAAAAATACCACTTATAAATACTGCGTTTTCGGACATCAAATTGCCCGGAAATGCAAAAATGGTGGTTGATCAAGAAAAGAGAAAATCATTATGAGCAAGCAAGAAGATAAATCAAAAACTCTACACAAGACGCTTACGATAGACATAAAGGCAAAAATGATGGCAGATGTGGAAAATTATGAAAAAACAGAAGAAAAGATAAAGAAAACAAAGGCAAAACTAAGGGAAGAATTCACATATTTTATCAACAATTGGGAAGCTATTGAACAAAGAGAGT
>JAZQHC010000049.1:0-83481 GCA_045540335.1 Eubacteriales bacterium
CTCTGTAGCTCAAATGGTGTTCTCGCATATCCATTATAACACACATCTTGAATTCTGTCGAGTACCTTCTGTTTTCTCTTCCTGTTTTACCCATAAAAAATATGCACCTCCAAAAGTGTCTAACTTTTGGGGTGCATATCATTAAGGTGATGCGTGCTTTTTTTAATCATAAATTTTAACCCTTTTGGATTTTTTGCTTATAGGTCGGCATTACTGCATATTTAACAATTCGGTAAGATGACGCACCTAAACTTCTTAGCCACTCGTTATTATTTAATAGACACGCTTCGAAATAAAATAGTAAAGTCATAACCACCGGCTTAGTGCAGGTGGTTTTCGTTATAAAAAAAGAAAAATCGACAAGCTTCAATAAAAACTTGCCGATTTTGGCGCGCCTGGGGGGATTCGAACCCTCGACCTACCGGTTCGTAGCCGGGCACTCTATCCACTGAGCTACAAGCGCAAGAGAAGGCGAAACCCGTATTGGATTTCAACTTCATGTATATCAAATGCAACCCGGTATCCCGTTTGCACCTGAATATAATATCACAACTTTTCCGTTTTGTCAATACCAAAACGGAAAAATTGCAAAATTTAAATTTTACTTTTCAAGATAGGATCTTACAAGCATATTAAGCAATTCATCCCTATCTATCTTTCTGATCATGCCCCTTGCATTTTTATAGTTTGTGATATACGTTGGATCTTCGGAAAGAATATATCCTACTATCTGGTTTATCGGGTTATAGCCCTTTTCTTTCAAAGCATCATACACTTGTATCAACGATTGCTTTGTTTCCCTTTCTTTTTCGTGGGATATTTGGAAAGTTATTGTATCGTGTTCAGCCATGGGTAACCTTTTCCTTTCGATATATAGGTACGAACCTATTATACAATAAAATTTTGAAAATATCAATACCAAAATTTAAGTTTTTGATAATTTATATTCAAACGAGTCTAAAAGAGCTATAAAACACGCCTCTATTACGTCGTGTGATACGCCAACGGTAGTCCAGTTTTCCACCCCGTCAGTAGATTCTATCAGCACGCGTACCTTCGCGGCGGTGCTTGTGCCGGAATCTATAACGCGTACTTTAAAGTCAACAAGTGTCATTTCGGCTATTTGCGGATAAAACACCGTCAAGGCGCGCCTTAAAGCAGAGTCAAGCGCGTTTACGGGGCCATTGCCCAACGCGGCGGAAACCTCTGTTTTTTCGCCTACCTTTATCTGGATCATTGCGCCTGCAGTCATTCCGCCGTTGCCATAGGGGTAATCGTCTGTTGTTTTATACAGCAAAACCTCAAAATGGGGGTCGTATTTGTAAAACACCTTTTTCAAAAGCAAATTTAAAGATGCCTCTGCCGCCTCGTAATGGTAGCCGAAAAATTCCTTTTCCTTTAAAGCATCAAGCGCGGTAGCCAATTCCGGAGAATCCTTTTCCGCATCGGGAATTATTGCCCTTACGTGCTCCAAAAGCGTATTTCTGCCCGACATTTCAGACAAAAGAAACTGTCTGTCGTTTCCTACAAGGCAAGGATCAATATGTTCAAACGACGGGGCGTATTTTTTTACAGCGTCTATGTGCATACCTGCCTTATGATGAAAAGCATTTTTACCTATGTACGGTTTATTGCTTCTGATACGCACGTTTGATATTTCGGATATTTTATTTGCCGTTTTTTTCAGATCACGCATATTACAAGCGAAGTCGTAACCGTATTTAAATTTCAAATTCGGCATAATTACAGATAAATCGGCATTGCCGCACCGTTCACCAAATCCAAGAAACGTACCTTGTATTTGCTTCGCACCCGCTTTTGCGGCAAGGATTGAATTTGCAACGGCACAGCCCGTATCATCGTGAAAATGCACCGCGATTCTCATACTATTGAATTTTTCGCACACGAATTTAGTTATTTCGTATGCTTCAGACGGCATGGTTTCACCATTCGTATCACACAGACAAAGCACGTCTGCGCCTGCACTTTCGGCACATTCAAGAACTTGCAATGCATAATCCTTATTTTCGGAAAAGGCTGCGTAAAAATGCTCTGCATCAAAAATAACCTCGCGGCCGTTTTCTTTAAGATATTTTACCGTGTCGCCTATCAATTTTAAATTATCCGCCAGGGTTATGTTAAGAACGTGCTGCACGTGTAAGGCAGAAGCCTTGCCGAATATGCACACCACCGGCGCGCCTGAAAAAACAAGGCTTTGCAAGGCAACATCTTCTTCGGGCGACATTCCGTATTTTACCGTTCTTCCGAATGCACACAGCTTTGCGTGTTTAAGCTTAACGTCGCGCATTTTTTTAAAAAACTCTTCGTCTTTCGGGTTAGAAGCGGGAAAGCCCGCCTCAATATAGTCTATACCGAAATCGTCAAGCGCTTTTGCTATTTTTATTTTATCCCCCAGCGAAAACGAAACGCCTTGGCCTTGTGCGCCGTCGCGCAGGGTTGAATCAAAGATTTCTGTTTTTTTCACGTTATATCACTTTCATGGCAAGATTTTTTATATAAACTCCGCCCCTGTTATGATTCCAAAGCTTAACATACCCTGTATCGTACGGGGTAATATCAAACCCAAGCTCTGCAATATCAACTACGGTTTCAAAATTATCATAATAACCGTATATATACACGTAGCTTTTCCCGTTTTCGGTTACTATCTTCAATTTATACACAAGAGAATTTTTACCCTCGTCGTTAGATTGATAAACATCAACCGCATTTTCTACCCTGTTATCAACTACGCACACACGGCGGAAGCCGTTATTGAAATCATAAGGAAGCGCATATTCGGAAATACCTTCTTCCCAATCGGCTTCACTTACTGTTTTTACACCCATTACGCTATCCTTAAAGGACAGCCACAAGCCGTTGTTTTCATCTGCAACGCCCCAGTCGGATTCAATACGCAAGCCAACAAAAAGTGTAGAAGCTGCCGAATCATCTGAAGCATCTTCTATTTTCGGGGTATTCAGCTCGAATTCAAAACGATATATTTCCTCCGGGCCTATTGTCGTAAGGCAGGTTATATCAAAAGCCGTATTGGCAGACTCACTTCCCATATACCCGTCTTTATAAACGGGCTTTCCGGCCACAGACCACTCTTTATTAGATGCCAAAATTTGTTCTTGCATTGTGGCAACAGTCCATCCATCGCCGTATTCTGCAGGTTCTTCGGTTACTGCAGGGCTTACATTGGTTTGTGTATCAGTTTGAACAGACGAAATCAAAGTAGTATCTTCGTGCTGCTGTGTTTGTTCTGCCTGTTCGGTAATTTTCGATGTGACACTTCCAATATTTGTCTGTGATTCTGAAGAGGTCGTGTCTTCGCTTTTCTTTCCACATCCGAAAAAGCACGTAAGCAATGCCATGCACACACACGTAAATCTTAAAACGCTGTACTTCATTTTATTTACCCTTTCGTCTTTTTATTCAAATTTAAGAATTTCTGCAAGTATCGTATTTGACACGTTAAACCCATTATGGGTAAAGCGTACGTTTTCGCCGTCGTGCATAAATCCGCCTTTTACAAACGGTGTGATCGCCTTGCCGTATTCATTATCAAAATCTTTACTAAACCTTTTTTTATAATCCGATTTATTAACGCCTTCCGTAAGACGAAGCGCAAGCATAAGATATTCTGCCTCTGCCTGAACGGAATTTGGAAATTCCTCTTCACACAAAGCATCTTTTTCTTTTTTTTCACCTTTGCAAAATGCAATGTACGCATTCATATCCGGCGCGTACGTATAGCGTCTGCCGTTGTAAAACGACGATGCCGAAGGGCCAAATGAAACGTACTGCCCCCTATGCCAATATTTAAGATTGTGGCGGCTTTCCTTGCCTTTTTCGGAGTAATTTGATATTTCATATCTGTATAAGCCGTTTTTTTCAAGATAGTCGTGGCATATCTCTGTCATTTCGCAGATCTCGTCTTCGTTTGGAAACGAAAGAGAGAAACGATTTTGGTACATCGGTGTTCCCTCTTCCAGTTTTAAAATATACGCCGAAACGTGTGCAGCTTGCATGGCAACGGCAAATTCCAGCGATTTTTTAAACGTATCAATCGTTTGATTCGGTATGCCGTACATCAGATCAACACTTATATTATCAAAACCGACCGTTCGGGCCTGTTCTATAACGTTTTGGGCATCGCACACCGTGTGTATTCTGCCAAGAATTTCCAACTCGCTATCCATGGCGGATTGAACACCAATGCTTAAACGGTTGAAGCCGCTTTGCTTCATCATAAGCAAGCCGTTTTTGCTGACTGTTTTCGGATTACACTCCGCCGTGATCTCGCTGTTTGATTGCAATACGAACGTATCTTTTATTTTTTCAAGCAATCGGCACAATCTGTCTGCGCCGAAAAACGTTGGCGTTCCGCCGCCGAAATATACCGTATCTGCACGTAGTCCCTTAAACTGCGAAATGTGGTCAAACAATGCTTTTTCGTATTCTTCGTATCTGTTTTGATCCGCGCCTGAATAAAAGTCGCAATAGCTGCATCGCTTTGCACAAAACGGTATGTGCACGTAAACCCCCAAGGAATCATTCATCAAGCTTAAGCACCGCCATAAACGCCTCTTGCGGAACCTCCACAGTGCCCAAAGAACGCATACGTTTTTTGCCTTCCTTTTGCTTTTCAAGCAATTTTTTCTTTCGTGTGATATCGCCGCCGTAGCACTTTGCAAGCACGTCTTTTCGCATTGCGCGAACGGTTTCCCTTGCGATTATCTTACCGCCGATAGCCGCCTGAACGGGAACCTCGAACAGCTGGCGCGGAATATTATCCTTCAGCTTTTCAACTATTTTCCTTGCACGCGCGTACGCTTTATCGGCATGAACTATAAATGAAAGTGCATCTACGATATCACCGTTTAAAAGCACGTCAAGCTTTACAAGCTTACTTTCGTCGTATCCGTCGAGCTCGTAATCAAGCGAAGCATACCCCTTACTGCGGCTTTTTAAAGCATCAAAAAAGTCGTAAACTATCTCGTTCAAAGGAAGTCTGTAATGAAGCTCTACCCTTGTGGAATCAAGATATTTCATATCAAAAAACACGCCGCGCCTGTCTTGGCAAAGATCCATAATGCCGCCAACGTAATCAACGGGGGTCATTATATTAGCTTTTACCATAGGCTCATACGGAATATCTATCTCGTCGGTGGGGGGGTAATTCAACGGGTTGTCGATATAAACGATCTCGCCCGTACGTTTTTGAATTTTGTAAATAACGCTGGGGGCAGTAGTAATAAGGTCAAGATTGAATTCTCTTTCCAATCTTTCCTGAATTATTTCCATATGAAGCAAGCCCAAAAATCCACATCTGAAGCCAAAGCCAAGTGCCGCAGAGGTTTCCGCCTCGTACGTTAACGAAGCGTCGTTCAACTGCAGTTTTTCAAGTGCGTCCTTAAGATCCTGATATTTCGCCCCATCGGCAGGATAAATGCCCGAATAAACCATAGGCATGCACTTTTTAAAGCCTTCAAGCGGCTCTTTCGTGGGGTTGTCTGCCGTTGTTACGGTATCGCCCACACGCGTATCCGATACGTTTTTAATACTTGCGGTTATATATCCAACGTCGCCTGCCGAAAGAGATTCAGTCTTGCAAAGACCGAAAGGCTCCATCGTGCCTACCTCCACCACGTCAAACTGTGCGCCCGTATTCATCATTAAAATACGCTGGCCCGCCCTTAACTTTCCTTCCATAACGCGCACATATACGACGACGCCCCTGTAAGAATCGTAATACGAGTCGAAGATAAGGCATTTTAAAGGTGCGCTTTCATCACCCGTAGGGCAAGGAATTGCAGAAACGATTTTATCCATAACAGCGGGGATATTTATGCCCGCCTTGGCAGATATTGCAGGTGCATCGTCTGCGGGAATCCCTATAATATCCTCTATTTCGCCGCGCACGCGTTCCACGTCGGCGGCGGGAAGATCTATTTTATTTATAACTGGCACTATTTCCAAATTGTTATCTGATGCAAGATATGCATTTGCCATAGTTTGCGCTTCAATACCCTGCGTGCTATCCACGACAAGCAAAGCCCCCTCGCACGCATTAAGCGAACGGGAAACCTCGTAGTTGAAGTCAACGTGGCCGGGGGTGTCTATAAGGTTAAGAATGTATTCTTCCCCATTTGGTGCGGTATAATTAAGCTTTACCGCGCGGGCTTTGATGGTTATGCCCCTTTCACGCTCAATATCCATATTATCAAGCAGCTGCTCTGCCATGTCGCGCATGGCAACTGTTTGCGTATGCTCTAATATGCGGTCGGCAAGTGTGGATTTACCGTGATCTATATGTGCTATTATACAGAAATTTCTTATCTTTTTTTGTCTTTCAGATGCATTCATCCCAAAACTCCTAACCCAAAGGGTAAAATAACTTGTTTTACGCATATTATACTATATAAATGCGAACAAATCAACAAAAAATCTGCAATTTTAATAAAAAAACGGAAGTTGGTCATATTTTTCATCTTGACATTTCATTGTAAATGCTTTATAATTGTTGCGAATAAAAAAATTCAGAAAGGAAACCGTATGAAAAAATTAATGGTTTTACTGCTTTGTGCAGTAATGATCGTTCCGATGTCTCTTTTCGGATGCACAGGCGAAGAAGACGAAACAACAGTTGCGCCCGTAACCGCCGTACAGGATGAGAGAATCGCGCTCGACGTTCCCGAGATCACGTTCCCCGACAACTATTCATTCGATATTATCGGTACGGACGCCACAGGTTGGAACGCAGAAGACCTCTTATGCCCTGAACAAGACTCCGAAGACGTTCTTGTAAGCGCAAAATATCAGCGTTACAAAAAGGTTGAAGAATTGTACGGCATAACAATCACGACCACGCTCAAAGAAAACATTGGCACTATCCTTTCGGGTAGTATCAGCGCCAACGACAAAAGCTTTGACATGATCTGGATGAGCACCTACAACACATCTACAGCCGCAATGGGTGACCTTTTGGTTAACCTTTACGAAATCGATGCGATGAACCTCGATTCACCGTGGTACGACGAAAACTACACAGAGGGTATGTCCATAGGCGATACGCTTTATTCATCCGTTAACGATATGGAAACGATGGATATGCACTGCACGTGGATAATGATGTACAACAAGCGTCTTATAGAGCAGTACAATCTTACCGACCCTTACGATATGGTAAAAGACAATTCCTGGACGTTTGATAACTTCGTTGCAATGCTTTCCGGCATTTCCACTGACAACGGTGATAACGTATGGGATGAAAATGATACATATGCGTTTGCTGCACACCAAGGCTCTGCACGTAACTTCTTCTACGGCGCAGGCATGAAGCTTTGCGGTAAAGACTCTGCAAACTATCCTGAAATAATCATTCATAACAACCCCAACGTTGTTAAGCTTCAAGAAAAAATCGTAAAGCTTCTTCACAACGACCATACGACGTTGTTTAACGGCGCTATCGTAAACGCGTTTATGGAAGGCCGCACAGTATTCCTTGCAGAAATTGCAGGTTACCTTGCAGCTTTTGCTGATATGGAAGACGACTACGGTATAGTTCCCTATCCTAAATACGATGAAAACCAGAAAAAGTATTATACAACCAACGACCCTTGCATTATGGTAATGTCAATCCCCGCATTCCAATGGAGTGAAAACGAGCTTGAACAGATCGGCGTAGTAACGGAAGCCCTCTGTTGGGAATCTTATTACACGCTCCGCCCTGCGTACTACGAAAAAACGCTTGGCGGTAAGGGTACACGCGACGAAGGCTCTTACGAAATGCTTGACCTTTGCCGTGAAAGCAACGTTTACGACTTTGGTTTGTTCCAGGATATTTCCGAATTCGGATTGAACAACGCGTTTGAATTGCTTATTAAAGACTCCAACACGCCTTACTCTTCAACAGTTCAAAGAAAAATAAAGCAAACAGCAAAACAGTTGGAAGACATCATCGCTAAATACGAAAGCGCTGAATAATATCTTAAATCAATGCCCAGGTGTCTAAAGCACTTGGGCATGTTATTTTTTATTCTTTTTTTGGTATAATTTGCTATTGACAACATTGATTATTCGTGATAAAATATTACGGATTCAAGAAGGTATATTTTCACTTTGATTTTCACTTTTTGATTCGATCCACGCCGAGATGCAGATGGTCTTGCAGCAGCTATTTCACCGTTAAGGCGTAAGCCGCGGTGTTTTTTTGTTTTCATATAATATTATCGCCCCGCTTTGCATATGTATTTTAACAACGACTTTATACAGGGGTGAAATTATGAGATGTATCAAAAACGCCGTTATCTGCCTCACGCTGTGTATCTGCATTACCGTATGCAGCGTGCTTTGTGCCCACGGGGCTGAATTTTCTGCCGATTACGATGCAAAAAGCGTTATTCTTATCGAGGCGAAAACAGGCAAGGTTTTGTACGAAAACAACGCAGACGCACCTTTACCGCCCGCTTCGGTAACCAAGATAATGACATTGCTTCTTATTTGCGAGGCTTTGGAAAACGGGCAATTTCGGCTTGAAGATACTGTACCGATAAGCGAATACGCTGCGTCGATGGGCGGCTCGCAGGTGTTTTTAAAGCCGGGTGAAAAGATTACGGCAGACGAAATGATAAAATCAATTACCGTTGCATCTGCAAACGATTGTGCGGTTGCCATGGCAGAATTTATCGCAGGAAGCGAGGCGGCTTTCGTTTCTAAAATGAACGAAAGGGCAGCCGAGCTTGGCATGACCAACACCGTGTTTGAAAACCCAACGGGGCTTGACGATACCGTTACCAAGCACCTTACAAGCGCACGTGATATCGCTATAATGTCGCGCGAGCTATTGAAGCACCCCGTAATTTTAAATTATACTACCATATGGATGGACACCATAAGAGACGGGCAGTTTGGTTTATCAAACACGAATAAGCTGATACGTTTTTATAACGGCGCAAACGGCTTAAAAACGGGATCTACGTCGAAGGCAAAATTCTGCATATCCGCCACAGCAGAAAGAAACGGTATGCAGCTTATAGCGGTAGTAATGGCTTCCTCTACAAGTGCAGCACGAAACGAATGTGCAAAGCTTTTGCTTGATTACGGCTTTGCTAACTACGGTATAGTAAAATATGACAAAGCCGCTTTACCGCCTGTGTGTGTAAAGGGCGCATCGATAAGCAACGTAGGCGTTTCGCACGGGGATTTTTTCGCTTTGCTTGACAAAGTAAACACCAAAAAGGTTACATACCAAATAGAACTGCCCGAGGTTCTGAACGCACCCATTTTGAAGGGGCAAACGGTAGGCGAGGTTAAATATATGCTTAACGGCGAGGTTATAGGCACTTGCGATATTACCGCAGACCAAGACGTTCCGCGTATAGGATTTTTTGAAATGCTTTCAGAAATGTTTAAAGCATTTTTATTGGGTTAATTATTGAAAGGAAATATAAAATAATGGCAGTAAAACTTAACACAAAATATTTAAAGGATTTCGTTGCAGATCACGAGATCAGCGCGATAACACCCGCACTTAATGCAGCGGCAGACACACTTAAAAACGCAAACGGTCTGGGAAATGATTTTACAGGTTGGGTAAAACACCCCGTAAACTACGATAAGGACGAATATGCACGCATTAAGGCAGCAGCAGAAAAAATCAAAAAAAGCTGCGACGTATTCGTAGTTATCGGCATCGGCGGATCTTATCTTGGTGCAAGGGCAGCTATTGAATTTGTAAAAAGCCCCCTTTACAATAACATGAAAAAAGACACACCCGACGTGTATTTTGCAGGAAACACCATCAGCCCTTCCGCAACGGCAGAATTGCTTCAAATTTGCGAAGGTAAAGATATATGCATAAACGTTATCAGTAAATCCGGCACTACTACCGAGCCTGCGATCGCTTTCCGTATTTTCAGAGAATTGATAGAGAAAAAATACGGTGAAGAAGGCGCAAAGGAAAGAATATTCGTGACAACCGATAAATGCCGCGGAACACTGAAAGCATTCGCAGACGAAAAAGGATACGAAACGTTTGTTGTTCCCGATGATATCGGCGGCAGATACTCTGTTCTTACTGCAGTAGGTCTTCTTCCCATTGCTGTAAGCGGTGCGGATATCGACCAAATGATGAAGGGCGCGTTTGATGCTTACGAATTTATGAAAGACGCCCCCGTTGCTGAAAATCCCGCTTTGGCATACGCCGCATACAGAAACATTCTGTACAGAAAAGGCAAAACAACGGAAATACTTGCCGCTTACGAGCCTGCATTTGCAATGATGTGCGAATGGTGGAAGCAGCTTTACGGTGAAAGCGAAGGAAAAGACGGCAAGGGTATATTCCCTGCTTCGGTTATTTTCTCTACCGACCTTCACTCTTTGGGTCAGTATATACAAATGGGTATGCGTAATCTGTTTGAAACGGTTGTTACATTTAAGCAGCCTAACCACGAGGTAGATGTTCCGTTTGATGCGGCAAATATCGACGGTTTAAACTTCCTTGCAGGCAAATCGTTTGCACACGTAAACGAAATGGCACAATCCGGTACGGTTCTTGCCCACGTTGACGGCGGTGTTCCCAACATGATAATCGAAATTGATAAGAGAGATGAATATAACTTCGGATATCTTGTATATTTCTACGAATACGCTTGCGGCGTTTCCGGCTATCTTTTGGGTGTTAACCCGTTCGACCAGCCCGGTGTTGAGGCGTATAAGAAAAACATGTTCGCACTTCTCGGAAAACCCGGCTATGAAGAAATGCAAGCAGACTTGTTGAACAGACTTGGAAAATAATTTTATAGCTAAATTGAATAAAAAACACCCATTTTTACAAAATATTTATATTATTTTTGGTAAAACCCTTGAAATAATCAGCAAAATATAGTATGATATAGATAGGGAAAATATCTCATTTACAGGAGGATGTTTATTATGATAAAATTAATTGCAGGCGTAAAAGGTACCGGAAAAACAAAACAGTTGATCGACCTTACAAACAAAGCACTTATCGATTCTCACGGTGCTGTTGTTTGCTTGGAACAGGGCACGAAATTGATCCGCGAGATCAAGCACCAGGTTCGCCTTATCAACACAGCTGATTACGCTGTTGACGACGGGCAGGCTCTTTACGGTTTTGTAGCAGGCATTTGCGCAAGCAACCACGATATTACACACATTTTCATCGACTCTGCTTTGAAAATATGCACAAACGATATCGCTTCTTTCGAATACTTCCTTAAAGAATGCGAAGCACTTTCCGAAAAAGTTAATGTTGACGTTATAATCACCGCTTCTATGCCCGTAGAAGATCTTACGGACGCTATGAAGAAATACGTTGGCTGATAAATAACTGCCAAGAAAGTCAATTTGCCCGATCCGCAATGCGGATCGGGCAGTTTTATTTTCAAATCATTCCACATCGTGCTTTTTAAATTTTTACAGTTTGTACACTACTGTAATATCAAAATTTTGTATAATAAATTCGAAAAAATAAACCAAGGGGGAAATATGGCAAGCGAACGAATAATTGCAGATGCGATAATGTCGCCTGTTTTGCGCGACTTCCGCGTATATAAGCTTACAAGCCAGAACAGAACGATAAAAACCGTTGACGAGTACATATGCGATCTTCGTATTTTTCTTAAATTCATAATTGCCAACAGGTCTGATTTGCCGACATTGGGGGAAGATTTTGAAAAAATTTCTCTTTCGTGTGTTAACGGCGAATTTTTAGACGGTATATCAGTTAGCGAAATATACGAATACCAACTGTATATGCGCCAAGACAGGGGTATTTCCGCAAGAACGCTTGCGCGAAAAATGTCTGCCATAAAAGCACTTTACAAGTACGTTTGCGTCGCTGTAAGAATATGTAAAAATAACCCCGTTAAAGATATAGAGGGCGCATTTATCCGAAATTCAGCGCCGAAGTTTTTATCTTTGGAAGAAAGCGCACATTTGCTTGACGTTATAAATTCCGACGAAAAGGCGTGCAACCGCAAGCGCGACTACGCAATAGTTTTACTTTTTTTAAACACCGGCATGCGATTGTCAGAGCTTGTGATGATAAACATCGAGGATTTTGACAGTGCAATGTCGCACATTCGCGTATTGGGAAAAGGCAGAAAAGAGCGTGTCGTATATATAAATCCCGCGTGTAAAGACGCAATAATATCGTACCTTGAAGAAAGAAAGTCTGTTGAATGCGTGGAAAAGGGCAAGCACCCGTTATTTTTATCAACGAGGGGAAACCGTATTTCAAACAACGCCGTGCAAAAACGCGTACAAAAATATCTAAACGATGCGGGCTTTGCATACAAGCAGCTTTCCACCCATAAGCTACGCCATACCGCCGCAACATTAATGTATCGTGAAGGCGGTGTTGACGTGCGCGTGCTTCAGGAAATACTTGGGCACGAGCAGCTAAACACAACGCAGATATACACCCACGTTGTAAACGAAGATATCGAAAGGGCAACGTCGCAAAATCCGCTTGCGCGATACAAGCCTAAAAAAAGCGAATAATAAAAAATATCATTCGCTTTTCATGCAGTTATCACAATTATAACGGAAAATGTTGTTGCAATAATTAAAAGGAGAAATGGCAATGTACAAACTGCTTATCGTAGATGACGAGGAGAAAATACGCCAGCTTATAAATAAATACGCAGTATTTGAAGGCTTTCAAACCGAAGAAGCAAGCGACGGAATGGAAGCTGTGGAAAAATGCCGCAAAACAGATTACGATCTTATCATTATGGACATAATGATGCCCTTTCTTGACGGTTTTTCTGCAGCAAAGGAAATAAGAAAAACAAAAAACACGCCCGTTATCATGCTTTCGGCAAGGGGCGAAGAATACGACAGAATACACGGCTTTGAAGTAGGCGCAGACGACTACGTCGTAAAGCCGTTTTCGCCAAAAGAATTGATGATGCGCGTCAACGCAGTAATAAACAGAACAAAGCAAAAGGCGGGTGTTGCAGAAAAGGAAGTTGTAAAATTCGGCGGATTAACGGTTGATTTCACCGCGCGGCTCGTTTTCGTAAACGGAACGAAAGCAGATATGACGCCAAAAGAATACGATCTTTTGTTTTATCTTGTTAAAAACAGGGGCATTGCCCTTACAAGAGAACGCCTTATTACCGAGGTATGGGGATACGACTTTTACGGCGACGACCGCACTCTTGACACACACATAAAGCTTCTGCGAAAAAGTCTTGGCGATTACGCAAGCCTTATAGTAACGCTTCGCGGTGTGGGATACAGATTTGAAGGGATCGCTGAATAAGCATGGAAAACAAACGTACCAAAAGAAAAAATTTCAGCATTAAATCCCGTGCGGTGCTTTACACATCTGTTTTTGCCGCTATGTTGCTTTTGGCAGTATGGATATTTCAAGTTTTATTACTTGATTTTTTCTACGAAAACGCCGTAAGAAAAGAAATTGTGCAAGCGGCACAATACGTAAACGAAAATATCGATGATACAGATATTATAACTACGGTTGACGCCGTTGCAAGCCATTATTCCATAGATATAAAAGTGCTAACGGTAAACAATTACGGCACAAGCTACGTACAATCGCTTTCTTACGGAAGCTTGCTTAACAATGATAACACCGTCAGATACTACATTTATATGACAGACACAAACGATGGGGAATATCTTGCCCGCCACACCGTAGTAGCAAAGGATTTTGAAAAACCAAACATAAACCACCGCCCCGATATAAAAAAAGACAATGCGCCCAAAAAACTGCCCGAGCCTGAATCAGAAAGTCTGGTATATTGTCTGAAAACAAGTACGCAGGCAGGAAACACCGCGTATATCATCGTAAATGCAGAGCTTACACCGTTAGATAGCACAGTAAATACAATACAAAATCAGCTTATAAGCTTAAGCGTTATATTCATTATAATATCTGCAGCAATGGGCATATTTATTGCAAGAAAAATTTCAACACCCATCATCAAGATAAATCAATCTGCCAAAAAGCTTGCACTCGGCGATTACAGCCCGACATTTGAAGGAAACGGATTCAAGGAAACGCAAGAGCTTTCCGACACGTTGAATTACGCCGCAGAAGAGCTTTCAAAGGTTGATAAGCTTCGCCGAGAATTGATAGCAAACGTTTCACACGATCTTCGCACACCGTTAACAATGATAACGGGTTACAGCGAAGTAATGCGCGATATTCCAGGGGAAAACACGCCCGAAAACGTACAGGTTATCATAGACGAGGCCGAGCATCTGTGCAGATTGGTAAACGACATATTATCTATATCCAAAATAGAAGCAGGTATGGATACGGCAAACAAAACCTATTACGATCTTACCGAAAACATTAAAAACATCGTATCAAGATATTCAAAAATGAAGGCGGCCGATGGATACGATATACAATTTATTTATTCGGAAAACATCTTCGTAAACGCAGACGAGCTGAAAATATCACAGGTCGTATATAACCTTATAAATAACGCCATTGCTTACACGGGTGATGACAAAAAGGTTCGCATAATACAAACAAAAACCGAAAAAGGTGTAAGAATAGAAGTGCACGATACGGGCTGCGGTATTTCGCAAAATAATATTAAAAACATATGGGATCGGTACTATAAAGAAGACAAGACCCACAAACGCGCAGGCGTTGGTACGGGGTTAGGACTTTCCATCGTTAAAGGTGTTATAGATCTTCACGGCGGGACTTACGGCGTGGTAAGCAAGGAAGGTGAAGGATCTGTTTTCTGGTTTGAGCTTGAAATATGAGGTATTATGAACAAAAAACAAAAAGCATTAGAATGCGTACAAATACTTAAAAGTGTATATCCCGATGCAGAATGTGCGTTGGAATACAACGGCGATCCGTGGCGTCTTCTTGTAATGGGAAGATTATCCGCACAATGCACAGACGTTCGCGTAAACGAAGTTTGTAAAGAATTATTCGCCCAAATACCCGATGTGCATGCCATGGCGCAAGCAGAAATATCGCACATTGAAAAGCTGATATTTTCTTGCGGGCTATACAAAACAAAGGCGCAAAGCCTTAAAGGAATGGCACAACGCATAGTTACATATTACAACGGGCAAGTGCCAAATACAATGGAAGATCTGCTTTCTTTGCCGGGTGTAGGCAGAAAAATCGCAAATCTGATACTTGGCGACGTGTACAAGCTGCCTGCCATCGTCGCAGATACGCATTGTATAAGAATAAGCGCAAGGCTTGGCTTGTGCGGCAACGGCAAGGCATGCACCCCCGAAAAGACAGAGGCTGAATTAAAGAAATTGATTCCCCCAAACGAGCAGTCTGATTTTTGCCATAGGATCGTTTGGTTTGGGCGTGACACCTGCAAGGCGCGCAATCCTTTATGCGACGGTTGTATTTTATCCGAATACTGCATATACAAGGGCAAATAAAAATCTTTTTTCCAGCGAGGTATTGACTTTTTCGAAATTTGATAGTACAATATTAAGCAATGTTACAGGTATATGCTTACGATATGGGTAAGCGTTTCTACAAACCGCCTCAAACGGTTGCCTACCGATTTTTAAAATATCGGTAGGCACTTTTTTATTATTGGAGGTAGTAAAATGAACATATATTACGAGATTATAGGATACACCGGTACGTTTTTGGTGTTGCTTTCCATGATGATGACATCAGTTGTAAAGCTTCGCGTGGTAAATATTATGGGATCGTTTTTCAGTATGACATATGCCGTTTTATCAAACGCTTGGCCCGTGGTATTTCTTAACGCAGGGTTGATAATCATAAACGTATTTCAGTTGATACGCTTTAAAACGTCAAAAAAACCGTTTTTATGCATTACGGTAGCCACAGATGACGAACGTGCAAAATATTTTATAAATTCCTACGAAAAGGATATAAAGCTTCACTTCCCAAAATACGAATTTCACCCGCGTGATAATGAAACCATTCGTCTTGTTTATTTACAAGAAGAGATAGCAGGAATTTTTATATCAGAGCAAAAGGGCGATACGCTTTATATCACGCTTGATTACACTTCGCCCAAATACCGCGATACCTCCGTTGGGAAATATCTGTATTCAGAGCTTGAAAAGGCGGGTATAAAGCATTTCATTTCAGAAAGCATATCACCAATACACGATAAATATCTCGAAAGAATAGGTTTTATCAAAACTAATGGAAAAATGGAAAAAATAATCAAATAAAAACGCATGAAAACGCCGTATTGAGAATTATCCCAATACGGCGTGATTTTATATCAAAATGCCAAACAAAATAAATATCGCAAGCATTATCAAATCTGCTTTTTTCAGGCGGAAGCTTCTTCTGTATATAAAATATCCTATCATGGCAAATATAAACAACCAAACATTTATAATGCCGTCGCCGGTTAACACCGCCAGCGTAAAATACAACAATGGGATATTTAACTTATATCCGAATATACTGTTCGATACTTCGCCTACGTGTTCTGTTTTTTTGTTTTTGAAAGTTGTAAAGATACCGACGATACACAAAATTCCAACTATCACCCATATACAAAAATACAGATAATCTATATAGTCAAGCGTTTTTACTCTGCTGTTGATATTTATTATGTCCTGAAAGTAAACGGTAAAATTGTCTATCTGCTCGTACATAACGAGATGTTCAAATTTAAAGTCGGGATACGGGCGCGCAAAAAGATACTCTCGCACCTCGTGCCACAACGTTTGGCATAACAAATACAAATTAACTATCCAAAAGCAGACGAAAACGATACCGTCTATAACTGCATTTGCCTGCAAAAAAATAAAACAAACAACACAATATACAATAAATCCTACGGCAAGTATTGTAAAATAATACGGTACGATATACTGCAGCTTAAAGGATTCCGCATACGGCAGCATCACAAAAACACCTGATAACGTGCAGCAAGTAAATATCAACGCAGTTTGCAGATATCCGTTTACAAAATGAACAAGCGCAAGCCTACACCTTGACATCGGCAAAGAAAACATTGTATCAAGATTGCGTTTACTGTAAAAGGCAGAAAACTCGAACACGGGCATAACGCTTACGCATATACCCATAATAACAGACAGTATGTATATAGAGGAAATGTTGTATTGCGGTTCTGTTCTTCCGCACCCGTCGCTTACGGTCATTATAGTAACAAGTACGCCGATTATCAGCATGGAAAGCAACCGCATAAGCGTTGTTTTGCTATGATGAAAGAAATATCTTTTTAATTCAGCCATTTGCGTTTTCCCCCTCTACTTCGTTGATAAACACTTCTTCAAAATTCATTTGCATTTCTTCAAAAACAGCAGGCTTTACCGGCAATGAATCTATCAATTCCTTTCCCTTTTGGGCATTGCACCTTAAAACGATCTGCACGAATTTTCCATTTTGTTCGATAGATGCCGCAGGCAAAGAAGAAAACATTTCTCTATTTATTTCTTGTAAAAACGCAAGCTGAAATTTGCACATACTTTCAACCTTTTCGGCAATGCTTCCGCAGGCTTTTACAGACTTATTATCTATAAGAACGAAGCTGTCGCAAAATGATTCAAGCTCTCTTAACGAATGGCTGCTGATAACAACGGTTGTATCTTCCTTTTCAACGTATTGTATTATCGCTTCTTTAAAGTACTTTCTTGCAAGCGGGTCTAATCCGTCGAATGCCTCGTCAAGCAAAAGATATTTCGGCTTCACCGCAAGTGCCAGGGCGATATAAAATTGCCTTTTCATGCCCTTTGAAAAGTTTCGTATGTGCTTTTTTTGATCAAGCTTAAACTTTTCCATAAATTGTTCGTAAACACCCATATCCATCTGCGGATAAAATACCTTATACATTTCAACAACGGATCTGCAAGTTGCGTTTGCAGTATAATACGGGTCATCAGGCAGAAAGAATATCTTCTCTCTTACATCGGGTAAGCTTGGCAAACCTTCATCATAAGCTATGCTGCCATCTTCGGGTTCATATACGCCGCACATCAACCTTAACAGCGTGCTTTTACCTGCGCCGTTTATACCTACCACGCCCAGAATACACCCGTTCGGTATTTGTAAATCTATATTTTCCAAAACCTTTTTTTCACCGAAAGAATGGCTTAAATTCTTAATTTTTATCACCTTTATTGCCCCCTTCTTCATACACTTTGAAAACGGCGTCTATAACCTGCTGATACGTAGCGCCTTTATCCTTCAATGCGTTTATCGACACGATACAATCCGCATTTAAAACATCGTCGTTGTGTTTTTCGCCGTTTGAAAATATAACGTACAAGCCTTTTTTGGGAATACTTTGTACAAGTTGTTTTTTTTCAAGTATATCGTATGCCCTTGCCACGGTATTGGGATTAACGCCGCAATCTTCTGCCGCGGCACGAACCGACGGTAGCTTTTCACCGTTTTGCAATATACCTAATTTTATATACTGCTCGTACCGTGCGGCTATTTCGGCATAGACCTCCATCTTGCCTGAAAATTTCCACGCCATGAAATCCCTCCTTGTTATAACTGTATTATCTGTATTATCTGTACTATATCATAGTTTATCTTGTTTGTCAATACAAAAAAATAAAATTGCTGTTGCATAACCATGAAAACAATGATTATTGCAACAGCAATACTATTTTGCAAAGTATTATCCTCTGTGAACGTGAATATGCTCAAGCTTGCGATAAAATTCAAAATCTATGGATTTAAGCATTTCTTCAAGCTCGATATCACCCATTACTGTATTTCTGCCGTTCTTATACTGCTCGTCAACAAGCTCTTTCATGGCAAGAATAACGGGATGGCGTTTGTCTATCTTTTCATCGTCTTTCAAAACAAAGTATCCGTTAAGCCAGTGCGCAATTCCCGCAACACCGCTGTGCGAATCAACCGCAACCAATGCAGGGCGGTTCAATATTTTCGAAGTATTGAATATGTTATATATTTCTTCGTCCTTCAACAAACCGTCCGCGTGGATACCTGCCCTCGTCGTGTTGAAGTTTCTGCCTACAAACGGGGTTCTCGGCGGTATTTCATATCCTATTTCGCTTTCAAAATACTGTGCTATTTCCGTTATAACGGAAAGGTCCATACCATCTGTCGTACCGCGCAACGAAGCATATTCGATAGCCATCGCCTCAAGCGGACAGTTGCCCGTTCTTTCACCTATACCAAGCAAAGAACAGTTTATACCCGAACAACCGTAAAGCCATGCCGTTGCCGCATTTCCGACAACCTTATAAAAATCGTTGTGGCCGTGCCATTCAAGATTTTCACTTTTAACGCCCGAAAAGTGAATAAGACCGTATATAATGCCCTGCACACTTCTCGGCAAAGCCGCACCCGGATACGAAACGCCGTAGCCCATAGTGTCGCAGGCGCGTATCTTAACGGGAATATTATATTTTTCGCCCAGCTCTGTCAATCTTTCTGCCAAAGGAACAACGAAGCCGTAAAAATCTGCCCTTGTTATATCTTCAAAGTGGCAGCGCGGTCTTATACCGTAATCTATAACCTTTTCGACCATGTTTACGTACTTTTCAAGTGCCGCCGCCCTTGTAAGGCCCATTTTGTTATATATATGATAGTCTGAACAGCTTACCAGAATGCCGGTTTCTTTTATTCCGATATCTTTTACCAGCTTGAAATCATTTTCGTTTGCGCGTATCCAGCTTGTAACCTCGGGAAATTCAAGCCCTAAGGACATACATTCCTTTACCGCTTCTCTATCCTTTTCGGAATACACGAAAAATTCGCTTTGGCGAATTATACCCTTTTTACCGCCAAGCTTGTTCAACAATTTAAATATGTGCACTATCTGCTCTACCGAAAACGGCGAGGTTGACTGCTGCCCATCACGGAAGGTCGTATCCGTTATCCATATATCGGTTGGCATATTTATAGGCACGTGGCGATGGTTAAACGCCACCTTGGGAATAGAGTCGTAATCAAAAAGATTTCTGTAAAGATTAGGCGTTTCTCTTTCCTGAAGTTGATATTTATATGCTGCTTGTTCAAGCAAATTTGTATGATTTGAGAACTTTATCTCTCTGTTATCGTTATTGCGATCCATCATTTACCTCCTACCGTGCAATTTAGATATATAAAAAATTTACTTTCATACTGTTATCTTTATCATTATATCACAATTTTTGAATGTTTGCAATAGTATTTCTTGCATTTTTACTGTTTTTTTTAAATTAAACAAATTAGAATTGACAAAACGCACCCGTTGTGGTATAATAGTTAAAACTTAAATATATAAGGAGAACAATAATGGCTTACATCATTAACGACGAATGTGTTGCTTGCGGCGCATGCGAATCCGAATGCCCCGTAAGTGCTATTTCCGAAAAGGACGGCAAGTACGTTGTAAACGCAGACGAATGTCTTGATTGCGGCGCTTGTGCAGGTGTGTGCCCTGTTGGTGCACCCAACCCTGCAGAATAATCGTTTTTTCGCCTTTACCCCTGCTTTTACAAGCAGGGGTGATGTGCTTTAATGAGGTTTTATTTTGGATAAGGTTAATTGTGATATTTCAATAATTCAAGACAAATACGGTTTAAAATACGGAACAGATGCGTATCTTCTGTACGCATTTATGCCGCGTTATTCAAAAAGCACCGTATGCGAAGCCGGATGCGGGTCGGGCATAATATCCATTTTGATTTTAAAAGGCGAAAAAGCAGCTTCTGCACTTTGTTTGGACGTGCAGCAGCATATTTGCCGAATAGCCGCGCAAAACGCCGAGGAAAACGGGCTTACAAACAAAATGAAGGTTGTTTGCAGTGACGTTCTTGATTATGCCCCCGAAAAAGAAGTTGATTCATTCGTGTGCAATCCCCCTTATATGAAGGCAGACAGCGGTGCGGTAAACACACATACCGAAAAATACATTGCCCGTCACGAAACAAGTGCAGATATAAGTGCCTTTATGAGGTGCGCGTACCGTTCGTTAAAGGACGGCGGCTGTGCCTATTTCGTTTATCGGCCCGACAGGTGCGCCGATATAATAAATGCAATGAAGGGCGCGAAAATAGAACCGAAGGTAATAACGTTCGTTCACGCAACGCAAAGGCACGAGCCTTGTCTTATGCTGATAAAGGGCAAGAAGAACGCATCTTCAGGTATGATGGTAACGAGGCCGTTGATAATATACGAACAAAACGCGGGCGGAAATTATTCTGCCGATATGAATTACATTTACGAAAAAGGGTCCTTCCCTGAAGGATTTTTCAGGTGAGTATGAGCAGTATGAAAAACATAGACCGTCTGTATGAAGAGGAAGACGGCAAAAACAAAATAGAAAAAGGTACGTTATACATCGTATCTACACCGATAGGTAACCTTTCTGATATGACGTATCGTGCAGTACACGTTCTTTCGGGGGTGGATTTTATTGCCGCCGAGGACACGAGAAACACACCGAAGCTGCTTATGCACTACGGTATAAAAAAGCCGCTTGTATCTTATTTCGAGCATAATAAAGCCCAACGCGGCGCACAAATTGCCGAAAGGCTTTTGCAAGGGGAATCATGTGCCTTGGTAACCGATGCGGGAACACCCGCAATAAGCGACCCCGGGGAAGACCTTGTAAAGCTTTGCCGCAGTATGAATATACCTACAGTACCCGTACCCGGTGCATGTGCGGCAATAACCGCGCTGACGGTAAGCGGTCTTTTTACTGCAAAATTTGCCTTTGAGGGCTTTTTAACCACCGCAAAAGGCGATAGGCGCGCCAGACTTGAAGAAATAAAGCACGACAAACGAACGCTTATATTTTACGAAGCGCCACACAAGCTTCACGATACATTGTGCGACCTTCGTGCGGTATTAGGCAACAGAAGCATCGCGCTTTGCCGTGAATTAACAAAGATAAACGAGGAAGTTATAAACTTCACCTTTGACGATGCAATAAGCTATTATTCCGAAAAGCGCCCCAAGGGTGAATTTGTAATAGTGGTTGAAGGGTACAAGGAATCTGCAGAAGATGCGTTTTGGGCAAATATGTCTGAAACAGAGCACGTGCAATTCTACATCAACGGCGGAATGCAAAAAATGGATGCAATAAAAGCCGCCGCCAAGGATAGAAAGATGCCAAAAGGGGAGTTATATAAAAAGCTGTTATGAAAATTGAAAACGTTCTTATATTTAATACCGACCAATGCAAGTTTATGCACGGTTCCCTCTCACACGAAAACGGTATTATAACCGAAATACTGTACGATGGCGAAAGCGGAGAGGGCTGCGACCGCATTATACCCGGATTTGTTGAGGTTCATACGCACGGCAGATGCGGATATGATATCATGGCTTGCGGCGAAACCGACCTTGTGAAAATGAGCAAGGAATACGCCAAAACAGGCGTTACTTCTCTTTTCCCCACCGTGATGACTGCGCCATTTGAAGAAATAGAAAAATCTATCTACAACATAAAATCGTCTGCCGACAAATGCGCGTGCCATATAGACGGTGTTCACGTAGAGGGCCCATATATAAGTGCAAAAAGGCCGGGCTGCCATACGATTGATTTGATAAGAAATCCCAAAAGTGAAGAATTGCTTTCTCTTATAGAAAAAATTTCTCCGTTGAAGGCACATTTTACGATTGCCCCCGAGGAAATCGGCGGTGTTTCTGCTGTTGAAGCCTGCGTACGCGCAGGGGCAACTGTCGGTATCGGTCACAGCGATGCAACATACGACGTTTGCCAAAGCGCACTTAATATAGGTGCTTGCACCTTTACGCACACCTTTAACGCTATGCGCCCGCTTCTTCATAGAGAGCCGGGGTGTGTCGGCTGTGCATTGGAAAGCGATGCCTTTGCAGAATTTATTGCAGACGGCATACATCTTTCCCCCCACGTTATAAATCTTTCGTACAAAGCAAAAGGAAACGATAAATTCGTGCTTGTTACCGATTCGATTGCCGCAGCAGGCATGCCTGACGGTGAATATGCTTTATCCGGAATTCCGGTAAGCGTTACAAACGGTAAGATAACCACGAAAGACGGAACTATTGCGGGTTCTGCCTTAAGCATGCCGAACGCCGTTAAAAACCTTATGGAATTTGCCAAAATACCGTTTGAAGAAGCCCTTATCTGTGCCACGGCAAACCCTGCAAAGCAGGTTGGCATTTACGACAAGTGCGGATCATTGGAAAAGGGCAAGCGTGCGGATATTGTAGTTATCCCGCACGACGGTTTTGCTATCAAAAACGTATTGGTAGGCGGTAAATTTTTATATTGACCGTTTAAGATCATTAAAAACACCCCATAATCCGAAAAAGAAAGTTTATGGGGTGTTTTTTATGAACGATTTAACGGTAGGCCAAAAAAGAAAAACCATATTTGCAGCCGCTTGGCACACGTCTGAATTTTTCACCGCAGATGCCAAGCGTATTTTACGAACGGAAAATACGTTTTTCCGCCTTTGCACATCTTCTGCCATAGCATACACGGTGTGTCTTTGCTTTGTTTTTCTTATCGTGTCAACAAACGTATTTTTTTCAAAAACAGGCATACACACGTTATCCGTACACGCACACAAGCTGCTTTATTGCGGCATTCTTGCTATACTGCTTTTGATTGGCGGATTTTTTGCCTACGGCGCACTGTGCGGATTGTTAAAATCCTGCACGCCAAATAATTGTGATAACGCTTTTTCCGTATTCACCTCTCAAAAAAATCTGCAGACCGTTTTCCGTGGATATATAGTAAATTTAATTGCACTTATGCCGGTTTTGACTTTAGCAACGTTAACGGTGTCTGTTTTAACGGATATGCGCGGTTTTAGTATTCAAAGCGGAATATTTTGCGGAATTATGATATTGACATGTTTATATTTATTATGTATAATAAGATGTGTGCTTACCGTGTATGAATACATTATTTTCGCTTCGGGTACGCTTGCTGATGCACTTCGGCTTTGTTCAGGCCATTTTGGCGAATATATATGCCTTTGTATCCGAACGATACCGCACGTCTTTTTAGGTATTGCCTCTGCAGGCGTGCTATTTGTTTTTTATACCTTACCGCATATTTCATCGTGCAAGTACGCCTTTGCATCATACTTGTGCGATCTTCAAGCTATAAACGATAACAAGAAAGGAATAAATATCGATGGAAAATAAAGGAAAGTTTTATTTATCTACCGCTATTGCCTATGCTTCAAAAAAGCCTCACATAGGCAATACATATGAAGTTATATTTGCCGACTGTATTGCAAGATATAAAAGGCTTTGCGGTTACGACGTTCATTTTCTTACAGGAACAGATGAACACGGCCAAAAAATAGAGGATCTTGCAAAGCAAGAGGGTATTTCCCCGAAAGAATACGTTGATAAAATTTCAGGCATAATTAAAGACTTATGGGACGGTGTAGGTGCAAGCTACGACCGTTTTATACGCACAACGGACGAAGATCACGAACGTGCCGTTACGCACATCTTCAACAAGCTGTACGAGCAAGGCGATATTTACAAAAGCGAATACGAGGGTTGGTATTGCGTGCCGTGCGAATCCTTTTTCACCGAAACACAGCTTAAAGACGGCAAATGCCCCGATTGCGGTGCAGAAGTGAAAAAAACAAAGGAAGAAGCATACTTCCTTGCGATGAGCAAGTATCAAGACAAATTGATGAAGCACATAGAAGAAAACCCCGACTTCATCGTACCCGAATCAAGAAAGAAGGAAATGGTACACAACTTTTTGAAGCCCGGTCTTCAGGATCTTTGCGTTTCCCGTTCCTCATTCAAATGGGGCATCCCCGTTGAATTCGACCAAAAGCACGTTATCTACGTTTGGATAGACGCGCTTTCCAACTACATCACAGGCTTGGGATACGACGTAAACGAGCAAGGCGAGCTTTATAAAAAATACTGGCCTTGCGACGTTCACATTATCGGTAAAGATATTCTTCGCTTCCACACCATATATTGGCCTATCGTTCTTATGGCTTTGGGCGAACCGTTGCCCAAGCAAGTATTCGGCCACCCGTGGCTTTTATTCGGTCAGGATAAGATGAGTAAATCAAAGGGCAACGTAATATACGCAGACGATCTTATAAAGCACTTCGGTGCAGACGGATGCCGTTACTACGTGCTTGCGGAAATGCCGTATGCAAACGACGGATCTATAACATACGAAAGCGTTATAACACGCTACAACAGCGACCTTGCAAATAATCTCGGTAACCTTACAAAGCGCACCGGTGCAATGATAAACAAATATCAAAACGGTATCATTATTGCCCCGGGTGAAGACGAGGGTACAGACGCCGAATTGAAAGCCGAGGTTTCTTCTGCCGTAAGCGAATACTTCAAATTGATGGACGAGTATAAAACTGCCGATGCCGCAAACACAATTTTCACAATGCTGCGCCGTGCAAACAAATATATCGACGAAACGATGCCTTGGGCATTGGCAAAGGACGAAGCGAAATCCGCAAGGCTTTCAACAGTTCTTTACAACCTTCTTGAATGTATCAGGGTCGGTGCGGTATTGCTTGCACCGTTTATGCCGGAAACATCTGCAAAAATATTCTCCCTTTTGGGCACTGAAAAATGCGATTTCGACAGCGTTGCATCATTCGGCGCGTTGGAATACGGCATCAAGGTAACCGACGGCGATGCTTTATTTAATCGTGTAGATGAAGAAAAAATGGCACAAGCCCTTAAAGAAGACGCAGAAAGATCAATGCCGAAAATACAAAAGCCCGAACCCGTTGCCGAAATCGGTATAGAACAGTTTATGGGTACAGAGCTTCGCACAGCGCAGATAATCGCTTGCGAGCCCGTTGCAAAATCCGACAAGCTTTTGAAGCTTCAGGTAGATCTTGGATACGAGCAAAGGCAGGTTGTTTCCGGTATTGCAAAATTCTACAAGCCTGCTGATCTTATCGGCAAAAAGATAATTCTTGTTGCAAACCTGAAGCCCGTTAAATTAAGGGGCGTTGATTCGTACGGAATGATACTTGCAAGCGGCGAAGAGGAAGTACGCGTTATATTCCTTGATGAAAGCACCCCCTTGGGCGAGCGTATCAGATAATGCTGTTTGACACACACGCACATTACGATGACGAGAGATTTGCCAACATGGATAACGGGCAAACCGTTGATTCTCTACTTTCTTCATTGTTTGAAAGCGGCGTTGGCAAGATAATCAATGCAGGCACTAACTTACAGACAAGCCAAAAAAGTATAGATTTTGCCGAAAAATACAGCGGTATGTACGCCGCAGTCGGGATACATCCCTCCGATTGCTTCAAATATGAGGATATGCAGTCTGTTTTAGATAAGATATCCTCTCTGTCACAGCATGAAAAGGTTGTTGCCATAGGCGAGATAGGGCTTGATTACCATTACGATTTTTCCCCTAAAAACACACAAAAGCAATGGTTTGCCGCACAGCTTGATTTAGCACGGAGATTAGACCTTCCCGTAATAATACACGACAGGGATGCACACGGCGACGTTTTTGATATGTTAAGGGCGTGCAAAGGCATACGTGCAGTTATGCATAGCTGCTCTGAAAGTGCTGAAACGGTGCGTCAACTTACAAAACTGGGGCATTACGTATCTTTTTCGGGAAGCCTTACGTTTAAAAACGCTTCTTCCGTTGTTCAAGCAGCCGAAGCTGCACCTATTGATATGATACTTATAGAAACCGACTGTCCTTATCTTGCACCTGTACCATTTCGCGGCAAGATGAATCACAGCGGCTTAATGAAGCATACAGCAGAAAAATTGGCGGAAATAAAAGGCGTTTCTTACGAAGAAATATGCCGTATAACATTTGAAAACGCAGTTCGCTTTTTCAAACTTTAACGAAAGGGAATACTATGAAAAAAGTTACCTCATTTATTGCAGTCGTTCTTTGCGCGTTAACGTTGTTTTCTTGTGCAAAAGATACTGTAAGCCAACAAACCGACACACAACAGCCTTTGCAAACGGAAGCAGACGCACAAACCCAAGCACAAACGACCCCCGAAGATACCGCCGAAGAAACGACCCCCAAAACAGAAGGCGAAACAACCGAGGATTACATAGCGTATCTTATGGGCTTGGGATTTCCGAAGGATTATGCACAATTGCTTGAACCGTTGCACAAAAGGCACCCCGAATGGCAGTTTAACCCTATTAAAATAACCGATCTTTCCAACGGAAAATACACTTGGAATTACGTTATCGAAAAAGAAATCGAGGATGACGAAAACAACACCGTATATTATACGTTAAGTGACGCGATGGACTATGCTATCGACGACAAGCTTGTTGAATCGGGAATCTGGTTCAGGGCAAAGCGCGAATCGGTTGAATTTTTTATGGACCCGCGCAATTTCTTAACGGAAAATAACATTTTCATGTTTGAAAACCTTCAGGGCGACGTAACAGATTCAACCCTTGCGGTTGAATGCCTGCTTGACGGTACGTTTATGTTCCGTGCCAATATGGGCGATAATGGCAGCAACATGAAATATTCGGAATGCTTCGTTGAAGTAGGTAAAAAGGTGGGCATCAGCCCGCTGATGATTGCAGCCAGACTTCGCCAAGAGCAGGGCGTTTCGGGCACAAGCGCGCTGATATCAGGCACTTGCGGAAATACCCTTTGGGAGTATTACAGCAATCAAACGAATAGTGCACCCGCAAGCGGATACAGTGAAGGAAGCCTTAAAGCATATAACGGTTACTACAACTTTTTCAACATCGAAGCAACCGGCACGGGCAGATTTGCAACGCTTCTTGCAGGCATGAAGGAAGCGCAAAACGGCGGTTGGACAAGCCGATACAAGGCAATCGAAGGCGGCGCAACAAAGGTAAAATCACGTTATATAGACGATTTCCAACAAACGCTGTATTTCCAAAAGTTTAATATAGACCCGCGCTCGCACAGAAATTTCTGGGGGCAGTATATGCAAGCTATACATGCAGCATACGACGAGGGCAGATCAACCTTTAATGCTTACAGACGTGCAAATCTTTTAAACAACCCCTTTGTATTTGACATACCTGTTTTCGAAGGTATGCCCGAATCACCCTGTCCCGACCCGGGAACAAGATATTCTTAATAGGTACGTTATGGATAGATGTAAATCAGCAGCCGAATTTTTCACAAGCGGATGTAACTGCTCGCAAGCGGTATTTGCCGCTTTTGCGGATATCATGGGTATAGACAAAAACGATGCTTTGCGCCTTTCCTCCTCGTTTGGGGGCGGCATGGGCAGAATGCGCGAAGTATGCGGCGCGTGCAGCGGTATGTTTATGGTTGCAGGTATGCTTTACGGCACTACAGACAGCGATAACGAATCAGCAAAAGCCGCACATTACGCACTTATTCAAGAAATGGCACGCCGTTTTAAAGAAAAAAACAACGGCACTATTATCTGCCGCGAATTATTAAGCGGGCTTGCCGCAGGAAAATCGACATCTCCTATACCGGAGCACCGCTGTGCCGAATATTACAAAGCAAGGCCGTGTATGAAATTCGTGCTTGACGCAGTTGAAATAACCGAGCAGATAATAAAAGAAAAAGAAGAAAAATAGCTTTAAAATCCGATTTGTTTCATACAAGTCGGATTTTTTTATGATTGTTTATTTTTATATATCTTCTTTTTGAAAACAAAATATTGACTTTTTATGCTACTACACGTATAATATTATACAGCTTGTATATTGGAGGAGCTTATGAATAAAAAATCAAATTCAAATAAAATAAGGATGCTATACGCAATATCAGTCATTTTGGCGTTGTCGTCTGTTTTTACATGTGTATGTTCTGCTTTGTCTTTTTCCTATTCAACGGGAAAAGCTTACAGAAACAGCTATTATTACAAAGCGGCTTCAAGCTATAAATTAACGGGTGATGTAAGGTATGACCTTATATCGCTTGCGTTTACACAGCTTGGCTATCACTCCGGTGATAGCGACGACGAAATGCACGGCGAAAACATTCTTGGCACAAAAAGCTTTGCAGAGTATAACCGTATATACGGAAAAACCGACAACGGCCAAGGCAACGGTACAAGCTACGGCTATTATTGGTGCTGCTGCTTCGTATCGTGGTGTATGCGACAGGTAGGGGTTGATAAAGCAATCGTTCCCACAATGTGTGCCAGCAGAAAAATGATCAGCGCACTTGAAAAAAACGGGCAATATAAAGAAGCATCATCGGGATATACACCGATATGCGGAGATATGATATTCTTTATGGATGCCGACGGTTGGGCGGCAACACATATAGGCTTTGTTGTTGGTGTTAAGGATAACCTGATCTACACGATCGAGGGTAATGCAAACAACAACGTTATGGCAAAATGTTACAACGCAGATGACCCGTACATATTAGGCTTCAGTTGTATAGATTTTGAAAGGGTAGAAGATATAAAATACGACTTTCCCCTTGCAGTCAACGAAGAAATGTTTTTCCCTATAAAAACCGTAAGGGAGGAAACAAACGTATATTCCGCCCCCGGCAAAACTAACGAATTGGTATATACCTTTGCCCCCGGTGAACGCCTTGAAGTATTAGACACCAGCGGCTGCTGGGCAAAAGTATCAACACCAAACGGTTACGGCTGGTGCGATAGCGACTTTTGCGAGAAAATAGTACCCGAAATCGCATATGCAGTAAAATATTATCTCTGCGGCGGAACGGGAGGCGCACTTAACGCAATAAGCTACGGCGGCGAAGCAATCACCATTTCAAGCAATGCGCCGATACGCGCAGGTTATACATTCAAGGGTTGGGCAGAATCACCCGATGGAAAGGTTAAATATAAACCGTCTGACATTTATCAAGGCGAGCATGGCGACAGCTTAAAACGTCTTTACGCCGTTTGGGAGCCCGTAGTGCATACAGTAAAGTATCTTGATGCAGACGGAAATGTTCTTGTTGAAGAAAAGGTAAACTACGGCGGCAAAACCCCGAGCGTAAAAGGGCCGTCAAAATCTTCTGACGAAAGCTTTGATTATAAATTTAAAGAATGGTCGCCATATATAGAAAAATACGTATATGAAGACGCAGTATATACCCCCGTATATACTTCCACCCCTGTGGCAAAGGTTACGACCGCACCGCAAACGACCGCACCGCAAACTACCGTACCCCCGGAAACAACTGTTCAAACACAGGCACAAACCACCGCACCTGTTGAGGAACCCGCCACATCCACTATAGAAGAGACAACGTTTGCCGAAACAGTACCGGAAACAATACCGTCAACAGATATCGCAACGACTGATATTCTGCAATCGGAAACCGAAGCCCCAAAAGAAGATCCGCCTACTGAACAAACAGATTATACAACAAAAAATCCGACAACCGATGCTTTGACAACAACAGTTCAAGGCACTACCGGCAATCAGAATAATGGCAGTGAAAAGGCAAACAATACAATAATTACGGTAATAATAGTCGTAGTATCCATCGCGGCAGTATCCGCGGCAGCAGTATTCATAGTAATGAAAAAGAAAAGATCCGCTTAATATAAACAGATGCTAAAATGGCAGAGAACACGTGGTGTGCCCCCCTAATTGAGGGGGGCACTTTCACACAATTCTCTGCCATTTTTTAATTAAATCTTCTTTTTTTGAAATACACAACACCTGCAAGCGAACATATTGCAATCAAAGCCACATAAGGCACGAACATATTTTCACCCGTGGGGGGAACGTTTTCTTCGCCGCCGTCTTCGGGCTGATCAGATACAGCTTTAGCCATTATCGGCTTCGGCATAGAAGCTTCGCGCATTTGATCGTATCCATCTCCAAGGCTGATCTGTACGATTGAATACACATCTTTTTCCATCAACGGATCTTCAAGAATATATTGCAATTTAGTTTCACCGCCTGCGGATACACTCTCGTCAAATGTATGCTGATAATCCCTACCCTCGCCCTGATTGGAAATATAAGGTCTGTTAAGATATTTAACAGTAGGCGTACCGGGGGCGTTACCTATATTCTTTACATCAAGTATAACGATACAATCGTTCGAGTTGGATAATGCATGCAGCTCGGGAAGATCTGCAAATACGAAATAACTTTCGTATAATACTTCTGCGGTAGCCTGTGATGTGTATTGCGCTTGTTCTTCCAAACCTGCCACATCAAGCGTTACATTCGTAGTAGCGTTGAAGCTTTCGGGAATGGGCAGATCTATCGGTAATTCTACCGAAGCACCCGCAAATATCGGCTTTTCATATTTCACAACGATATCTTCACCTATACCGCTTAAGCGTATATTTGCGCCGTTAAAGGTTTCCAAGCCTTCGTTTTGCAAGGTTACAATTGCTGTTGCAACACTGCCGGGCAAGGGGTATTTCGTTATTTCAAGCTTTGCGGATATTTCGGGCTTATCTATACTGAATTGCACCATAAGATCTGCACCGTCACTTTCAAGGCGCAGTTTATTGTTCAATTTTGTAAACGCCAGCAAAAACTTGTTTTCCACGCCGCTTTGCATACAAATGCTGTCAAGCGCACCTATGGGCATGTTTACGTCTGTAAGGGCTATCGGCTCGCCTTCGGCATACAGCTGGTACGTATGCGGGCAGCCTTCCAAATCTTCAAGCTCCTCACGAAGTGCAACAACATCGGAATTAAGCATGGTTTTAAGAAGCAAGCCGTATATTTCATCCGTGGGAACAAGCTGTTCCTCGCTGACTGCATCATTTCCTATCCAGCAAAGAAGAACGTTGCCGTCTTCTGCGATAGATGCCGAGAACTTACTTCCTATATGGAAGGTGCTTTCATCTGAAACGACGGACACCATACCGCTTTCCTCGGGAGTTTGTACAGTGTACGTTCCATCTGCATTGGCTATAACGTACGCGTTTGCACGTACCTCTTCATGGTCGGTATCACGTGCCACGAAATCCGTCATATAAACTATCTGGCCGTTATTATTCCACAAAAGATGCAAATAGTTATCCGTACTTAAAACCTCGGGGGTTTGCGCGCAATCGCTGCTTTTCGTAATTCTGATAAGAGCTTCGGTTTTCGGGGGAAGGCCTTCACCGCCGACAGAATAAACTCTTAAGTACATTTCCCTATCTTCAATGCTGGGCTGTAAGCTTTCCGTTTGATAATCGTAGGTCATAAGCTTGCCGTCTCTATCCAATACGACTATTTCACCGAATATTCCATCGTGAACGAACGGCTGAACCTCTACGATTCGGTACTCGCCGCCCTCTTCGTTTTCGGCGCGAATCGGCACGGAAGTCCATTTTTGTGTATCGTTTATATCTGCAACAGCCATGGCTATTGTACGTTCTGTGTTTGCAATATCCTCAGCAGTTACGTTTTCTGTTGTTTGGTATGCGTTACGTTGATAATAAACGTAAATATTATCACCGTTTTGCACCGCATCCAACGCACCGCACGCCACGGCAGAGTTTTCTGCAATGGTAAACGCTTCGCCAACGGGCTTGCCTGTTTGTTTACTAAATATTCTGCCGCGCAAATTCATTGCGTTAAGCACCTTTGCAACCTGCTGTGCAGAAATATTTTCAACGTCAACAGATTTTAAAAGTGTATCAAAATCCGCTTCAGACCAAGTAACAATAATATTGTCTTCCAATTCGTAAACGTTGATATCGTATTGAAGCGATGTGCCAACAGCTGACGAATTATCATCTATAAGGCATATCGGGCCCCAAGTATTACCGCCGTCTTCGCTTACGCAATACGCCGCGCTTAAATAGTTAAGACTGCCGTCTTCTGCGTTATTATCCGCAAGGAAGAACGCCATAACCCTATTTTCATCAAGCTTGTAAAGGTAAACGTTAGTATTTTTGAATACGTCGCTTACCAAAACGTCGCTTTGTGACGATGCCATTTTAATAAGACCTTCTTGCGATCTGTCCGGTATGGTAAAGGTCATATTTGCAAATGCTTCGTCTAACGTTTCGTAATTGCCTTTAGATGTTGAATACATAGCCTTAAGCGTTTGCTTTTGTTCTATCGTTTCAAGCTGTTCTAAAAGCTTCTGGTCGCCGTACGACACAATATTTTTAGAATACGTTATCTTACCGGTGAATAAAACCATATCCGCACCGATGCTTACGTCGAAGGATACTTTACCGCCTACTTCACGCTCTACACAGTCTATCATAAGCGGGAAAGACAAGTTACCCTCTGCAAATACGCTTAAAAAGCCGTTATAACCAACGCCGCCCTTCAAGCCGACCTTCATAATAGGTGCACAAATAAACATCTGCTCTGCATCGTTACTGGGTGTAAGCAACGATTTTACATCTGTAAGGTATTTATCCTTATAAACGTATTTCAATTGAACGTATGCTTCGGAATTAACGTTTACGCATATATAAACCGGCACGGGTCCAAGCGCAAACGGAACGTTGTACATAATAAACGCATCTATTCCCAATGCAAAATCCATTGCTATTATTTGCCCTGTAACCGTATTTACTTTAACGCTTATAGAGAATATGGGGTAAAAATCAAGTCTGGTGGTACTTTTACCTTTAACCTTGGAAGAACCGTTCTGTTCTTGCCTTTCAGCTCTTGCGGTATTAAGGTTTTCCTTGGTTTTCTTTGCTGCGTCGTATTTGTCCTTCGGCGTTCCTTCAAGATATACGGGCGTAATGGAATATCCACAGCAAAGGGTATAATAATCGGGGTTTTCGCTATCAACGGTTTGAACAAAATATCCACCCGTTTTACTTGAAAATCCGAAATTTACCGAGCCGATAACGGGAAGATCCAAAAGCTCTCTGTCTTCATTTGACAAATTATTTGAAGATGTTGCCCCATCAAGTTCAGGCAGGTCGTACCGTTCGGTGGGAACGGGCTTGTTGGAAGCAACAAGCGTATAGATCGTTTCGATCATTTCAAGCTTTTGTTCTGTTTTTTGCTGAACCTTATTTCCGCCGGCGTCAACGGTTGTATAGGTCTTATCTGCAACGACGGAAATGTATATACGCGTGCCTGATAACAATTTTGTTGAATCTGTTATCTTAACGCCCCACATTTCATAATTGTTTCCTGCATTGGCGGTAGTATCCAACGATGCAGAAAAATCTTTTTCGGTCTTCAGACCGCCATCCTCAGTCAAAGTAACAAGGTGGAAAGTTACGCTTTTTATCGTATAAATATCGGGGTCGCGGAACATTTTAACCGTTATTTCCGTTGTTGCGCCCTTTAATATTTCCAAATTGTTGGAATCCGCGCCTTGACCGTTAGTAGTTGCCGTTATTCTTGTAGGATAAAATCCCGTTGCAAAATAAGGCAGCTTTACAATGATATCTTTACCGTCGCCTGTATATTCGATGTCTTCGTAGCACATTTCACCTTGGTAAGCGATAGACATTGAATATTTTCCCTTTACTGCGGGCGATTCGTTTATAGCTGTAATGCCGTTGAAATTTTTGATTTCAAAATAACCGTTTGCATCGGTTGTGCATTCTATTGCTTCACCCGAATGGGCGTTGATATAAAACGTTGTATCTGCCAGCGGCACTTCCGTTGTTTCGCTTGTGTTCAAAACAACTATCTGACGTTTAAGATATCCGCAAAGATCGGTCGTTACCATTTTAACTTCGTCTTTATGGATAAAATCAACATATATAATGTTATTTGAGGGATTACCGTCAAGCTGATAGTTATAAACGTCGCCATAATAGTATCTTCCGTTTGATATCCAAACGGTTACATAATCTTCGTTTGCATTTGCTACAAGCGGTACGTATTGACCTATTACATATTCATTTGTATCTATCGCAAGGCCACCGTCTGACGTTTGGTTTTCAAAGCTTCCGTGCATTTTGGCTTCTTCATCTATATAGTTCACGTAAAGCTGTTCGGGATCGTATCCGAATTGACCTTGGAATATGTATCCACTGTATTCGGTATTCTGTATAGTAAACGTTACTTGACCCTCGGAGGCATTTTTCGTGCCCGAATCGGGTATAGCGTTACTCATATTGGTTTGGGGCGTGATCAATACGTTCATAAGCTCTGCTTCTTGGGGACTGTCACCCTCGAATACAACGACATCGCCGATATAAAGATCAGGACGTCCGTCACTTGATTCGGGACTTACTATTTTAATGGTGCCAAGTGAAGAAGGCTGAATGGTATAATCTACTTTAATTTTTTCGAATACGGGCCTTATTTCAAACGACCACGTATCGTTTTCATCTTTATACGCCCAAGCACTTTCGTATGATTTAAGGAAGTTGGAATCAAACGTTATCGTGCTTGCACCGTTCAAGGATATAACATCGGAATACGACGTGCCCGTACCCTTAAACTGATATCCTACAAGACGGCAAGCATAATAGCCGGATGTAGAATATGTAATATTGATCTTTTTATTCTCGCCCACCCTATAATTGGTAAACTGCAGATCGGAGGTGATTATAGGTGCTTGCGATGATGCTTCGCCGTTATACTTCAAAGGTTCGGGCGAAACGATATTTATGTTGTAATTACGCTTGTTAAGTTTGAAAGCATTAGGTGCATATACTATACAACCGTCGTTAAACAGCTTGTCAAGATCGCGGTTGCAGTAATATATATAGTACGAGCCTGTCGTTTTTTCAGGCAATGTATATTTCAAATTAACGTAATCTTTATTTACGCCGGTATAGTGTTTATCCTCGCCAAGGCCCTTTAAGCCGAATTTAACGTCGCACTTACCCCTCAAATCAGTGATATACGCGCGGCTTTCGATGGATTCTATACCTGCCATATCGTATCTGTTAAGCGAATCGATATACAAAAATCCGGTACTTGCGCCGCCCTCTGTATCAAGTGCGTACATATTTTGATTGTTGTACGGCCACGTTACAGAACCGTCGGTAGAAGACGATCTTTTTGCAAAAAGATTGCCGGATGTAGAACCTACGTATATATCTGCACCGTTTTCTGTATCTACGATATATTGTGCCGATGTGGACTTTGCCCAATCCGGGAACCAGTTCGTATTTACGCTTGCCTGTACCATTTGCGGCAACGCGTCGTACGAATCGGGTAATGCATCAAGTTTGGCATCTGCCCCTTCGGGAAGCTCGCGCCCCTGCCCTTGTACAGTTACAGCCCCATCGCCAACGGTATATTTATCCCCGGCAAGAAGCGTATATACGCCGGGCAAAACGTACGCAACCTGTTTATCCTGATAGGGCGCAAAATCTACGTAGCCCATAGGGTTGCCATCGTAAAGCAGCATTGCGGATGTATTCGTGGCAAGGTTGCCTTTACGCGTAAACGCCAATTCTGCCATACCCGTTTCTTCATTTACAGAAAGGGTTTTGGTACTTTCAAATTCCACGTGAACAACGGGCTCTTCTTCGTCGCTTTTCAATGATACGCTTGCTACGCCGTCTTCAAACAAGAAGCCGTCGTCATCAATAACAGCAACGAAAAACATTTCAGAATATTCACTGATATCGTCGTTTACAACGTTTATATCTATAATTGCAGAAGCTTGGCCGCTTTCAAATTCAACATCAAATTCTGTTGATTTTGCATCTATTTCCGAAATCTTGTTCAACATTTCTGCCGCACTTACAGCATCGTCTTTTTCTGTCGGCAAATTAGATGTTGCCTCGTTAGGCGTTACTATACTTACCAGCTCGCCGTTATCGCGGAATGAATAATAAACGGGCTTTGAATTCTCCGCCTTTGGCATTTCTTCACCGTATGTAACGGTATAGTCGTCTTCATACGCTGCGCTGATGTCGTAAAATCTTAACGTAACGGTCATTTCTTTTGTGGAATCACCCGCACGAATGATTTTCAACTGCCCTTTTCCGTCTTTTTCGTAGAAGGTAGGTGCTGATTGTTCAAAATAAAATTCGCCTTTTTGTGAATAGATGATCGGGATAGTTTCGCCGCCCTCCACGGTTTGTGCTTGCACGTAATTTAAAACTGCTTCAGGCGGAATAGCGCCGCACAAAAAGCACATAGTTAAAAACATGCATGCAATTCTTTTGAAAATCGCGGTTTTCATAAAATACCTCCATTTAAAATTGTTGTATAACACAGTATTACCTATATACTGTAACAAAACGGGATAAACACTGTTTTCAGCCATATCCGAACATTGCTTTATACGTTATTAAATATACTTTTCAACAATTTGATTTCTTTTTCGTAGCCGTCTAATTCATTCGGTGTTTCCAACACGAAGGGAAGATTTGATATACGCGGCTCGTTTATAATAGATTTTATAAGCTCCAATCCTATAAATCCTTCACCTATCTTTTCATGGCGGTCTTTTTTTGCCCCTTGCGGATTTTTACTGTCGTTAAGGTGAACGGCGCGTAATTTATCAAGGCCTATTATTTTATCGAATTGGTTTAACACGTCGCTGAAATTTGAAAGATCGTATCCGCCGTCTGATATATGGCAGGTATCAAGGCAAACGCCGACTTTATTTTTTAACTGCACGCCGTCGATAATGGCTTTAACCTCTTCAAAGGTTGCACCTATTTCGCTTCCCTTTCCTGCCATGGTTTCGATTAAAACGGTTGTTTTCAGATCCGTGGAAAGAACACCGTTTAATATTTCTACGGTTCGCATAATTCCAACGTCGCTTCCATCGCCAATGTGAGAACCCGGGTGGAAATTATAATAATTATTCGGCAGGTCCTGTAATATTTTCAAATCATCACGAAAAATATCGTAGGCAAATTCTCTTACCTCTGCCCTTGAAGATGCAGGATTTAAGGTATATGGCGCGTGTGCTATAACCGGGGCAAAGTTATTTGCCGCCATCAGCTCCGATGCGCGCTTCATATCATCCTTATCAGGAGTTTTAGCCTTGCTTCCGCGCGGATTTCGGGTAAAAAACTGAAACGTGTCTGCACCTATTCCTATTGCCGTTTTAACCATTGCCTCGTATCCGTCCGACGAAGACAAATGGCATCCTATATGAAACATTTTATTTTCCTTTCCAAATTACAGCAAGGTGCTGTCAATTTTATTGTAATGGGTTAAAACATCGTTAATAAAATCATCCCACATATCGTTTTCCCTCATGCAAGAAGGACAATTTTTTCCCGAAAAAGCATTATGCTGGCGAACGTTTTCAATAGGCAGATCGTATTTTTTCATCAATTCTGCCGCCAGTATTGCCGTGTTTTTTACTGCTTTTATAAACGCTTTAGATGGCTTTTCGCCCCTTGGCTGCTTGTTAAGGCATATTTCTATACCTATTCCGTAAAGGTTACCCTCTCCCTCGCCGCCGTCGCCTGCATGGTAGGCCGCCTCTTCCTCGGGCAGGGATTTATATATTGCCTCGTCATCAACCGTGTAATGCCACGCAAGGGGTCTGTCACCTTCCTTAAAGCCTTTAAGATATTGGCTGTGGGCTTTCGCACCTGCACCCTCGCGCCAGTTATCCGTATTATGTATTACAACGTATTTTGCGCCAACATTTCCCCTTTCATACCTGCGGTTTATGCGGTCTTTATCGACATAGTCGGCAATAACGGGCATTTCTTCTGAAGTACCGTGGGAAATGTACGTAACAAATCTTTCAGGGCGTTGCTGTACTATATAGCACGCACCGTATCGCCAAGTCGGTAAAAATTCTGAAAGAAGTACGGTAATTTTTCCGTTTTCTGCGGCAGGATCGTTTATGTAAAGCCAATCGTCACCGTTTTTGGTTATATATCCGGTAACTACAAGCAAATGACCGTTGGTTTTTCTTTCGGGGTATCCGCTTTTAGTCCATTGCCCTTCTGATACTTTGATCGAGCAAGCAACCGCAACGCCTTTAGATAAGGCGTATTTAAGCGAATCGCCGTCGTAAAAATCAACAAACGAATTCAATCCCTTTTCGCCCGGATAAGAAGCATTATACGACCAATTTCCGAATATTTCGTTGCCGTTATCAAAAACGTCATACGCAACATCCTCTAAAGGTACGGCAACGCCCATATAATCCATTTCCATACATATAGACGTCGGGGAACATATTCTTCCGCCTATAACATCAACCGTACCTTGTCTTTTCACGGGAACGTGGTTTTGCACTTTAAGACATTCGGTTTTGGGAAGCCTGCCGTTTTCTGTATTGAGGGCAAAATTCACGCTGAAGACGACAGGCGATTTTTCACCCATCGTTATTTCTATTTTATACTTAAATCTCGTGTGTTTTTCGTTGAAGGTAAGAATGTCAATATCTATACTGCCGGTAGTTGCCTTCGTGCTCTTTGATGAAGGAACGCCCCTTTTGCTTGACCATATTCCCCATGAAAACCATTCTTCGCCATTACAGCTTGCAAAAACCTCTACCTTTCCGCCGTAGGTTTTGCAATTCCAAGAAGCGGTTATAACGTTAAATTCTTGGCTTGTTACCCAATCAGATATAAAAACACCTTTTTCGTATCCTTCTTTAAGCGTTAATCCGTCGTTGTAAAATCGAAGACCCTCGCATTCACCGTTAAGCTCGTTTGCAAAAAAGCATATCGAGCGATGGTGTACATCTATCGGACAATGGTAAAAATCGTTTTCTATATCAAGATCTACAAAATATTTATCCATTATATATACCTATTTTTTTGTTTCATTTTACAACAAATAATACGAAAAGTCAATAGTGCGGTATGATTTATCCATTTTTATCCTGTTTTTTTACAGTTAAATCAATATTAAATCAGAATAAAATTCTGCTGACTGCAAAAACTATTCGTTGTAAAATATTATCAAGGCAAGGGGTATTTATGTTCAAGCAAAAAGAAGATTACAGAACGTACGCAAAAGCAAGGGCTGCAAAATCCAAATCGTTGAAAAACTGTACGCTTGCATTCATTTTCGGCGGCGCTATATGTGTTTTGGGAGAATGCTTTTTTGATATATATAAAATGTTTTTGGATGAAAAAACGTCATCTGCTTTGGTTTCCATTACGCTGATATTTATTGCTTCTTTATTAACGGGACTGGGTATTTTTGACAAGATAGCAAAGCATGCCGGTGCGGGAACACTTGTGCCGATAACGGGGTTTTCAAATGCGATGACCTCTCCCGCGCTTGACACAAAAAGCGAGGGGTATATAACGGGTGTTGGCGCGAAAATGTTTACCGTAGCAGGCCCCGTTATTGTTTATGGCACTGTGGCAAGCGTTATTTACGGAATCATTTATTGGATTACAACATTATTCTGATACGAAAAGGCTTGACCATCGGTCAAGCCTTAAGTATTCTTTTGAAGAAATCTTTTATTTTGTCTTTTAGTTTTAACTGTATAGGAGAGGGAAAAGGTTTATCCAACACCCACGGCAATTCAAAGCCGTTAATTACCGAAATTGTAAAATAATCTTCCGTCTGTTCGTTAGGTGAAGCAAATCCATCTGTTAGAACGATACTGAAAAACAAACCGTCTTGAATATCAATTTCATACAATCCCATATTAACGATTTTACCGCAAACAGTGTAGTCAACACCGATATATTGAATCGTGTTATCCAATTCAACACTCATACACTCATCGGGCTTGGTTATATCTACACCAAAATCAGCAAGAAAAGATTCGAGATTCGGAAATTTGCCTTTGATCTGGGCATAGAAATTCTCACAGCATTCGCATTTACATAGTGAGTGCGTTTTATAATAGTCTATCGTTTTTTCTATATCCGCTTCAAACACATAATCATCTTTTCGAATTATAGTCATAATTGCACCCTTTAATTTCATTATACCGCATAATTGTTTTAAAAAATGTGAGCATCGTTCAAATGCCCACATTTTGAAGTACATTTTTAAGTCAGCGCGGATTTCTGAAAAACTGGTAATAATTGCATCTTATCATGCCGTTATACAGCCTGCGTACCGCATCGGCGCGCCTGCCGTAAAGCCTTTGGAAATCTTCACAAGATGATATAACATATATCTGCCATCTATCCAGCTTCGCCCACGACTTGCCCATGTTTTTATATAACGACTCCACTTCCTGTGCAGACATCATTCTTTCTCCATACGGGGGATTGCACACTATCGTGCCGCGCCTGCCGTATGTTTCAACGTCAAGCGCATTTTTTTCAAATACTTTTATGTGTTTTTCCATACCTGCACGCTTTACATTTTCCTGCGTAATAGAAACGCAGGCTGGGTCGATATCAGATGCAAATGTTTCAAAACAAGAATTTTTAACTATTTTATCGTTTGCTTCCGTTACTGCATCGTACCATAATTTTTTTGCCACAAACGGAAAGCTTTCCGAGGCAAAGCTGCGGTTTAAGCCCGGCGCTGTATTCGTTAAAAGCATTGCAGCTTCTATGGCAATAGTTCCCGAACCGCAAAACGGATCCCACAAAAGCACGTCTTCTCTTGCGTGGGCAAGCTTTACAAGCGCGGCGGCAAGCGTTTCGCGTATGGGGGCATCATTGGATACGGGCCTATACCCCCTTTTGTGAAGCGGTACGCCAGAGGTATCTATCATCATATGAACGTTATCTTTAAGAATAAAAAATTCTATCTGATATTTAACGCCCGTTTCTTCAAAATAGGAAATACCGTATTTTGATTTCAGCCTTTCTACGCAGGCTTTTTTTATTATACTTTGACAATCGGGAATTGAAAACAAAGTTGATTTTATGCTGTGCCCCTTAACGGGAAAAGCATCTGACTTGCCTATATAATCCTCCCAAGGAAGCGATTTTACCCCATCAAACAGTTGGGTAAAGGTTTTCGCCCCAAACTCGCCAACCAAAATAAGAACCCTTTGCGCATACCGCAAATTGATATTCAAGCGCGGTATATCGGCAACATCGCCATCGAAAATAACCCTGCCGTCAAGCGTTTGAACGCGTTTTAAGCCCAGGGCGTCTATTTCTTCGTTTAAAAGCCTTTCTATACCAAAAAGGCACGTTGCAACAAACCGCATTATTCTACGGGATATGCAATGGTCGTCATCAACGCCATTTCAACCTCTGACGTATCCAAGCGGCTATATTGAACCACGATATTAACGTTTGATTCAACAAGTGCCGCGTACGGTGTATCTCTTGGTATCAATTCGCCTTTATCGTTTTTAAGTTTATCCATTCTTATATGGTGCGTTCTGCCCGCTTTGCAAACGGCAGAAAAATCCTTGCAAGTGTCCCTATCCTCAAAAAACAAGGTAAGATCTATCTTTGCATCGGTATCTGTAGTATTTATAACGCATATTGCCTCGTGGCTGATGCTTTCGTTTTTCGAAACAGAATTCAAAAAACAGTCGGGTATAAGCCATGTTTTCTTTCCGTAATTCATTTAAAATTCCTCCGATTACTCTATATTTACCTTTTCGATCTCCCCGCCGATATCGCCACCCATGAACACACGCGCGCACGAGTTAAAATTATTCGAAAGGTCGCTTACGAAATATCTTATTTGCCCCGAAGATTGTCTTTGGGATATATTGTCGCTTTGCTTTAAAAAATCTGCAAGATTTCTTGCCGCTTCCGCCCCTGAATCTATTAAATTAACGTTGGGATATATATTTTTAATTTTATCTGCCAAAAGCGGAAAGTGCGTACAGCCTAATATTATCGTATCCACACCGTTTTGTATAAGCGAGTTCATATAGTATTTTATTGCACTTTCCGATATATCGGTATTGATAAGGTCATTTTCCACTATCGGCACAAGCAACGGGCATGCAACCGAAAAAACGCGGATATCGCCATTTGACCTTTGCGCTATTTTTCTTTGAAATACTTCGCTTTTAACGGTAGCACCGGTGCCCATAACGCCTATACTGCCTTTTGTGATTTTAAGTGCAGCATTTACAGAGCTGTCAATAATACCGTATATCGGAACAGGGCAGTTTTCGGATATTTTATCAAGCGCGATGGCAGAAACCGTGCCGCAAGCGGCAAGCACTGCTTTAACACCGTGGCTTAAAAGAAACTTAACGTCTTCTTCTGCGTATTGCGTTATTTTTTCTTCACTTCGCGTTCCGTATGGGGTTCTTCCGGTATCACCGAAATATACGAAATCCTCGTGTGGCAAAAGTGTTCTTAAGCTGCGAAGGGCGCATAAGCCGCCAAGACCGCTGTCAAACACGCCGATTGGTTTGTTTTTGCTCATTACACGCCTTTCTGCATGGCAAGCTGTACCAATTTATCTATTATTTCGGAAGTGGAAAATCCGATATGATTCATCAAAGAAGGATACATTGATATATTAGTGAATCCCGGTAAGGTGTTTATTTCGTTAAACGTTATATTATCATCAGCATCAATAAAGAAATCCACCCTCGACAAGCCGCTGCACCCCAACGCCCTGAACACGCGAAGCGCGTATTGCCTTACCTTTTCGGATATTTCCTCTGAAAGTCTTGCGGGAATATAGTATGAAGCCGTATCGTTTTTATATTTCGTTTCATAATCGTAAAATTCAGCCCCGGGATTTATCTCACCGCATACAGATGCAATGGGGTCATCATTGCCGCAAACGGCAACCTCTATCTCGCGCGCTTTTATGTATTCTTCAATAAGTGCTTCGCCGCCGAATTCAACGGCGCTTTTCAGCGCACCGTACAAGTCTTCTGCAGAGGAAACCTTAGATGCACCCACAGAAGAACCCGCAGAAACCGGTTTTACGAACACGGGATACCCAAATTGATCCTGCACTTGCTTTGCAATGCTTTCAAAATGGTTTAAAAAGCGCCTTTGCTTTACGTGGATATATTTCGCAATCGGAATATCCCAATTCTCTGCAACAAGCTTTGTCAAATATTTATTCATTGAAGCGGCAGATGCATTTACACCGCAGCCAACATATTTTATACCGCAAATATCAAACAAGCCTTGAAGCCTGCCGTCTTCGCAATATTCACCGTGCATTGCGGGGAAAACAACGTCGCATGGAAGCTTTTCGCCGTTTTCTGTAAAAAATCCGCCCTTATCAAGCCTTACGCATACGGGGGTTATCTTTTCAGACTGCCACGTGTCATTTTTAATGCTTTCGTTACTTCCTTCGTATAAGTACCAGATACCGTCTTTCGTAACGCCTATTTTAAAAACGTCGTATTTATTTTCATCCACAGCGTTAAGAATGTTATACGCACTTGTTAAAGATACCTCGTATTCCGAAGATCTTCCGCCAAACATAATACAGAGTTTTATTTTACTCAAATCATTCACCTTCATTCAACAGCGCAACACGGTCGCACCCGTTAATATCGCGCTTTATTTCGCAATAAAGACCGAAGGCCTTTGCAAGATGCTGCATTTTTTCGCCCTCGTCATATCCTATCTCAAATATTATATTCACACCGTTGGTAAAATGGCAACGGGAACCTTCAATTATTTTTTTATAAAAATCCATTCCGTCTTTTCCGCCGTCAAGCGCGATATACGGTTCTCTTTTAACTTGCGGTGAAAGAGTATTTATATCATCTGTCGGAATATACGGGGGATTTGATACCAAAAGATCAAATTTATCAAGCGACTGCCAGCAGCCGTCATTCATAACGTCAAAGCGCTGAATATTGCATCTGTTCTGCACGTTCAACCTTTCGGCATTGATACGGCATACCTCAAGCGCATCGTTTGAAATATCAAGTAAAGTGCCGTGCAGATCCGGCATTTCGCACAAAAGCGATATGCCTATGCAGCCGCTGCCGCAGCAAACGTCGGCAAAGGCATTTATCATTTTGTTTTTTAATGCGTAATGCACAAGCGTTTCCGTATCAAACCGCGGTATAAGAACGCGGTTGTCAACAAAAAACTGTCTTCCGTAAAAATCGCAACGGTTAAGAATGTACTGCAAAGGCTCACCTTCGCGCAGGAGGGTAAGCCTTTTTAATATTTCATCACATTGTTCAACGGTTAAATCAGCATCGCCGCATAACAGCAAACGCGCTTTGTCTATACCAAGCGTAAAGCAAATTATTTCATCGCAATCGTGAATAATATCACGGTTATTGCGCCTTATTTCAGCAATCTTCAACGGCGGTATCCGCACTTTCTTCTTTTTTGTCTTCAGGGACTTCCGTCTTTTCTGATTCTTTTTGCTCTTCCTGCGGAAATTCCTCGGGAAGCGCGGCCTTCAACGCGGCAATTGCACATTCGATCTGTTTTGCATCAGGTTCTTTCGTTGTAAGGCGCTGAACCCACAATCCCGGTGCAGAAAGCGCCCTTGTAAAAGCATTCGGGTGTTTACCCGCAAGCATTATAAATTCAAAGCCCAAGCCCACTGAAAGCGGAAGCAGCAACAGCTTCAACCCAACGCGCAAAACCTTATTTTCCCACGGAAGAAATAAACCTATAACGATACTTAAAATTATCATAACGAACATAAAACTCGTACCGCATCTTGGGTGGTAGCGGGATTGTTTTTTTACGTTATCAACCGTAAGATCAAGCCCTTTTTCGTAGCAGAAAATACTTTTATGCTCTGCCCCGTGGTATTGAAACGTGCGTTTTATGTCGGGCATCAACGAGATAAGCGCAAGATAAACAAGAAAAATAACTATCTTCATTACGCCCTCGATAATACTCACGAAATACCCGTTTATACTAATATCACCGCCGCTTATTTTGCCAATAATCCAATCAATGCCCGAAGTACCTGCCGTAGGAAGTATCATAAACAAAAATACTGCAAGCAAAAGCCCCAATATCGTGCTTAACACCATAACAGCCGTCATAATGCTTTTGCCGAATTTCGCCATAAGCCATTTTTCGAACTTGGTCATTTCCTCTTCTTCGTCAAGCCCTAAGGCTTGTGTTGATACGTTCAGCGTTTTGAAAGACAGTATCATCATTTCAACGAAGTTTACAACGCCCCTTAAAAGCGGAATGTCAAGTATTTTATATTTTTTACGTACCGAAACGAATTTATCCTTCGTTATTTTGATACTGCCGTCGGGCATGCGGGAAGATATTGCCATTTCCTCGCCGCTTTTCATCATTACACCTTCGATGACCGCCTGACCGCCAACCTTACCTAACCTGCAAGACTGAACGTCTTTTTCTTGATTATTCTTATTTTTTGCCATTTTTTTTACCGTTTCTGTTTTAAATTTGCATTCGTATTTTTAATGCTTATAACATTTTACAGCACTATTATATATATTTTTATGCAGATTTTGTTAATATTATAATTTGACTGCGCCGTACTGTCTTATTTTTAACACCTTACAAGCGTCTTTACCGAATATTCCATCCATATATGCAGTGTAGCTTTCGGTTAATTCCGACGGTAAAAACACCTGTATTGTACCTGCAAAGCCGCCGCCGTGTACGCGTGCAGAGAATTTTTTGCCCGCTAAAAACTGCCTTGTTACGCACAAAGCCAGGGCAACGCTTTGCTCTTTACTGTCGTGGTAAGTATATATATTTTGAAGGTATTTTTCGCTTGAATCGCACGATGCGTTTTCGCACTCAAGAAAAACTTGCATATCGCCGTCTTCAAGTGCCTTCTTCATCTTTTCAACGCGGGCGCATTCATTATAAAAATGCACAGCCCTTAAAACCGCCCTATCGCCGCAGGCTTTACGAGCTTGTTGAATATTTTCGTAGAATTTTTCTTTTTCTACGTCGCGAAGCACCTCGCCGCCTAAAAATTTCGCAACAGACTTCATTTCTGTCGGCATTGCGGCGTAATCATCATCAAGCCCTGCATGGCTTGCAAACGTATTTACGATGCACATATCATATCCGAATTTTTCGGGCGAAAACTCTATTTTTTCTATTTTTGGCGGTGTTGTTTTAAAATCAATATACACAAATCCGCCGTTTGCACAGGCAACCTGATCCATAAGTCCGCAGGGCTTGCCGTAATACGCGTTTTCCGAACGCTGTGCCATTATGGCAATATCCGTAGTGCTGACAGCACCGTTGTTGTAAAGATGCGAAAGAATGTTCCCTATCATATCTTCAAAAGCGGCAGACGAGGAAAGGCCCGATCCCTTTGCAACACTTGAAGTGGTGTATGCGCAAAAGCCGCCTATATTCAGCCCCTTATCCGCAAAGCATGCGCACATACCCCTTATTAAAGATATCGACGAAGTTTTTTCCGATTCTATGGGATCTAAAACCGCAATATCGCACACATCTTCTTCAAAGCCTTCGCTTTTTACGCGTACAATATTATCATCGGTTTTGCAGGCAACCGCAATTATATCCACGCTGACAGATGCGGCAAGCACACACCCTTTGTTATGGTCTGTATGATTTCCAAGTATCTCGCTTCTGCCTGAAACCGAAAAAAGCGAACACTCTTTTACACCGTAAAGCTTTTCAAATTCAAGCACGGCGTTTATATAACGCGCCCTTGCCCGGGATATATCGGAATAAAGCGGGGAAAAAGCGCTGTCGTATTCCCCATTTTTAATACTTGATATCACTTGTGTCGTTACCATTTTAATCAACCCTCGTTTTCTTCTATCTGTTTACAAGTAAATTCAAAAAGGCGTTCTGCCGATCTTATAAGATACGAAAGCCTTTCTTTTGTTATATTAAGCGGCTTATCGGGCGGGTAGCGCGTTTGTATATAATAGTCGTTTGTTTCTATACATTCGTCTATCCACTGTTCAAATTCTCTATGTGATTTTGAAAGCTTTCTGCACAGATATATCACGTTATGCCCGTCGGGGGCGTAACCCTCTTCGTAAAGGAAATAGGCCTTCAACGTTTTTTCTATTGCTTGTTGGCAATGAAATGCCGCGGGAAAATGCGTTATTTCGTTGTCGCTTAAATCAACGGCGGCGGCAATATCTGCCTGTGCGTAATCAAGCCAGTCGTAATATCTTCGGCTGTCGGATTTATTGTTATTTCTTCTCATAGTACAATTTACCAATACGCAATATTCTGCTTACAAAAGAAGCACTGTCTTTCGAAAGGGAATAAAATTCTTCAGGCGAATACAAAAAGACGTCAAACGGAATTTCAGAATCGGTTTGCAAATACGCTTTTTTTAATAAATTTCGTTTTTCCTCTTCTTTAAAATCCGCTATTACACACACGTCGAAATCGGTAATTTTATCGTCTAAACTGTTAGTTTTAACGCCGAAAACATACATTTTTTCGGGGGAAAATATTTTTTCAAATTCTTTTATAGTGCTTTCAATATCGCTGTACATATGCTTTCTCCGAATAAAAGAAATTTTTGTTTCATATGATTTATAAAATTTATCTTATGGAGTGCAGAATATGACCTTTTCCGAAAAGACCGTACGCCGCACGCTGAAAACATCCGACGGCACTTGCGGTGTAAAAATAACTTACCCCGACGTTTCAAATGCAAGCGGGTGTAAAAATATAAATAAATTTCTTAGCCTGTGCGCCGAAAAATTCACCAAATACTGCAAGGCCTTTGCCGAAAACGGCAAAATATTCGAGCTTAAGACAAAAATTACGTTTTGCGATGGTAAAATATGCAGTATGTTTTTTGAAAAAACAGAACGCATAGGAAGAAAAATCACATCGTATAAGCCGTTTTCTGCAACGTTTTGCTTAAAAAGCGGTGCACTTTTATCATTGCCCGCCGCAAGAAAAAATCTTTCGGGGCAATACCCCGCGCTGCGTATAAAAGCAAAAAGAAACGGTATAAAAATATCGTTTGATGAATTTTGCAGAAAATACTATCTTACCGAAAACGGCGCTGTGATATACAAATCCGCATTTTCGCCCGTATTGGGTGTAAAAAACACATCTGAATGTATAAGAAAATTTATTATTGGATAATCTGTTCGTTAAACGGAATACCCGTTTTAGACAAAAACTCTGTAAAATACTGCGGTAACGGTGCACAGAAGGAAAGATATTCCCCTGTGATCGGGTGGGTAAAGCCTATTACCCCTGCGTGCAAGCATTGACCGCACAATACTGCTGCATTGTGCTGCTCTAACTTGGTTTTTCCGCCGCCATACACCATATCGCCTGCCAAAGGATGCCCCATAGAAGCCATGTGCACGCGTATCTGGTGGGTGCGCCCCGTGTGCAAACGAAAACGCATATACGAAAAACCGTTATTTGCGCCCAATACCCAATATTCGGTAATTGCGTTTTTTGAATTTTTATCGGTTACAGCCATCTTTTTTCTGTCTTTCTGATCTCTGCCGATCGGCTTATCAACTATACCGTGGCTGTTTTTAAACGTGCCTACCGCAACGGCACGATATTCTCTTAAAAATGAATGCTCTTTTATCTGTTCGGCAAGGGCAAGGTGCGCTTGATCCGTTTTTGCTATTATTAAAAGTCCGCTTGTATCCTTATCTATTCTGTGGACTATTCCCGGGCGGATAACACCGTTTATCGAAGAAAGTCTGCCCTTCATTTTAAAAAGCAAAGCAGAAACAAGCGTACCGCTGTAATTACCCGGTGCGGGATGTACGACCATACCCTTCGGTTTATTTACAACAGCAAGATGATCGTCCTCGTAGATAATTTCTATCGGAATATCTTCCGGTACGACCTTGTCTTCGATAGGCGGGGCTTCTTCGTAAGAAACGGTTTGCCCCTCCTTCAAAAGGTATTTTTTATCCTTTTGTTCGCCATCTACAAGTATAAGCCCTTCTTCTATATACTTAACGCAAGACGATCTTGTCAGCCCGAACATATTTGATGCGCACGCATCTAATCTTGTGTTTGCGCTGTTAATATCAACCGTTGCCGTCTTCATTATTTTCTGTGTCTTCCTTTTTATCCTGGAATATGGTTTTATCTATAAAGGCAATGTATATCACCATTAAAAAGCAACCGACCGTAATAAAAATATCCGCCACGTTAAACACAGGGAAGCTTTTCCAAAAATCAAACTGTATAAAATCCGTTACAAAGCCGCAACGCACCCTGTCTATCATGTTTCCTACCCCGCCGCTTAATATCATCGCAAGGCATATGCAAAACATTTTAGGCGCGGTTGAATAGTAAAACAAAAAGCACAGCAAAAGTACGATTGCGACCGTGGAAACAGTCATAAACACCCAGCGTTGGTCTGCAAACATTCCCCAAGCAGCCCCGCGGTTTTCAACGTACGTGAAATTAAAAACGTACGGAATAAACGGTACTGCACCCTTTTGGGACAATTTGGCTGATGCCGCTATCTTCGTTACCTGATCAAGCACTATGCCAAGAGAGGCAATCAAGCACCATACAAGAAACATTACCGTTTTCTTTTTTTGAAGCTTTAAATTTGAATTATTCAAAACGTAATTCCTTTATTCGTCTGTTTTTTCGTTTTCGTGTGCGATCGCCTCTGTTTTAAGCTGGCGGTTTATTTCTTTTATCGTATCCTTAACACTTCTGTTTTTGAATTTTACAGGTGTTGAAGGCTTTTTTGGCGCAGGCTTGTTCTTTTTATCCTGCACTTGTTGTTCTGAATGTTGCCCACCGTCTTCAGGGGCTTGGGCAATATCGTTTTTCATTCTTTCAAGCAACGACTTGACAAGTGCATCTGCGTATTCTTCGGCTTTATCGTAGCCGTCTTCAGGGGTCAATTCCTGCGCTTGCGATATACCGCGCGTGTATGCGGAAACTATTTCTTCCCTTAACATACGCGAAAGCTTTCTTAATCTTATAAGGGTTTGCGCCTCCTTCAGTACCTCTTCGCGAAAAAGGCGCAATTCCTTTGCGGTATTTTCTTTTGCGGATTTATAAAGCTGTGCAGATTCTGCCTTTGCGCTTGAAAGTATCTCGTCTGCGGTGGTTTTGGCAAGCAAAAGCGTATCCGATATTTCGTCTTGCGGTTTTTGTGTGGGCATTTTTGCATTTTCGGCAACTGCGTTAAGCTTAAACTGCAATTCCTGATTTTCCCTATATACCAATGCGTATTTTTCACACAAAAAATCTATATACTGATCTACCTCTTCGGTATTATATCCGCGCATTGCGCGCGTAAAGCTTTTTTTCTCTATATCTTGCGGTGAGAGCATATTAAGTATTCCTTGTTATAAATTGTAAAAATATGTAAGTAAAACTTGTTTCTGGTAAAACTAAATTAAAAAACACCTAACACGGTGCTATGCGGTATTTTTTTAAAACCGCATAGCGCCAAAGTAGGTAGTTTAATTATCTTAATCTTCGTCGTATTCTTCGCGCTTTTCTTCTTTGTTGCGGCGCATAGGATCGCCGGAAACGTCAACGTTTGCGGGTGTTATAACATATGTATTGGAGGCAACCTTTTTTATGCTTCCGTCGATAGAATACGCTACGCCCGACAAAAAGTCAACAACGCGCTTTGCTGTTTCTTTATTTGTTTCTTCAAGGTTAAGAACAACAGTCCTTCTGCTAAGCAAGTGGTCTGCAATTTGGGGAACCGTATCAAATTCTTTAGGTCTTACAACCTTCAATTCCAAAGAACCGGAATTGTTGCTGTTCAAGCCTACACCCCTTGACTGTTCTCTTACAGGTTCTTTAACAGCTTGTCTTTCAGCTGCGGGGGCAGCTTCCTCTTCTTCATAGCTGTAATCGTAGCCGTTTTCATCTACGCCGTCACCTTCGTCAAAATCCTGACCGAATTTCAGTTTGTCAAAAAATCCCATAACATGCTCCTTCTATATTCAATATTTTTTTACATTCTTTTGCCGAACACGGCAGAACCCACGCGAACCATATTAGATCCCTCTGCGCAGGCTTGTATATAACTGTCCGACATGCCCATAGATAATACGGGTTCATATATATTATCCGATGTTTTTGTGCAAATGTCAATAAATAATTTATAAATTTGTGAAAAATAATTATGATATTCTGATTTATTTTCGCATTTGGGCGCCATGGTCATAATGCCTCTAACCCTTATATTGCTATATTCTGACATTTTTTCTAAAAACATGCCAATTTCTTCCGGCATTATGCCGCCCTTATTCTCTTCTCTTCCGCTGTTGACCTCTATCAAAATATCTTGCACTATATTAAGTTTAGCTGCCCTTTTATTTATTTCCTTTGCAAGGCTATCGCTTCCTACTGAGTGAATCAAAGAAACCTTACCAACTATGTATTTCACTTTATTGGTTTGCAAATTACCAATAAAGTGAAGCTCGCAAGGAAGTTTTTTTATTTCGTCGTATTTTTCCAGCAATTCCTGAACGCGGTTTTCACCTATCGCGGTAATGCCGCATTCGTTTACCGCATACGCTATCTTGTCGCACGGAACGGTTTTCGTTGCCAACATAAGCGTTACGCATGGGGCTTTTTTATTTTTATCTATTTCTGTTCTGATAGCTTCTATATTGCTTTTTATTATTTTTGCTTCTTCAGTCGTCATCGTTTCCACCTGCCGCTATTGCCATAGGATCACCAAGAAGTATCGTGGGGGATGAAACTATACTTCCGAACGGATTTGTAAAAACATCATCACCAAGCGCCTCAACGTTTAAAAGCAACGCATATATATTGCCGCTTATCGTAAGGCCTGTTACCGCGCGATCTTCCTTGCCGTCTTTTATCAGCACGCCCTTCGCAGAAAGCGAAAAATCGCCGGTAGAGGCATCTGCCCCTGCGTGAAGCCCTTCTAAAGAGGTTATAAGAATGCCGTTATTCAAGCTTTGCAAAATTTCATCCTTCGAAAAATTACCTGCCTGCAAACGGAAATTGGAAAAACCGACAGATACGGGTGAAGAATACGAGCTTTTGCACGCACTTGCGGTAGAGCCTACACCTGCTTTTTTTGCCGTTTTCAAATTATAAAGCAAGGTTTTCAATATACCCTTTTCAACAACAGTACATTTACGGCTTGCTACACCTTCATCATCAAAGCCGCGCGCACCGAAAGAAAAATCTTCCGTTGGGTCGTCTGTTATATTTACGCAATCTGAAGCGATTTTAACCCCTTCCTTACCGGCAAGCAGCGACAGCCCTCTTTGCGTATTTTCCGATGAAAATATACCCATAAACGTTTCAAGCAGATCAACCGCGGCAACGGCATCTATTGCGGTTTTCATCAAGCCGCCGTCGCAAGACGATATACCGCAATACTTTATTGCATCGGCAGATGCTTCTTTAGCGGTTTTTTCAATATCAAGATCTTCAATACCGAATCCTGCGGTGTGCGCGAAGCCGGAATTCATGCTTTTGTTTTTTTCTGCTATTGGAATGACGTACGCCGCAATAAATCCGTAGTTTTCGCTTACGTCCAAGCCGTTGGAATTTTTTATTATCTTACATGAATTCTGGCTGCAAACATAGCTTCCCATAGTTCTTACTATGCTTTCGTCGTAATCAAGCGCAGCCTTTTCCATTTTTTGCGCAAGGGCTATTTTTTCCGCCGCAGACACGTTAGACAAGCTTTCTTTATACGTTACGGGTGAAGGATATGCTTCATCTCCGCTGTAAATAAACTGCTCGTCGGGGCTTTCTATAACCGCGGCGTTATCAATCGCCCTTTCAACAAGGTACGGTATATCGCTTTTATTCGGTGAGGTTGTAGAAGAATATCCCGTTTTCCCGCCTGTTTTTATACGAAGCGAAATACCTATAAAATCATTTACGCTGTAATTGTCTATTTGGCCGCCAACCACTTTCACATCAAAGCTGTCGCCGTACGTTGCATATATTTCATACTCTACGCCGTTTTTTTTGCTTATATATTCACACAAAGACACTACAAAATCATTTATTTCTTCTTTTATCATTTTATACCTCACCCCCTACGAGTATATTGGAAATTCTGATAGTCGGCTGACCGACGTTAGTGTTTACAGATCCCGAAGACGATCCGCAAACGCCTTGTGCCATCGTCATATTTGAGGAAACCATATCAATATTCATCAACACCTCAGCACCCTTGCCGATAAGCGTTGCACCGCGCACGGGCTCTGTTATCTTACCGTTTTTGATAAGATATCCTTCCTGAACGCTGAAATTGAATTCGCCCGTAACGGGATTTACAGAACCGCCGCCCATATGTGCCGCATACAAGCCCTCTTCAACAGATGCAAAAATATCCTCTTCCTTATCCGTTCCTGCGGCAATGTACGTATTCGTCATTCTTGATGTGGGTGCGTAGGTATAATCCTGTCTTCTTCCGCTGCCGGTAGAAGGCATGCCCATTCGCTTTGAACCCAATTTATCTATCATATAATTTTTTAATACGCCGTTTTCTATCAAAAGAATTCTTTGCGGCTTTTCGCCCTCGTCGCTCATCGCAAGAGAGCCCCATTGTCCAACCATAGTTCCATCGTCGTACGCGGTAACCTTTTCGTTTGCTATTTTTGTACCAAGCTTTCCGCAAAATACGGAATTTCCCTTTGCTACGCTTGTTGCTTCAAGAGAATGGCCGCACGCCTCGTGGAAAATAACGCCGCCAAAGCCGCCCCCCATAACAACAGGCATTTTGCCTGCGGGACATTTTGAAGCTTTAAGCATTGTATGTGCCTGGCGCGAAGCAAATCTTCCGCCTTCGGCGGGGTCTATCGTATCGAAAAATTCAAATCCGCCACTTGTTCCCGGTGAAAATCTTCCGCTTTGATTTTCCTTTCCGTCTGATGCGATAGCGTTTATTGCAATACGCACGTACGCCCTGTTATCTATGCCGTAAACGCCCTCGCTGTTTGCAACCAGCACGGTTTTTTCGTTTCCTGCGAGACTTGCAGATACTTGCGCAATATCATCGCTGTATTCCTTCGCTGCAAAGTACCCCGTTTTAAGGTAATCAACGCGGCGCTTGGCTTCGACACTGCAAGGCGGTATCAATATAGGGCACACCGTTTGAAAGCTTGTTTCTTCCAAAACAACGTCAATATCGTTTCCCGTCATAGCGCCCAATGCATCGCAAACTTTTTCCGCAATGCGCGCCAAGCCTCTTTCGCTTGTATCGTTTCCGTATGCATATACGCTGTTCGTACCCTTTATTGCCCTGATACCTGCGCCTTTGGAACGCGACGTTAACGCATTTTCCACCTTATCCGATATCATAAACACAGATTCGGCAACCTTGTCTTCTACGTATATTTCGGCATAGTCTGCCCCGTGCTTCATCACACGGGAAATTATTTTTTCACAAATCTTTTTATCTATCATAATACACTTCCATATAATGTTATTCCGCTATCATGCCGTCGTATAATCCTTTGCCCCTTGTTATTATCCTATCATGCTCTTTCAAGTGAACGCTTGTGTCGTCTTCCGGATAATCCGTTTTTGATATATAGTACCCGTCGCCTTCAAAAATTATGTCAACCTCAATAAATTTCACAACGTTTTCATCAAGTATAAACACGCCCGTTTTGCCTTCCTGCACGTGCAAAGCATTGCTTGGAATCCTGATTCCCTTTGTAACGCCGTACGTTATTTCAACGTTTTGCATTCGCGTAAAGGTAAAGCCTTCGGGCACAACATTGGTTTTTAAAATCAAAAGTGCCTGCTCGTCTTCAGGGGTGGAGGATATTCTTTCAAGTGTAAATTCCACGGTTTTATTTGCCGCATAAGGAAAAGTTACAAGGTATGGATCTTTTTCTTTAAACTTCGAAGCGGAAACCTTATCAACTCCGCATACGATATACCATTCGTGCGAGGTTACTATTTTCCCCGCCGAATAACCGCCGTTTGATTTTGTATATTCCACCGGCGGCGAAACGCAAAGCTGTGCAAACGATTGTGGGGTGATATTATCAAGCATTTCGGGCAAAAAAGACGTTTCGTACCCGTCTGTTGAAGAATAATAATACCCGGATTTATCCGTATCTATTACTTCCGCAATACTTCCGCCTTTATCTGAAAGTGCACGTTTTTCAGCCTGCAAAACGGAAATCTCGTTGTTGAAATTTATGCGTTTATTGGTAATTATCTCGCGCTGATTTAAAAGCACAAGCAGATCATTCGTTTTTTGCGAAGCGTATTCGAAATCTCCGCAAGACAGCCTTTCGCATATCAGATAATACATTTCACTGATCTGCTTATCAATATATTTCGTATCGTACGAGGAGGTTGAAGTAAGATTACTCGCTTGCAAAAGCTTTATCCGTTTATCAATTTTAGCCATCTGCAGTTGATTTGCAGAGGCTGTGCCGTTATACACACAGGCAACGTCTGTATGGGCAGAAACGTGCTCGCCTTCGTTATAATAGCTTTCGCACACGCCCTCGGAAAAAGTTTTTAAAACGGTTTCCGTTCTGAAAATATAACCTTCCGATATAACGGTATCGTTACTTGAAAGCATTTTTGCTTCATCAAAAGCGATATCGTTATCAAAAGCAACCGTTAAGTGATATATGAAATATACAATGGCAATAATACCTATTATTGCGGTAACAACGTAAAAAGATGCCCGTTTAAGATATTCTTTATCCAACGCTATCCCCTTTCTTTTTGATGCACTGTACGATATGATCTACTATTTGTTCGGAATTTGCAAATTCATCTGCATATACGAACGTAGCGTTTTTATATCTTGAAAACCAGGTTATCTGGCGTTTTGCGTAATTTCTCGTTGCTTGCTTCAAATCGTTAACGGCTTGATCGTACGATACGGCGCCGTTTATATACGCGATCATTTCTTTATAGCCTATGGCTTGGTAGGCAGTCGTTCCCTCTATCAAATCGCCGCTGTCAAGCAAACCCCGTATTTCGTTTACTAACCCCTGCTCAAGCATTTGGTCAACGCGAAGATTTATTCTGTCGTACAAAATATCTCTGTTTTTATACGATAAAACGAAGATTTGATAATTGTATTCATCAGAATAGGAAATCTGCATTTTATCATTTTCTGTTTTTGTTTTTCCCGTAAGGTAATATATTTCTAATGCACGAACAACGCGAATAACGTTATTTTCGTGTATTTTTTCTGCAGATTGCGGATCTATTTTTTGTAAAGTAAGCCAGTTTTCGTGCTTGTCGTTGTTAAGAAGCCTTTGCCTTAACTCGTTATCGCAAGCAGATTGCGAACGTTGATTTATAAACATCAAGCTATCGAGATAAAGCCCCGTGCCGCCGCAGACGACCGGCAGCTTTCCGCGTGAAAGAATGTCGTTTATCGAGGCTTTTGCCAAAGAAGCGTAATCAGCAGACGAAAATCCTTCCTTCGGGTGTTTTATATTTATCATATGGTGCGGTACGATAGCCATTTCTTCCCTCGTGGGCTTTGCAGTGCCTATATCCATTTTGCGATATATCTGCATACTGTCGCACGATACTAATTCACCGCCAAGGGTACGGCAGACGCCCAGCGCAGCAGAAGATTTTCCGCTTGCGGTTGCCCCGCCTATAACAATGATATTTTTCTTGATATTCACACAATACCCCCATTTTAATATACATAAAACATTATAACCCACAGCACACTATCTGTCAAGCACATATTTTTTACTTTTCGGTTTTGTATATTACGAAAGCTTTTAAATATTTAACTTTTAAAAAATAAAAAATTCCCAAGACGGCTGATAAAGCAATCTTGGGAATTTATATTGCACGAAAATACTAATGGGTTCTTACGCGGTTTTTTATCTGAAAATTATGGTCGTTGGAAGCAAGGTAAATAATACCTTCTATAAACCCTATAAACGCCGGTATATATGTCCAGCAGAACAAAAGATACAAAACGCCCATTCCCGTTCTGCCAAGATAAAATTTATGTACGCCAAAGCCGCCCAAAAAAATAGCAAGCAAGCCGGCAACTATTTTGTTTTTTATAGGCCAAGCGGGATTTACGCCCGGTTCAAAATTAGACTGATAAACAGGTTGCTGATAAATCGGTTGACGATACACGGGCTGTTGGTTAATCGGTTGCTGAAAATTAGCTTGTTGTTGATTATTCTGGGTTTCACGTGCTACGGGTTCGCCGCAATATTTACAGGTTTCTGCACCATTTTTTATAGGTGCACCGCATTGGGTACAATTTGCCATTCTATTCCCCTCCGAATCTATATCTTAATTCTTATTTTGTTTTCCGATAAGTGCGATTGCCGAAGCTGCACAAAAATACAAAAACGTTAATATCAAGCACACAAGTAAAAATACGTTTGCAGAAATAAAGCTATACGTTGAGGCAGATAAAACAAAAATTATAAACACGTACAACACCGTCAAAACGTTTACCACTATCGCCATCGGCGCACCGATAGCCTTTTGTATAGCACCGCCCGCAAGCGAACGCGCAATCAAACAAAAGAAGCCGATACAGTTAAAAACGATAGCCAAAGTACAGATATCCGAATCTTTAATATCCGTAATCACCAAAAGAATAAATGCAAGTATTGCAACATAAAAAGCAGAAACAAGCAATGAAATTATTCTGTTTGCAGCGTTCATTTAGTTCACCTTCTTTCCGCAATTCGGGCAGAAGTTTGTACCTGCGGATATTTCTTTTCCGCATTCGCAGACTGTTTTGTCAACTTTTGTACCGCAAGACGGGCAAAATCTTGAATCTGCCGCGATCTTTGAAGAACAGTTGGTGCATATTTTTTCATTGTAAACCACGGAATTACCGCAAGAAGCGCAGAACCTATACCCTTCTGAAAGCAACGCACCGCATTTTGCACAATTTATCGTTTTTGCAGAAGGTTGTGCATTCGGATTGGGAATATTCGATGCCAGATTCATGCCCACACCAAGCCCCATTCCGCCTGCAACAAATGCGCCTGCAACACCGTTTTGATTATTGGCAGCCCCCTCGTAAACGTCAAACGTTCGCATTGTGGCGTATCTTGAATCGCCCATGATATCAAAAGCTGCCCTATCTTCAAGTATTTTATTTATTTGTTCAAAATCATCATCGGGAAAATTGATTGATTGAATTCTTAAATTGATCAATCTGATTCCATACTCTGCAAAATCAGCAGAAAGCTCGCCTTCTATCTTTTCGGAAATATCATCAAGCCTTGCGCTTATTTCCAAAGCGGAAATGCCGTCGTTTATAATAATATCGGCAATTGAAGACTTAATTTTACTTACAAGTATCCCCTTGAAATAATCAACCACCTTGTTGTAGCTTACCACCTCGGCAGCACTCATCGTACCGATTATTTCTTTTATAAAATGTTCAATATTTGATACCTTAAGACCTGCTTGTCCAAACGCCCTGATGCGAAGGCGAACACGGTATTTCGGATCTATCAACGGTATTGGGTCTGTAGTACCCCAATGAAGATCAAGCTTTGTTGCGGTATTTATGTAATAAATTTCCGCTTTAAACGGGCTTTCTTTACCAAAGGGCAAATTGATAAGCTTATTTAAAATCGGAATATTTGCAGTAGTTAACGTATGCGTTCCGGGGCCGAAAATATCGCAGATCGCACCGCCCTTAACGAACGCCGCCGCTTGCCCCTCGTTTACGACAAGCTGTGTTGCCGTTGTTAAATCTTCTTTATAATGTTTATAAACCAACCAATCTCTGCTGGCAAGACCATCAAATTTTACAATATCAATTAATGCCATAAAAATCCCTCTCGTTATCTATTATGATAAAACATGCTTGTGTATATAAATAGAGCATAGCATTTCGACTATAATATATCACAATTTATACAAAAAGTCAATGGCTGCATAAAACATTTCACCATATATGTTTTTTAAATGTTTCATTTTGATTTAATAAATTATATACAAAAAAGGCAAGACCACAGAAACTCAACCTGCGGTCTTGCCTTTTGAAAGGATACTTAAAGAAAACCTCATCTTTACAATTCTCTTTTTTTGCATCATATTACATATTAAATTTTAAAATCACACAAACTTTCTTAAGGGATCTACGGCCACGTATTTTGCCGTTCGCGTACATCTATATCAACTGCCTGTAAACATGCGGCAATTATATACTTTCGCGCCGCCTTACATATTCAAGCAACGTTTCGGCAGTTTTTTCGTTGCCCAACGGATAGCTGCTTATTGATACCTCGTAGTTCGAAATGCTACCCCATTCGCGGTTGGTATAAAAATTATAATAATTAGATCTCTTTTTGTCGGTTTTTGTTATTAACGTTTCCGCCGCTTGGGCAGATATCCCTTTTCTTTCGGATATTCTTTCAACCCTTTTTTCGAAAGGTGCATGAACGAAAACACTCATACAGTTGGGATTTTTTCGCAATATATAATCGGCGCATCTGCCTACGATAACGCAAGAACCTTCATTTTCTGCGATTTCATTGATTATCTTATTTTGGAGGATAAAAAGCTTATCGTTCATCGGAAGGTCTGCAACAGATGTAAAGTGAGATGAAAACATAAACGCCCCCGTTGACAAAGCGTAAAGCAAACTGTTTGTCGCCGTTTCATCTATACTTGCATAAGTTTCCGGAGAAATTCCGCTTTTTTGCGCTGCGAGTGCTATTAACTCTCTATCGTAGAAAGGAACATTCATTAGTTTTGCAAGCCTCTCACCGATATCTCTTCCGCCGCTGCCATATTGCCTGCCCAAAGCGACGATTACTTTATGTGCCAAGGGTATCACCTCCATCTGTGTTGGGAACTTTTTTATTGTTTCCCTTTCACCGTCTTTATGATACCATACTTTTGTCTATTTGTCAAGTGTTTTAGTTAAATTTTCTAAACTTTTTTATATCTATTCGATATTTTTGTATAATATATACAAAAAATCGACCTTTTCAAAAATGTTAAAAAGTCCCGAATTGTACATTTTGCATTAAAAATGTATCTCTCTTTGAAAACAAAAATGGTGCTTATCGCGCATTAAAATAAACACGAAATTTCCGCACCATTTTATATATTCAAAATTAGTTAAGCAAATAAACGATTAACTGCTTATTTTTCTATTTTTTGATATACCTTACTTTCAACGTACGTCATCATTTGGTTATTCAAAACAAAGTATATCAACACGCTTAAAAAACCTGATATTCCGCCTGTAACTGCCGAATCTACGTTTTGCCATTTTAATATTAAGGCGATAATTAATAAAACGATAAAATACCAAATGAAGTAAAATACGTGATCCTTGCGCCATTTCTTTTTATAAAAATCAATTTTTTCTTTCAATGTAAACGAGCTGTTTTCCAATGCGTGCAGCAAGTTATTATCCGCAGCTTCTTTAAATTTTTCATCGCTGATTCTTTCGCCGCAGAAAAGCTCGTTTAACGTTATATCCAATATTTTACAAAGATCCTGCATGATAGAAACGTCGGGTAAATTTAAGCCGCGTTCCCATTTAGAAACGGCATTTTTACTTATATTAAGCTTTTCTGCCAATTGTTCTTGCGTTAGGCTTTGTTTTTTTCTGTTTTCCGAAATGAATTTACCTATTTTAATTTGATCCATTTTCAATCACTCTCCTTGCCTAAACAATAGCATAAACGCCTGTTTTTGTACACACACCGGCGGTTTACTTCGTATAAACTGCGTTTTTTGCAAGCTTTTTTATGCAAATGATATAAAATAAAATCAGCAGAAAAGCTTCTGCTGATTTTTTAACCATTAAAACACAATTTCCAAAGCAGGAAAAACTATTATTCAGAATCTGCGCCTGTTACTGCTTCACTATCTTCTACGGGTGCTTGTGTTGCAGCGTCTGTACCTGCCGCAGTAGTTACAGCAGCTGTACTTGCATCTGTGGTAGCCGAAGTATCGGTTGCAGTTGTAGTAGTTGAAGGAACGGTTGTTTCCGCAGAATCTTTACCGCTGTTGTACTGGAAGCTTGTATAAATAGCAGTTACAAAAACGAGAACGGCAAAAATAATAGCAATTATTGTGGTAATGCGGGAATACTTTTTATCTTTTGCGCGTTGCTTGTTTTTGCCGATGTAGTTATCGGAAGAACCGCCTGCGATAGTTTGTGAAAGTTTGCTGGATTTGCCGCCTGTTTGGAACAAAACCGTTACAACAAGTGCGATTGCCGAAATAATTAAAAGAATTGCAAGTATAATGTTTACGATATCCATAATTTATCCTCCGTTTATGTACATAATACATCTAATTTTTTATATCGGGCATTTTCACCCGTAAACACGATAAGCATAGGTATTCTATCACACATTGAAATAAAAATCAATACTTATTTTAAAAATTCACAAAATTAACCTTAAATTTTCTTTTTAAGAAAATCTACGGCAAGCTTTATATCGTCTTCAGGGGTATCACCGCACTCTCTTTCAATGGTAAGATAACCGTTATAACCGATATTTTTCAAGGATTGAAGGTATTCATCCCACATAACGTCGCCTTTACCAAGGGGTTCTTCCTTAAAATATTCGCCAAGGCGAAGATCTTCAATACCGCCGTACGCAAAGAAATCGTATATTATACGCGGTTCGGTTTGCTTAAGCATTACACCGTCTTTAGCGTGGGTGTGCACTATATATTTTCCAAGAACGTTTACTGCGTGATGTGCCTGTACCCCCGTTACCATTACAAGATTTGCAGGGTCGAGGTTTACGCCAAGCCCGTTAGCGCCCGCATCCTCGATAAAGCCTTTTAAAATTTCAGGCTTTTCGGGGCCTGTTTCTATGGCAAGAACAACGCCCATGTCGGCGGCGTATTTACCAAGCTCGCGTGCGGCGCTGCACATTATTTCATATCTGTGTTCGCCTTTATCGGAAGGAATTGTACCGATATGCGTAGTTACTACACCGACGTTTAACATATTTGCCATTTTAATAATTTTTTTCATATCCGGAAGTTTGGTTTTGTTTTCTTCCTCTTCCATGATGCCGTGCCCGCCAAGATCACCGCAAAGCGCACTGATCTGCATGGAATATTTTGATATAAGGCTGTCAAACCTTTGCTTTTTTGCATCATTAAACACGCGAAAATCGTTTTCGCCCGAGGTTACGTATAATTGTATGCCATCGATCCCCAAAGAACGTGCTTTAAGAAGCGACGTTTCAAAATCGGTTTTAAAAGATTCTACAAGAACACCTATTTTAAAATTTGCCATTTATTTTTCCCCCTATAATTCTTTTTACATAATTAAGCAACGATTCTTTTTCGTTTTCAACGCGTTCTTCAACAACGGCATTCAAAACCGAATTAAGAATATCGCCCACCTGTTTTCCCGGTTTTATGCCAAGTGATATAATATCGTCGCCGTTTATTTTCAAATCTTTCGTATTAAGGGCTGTGCCCTCTTCTATAATTTCTTTTGCAAGCTGGTATATCCGGTTTTGATTTTCCAATCGGTAATAAAATTTCGGATTCTGTGAAAGTATATCTACCCTTTGCATCTTCAAAAGGTCAAAAAACGCTTCGCTTCCAAGTTTGGAAAGCATTCGCTTTATCATCACCCTTTCGGGCTTCATTCTTTCATCGTGATATTTTATAAGCAGACAGATCTTTTCGCAAAGCTTTGTTGGTAAACGCATTTCCTTCAAAGCAGCAGAGGTGATCGACTCGCTTACGGCAGGATGGCCCTTGAAATGATATATCCCTTCGCTATCTATCGTTCTGCAAAGCGGCTTACCCGTATCGTGGAATAACGCGGTTAAACGAAGATGAAGATCATTCTCGATATACGATACGCAGTTTACTGTATGCTCGTACAGTTCAAAGCAATGGTGGGGATTATTCTGGTCGTACCCGTTGATTATACCCAACGCGGGAACGACGTTGCAGACAATATCTCTGTAATCCATCAAAGCGCGCTTTACGTTTTCCCCACACAAAAGCTTACATATTTCGGCAGTTATACGTTCTTTTGAAAGACCGCCGAGATCATTTGCAAGACTGTGTATTGCATCGTTTGTTTTTTCTTCAACCTCAAAGCCAAGCTGCGAAAAAAACCTTACTGCACGCAAAACACGAAGCTTATCTTCCGTAAAGCGGGTTTTGGCGTCACCCACGCATCTGATTATCCGATTATTTATATCATGTATGCCGCCGCACGGGTCAATAAACCCTTCCTTTGCGTTGTAGGCAATGGCGTTCATCGTAAAATCGCGCCTTACAAGATCCTCTTCCACCGTGTGTGCATACAGCACCTCGTCAGGATGCCTGCCGTCGGAATACGTACTTTCCTTTCTGAAGGTGGTTACCTCAACAGATATATCACCGTCGTACACCACCACCGTTCCAAAGCTTTTACCGACGCCTGTCGTTGTAAGGTCCGAAAATATACGTTCTATTTCTTGCGGCATGGCAGAGGTCGTAACGTCGTAATCATTGGCTGCCCTGCCCATTATCGCATCACGTACAGCACCGCCGACAACGTAGGCGGAATAGCCGTTTTTATTTAAAATATCTATTATTCGGGAAACCCCGCGGGGAATGTTCAATTTCCAAAAAACTCCTTAATATCATACTACCTTCGTTAAGTTTATCACGAAATAAGTCCTTTTGTCAAGTAAATATATTATTTTAACAAAATGCAGAGCAGAAAATTATTTTAGCATTAAAAATGAATAAAACACCAAACAAAATATGATAATAAGTTCAGCGATCATATAAACAAGAGGGAGTGAAATCATGAAAAAGGATTTGTCGGAATTGATGTGTGAATTAAAAAAGCCCGCATTCACATTAGGAAACAGAGAAACGGGAAAATTCTGTACCGTATCTGCTTTAGGCGTAGGAATTATCATGTTTTTGATAGCTTTTCACGTTTGCGCTTGGAAATGCCATTCAATGTGCGCTTGCAAAAAGGGTAAAAAAGAGGCCCTTAACGGAAGTGAAAATTAAAAATACGGGTTGCATATGCAACCCGTATTTTTTATCCTGCAAATTAAGAAATCTTAGAAAGTGCTTTGTCGTTTTGTTCAACGGCGTATTTTTCTTCAAGCGTTTTGTATTCCGCTTCGTAGCTTTCGCTTCTCATGTCGCTGTCAACCTTTGCGTTCCATGATTGCAAGCCTTCACCTGCATAGCAGAATGCTGCGTAAATACCGTCTTCTTCAGATTCGAACACTTTTACGTCGCCAACCTTAATGCCTTCTGCAAACGCCCAATCATCAAATCCTTCTATGCCGATTTGAGCATCCACAACATCTTTATCGATGTTTTTAACCAATTCGCTTGCGCTAACGTATTCTTCTTCCTTGAAGGCTTCTTTTATTTTTGCGAAATCTTCAGGCTTTTTGTTTGCAGAAGCGCTGAATTCGTCTATCTTCGTCTGAACTCTGCCTGCGATTTCCTGCATTACCTGTTCGGAAGTAAGTGTATCCGTATCTTCATAGTTATTCGCGTTAAGCGAGATCATATAGAAGTTTACAGTATTATATTCGTTTTGCTTAGGTTCTGAAACGAGCTGATATATAGTATATGCGCCTGTACCTTCAACTATCTTGATTGCGCCTGCTTTAGGTTTTTCGTCGCCATATACCCATTCACTGAACTCGTCATCCTCTGTGAAAGAAGCGTTTTCTTTGAAAACCTTATCCTTCATTTCTTCGATAAGCTCTTCTTCTGACTTTTCTTCTTCCTTCTCGGAAGATTCTGTAGAAGAACCGGTTTCTGCAGTTGTTTCTTTAGATTCTTCCTTATCGTCTTCCTTATCGGCCTTCTTCAAGGACTGTTCGTATTCGTAAGCGGCAGTAGCAAAATCCTTACCGCCTTCGATAGCAGCCTTCATTGCGTCGGCAGCTTCTTTAGCAACCTTCATCGCTGCTTCTTTTTCAGCGTCTGTTGCGTCGTCGCCGTAATCAGCACTTATAGTGAATGCGTTATGATCGAAGAATTTATATTTATTTTCGTTCTTTTCGAAGTAATCGTTATATTCTGTATCGCTGTATTCGAAAGATTCGGATATTTGTGCGGAATATTTAGAAGCAAGCTCTTGAAGCTCAAACAAATATTCGATATCAGATGCTTTTATACCCTTTGAACCGTACATCTGACCCAAGGAAACGCCCTGTTCCTTTGCATAGGACTTCATTTCTTTCACTTGATCTTTGATCTGCTGACGTTCTTCATCCGTAAGCTCAACATTATTTGCCTTTGCCGCTTCGCAAAGAACGAGACACTTCTTCAAAGAAGTTACTGCGTTATCTACGAAATAATCAAGCCAGGATTGCTGTGTACCCCAGTACATTTGTTGGCTGAGGGGCTTGGAGGTATCAAAGCCTGCAGAAGATGCATAGCCGTAAGAAGAATACGAGCTGTACGTTTGGTTATAGTTATAGTAAACCATGTACGTTACGTGTGCATTGTTAAACTCGAAATTTTCGCTTTTTAACGCGGTATTCGTGTGCATGGACACATAATCGCCTATACCCGTGGGCTTGATAACCGCAACAAGCGCGCCCAATATAAGGATAACTACAATAGCGATAGACAGAATCTTATACCAAATATCGGTTTTAGAGCTGTCTGCGCCGTTAACTTTTCTGATTTTGTCATTTGCCATAGTTTTGTTCCAACCTTTTACATAATAATCTGCTTTAGTATATCATGCCAAGCACATCAACTGAAAGATGTAATAATTAATATTTTGTAAAAATATTGTTATTTCGTTTTTTTGGCAAGCGTTTGAACGCCGTTTTCGATAGCTTTTAGCAGTATATCGCATTGTTCCGCCGTGTTGTACTGCGATATGCTTATGCGGATCGTACTATCCGATTCGTCTGCGGTAAGGCCAAACGCCGTCATAGCACTTGATACGCCTTTGTGATGAGAAGAGCAAGCCGATCCGCTTGAAACGTATATGCCGTTTGAGGAAAGATGATGAAGCATCGTTTCACTCTTTATCCCCTTTACGGTTACGCTGATTATCGACGGAGAACGGTTTAAACGAGGTATATTTACTCTAACGCCGTTAATCTCGCCAAGGCCTTTCGTTATTTTATCGCGAAGAAAAACCATTTTTTCTATATTCTCCGCATACTTGTCCATTCCTGCCTTTACAGCAGCAGCAAGTGCGGATATATATATAACATTTTCCGTACCGGATCGCAGCCCGTTTTGCTGGCCGCCGCCGAACACGTGCGGGCTGATAGCCTTTCTGCGAATAACGTCACCGCTGATATACAACGCCCCGATACCCTTCGGCGCGCCGATCTTGTGCCCCGAAACGGTTATAAGATCTGCCCCCGTTACCTTTGCGCCAACCTCTGTTTTAAGGAATCCTTGCGTTGCGTCTGTATGAAACAGCACGTCGGGATTTATTTTTTTGCACAGCGCGTTAAGGCGTTTTATGTCGTATATCGCACCGGTTTCATTGTTAACCGACATTATCGAAACCAAAAATGTATTGCCATCTACCGCGCAGGATAAGGCGTTTTCATCAACTATACCGTTCAACGTGGGAATCTTTTCCACCGTAAAGCCGCGTTTTTCAAGCTCTTGCGTGCAGGCAGATACTGACGGATGCTCGCTATCGGTGATAACGATTTTTTTTCCAATATTTGATTTTTTGGCATACGCCGTGCCAAATATAGCAAGGTTATTTGCTTCTGTTCCGCTTCCTGTAAAAACGATCTGTCCTTTGCCCTTGTCTTTCAGCACAGAAAGCATAGTTTCAGACGATTTTCTTACGATTCTTTCCGCTTCAAGCCCCAATGTATGCAAGGAAGAAGGGTTACCGAAAGCATCAAACGCATCGGTAATAGCCGTCTTTGCCTCTTCGCAAAGGGGAGTAGTGGCGGAATTATCCATATAAATAATATTTTTTTTATTCAACTGCATTTGTTTTTATCATAAAGTTATTGCAAACGGATATAAACGCTTCTTGATTATTTTCGTAATAATCACTTTGTGCCGTATAGGTAACTATATACGCACTGCCCGACGATATGCAAATCACGGTGCAGTATTTATACATTACACCTGTTAATTCTGCAGTATAAACGTATTTTTTAGCATCTACGCCTGAAAGGGTCGTTTTTTCACCTTCGGTTATCAGAGTAAAGTTTTTAAAGCTTGTTTTAAAATCGTCAACGTAGGTTTTCCAATACTCTTCTGCGTTGGGGGCTTGCGTACTTACGCGCACCGCCGTGATATTTGACGGATCTATTTCCGAGGCGTACGCACACGGCGTACCGGATGCCGTATCTATTATCCAGCTATCGGGAACGTAGAATTTAAAGTCTGCCGCTTTATCAGAGGCAAGCTTCATACCGGAGGGTGCGCTGAGATCAACTGTTCCCTTACCGTCTTGCGCGCAGGAACAGCATCCCAATATAATAATAACCGTTAATAACGACAATAATAATCTTTTCATACAAAGGTATCCTTTCTGAATCATTGCGCGATCTGTGCTTTAAGCGCGTCAGATCTTCCTTTTATAAAGCCTAAAAGCGAATTTTCGCCGTTTTCATTGAACTCGTTTGTAAACATATCGTAACCGTAAAACGCTTCGGTATCTTTACTTACCGCATCGGATATGATAGCTTTAATATCAGCACATTCTTTCGGCAAATCCTCAAGAAAATCCGAAAGCCTTTGCACGTATCCCATATATTCGGCATAATACGTATCGTTTGCAAGAATACTTGAAACAAGCGGCCTATCTGTTGGTAAAACGCCAAAATAAGGCGATTTTACATCTGAATTTATAAGCTCGGTTTTTATAGCGTAGCTTTCTTTTCTTTGCGAGGTATCAGTACCGAAGGCAAGGTTAAAATCCCATGGGATCATCGTTAATTTACCGTTTTGAGAATATAAATAGTAGTTTTGCGCTTTTTCGCCAAGATACGAATCCTCATTAGCTATTACTGCATTTACCGCTGCGTATTTCAAAACGCTTGAAATATCAAGATAGGTGGGAAGCTTTTCAATGTCGGATAGGGCATTTATCATTCTTTTAAGCTCGTTCATACCAACGTCATCACCGTTTTTAAGCTCAAACGTTGCGGTATCTGCAGTTAACATAGTGCTGTCGCGCCCTGCCTTATACAAATTACCGTCGCTGTTGCCATATACCCTTTCAAGAAAGCTGTCGTCAACTGCTTCTACGGCAAGATAAAGGCCGGAATAAACGCCGTTCACCGTAACGTTTGCAAATACTGCAAGCGGTGCGGGGGCACCAAGCTCTGCCAACGCCATGTACGTAAGATATTCCCTTATATAAGAGGGATCGTACGCCATATTGTTAAGGCACAGCTCGTCAAGCCCGTTTAAGGTTGCGCCTTGCGTGAATTTTCCAAAATGTATTTTAAACGAATATCTATCGGTTTGCGTGGTGCTTACGTACGAAACGTTACCCCTTGTTCTGAAACCCGCATTTTCAACGCTTACGCCATCTACCGCAACGTCTGCATGGTAATACTCTTCCGTTTCGGGGGAAGAAAACATTGCAGTTTTGTCTGATTCAGCCATGGTAACTTCTACGTTTATTATTTTACCCGAATCAAACAGACCGCCGTATGCGCCTGTATAGACGGTATTTCCGCCATCATCCGTCTGCGCTTGCGTTTCGGGCGGAAGAGTTGCGATACCCAACTGCTCGTTCACGTTTTCGCATGAAAATAAAGATGCCGCACAAAGCACACAAAGCACTGTTGCCAGTGCTTTTTTTGAAATATTTGCAAATAAGTGTTTTTCAGCCACGTTAATTCCCCCAAATCAATTATTTTCGTCTGCCACGTACGTTACAACGATATTCAGATTGCCGTTTCTGCACCTGATCTTATCCATAAATTCTTTTGTCGTAACATTATTTTTAAGTTTAAGACGATAGATCAATTCAAACATCGTACCGAAATCACTTGTTCGAACCTTAGCCAAACGCCAATACGCGGTGTCGCTTTCCATAATATCGTCAAGCAAGCCTTCGAAATTAAGATTTTCAGGGATAACTACCTTTAACTGCATTTCTCTTTTTCGCATCGAACCAAATCCCGTAGCTGATATCACTATCATCACGGCAATAAATATCAATGTAAAGATAAGCGCGTAGCCGATAAATCCTATACCGCAGCCAAGGCCGATAGCCAAAGACATAAATACGTACGAAATATCCTTAGGTGTTACGGGCAAGCTTCTGTATCTGATGATAGAAAACGCGCCCGCAAGCGTAAAAGCGCTTACAATACTGTTGCCAACCAACAAAACGATAGCCGCCACAACGACCGGCACCATGATAAGCGATATGGCAAGCGAGGTATCGCCGCCGTCTTTTCTTTGCGTTTTGATATATACTGCACCAAGTAACAAACCAAGTAACAATGCAGACGCACTTATCAGTAAGGCAGACAAAAGATTGATACCGCTTGAAGCTATCTGCGAATTTAATATACCGTCTATTAAAGCACTTACCGATTTTTCTGCCTCGGTTGCGGCACTTGTTAAAAACATAGTTTTACCTCTTTTAAATTATTCAATAATTTACGCTTCATCTTCCGGTGAAATAAGATAGTCGTTTAATACTTGCTTTCTGTATTCCCTGCCGTACTTTGAAAAGCTTGTCATATACACGCCCATTTCCGACAATTTTCGCGCCAGCCACAGAGGTATTGCACCCGGGATTTTAACCTCCATAAGCATCATTCCGTCAGGCAGAAGCTTTTCGCCCGTAACGGGCTTGGTGAGATCAAGATCATCCCGCCTTGTCAAAATATTAAAGTCAAATGTAAGGCGTACTGCACCGTTATTTTTTTCAAAATATGCACGCCTGTCGTAGGAAATAAACACAACCGGGCGGCATGGGTTTATTTTTCGGAAATAGTCTATTTCATCAAGCACTTGATTTTCCAAAAACTTTTCTTTAACCGGGCGTATCGAATTATATATGTAGTCGTTCGCTTGCTCTACCGTTAAGGCTACGCGGCGCTTCGTAACGATCTTGCCGGTTTTCTTTTTAAGCTCTAAATACACGGTATCATTGGGCTTTGCCCTGTCGTAGCTTCGCAAACGAAGCTTTTCCTTGTGATACGGCTTTGAAACAGAGTGGCGTATAATATCATTGCTTGCAGTATCAAAATAAAGGTTGCATATACGATAAGATTTGCCTTCAAGACAATACTTATCAGCATCCATATGCTGTTCTATCAACGGCAAAAGCTCTTCATATTGGCTTTTGGTTATTAAAAACTTTTTTTCGTACCGTTTAAATACGCTTATTGCCAAGCCATGCGCCTCCCCTTTGGATGTATCACATACGTTTTTCATTATATCAATAAAAATTTTCGTTTGCAAGCAGATTTTATTGATACGGCGTGATTTATTTTTAATTTTACATTTTGTTTACATAATCATACCCTTTCAACGTAGGGCTTGCTGTATAATTCGAACTGTACATTACATTGTATTCAAATAATATCAACCATTTGTTTAAATCACGCGACAGTTTTTTGATAGTTTTGTGAAAAAATCTATGCTTTGAAAGGCTTGTTTTATGAAATATTACCTTTCGATTGACGGCGGCGGAACAAAAATAGACGCCGTAATATTCGACGAAAATCTTAAAATACACTCACAATTAACGTACAACGGCGGCATTAACGCACGAACGCTTGCAAGCGAGGTTGTAGAAAATAATATCGTCGGCTGTCTTAACATGGTTAAAGATGCAGCGCCCGATATTAAATTTGAAAAAATATACGGCTTTTTTATGCACAACCAAGAAATATTTGCACGCCATGCTTCTGCCATAATCGGGTGCGGCAATGTTGAAGCCTTGCAAGAAGGTGTGCAAGGGCTTTTGTGCGGCGGATTATATCCCAACGGGGTACTTTTGCTTTGCGGCACCGGCAGCGATGCATTCGTTATAAAAGACGGCGCAACAGTTGATATAATCGGCGGTTGGGGTGCAGTTCTCGGTGATGAAGGCAGCGGATACAGCATAGGAAAGGCTGCGATGAACGCGGCTATTGCATATTACGAGCAACGCGCGCCTTACACCATGCTTTACGATGCCGTTATAAACAAATACCCTGCAGAAACGTTCAGAAAAAGCGTTTACGGTATATATTCAAGTAAAGAACCCGTTCGTGCCGTTGCATCGTTTGCAAAGGATGCAGAAGAAGCCGCCGACAAGGGCGACGGTATTGCAATATCCATTTTTGAAGATGCGGCAGCTGCACTTGCCGATATCGTTATAACCGCGTATAAAAAGCACGATTTACCGAAGGATTTCCCCCTTACCTTCACCGGCGGGCTTTTAAAACACGATATAAAAAGAGAAAATCCGTTAATATTCGGCAAGCTTCGGGCAATTCTTGAAAAGCACGGCATAACCAACCTTTCTATTGACATTTTTCCGCCTGTTTTCGGGGGCGTTATCAGCCATGCATACAGCACATCACGCACGGAAAAAGACATACAAATATAAACGTAAAACGCTGTAAATCGCACGTGCGTAATTTACAGCGTTTTTTGATTTATTTCCTTCTTTTCGTGTTTTTTTGCAGTTTTTTCCCCTTCGCGGTATTATCTTTGCCAAAAGAATACGTTGACTTTTTAACTTTATCCTTTGCATCGTTTTTCGTTGTGTTTAAGGGCTTTACAAGGCAATTCGGTGAAAAGCCTATAAGGTCCTCTCTATGCGCTTTTTTCAGCGCCTCAATTACCGTTTTTCGATTTTCGGGGCGGTTGTATTGAAGAAGCGCACGTTGCAGCTTCTTTTCTTCATACGTTCGCGCTACGTAAACCTTTTTACCGTCTAACGGATTTATGCCCGTATAAAACATCGTAGTAGATACCGTGCCGGGCGTAGGATAAAAGTCTTGAACCTGTTCGGGGGCGTATCCGCTTTTTTTCAAATACAGCGCAAGCTCTACCGCGTCGTTAAGCGTGCTTCCGGGGTGGCTTGACATAAGGTACGGAACAAGATATTGTTCTTTTCCGTATTGCTTGCACAAATCGAAATATTTTTTCTTGAATTGTTCGTAAACGGATATATCGGGCTTGCCCATATATTTTAAAACGTTTGAAGAACAATGCTCGGGTGCGACCTTAAGCTGACCGCTTACGTGGTCTTTAACTAATCTGCGGAAGAAGGTATCGTCTTTATCAAGCATAAGGTAATCAAACCTTATACCGGATCTGATAAATACTTTTTTCACCCCTGGTAGGCTTTTCAATTCATCAAGCAGCTTTATATATTCCGTATGGCTTACCTTCAAATTTTTACACGGCGTGGGTGCAAGGCATTTTTTTCTCGGGCAGATACCGTTTGTTTTCTGTTGCTCGCACGAACCGTATCTGAAATTCGCCGTAGGGCCGCCAACGTCGTGTATATATCCCTTGAAGTTTGGCATTTGTATAATTTTTTTCGCCTCGTTCACTACGGATTCTATACTGCGCGAAACAACTGTTCTTCCCTGGTGGAAGGCAAGCGCACAGAAATTACATCCGCCAAAGCACCCCCTTGTATGCGTAAGGGAAAGCGATACCTCTTCTATCGCAGGTACACCGCCATCCTTTTCGTAAGACGGGTGGTAAGTACGCATATACGGAAGCGAATAAACCCTATCAAGCTCTTGCCTCGTAAGCGGCGGCATAGGTGGGTTTACTACAAGCATTTTATTATCGTAAAATTCGGTTACTGCCTTGCCGTGGATATGATCGCATTCCGCGTATTGTATTCCGTATGCCTTTGCATACAACGCTTTATCCGTTTTCAAATCATCGTATTCAAAGCCTTGAACAACGTCAAAATGTATTTTATCTTCACGCGACGTAACGTACGCCGTTCCGCGCACGTCGTGTATTTTTTTCACAGGAACGCCGCCATCAAGCAATTTTGCAATACGCAAAAGAATATTTTCGCCCATACCGTACGTTAAAAGATCGGCTCGGCTGTCGATCAAGATACTGCGGCGAACCTTATCATCCCAATAATCGTAATGTGCAAATCTACGCAATGACGCTTCAAGACCGCCTATTATAATCGGAACGTCGCCGTACGCCTCTCTTATACGGTTGCAATAAACGATAACCGCCCTGTCGGGTCGGTAACCTGCTTTGCCCCCGGGTGAATAATAGTCGCTTGAACGCTTCTTTTTAGATGAAGTATAGTGTGCAACCATAGAATCTATATTGCCCGCGCTTACCAAAAAGCCAAGCCTTGGGCGGCCGTATTCTTTAAATGCTTCACAGCTTTTGTAATCCGGCTGCGGAAGCATAGCAACGGTAAATCCTGCAGATTCTAAAACACGGCTGATTATAGCCGCACCAAACGACGGGTGATCAACGTATGCATCGCCGCACACATATACAAAATCAGGCACGCCCCAGCCAAGCTGATGCGCCTCTTCTTTATTTATCGGCAGAAAGCCTTTTGTCGTATCTATACTCATTTTATTATCCTCAAAGCAGTTAAAAATTTAATATACCCGCCTTGACTTTTCTTTAATTATTTTATATCATTATATAACACTTTAAAAAGTATTTCAAGTACTGATATAAAAAATTCCGAAAGGGCATTTTTAATGAACATAACTTTAATAGGTATGCCCGGCGCAGGCAAAAGCACGCTGGGGGTTATTTTAGCAAAAACCTTATTGATGAATTTCATTGATACGGATATAATAATTCAAAAGAAAACGGGCAGATCGCTGTGCGAGATAATAAACGCAGAAGGAAGAGAACGCTTTATAAAGCTTGAAAACGAAATTATATCACACATTAAATTCGAAAACACCGTTATCGCCACAGGCGGCAGTGCCGTATATGGAAAAGAAGCGATGGAAAAGCTGAAGTCCGATTCTGTAATTATTTATTTGAAGCTGCCTTTAGACGAACTGCAGCGTAGAATAAAAAACATAAAAACACGCGGTATCGTTATGCAGGCAGGGCAGACCCTGCAAGACGTTTACGCACTGCGAGCACCGCTTTACGAAGCGTATGCAGACATTATTATAGATTGTTCTGCCAAAAGCATTGAAGAAAACGTTCAACAAGTGATAAACGAAATACAAGCAAGGGAGGAAAGGTTATGAAAAAAATCATTATTCTCGTACTAGCGCTTTCACTTTTCGCTTCTCTTTTTTCTTGCTCGGAAAGCGAGCCTGCAGAAACCGATAAAACCACAAGTGACATAAGCGTTTTATATTCTGAAAACTATTATTTCGACACGTTTCACATGTGGTATTACATTATGGATTGCTACATAAAGGCGTATAATTCACATTCAGAGCAGGGGTCTCTTTCTGCAGCCGGTATAGACCCTTCAAAGCCTTTAACCGAGCAGTATTTTAACAACACACAGCAAACCTGGCGCGATTATCTTCTTTCTTACGGGATAGATCAGCTTGGTCAATGCCTTGTATTGTGCGAGGGGGCAAAAAAAGACGGATTCACCATATCCGATAACGCACTTTCCGCAATACAAAAGGAAATAGACGATATAAATTCATACGCGCAATCTATGAAAATAACCGCCGGCGAGCTTTACGGCAGCAAAAGCATAACCGAAGATCATATACGCCACGTGCTAACGCTGCAACAGACTGCAAGCGAATATTCGCAGTTTTTATTAAATTCATTTCAATATACGGAAAAGGAATACGAAGAATTCTATAACCAACATAAAGACGAACAAGAATATACCTCCGAAACATACCCCACAGCGAATATCTACGTTTTATCATTACAAAACATATTTGCAAATAATCAAGAATTTAAAACCGCCGTTGACCGCGTACAAAACGAAGTAAAAGCCCTTACATCTAATGGAAGTGTATCACCCGAAGAATTTCTTAAAATAAACAAAAAATTTTACGATATTCCCGTAAATATAAGCGGTTTAAGAAGAAATATTTCAAAAGGCGAAATATACGAGCTGTTAAGTATTTCAGATTTTGACGAATGGGCGTTTTCAGAAAAAAGAACCCCCGGTGATATAAAGCATTTTTACAACACCGAGAAAGATCTATTTGCAGTATTTTATTACGAAAGCGCAGGTGCTTCTGCGTGGCAGGCCGCGGCTGATTCGGATATGCGTAACACCGATTATGCAAAAACATACGTTTCAATGGAAAAAACCCATGCCGTAACCGTTATATTAAGTAATGCAAATCAAATAAAATAAACCGCGTTAAGCGCCGTTTTAATTACAAATAAATTAGTATAAAGCAAAAAATATACCATACCCTTTAAAGGATATGGTATATTTTTATTTTTAAATTTTTTCAATTATTGGGGAATAGTTGCCCAGTCTTTCATAAACTTTTCAAGACCGCTCTTTGTAAGGGGGTGGTCAACCATTTGCATAATAACCTTGAAAGGAACTGTTGCAACGTCTGCACCTGCCTTAGCAAGCTCGATAACGTGAACGGGGTGACGTGTAGAAGCAGCAACGATCTGTGTTGTGCTGCTCTGAATAGCGAACATATCAGCGATTTCTGTTACGAGATCAAGACCGTTCCAGCCTATATCATCAACTCTGCCCAAGAAGGGAGCAACGTATGTTGCGCCTGCGTTGGAAGCAAGAAGTGCCTGGCCTGCAGAGAAGCAAAGTGTAACGCATGTTTTGTAACCTTCTTTAGAAAGACGGGAAACAGCCTTAAGACCTTCTGCACACATAGGAATCTTGATGATCATGTTTTCGCGGATAGCTTTGATCTGTTCTGCTTCTTTGCACATGCCGTCTGCATCCAAAGAAATAACTTCACCGAAAATAAGCGTATCGTCAGAAACGATGCTGTCGATTTCGCGGATAGCATCTTCAAACTTTTTGCCTTCTTTTGCGATGATAGAGGGGTTTGTTGTAACGCCTTCTACAATACCGAGATCATAAGCTGTTTTGATTTCGTTGATATTGGCTGTATCAATAAAAATTTTCATTATTTTTCTCCTATCAAATTTATTGTAGGTGTGCAATCACCCAAAGGTGACTGCACACTATGCAACTTTTTTGGTGTTTATATTAAACGCCTTTTTTGCTCTTTCTGATGATTTCTTCGCTTGTGAAGTTTTCACCTGCAACGTAGCCGGGAATGGGCATGAGCTTTTCGTGAATAGCATCGATGAACCAAGAGGGCTGCGGGAAGAATTCTTTATCGTATTCGAATGCGGGTGTGATCCAGTTTTTAGCACCAACAACAACAGGGGGAGCATCGAGGTAATCGAATGCAAGCTGTGTAAGGTTCTGTGCCATATCGTTAAGGATGTTGCCTCTTGTGCAAGCATCAGAAGCGAGAAGGATCTTACCTGTTTTCTTAATGGATTCAACAACGGGCTCGTAGTTGAAAGGAACAACGGAACGAGCGTCGATAACTTCTGCTGTGATACCGTATTTTTCTTCAAGTATCTTAGCTGCATCGAGAACTCTGTAAAGTGTTGCACCGATTGTAAGGATAGTAAGGTCTTTACCTTCTTTTCTAACTGCAGGTTCGCCGAAGGGAACTTCGTAAGTACCTGTAGGAACGCCTTCTTTAACGAATCTTTCACCCATATCGTAGATTCTCTGGCTTTCAAAGAATACAACGGGGTCTGTACCGTTGAGGGCTGTTGTCATAAGACCCTTAGCATCGTAAGGTGTTACGGGGAATACAACCTTCAAGCCGGGAATGTGTGCACAAAGTGCTGTCCAGTCTTGGCTGTGCTGTGCGCCGTATTTAGAACCAACGGATACACGGAGAACAACGGGCATCTTCAACCCGCCTGCAGACATAGACTGCCATTTAGCCATCTGGTTGAAGATTTCGTCGCCTGCGCAACCGATAAAGTCACAGTACATAAGCTCAACAATAACACGGCCGCCTGCCATACCGTAGCCGCAAGCTGTACCGCAGATAGCAGATTCGGAAATAGGAGAGTTGAACAATCTGTGGTAAGGAAGTGCTTCTGTAAGGCCTCTGTAAACTGCGAATGCGCCGTTCCAGAAACGAACGTCTTCACCGTATGCGATAAGTGTGGGGTCTTCATAGAATTTAGCAATGATAGCTTCGAAGATACCGTCGCGGATGTTGTACATCTTCATCTTGGATACTTCTTTGCCCTTTGCGTCGTAAGCGTAACGAATCTTTGTAGCAAGCTTCTTTACGTTTTCGTTTTCTTCCATAGGTTGAGATACTTCTACGGGGCGATCTTCCATTTTTGCAACCTTTTCGTTGGAGAACATAAGGTTTTCAAGGAATTCGGGATTCTTGTCGTAATCCGTGTAAGGAGCGATCTCAAGATCGGAAGCAAGCATAAACATTCTGTGGTTTCTGTCGATAACTGCAGCTTTAACAGCTTCAAGTTCTTCTGCTGTTGCTACGCCTGCATCAACGATCTGCTGCGGGAATATTGTAAGGGGATCGAGCTTCTGCCATTCTGCTTCTTCTTCAGGTGTTCTGTAAGACATAACGTCAGAAGTGGAGTGACCGCCCAAACGGTAGGTAACAAGATCAAGAAGAACAGGACCTTTACCTTCTTTGATAAGAGCCATCTTGCGCTTGTAAGCGTCGATAACTGCCAAGGGGTTCCAACCGTTTACTCTTTCAGCGTTCATCTGGTTCTGTGCAATGCAACCAAGTCTTACCAGATCGCCGTATGCCATGGTTTCGCCTCTAGTCTGGCCGCCCATGCCGTAGTGGTTGTTATTGAAGTTGAAGATTATAGGCAAGCCGCCTTTGTAACCGTCTTCCCAAAGTTCATTAAATTGGTCCATAGCTGCGAAGTTCATTGCTTCGAATACGGGGCCGCGTCCTGCAGCGCCGTCGCCTGCGTTAGCAACTACGATACCATCTTTCTTGTTACATTTTTTAAACAAAGCAACACCTGTTGCGATAGGGCCTGCGCCACCAACGATAGCGTTGTTGGGGAATATACCGAAGGGCAAGAAGAATGCGTGCATTGAACCACCCAAACCGCGGGAGAAGCCCATATCCTTTGCAAAAAGCTCGCACATAAGGCCGTACATAAAGTAGTCTCTTGCAAGATCTTTAACGTTAGTTGCCGTAGAATATTTCTTTACAACTTCGTATTGAACACCGCCGTTGTATGTTTCCATTATCTTAGTAAGCTCTTCATCAGAAAGCTTCTTGATAGCAGACATCGCTTTTGCGATAACTTCGTGGTGGGAACGGTGTGTACCGAAAATAAAGTCGTTAACACCGAGGTTATATGCTTGACCTACTGCAGTTGCTTCTTCGCCGAGACCCAAGTGGGAAGGGCCGGGATATGTGAATTCTTTGCCGTTGTAGATACCTTTTTTCTTGATATCCATAAGCATTTCTTCGAATTCTCTGATAGCAACCATATCGGCGTACATACCGATAAAGTCTTCTTTGGAATAGTTGTCTTTTTCATCGGCAACTGTTTTGTCGTATTCGCATACGGGAATGTCATCAAATGTGACTGTGCGCTTTTTAAAGCTCTCTTTAGGGTCCACAAACATTGACTTAGGCATAGTTTTCTCTCCTATATTTTAATAAAATTATTTTACTTCGAACAACGCTTCTCTGATTACTTCGCAAACTGTGGGGTGGGGGAATACGATCTCTTTAAGATTATCAAGAGTCATTTCCGTTTCAACCATCATAGCTGCGCCGTAAATAATTTCAGAAGCGTAATTTGCGATCATGTGTACGCCAAGCACGCGGTTATATTTTTTATCAACGATAACCTTAACGATACCGTCGCCGCCTTCGTTTTCTGCAACATAACGGCCGCTGTAATTCATTGTAAGCTTAACAACTTCTACATCGTAGCCCTTTGCTTTTGCGGTTGCTTCCGTTTCGCCTACTGCACCAACTTCAGGGTTAGTGTAGATAACCGAGGGGATCGCATTGTATCTCATCCTGTCTTTTTTGCCGAGAATGTTGTTAATGGCAACTTCACCCTCGCGGTATGCTGTGTGTGCAAGCATAGACACACCGTTGATATCGCCTGCGGCATAAAGACCTGCGATGCTTGTTTTCATGTATTCGTCGGTCTTAACTGCGCCTCTTTCCATATATACGTTGAGGTTTTCAAGACCGTAGCCTGTCGTAACTGCCCTTCTGCCGATAGAGCAAAGCACTTTATTTGCCTTAACGGTAACAGCTTTACCGTTTTCATCTTCATAGCTTACGCCGTCTGCCGTAACGCCGGTAACCTTGCATTTCAGGCAGAAATTGATGCCTTTTTTCTTGTAGTTACCAAGAAGGATCTTGGCAATATCTGCATCTGTCGGGCCGCCGATATGGTCGAGCATTTCAATAACGGTTACGTTAGAGCCTACCGAATTGTAGTAGGAAGCCATTTCAAGGCCGATAACGCCGCCGCCGATAACAACCAATTCAGCAGGAATCTCTTCAAGATCAAGCACTTCGCGGTTAGTCATAACGAAGCCGCTTTCAACGCCTTCCCTCAATCCGGGAATCGGGGGTATTACAGGCATAGATCCCGTAGCCAAAAGCATCTGCTTACCGCAATATACCTTATCGCCTGCGGCAACCTTGAAGCCCTCTTCATCCTTGCCTTGGATCATTGCTTCTGCGTAAACAACCGTTACGCCTGCTGCCTTTTCTTGCATACCGATACCGCCAACAAGTGTTTTAACCACTTTGTTTTTGCGTGCGATAACCTTCTTTTGGTCGATAGAAGAACCCTCTACCGTTACGCCGTATTGGCTTGCGTGCTTTGTGTAATCATACACTTTAGCAGAGTACAAAAGTGCTTTTGAGGGAATGCAGCCTTCATTAAGGCAAACGCCGCCCAACGCCCTTTTTTCTATAATAACAGTTTTAAGACCTGCGTGGCCTGCCTTCAAAGCTGCGTTATAGCCTGCAGGGCCGCCGCCGAGGATTATAAGATCAAACATTTCCATTTTCGTCACCTCTTATTTAGAAAGAAGAATGGAGAAGTTTTCAAGGGATTTGCAAAGGTCCTTAAGGAACTTGGAAGCAGGTGCGCCATCAACAGCCCTATGGTCGTATGTCAAAGACAAGGGCATTGCGTTATAAGCTTTAAGCTCGCCGTTAACTTCTTTAACTCTCGTAATAATCGTATTTACACCGAGAATACCTGTTTGAGGCGGATTGATAACGGGCGTGAAGGATTCAATACCGAACGAGCCGAGGTTGGATATCGTGAAGGATGCACCCTTAAGCTTGTCGGGAGAAATCGAACCGGATTGAGCAGCCTTTGCAAGCTCTTTCGCTTCTGCGGAGATTTCTGCAAGAGATTTCTTATCAGCGTTCATGATAGTGGGAACCATAAGGCCTCTTTCGGTATCAACTGCGATACCTATGTGAACGCCGTTGAATTTACGAAGTATATCACCTTCAAGCAAGTGTGCGTTAAGAAGTGCATGTTCGGGTTTTGCAAGCACTCTTGATACTGCGTAAATAATAATATCGTTAAGTGTGATGTTGGGAAGTCCAAGAGCCTCTGCGCCTGCTTTGAGCTTCTTGCGGAATCCCATAATTTCGCCTGCATCGAAGGATGCAGTATTTGTAAGCTGTGCGGTAGTTGCAAGAGAATTCATCATATTCTTTGCAATTGCACGGCGAATACCTGACATTTTTTCATCAACGTATGCGGGCGCTGCTTCAACTGCTGCTGCAGGAGCTTCTGCGGGTGCTGCTGCACCGATATCCGCAACGGAGAATTTGCCGCCGATGCCTGTGCCTGCTGCACCGTCGAATGCGCCTTGTGCCGCATACGTAGGTGTCGGGCCGTTTGCGATCATCGCGCGAACGTCTGCCTCTGTAATTCTGCCTTCTGCGCCTGTGGGTGTTGCATATCTGTAATCAACGCCTGATTTCTTTGCGAAAGCCTTTGCCCTGGGGGAAGCCTTAACAAATCCTTCGGGTGCAGCCACGGGTGCTGCTGTTGCAGGTGCTGCTGCCTGTACGGGCGCTGCAGGTGATGCTTCTGCTGCGGGTGCTTCAGGAGCTTCCTCTTCCGCGCCGGCAGGTGCAAATTCTGCCGTGGATTCACCGGGGTTACCGATAACTGCAATGTTTGTCATTACAGGAATCTCGTCACCTTCTTCGAAGAACACTTCGATAAGTGTACCGGACGCTGTTGCTTTTTCGTCTGTAGTTGTTTTGTCGGTCTCGTAAGTAAAAAGAACATCACCTTCATTTACGGTGTCGCCTTTTTTCTTGTGCCACTCGGTCAAAATGCAGCTTTCAACCGAAATACCCACGTTGGGCATTTGTACGGGTGTTGCCATAATTGTTCCTCCTGTTTATTTGAACACATATTGTGCCGATATATTTTCACTTATAATAATAATATATCATAATGATAATTTTGTCAAGATAGTAATGTAAAGTTTTACTTATGTATGAGTGAAACAATTTGTGAAATTCTTGAAAAAGAATGTTAATTTTCACATTTTTATAACATAGATAGTTTCCCTTGTGTTTTTTCAAAAAATATGTTGTAATAACGTACAATCTATGTTATAATCATTTAGAAAAATCAACCGGCGTTGATATTTCGCAAGCAGTAAATTTAAAATACAGAAAGTTTTATTTATGGAAGTAAACTACAAAAACAAAAAGTATTACAATACCGCGAAAAAGCCTATTCGGCAGCCTTTTTTAATAACCGTGCTTATCTATCTGCTTTCAAAGCTTCTATTATTAGGTAAGGATTACAAAATCGAAAAGATAAATATGAAAGGCTTAAAACCGCCTTATTTGCTGTTCAGCAATCATATGTATTTTATTGATTTTGAAATTGCTTCAGTTGCAACGTTTCCGCATCGTGTAAATAACATCGTTACCATTGACGGTTATTACCGAAGACCATGGCTGATGGAGCTTATCGGCTCGATCTGCAAGCGAAAATTCGTTTCAGAAATACACACTCTGCGCTCGATAAAGCACGTTATCAAAAACGGTGACGTTTTGTGTATGTATCCCGAGGCAAGATACTCCCCCTGCGGGATAACGTCGTATCTGCCCGAAACGTTGGGAAATATGATAAAAATGAACAAGGTGCCCGTAGTCGTTATCATACACAGGGGTAATTATCTGCACTCGCCGTTTTGGAATTTCCGCAAGAAAAGAAAAGTACCTTTACGCGCTACCATGACGCAAATATTAACCGCAGAAGATGTGGAAAGACTTTCTGCCAAGGAAATATTCGAAACCCTGAAAAGCGCAATGCAATACGACGAATACGACTATCAAAAGCAAAACAATATTCTGATAAAAGAAGATTTCCGAGCTGAAGGCATTCACAAAATTCTTTATCAATGCCCGCATTGCAAAACAGAATCGCAAATGGATTCAAAAGGGCACGAAATATTCTGCAATGCCTGCCAAAAGCGGTGGACTCTTAACGAAGACGGTTCAATCACAGCGCAAAACGGAAAAACTGAGTTTTCCCGCGTGCCGGATTGGTTCAACTGGGAAAAAACACAGGTACGCAATCAGATAATCAACGGCGAATATTCTTTCTTTGATGAAGTTGACGTTTACTCTTTGCCGCGCTGCATGAAATTCGAACATTTGGGAAAAGCAAAGCTTTCACACACCCCCGATGACGGCTTTGTTATCGAAGGTTTTTACAATAACGCGCCGTACCGCGTGCAACGCACGCCGCAATCAATGAACAGCTTACACGTTGAATACGACTATTGCTATATAAAGCCTTACGATTGCATAGATATTTCAACAGAAAAAGATTCGTTTTACTGCTATCCAACAAAGCAAAATGTTATAACAAAGCTTGCTTTTGCCACAGAAATACTGCACGAAATAAAGAAAAACAAAACGCATGAAAGATCCGATCCCACAGAAAAATGAAAACAAAAAATCCCGACCGACATGAACCGACCCCCAAAAGTTAGACCAAAAATCTAACGATTGGGAGGTCGGTTTTTTCATGTCAAAATATAGTTATGAATTCAAGATGAAAGTAGTTCAAGCATATCTAAACGGTGAAGGAAGTTATGAATATCTTGCTAAA
>JAZQHC010000050.1:0-16581 GCA_045540335.1 Eubacteriales bacterium
GAAGTGCGGAGACTCGAACTCCGTGCCTCCTGGTCCCAAACCAGGCGCTCTACCAGATGAGCTACACCTCGAAGGTGAAAAAACTTATGAAATTGTAGTTCTCACAGAACTGGTCAAAATTGTGGTCAAACCACTTTTGCGGGGGTAGGTCAAACGGCAAATGCTCGTTTTTCCTCCGTTTTTCTCGCGTTTCCTCGCTTTTTTGAAGAGGGGATCAGGTAGCGACCTTTAGCTCCCAAACGTCGCGCGCTACCAACTGCGCCACACCCCGAAGTGTGAAAAATATTCGATTTTTAGGTCAATTTCCGTAAGTGGTCAAATCTGTGGTCAAAACATTTTGTAGGTGTTTTTTTGAAAAGGCAACCGCCCGAAAAAGTCAGTATTTACAAGGGGTTTCGAGCATTTGAAAAATCAAGAAGCGAAAGCCGCCTGCATGCTCCCAAACTTCGCGCGCTACCAACTGCGCCACACCCCGATTTTTATTCGATTTTTCATTGTTTTTGCGTAGAAGTGGGACAAACTGTGGTCAAAAGCAAAATCTACACTGTTTTGCATTTTCTTAAAGTGCCGAAAACCCGCATAAATAAAGGCGTTTTCGCACTTTTGATTTTTCGAAGCGGTGAGAGTTATGCTCGCTCCCAAACTTCGCGCGCTAACAACTGCGCCACACCCCGAAAGAAAATATTTAATTACACACAATCAGTTGTCCGCTTGCGCTTCCTGTTGCAACTACGGCTCTGTCTTCGTGCGCAGGCTTACTTGCCAATCGCCAAGTTACTGCCACTCAAAACGGCTTACTTCATCCGCCACAGGCGGCGTGCGCCGTTTTTCCCCAACTGCGCTACATCCCGAAAGAAAATATTTAATTATATGCAAGCAGTTGTCCGCTTGACAACAAAATCGAGTGTGTTTGAGGGATTCATAAAATGTGTCTTGGGTTACTGCCTCTATAAGCCGGGTTCTGTCGTGGGCAATCATCTGTCTTGTTTTGGCGTTACCGCCAAATTCTGTGCCGCCTCGCTCTTAATTTACGGCCGGGGAAGCCGAGCATTTCTGCTGTTTGCGGGGCGTTGCTTCGGATAGGGTTTACATTTGCTTATACGTTACCGCAAAGCCGGTGAGCTCTTACCTCGCCTTTCCATCCTTACAACAACTTTCGTTATTGCGGTTTATTTCTGTTGCACTTTCCCGGAAGTCACCTTCGGCGGACGTTATCCGTTATCCTTCCCCTGTGAAGCCCGGACTTTCCTCACGATAATACCTTACGGCAACATACCGCGCGACTGCCCGAAGCAGTAACCATGTTATTATACAACATTTACCCCCGTTTTGTCAAGTGAAAAATTTCTTTTATTAAACGGCGGGCGTTTTTTACGGCTATTATTGCGTATTATTGACCTTTTTCATATCAAAAACGCATACTTTATCAACGATTGTTATGTTTCTGCCTTTAGAATACGCTTCAAATTCCATTTTATGAAACAACTCTTCTTTAATATAAGGTGACATAATTACGTTTTTTGCGCTTTGTATAGGGGTGAATTTCAATTTATCAAGTTGGTTATATTTTCCGTAGATAACAAGGCTGTTTCGTTTTCCGAATTCTTCATTTATGCTTAAATTTCCACATCCCGAAAAATACACAGCGCCGTTTATTTCTACGGTACAGCCTCTGTATTGCTTTATATAAAACGATGGCGTAATTGTGACGATATCATGCTTGAATGACTTTTGTGCGTTATACGTTTGACATTTTATGCCCAGAGAATCTGCAATTATACCTACCTTTTGTGAATATTTATCATTTTCGGGATATAGCATATGCTTTATTTCAAATTTTTGGTCTATACCTTTTACCATATCTGCCTGATCTTCCCCGCAATGTGTAAGCACAAGTAATTCCAAATTTGTTATACCTTTTTTGTTCAGAATTTCAAATACCTGCGTATGTGCGTTGCCGTATGTGCGCGAAATATCTACTACATATGCTGAATTACCTTGTACGGCACAAAGCACTTCCCCGTCGGGGCAGGCGTATATTATTTCACTTCGTGTGCGGTTGTTTGCAAAATATCCTGCCGAAAATACAGAATAAATAACTACTGCAAGGGCACACAACACCGCGTAGGTGCGTTTTTTGGTAATGCCAAGCAATATAAGCAAAAGTAAAGCCCCTGCAAACAAAGCAAATATTGCGTTTGTAAATGGAAATTCAAACGAAACGGTAAAATTCAGATTTTCCGAAAAGAATTGCACTATATCTACGCATAATGATGCCGCGGTATCACATACTTGCCCAAAAAGACGGCCAAGCGCTTCAATTCTGCAAAAGGCGACCATAAACGGTGCGGCGTACAGAATGATACTGACCAACGGTGAAATTATAAGCGTTACAACCGGGCTTAACAGTGACATATTGCCAAAGCTATACGCAACGACGGGAATTGTAAATATTACCGCAGGTACAGACATTACAAACGAGGAAACAACGTATCCGAGTGCTTTTTGCAATACTTTTGACTGTATTTTGTTTATATACGGTTTTAACGCGTTGTCTGTCGGCACGCCGAACAAAACGATACCCAGTGTTGCCAAAAAAGACAGTTGAAGTGAAATATCGAACAAGGCAAACGGCTGAAAAAGTAAAATTAAGTACAAAGAGGCGAAAAGCGAGGTTACAGAATCGTTTTTGGCACGGAATATACCCGAAGAATTTGAAAAAACATACATCAAAGCGGCACGGAGTACGGAAAAACCGCACCCCGTAAGCACGGTATAAAACGAAGCGGCAAATAAAAGTATAGCGCAACGAAGCTTTTTACTGTTGATAAACGTGTTGCACGTGTATCCGAGAAGCGCCAGTGCAATTACAATATGCATACCGCTTACTGCGATAACGTGCGAAACGCCGGAACGCGAGAATGCGCTTTTAACAGAATCGGGTATATCTTCTCTGTTTCCGAGAAAAATGCCCGATATAAGCCCCGCGTTTGATTGACAGTATTTATAAACAACGCTTTTACAAAATGAATTCAAGCGGTTGCCCATTTCGAATATACCGCCCGCGCGTGTATATTGCATGGTTATTTCCGTAGCTTGTGCCGAAAACGAAATATTATTGCCTGCATTGTAAGCATCTTTTGATACAGTAAGGTTTATATCACCGGTGAACACTTCGTACTTTTCGGGCAGATATACACCGTACAACAAGCCGTAATAAGAACACGGCTTGCCGTTGATTTCAGTTATTTTTACGCAGTTTTCCCGCAAAGGTACGGCGTAAGCTGATACTGTTACGGTGCTGTTTTCGTATTGCTTTAAAAACGCGTGCTTTAAATCCGAATTGACCGCGCCGGCTATTATCAATAACGACGACATTATGCAAAGCAATGCGTATATCAAGTGCGAATCAACGCCGAAAAAGCCGTTGTTCGATTTGCATCGGCAAAGCAAAAACACCGCCGCACCCAAACAGACGACAAGCAAGGAAATTTTACCGTATATCGGCAAGAAATATGAAATTAAAAGGGCAAGCGTTGCTGCGAAAACACAGAAAACAAACGGCCTGCCCTTAAATAATTGTAGTGATAGTATATTCATGATTTTTCCGACATTGTTTGTTATGTCGAATTATACCATTTTATGGATAATCTTGTCAAGTATCGGAATGAATAACAATGAAAAAATATTAGTTTCTTTTATAAAGATCGTTTATTTTTCTAAAGTATTCCGCATCAATGTGCGAAAGTTGGTCTGTTGTAAACCTTGGGCACCAGTTTCCTTCGGGAACGCCGGGTGTATTCATTCTTGTATCCGTGCCGAAGCCGCACATATCCTGAAGGGGGATAACTGCAAGGTATGCGTTTGTGCGCCATACGGTTTCAATAAGCTTTCTGCAAGATGGCGAAGCAAAGCCGCCGATGCCCCAATCGCCGTTAAAGCCGCAATAATCAAGCGCGTATTCTCTTGTTTCTTCATCTGAATTGTAAAGCCAGCCAAGAAGCGTATCGTTATCGTGCGTGCCCGTATATGCAATGCAGTTTTCGGGGTAGTTGTGCGGTAAATGTGAATTATCCTCGCCGCCGAAGCCGAATTGGATAACCCTCATCCCTGCGAAGCCCGTGCCTTTCAACAGGCGTTCAACGTCTTCACCGAATTCACCAAGGTCCTCAGCAATTATAGACGGGGCTTCGATTTCCTTATTCAATGCGCGGAACAGCTTCATACCGGGGCCCTTTTTCCAAACGCCGTTGCGTGCGGTTTCTTCACCCGCTTTTACTGCCCAGAAGGATGCAATACCCCTGAAGTGGTCTATTCTTAACGTGTCGTAAAGGCTTAAGCTGTGCTTTATGCGGCGAACCCACCATGCAAAATCATCCTCTTGCATCTTTTTCCAATCGAATAAGGGGTTGCCCCAAAGCTGGCCGTCTTCTGAAAAATAATCCGGCGGAACGCCTGCAACCATGCGCGGCAAAAGGGTATTTTCGTCTATTAAAAACAGATTTGTATGTGCCCAAACGTCGGCAGAATCCTGCCCTACGTATATAGGCATATCACCGATTATTTCTACGCCCTCTGCGTTGACCTTCTTTTTAAGGTCTGCCCATTGGCGCAGGAAAACGTATTGGCAAAAGCCGTAAAACCCTATTTCCTCTTTAAATTCGTTTTTATGGCGTATAGCCGACGAATAATGTGCGTATTCGCTATCCCATTCGAAAAAGGGCTTTTCTTCAAAACGCGCCTTTAAAGCTTTGAAGAACGCGTAGTTGAAGAATTCTTCATTTTTAAGAAGCTTTGTTGCTTCTTTTTTGTATTCGGGGGTGATGTTTGCGTAGGCGGTTTTCATCAGCTTTTCTTTTGAACGCTTTGCAAAATCGTAATCCGTTACGTAAGCAGAACCGTGATAAATACATTCTGCTACGTCTTCTTCTGTAACGAGGCCGTCTTCAAGCAATGCCAACGGGTCGATATAAAGCTCGTTTCCCGAAAACGCCCCGTCTGACGAGTAGGGGCTGTTACCCACACCGATAGCGTTTAAGGGAAGTATCTGCCATTGGGAAAAGCCCATAGATTTTATCAATTTTGCAAATTTTACTGCTTCGCTTCCGAAAACGCCGATTCCAAACGGGGAAGGAAGTGAAGAAATGTTAAGCAAAACGCCGCTTTTTCTTTCTTTTTTCATTTTTACAACCATTATTCTTTCTGTTTATATTTAACCCATGTTGATTTTTTGGGGTTATTCGTTATTTGATTTTTTTAAAAATTTGCCAAACAGGCGGTATCCGTTACGCTTGTCTATTATCAAAACGGTTACGGCAATACATATCAGCATAAACGCGCTTACAGCGGCAATTATCGGTGCGAGGTTTTCGCTGTTTTTTCCGTTTTCGTCGCTTGGCAGAGTTTCTTGCGGCGATTGCGTTTGCACGTCTTCCGTTTGTACCGTGTTTTGCGTATCGTCGGAAATATATAGTCCGTATATGCACATACGCGGCGTTTCACCGCCGTTCGTACCTATTTCGAACAGATACGGGGCTGATAATTGCGTTTTTTCATCAAAACGGATAAGTAACGTCGTTTCTTCACATGCGAAAACCTGCGCGGAAGCTTTAAGGCTTTGCATTTTGTTTTTTGCGGTAAACGTTATTTCCGTAGATTGTACGTCTGTGGGAAGATAATCAACGCGAAGCCGTATTTTAATTGTTTTTCTCTTTAAAGATACGTTGGTGTCCGGCGTGAATACCGCAACAGGATATTTGTATTGCGTGGAATCCAAGGATATTACTGCACACGGTTCGCCGTAAACCGAATCGTGAAAAACAGATGTGCAGCCCATACCAACGCCCCATTTAGCAACGTTGCTTTCGTTGGGGGTGAAAACAGATGTGTCGTTTTGCGCAATATCGTCGCCTTTAACCGCTTGGCACACAAGCTGTCCATGCTTTATATTTTCAAATTTTGATACGTCGTATTCGTACAATATACTTTCCCATGTGTCGTTTTGACATAACGGCAAGGTGTATTTTTCCGCCTCGGCAGAATCCATATATTTAAAGTAATCGGTTTTTACAAACGGCTCTTCCCCGTTAAAGGCGATGCTTTTTACGTTTTCTTTGAAGCATAACGAGTAAAAGTCCTTTACACATTGAAAATAATTATCACCGTAATTGCTTAAGCAAACGAACGTATCCCCGAATGATTGATATTCAAGAAAATCTGCAAATTCGCGTGCGGAAAACGTATCCTCTGCTTTTTCTTCGTTATATGTACTGTAAAGCATTACGCCGTCTATGTACGGACAAGATGACATTAACGCGCATGAAAAATCGTAAACGTCGTGCGCGTTTTCGCCGTTTTCAACGGAAAGTATTATTTTTATTTTGCCGTTTTCGTATTTAGATACGGCGTTTGCCGCATACATAACCGCACGGCAGTTTTCTGCACTGCGTGCAAATGAAGAAGATGCACAGTTTGCACCGTTACCGATAACGATGCCGTTTATTGTACCTTTTTCACCGCCGTTGTATCTTGCGGAAAGATAGCTTATAAAAGCGCAAAAACGGTTAAATTCCGTTTCGTTATACAACTGCGGAAGTGTGTTGTACCAAAACGGGCACAAATATACCGCCTTGCCTTGATTCGTTAAACGAATGACTGCATCGTCAAGCTTGCTTGCGGCGTTTTGTGCAAAATAAATTATGCTTTCACCGTAATGGCAATAATATTCCGTCGTAAGCTTTGCAAAGAACATATCTGCATCTATCGGCAGATATACGGTATTTGCATCTTCGTATTTTCCATATACGGCTTTTTGCGTAAGCACCTCGGTAAACGCTTGGGAAATGCACGCGTTTTCGGGCGATGATACGGCAATGCTTGGGGTTAAAAATGATAAATTTCCATCGCTATCCATATACGCGGCAGAAAATTCGTACAAAAGGTTGTTATCACCGCCGTCTATAACATCAAAAACAAATTCGCCGCCGTTTGCGGTAAGATAAGGGGCAGAGGTGTCAATTTCGGCATTTGGCAGGCTTCTGAAAAGAAGCACCTGCGTTTCTTCGGGGGCATTACATGAAAAACGTATTTTCCCGTCGTTTTTGGCTTCACATACGGCATCTGTATTTTTTTGCATACTGTACGTCAAGCGAACGTCGCGTATCAATATCTGCCCCGATGGCTGTCCTTCAAACGACAGCTTGAATCGGCACAGCGATTTGCACCCGTCCAAAAGAAAAACGTACGTTTTTATACTGCTTTGAAGAGGCAGCGTTTGCGAATTTTTATCATTAAAGGCTTCGCCGCTTTCCGAATAATATAGCGTTATATCGGTAGCAGATGCGTTATTTTCCACGCTTACGGAAACGGCGTTTACCCCGTTTTCAAGCAATCTGTCTATACGGGAAGATTCGATGTAAAAGCTTTTTCCGTATGAAGAAATCTCAAACGCACCGCCGTAAAACTCGCCGTCTGCGCCTACTGTTGATATACCGTCGGTTATGTCGATACTGTTTTTCGGTGCAGTATGCAAAACGGAAAGACAAACGTAATCTATCAAAAGCGATATTTCGCCGCTTGCAAGACATTCGATACTTAAAAGCTGCTTTTGGGCAGTGCCCTTTCTTTCTCTTATATCCGCACAGGCAGAATACCATTTGCCTGCCTTTACCTGTGCACTTGATACTATATCGCCTACGCACACGGAAAGCGTACAATCAGCATCTGCTTTAAAGGCAAGCATCACACCGGATGCCGAGGCAATACCGAACCCGTCGGCTTCGGTTTGAAAGCCTATTTGCCCCGTGCCCTTTAAAAGTGCCGCCGAATGCCCGCAGCACGCATCGCTTGAATACGATACCTCGCTTTGATAAAGCGGTTCCCACAAAGCATCTTCGGTATCTTCAAAATCATCTATCAAAGCAACGCTTGAAAAAGAGAGCTGCTCTGCCGTTGGGGCTTCTGCAACGTCAAGCACCAATGGCGGATTTTCCGTATCTGCAAAAACGGGCACGTCTGCCAAAAACAGCGCCAAAAGAACGCAAATTATTTTTTTTAGATAAGGTTTCATTAAATATCTCCGTTATTTGAGAAACGAACATTATGTGCAACTATATATATTATATCAAAAATTTTCGCACTTTGCAATAGAAAATTTTCACACATAGGGTTTACTAACCTCATCTTATCTGTTATAATTGTAAAAAACTATTGAACAAAGGGGGATAATATGGCTTTTCGCGTAGGTATTGCAACGCTTGGCTGCAGGGTAAATCAATACGAATCTTCTGCTTTGATAAAATACTTGTCGCAGCATGGTATGCAAATAGCCCCTTTTGATGAAATATGTGATGCGTACATAATAAACACCTGTACGGTAACCGCCGAAAGTGATAGAAAATCTCGCCAAACGGTGCGCCGCGCAAGGCTTCTTTGCCCCGATGCAATAGTTGCGGTGTGCGGCTGTTCTTCACAGCTGGCACATAACGTTTTTACACAGCTTGGGGCAGATTGCGTTTGCGGTACGCGAAACAAGCTGCAAGCCGCGCGGTACGTTGTTGAAAATATAGGCAAAGCACGCACGCAAAGCGTTAACGTGCCCGATGCTTTTTCTGCACCGTATGAAAAAATGAACGGTATTTCCGTTGAAAGAACGCGCGCATACGTTAAAATACAAGACGGCTGCAACGGCGCGTGTACGTATTGTGCTATTAAAAACGCACGCGGTGCTTCCGTATCAAGAAGCGAAGATGATATCATTGAAGAAATAAAAGCCCTTGCCGACGAAGGCTTTTGCGAGGTGGTGCTTACGGGCATCGAAACGGCATCGTATGGGATAGATACGGGCTGTACGCTAACGCGCCTTGTTGAAAAAACCGCGCAGATAGAGGGTATAAAGCGCATACGGCTTGGCTCTGTCGAGCCGTCGTATCTTCGCCCGCAGCAGGCAGATGCGTTGCTTCAATGCGAAAAGCTGTGCAATCACCTTCACCTTTCGGTGCAAAGCGGCAGCAGTAAAATATTGGCTTTGATGAAGCGAAAATACAATAGCGAGATGCTTCAAAGAAATATGGATTACATTCTTTCTTTAAATAAGGATTTTCGCTTCAGCTGTGATATAATTGCAGGCTTTCCGGGCGAAAGCAGGCAAGACCTTTTGCAAACGGCAGAATTATTGCAAAAATATCCGTTCGTGCACAGTCACATCTTTCCTTATTCGGAAAGAACGGGTACACCCGCCTGCACGATGAAGGAAATGCTTCCAAAGCAACAGCGTAAAGAACACGCGCGGTTTTTAAGCGAAATAAGCGAAAAAGCAAAGGCTTCAATGCTGCAACGCGACGTAGATGAAGGAAAAATACATACCGTGCTTTTTGAAACCTGGAAAAACGGCGTTCTTCACGGCCACAGCACCGATTTTACAGAGGTAAGCGCAAGGGGCGCAGAAAACCTTAAAGGCAAAATATGCATGGTGAAGCCCTCAAGCGTTCAAAACGGCATATTGATTGCAGAAATAATATAAACGGAAAGATAAATGAAAGAATTTACAGTAGGAAAAAACGACGCAAACCGCAGATTAGATGCTTTTTTAACTAAAATAATGCCAACTTTGCCCGCGTCGCTGATGTATAAATCAATACGTACGAAAAAAATAAAGGTAAACCGCAAACGGGCAGAGCTTTCGTATCGCTTGATAGAGGGGGACACGGTGCAATGCTTTATCAGCGACGAATTTTTTACAAGCGGGAAGCCGCAGGACGATTTGTTTTTGTCCCTTAAGGGAAATCTTGATATCGTGTACGAGGATGAAAATATCATTCTTGCAGATAAAAAGCCGGGCCTGCTTACACATTCGGGAAACGAAGAAGGCTTGCCGACCCTTATAGATGAAATCAAGGCATACCTTTATAATAAAGGCGAATACGACCCTGAAAGCGAGCTTTCGTTTGCCCCCGCACTGTGTAACAGAATAGACAGAAACACGGGCGGCATCGTTATTGCCGCTAAAAATGCAGAAAGCCTGCGCGTGATGAACGAAAAAATAAAGCTTCATCAGGTTGAAAAATACTATCTGTGCGCCGTTCACGGTAAAATGCAAGCCCCGCACGGGATATTAACGGCGTATCTTTTTAAAGACAGTACCCAATCACGGTCATTCGTTTACGATACACCGGGCAAGGGCAGAATGAAAATAGTTACCGAATATACGGTAAAGGATCATAAAAACGGCCTTTCGTTACTTCAAGTGCACTTAATAACGGGTAAGACCCACCAAATAAGGGCGCATATGGCGCACATCGGACACCCCCTTCTCGGCGAGGGTAAATACGGTATAAATAAAGATGATAAAAAGCGCGGCTTCAAGCACCAGGCGCTTTATTCATACCGATTGAAATTTGATTTTGATGATGAAGAAAATATCCTTTCTTACCTTCGCGGAAAAGAATTTTCGGTAAACGACAAAAATATATACTTTTTGAAGGAGTTTTCAAAATGAAAATGCTTCTTCTTATATTAAGCGGCGCAGTCAGCGGTATGGTGTACGCCGCTTATGATTTTCCGTATATCATTTATCTGTCGCTGATACCGTTTTTCTATCTTCTGTACGGTTGGTGCCAAACGGCAAGCCTAAAAAAAATGTATCTTTACGGCTTTGCGTTTTTCTACCCGTATTACGTTGCGGTATTTCATTGGTTTACTTACCAGTACCCGATGGAATTTCTCGGCTTTTCCAAGGCAGAAAGCCTTTTGTATATCGTGCTTGCGTGGCTTGGCGTAGCCTTGTTGATGACTATACTGTTTTCTTTTATTCCCGTCTGTATGGGAATATATATAAAAATATGGAAGAATCCAAATGCCGCCACCCCGCTTTTTATGGCGTTTATATGGTGCTTAACGGAATGGCTTAATTCCAAAACCTATATGGCTGTACCGTGGGCAAGAATAGCGGTAACGCAGCAGCGCAGCTTGTTTTCGCTTCAAACGGCAAGCGTGCTGGGGTCGTTCTTTTCATCGTTTGTTATCGTGTTTTTCGCCGCATACGGTGCGTACGCCCTTTTCAGCTATAAAACAAGGCCCGTTTGCTCGGTGGTGTGTATGCTGTGTGCGTCGGCATTGCTGTGCGGAAACACTCTTGTCGGGGCTGTAATGTATTACGGTGATTACGATAACGACCTTGCGCAATCCGAAAATATAGCTACGGTGTGCGCCTTGCAGGGCAATATGCTTTCGGGCGAAAAATGGGAAGAGGGCTCGTCTTATACGGCGCTTCAAATTTATACGGATTTGATATACGAAGCGTTTGATACCTACCGCCCGGATATTTTCGTTCTTCCCGAAACGGCAATACCCGTTGAATTAAACTATTTTTCTTCTTATAAGGAAACGTTCAGCACGGCGGCAAAGGCTACCGATTCGGTAATACTTGCAGGTGCGTTTTACCGAGATGAAGAAAACCACCTGTATAACGCGATATACGCATTTACCCCCGATGGGGAAATATCGCAAACGATATATAAAAAACGGCAACCCGTTCCCTTTGGCGAATTTTTGCCGTTTCGCACTGTTCTTGAAAAAATCGCCCCCATTCTGGCAGATATAAACGCAGGTGATGACCTTACCGCGGGAACAAGCGCAGAAGTGTTTTTTACCGAAAAGGGCAATATCGGCAGTATTATTTGCTTTGATTCGATATTCGAACTGTTTTCCGCAGAAAGCGCGCGCGATGGGGCACAGCTTCTTGCCATTTCCACAAACGATTCTTGGTTTTTGGATTCTGCCGCTATTTACGAGCATAACGGCCACGCCATATTGCGTTCTATCGAAACGCGCAGATATACGGTTCGGTCGGCAAACAGCGGTATGTCCTCGGTTATAACGCCGCGCGGTGATATTATTGCAAAGTTAGACCCGCTTCTTTCGGGAAGTATAGGCGGCGATATCATCTTGCGCGATGACCTTACGTTTTTCACCAAACACTCGCATTTGTTCATCTCTATATGCTTCGTCGGTGTAGGCGTTTTGCTTTCATCGGGCGTTATATACGGTAAAAAACAGAAAAACACGGCAAAAACGCAAACAAAAATGTAAAAATATTCTGTATAATGTTTTAAAATATTTCCGCATCTTTGTTTTGCGGTTGACAAATATTTTTATTTATGCTACACTAATTCTACCTCTGCAAAAACGCAGAGGGAGGCTATATGTCGGTGTTACCGCCCATCTTCAGGTAATACCGCAAATTAAACAGGAGGTGCCGAAATAATGAGAGAAAAGATCACGCTGGCTTGCTCTGAATGCAAACAACGCAATTACGACAGCAAAAAGAACAAGAAGAACACTCCGGACAGACTTGAATTGAACAAGTATTGCCGCTTCTGCCGCAAGCACACATTGCACAAAGAAACGAAGTAAACTTAAAGGAGGAACCATGGCTGATAAAGAGCTTAACAAAGAAGAACTCACCGAAGAGATCGTAGAGTCTGAAAGCACGGCAGACGTAAAAGCTGCTGATAAAAAGGGCGATGCCAAGAAAAAGGCTGAAAAGAAAAAAGGCCCCGGCTTGGGTGCTAAGTTTATGAATCTTTTGAAGGATTTCAGAGGCGAAATCAAAAAGATTACATGGCCCACACCCAAACAAACGCTTCACAACACTCTTGTGGTTCTCGGTGTAATGATCATTGTGGGTATCGTGGTATTCCTGCTTGACTCCGCTTTTTCCGAAGTTGTTGGATTGATTGCCAATATCGGCAAATAAGCAAACCGTCTGAACAGGAGGAACTTCCGATATGATGGATGATTACTCACTCGATCCGAAATGGTATGTAGCACATACTTATTCGGGATACGAGAATAAAGTTAAAGATAACATAGCGAAGATCGTTGAAAACAGAGGTCTTGCAGACGTTATCGTAGATGTAAGGATTCCCGTTGAAACCGTTGTGGAGATGGACGGCGAGCAGCAAAAAGAATCCGAATCAAAGTTGTTTCCCAGCTACGTTTTGGTAAAAATGATCATGAATGACGCTACGTGGCACGTTATAAGAAATATCCGCGGCGTTACGGGCTTCGTTGGCCCCGGCTCAAAACCCGTTGCATTAACAGATGCAGAGGTTGCCGCTTTGGGAATCGACTTGTCAGGGCAGGGTGAAGATACCGTTGCCCGCAAAACCACTTCACTTGGATTTGAAGTGGGCGATACCGTGGCTATCAAAGAAGATATATTGCCCGGTGTCAACACCGCTACGGTTACTGAAATATCCTCGGATATGAAGAAAGTAAGCGTTATGGCATTTATGTTCGGCAGGGAAATCCCGATGGAACTTGATGCAAGCGATGTAAAGCCCTTTAAAGAATAAAGGGTATTCACAGAAATGTGAAAATGTGGGAGGAAGAAATTTTTATATTTGTGCATCTTCCGGGTAACCACATGGGCAAAGCGAGATTGTACCTTGCTTTGTACAGAAAGGAATTAAACATAAAATGGCTAAGAAAATAATGGCTTACGTTAAACTGCAGTTGCCTGCAGGAAAAGCTACACCTCAACCCCCGGTTGGTCCTGCTTTGGGTCAGCACGGTGTTAACATTGCAGCGTTCACAAAAGAATTCAATGAAAGAACAAAGAACGATATCGGTCTTATTATCCCCGTAGTTATCACTATCTACGCAGACAGATCCTTCTCGTTCATCACTAAAACACCCCCCGCAGCTGTTCTTATAAAGAAAGCAGCAGGTATCGAATCCGGTTCTGCAGTACCTAACAAAACAAAGGTTGCAAAAATCACAAAAGAACAGGTTCAAAAAATTGCCGAAACTAAAAAGCCCGACCTTACAGCAGGTTCCTTGGAAGCCGCTATGAGCATGGTTGCAGGTACAGCACGCAGCATGGGCATCACAGTAGAGGACTAAGGGGAGGTATAGCGAAATGTTTAAAGGTAAGAAATATACAGATAGCGTAAAGCTTATTGATAAAACAAAGCTTTACGATTCAGAAGAGGCACTTTCCCTCGTATGCCAAACGGCAAAAGCAAAATTTGATGAAACTATCGAGCTTCACGTTCGTCTCGGCGTAGATAGCCGCCATGCAGACCAACAGGTTAGAGGTGCAGTTGTTCTTCCCAACGGTACGGGTAAAAACGTTCGTACACTCGTTTTCGCAAGAGGCGACAAGGCTGATGCAGCGAAAGCAGCAGGCGCAGATTTCGTAGGCGCAGAAGATATGGTTGCGAAGATCACACAGGAAAACTGGTTCGACTTCGACGTTGTTATTGCTTCCCCCGACATGATGGGCGTTATCGGTCATTTGGGTAAGGTTCTCGGTCCTAAGGGTCTTATGCCTAACCCCAAAGCAGGTACAGTTACACCCGACGTTGCAAGGGCTGTTACAGAAGCAAAAGCAGGTAAGATCGAATACAGACTTGATAAAACAAACATAATCCACTGCCCCATCGGTAAGGCTTCCTTCGGTGCTGAAAAATTGGGCGAAAACTTTGATACACTTATGGGCGCTATCATCAAAGCAAAACCCGCAGCATCAAAAGGCCAATATCTTAAGAGTGTTTGCATAGCATCCACAATGGGCCCCGGCATCAAGATTAACACTGCAAAGCTTGGTTAATTAAATAATAAAATGGGCGAAATTTCGCCCATTTTTTATATTAAAAATAAAAGCATCCGCTTGTAGCAGTCTTATTGCAAGGATTGCCGCAAGCGGATAGCTTTTTTGTTTTGGCTTATTTAATAACCTTTACAAAAACGAGAATTGTCAAAACAATTCCTATAAATGCGTAAATGCCTACCAACGCACCAACAGCACTGAAAATGATACCAATAATAGGAAGCTTTGCAAGCAAACCTATAACAACGCCGCATACTACGTCTATCAAAGCGTAGATAACGAGGCAAACAACAAAAGGCACAAGCTCTTTTGCTTTAAAAGCATGGGGGAAAATTTTCTTAATAATATCCATTTCTCTTTCTCCTTAAATATTTGTAAAACAGACCCCGTTCGGAAAACGGGGTCTGGCATCAACAAAGATAAAATAACTTGATTTCCGTAAACGGTTTATTGTTTCTACTGTAATTTAAGTATATAGCAAAACAGAAAAAATGTCAATACACTATTTTATAAATTTGTAATACAGTATTTAAAGGCAAGTTTCCAAAATTACAGCAGTTGTCTTAATTTATCAAGAAACGCTTCTTCACCAATGGTGTTAAATTTAAAAAACATTGCCTGGCTTCCGCCTGTTGAAATAGCCGATATATATATTTTTTCATCTTCGCCTTGAAATAAGGTAACGTTTAAACTTACTCGGTTGCTGCCCGCATAACTGTACCTTTCAAATACACGAACACTGCACCTTGCGTTGTTAATCTTAAAATCGCTTGTTTCTTCAAGCGAAGCCGATATGCTGGAATCAAGTATTCCATTTTCGATTTTTTGCAGCAGTTGGTCAAAATTACCGTATAAAACTTTTTCTAATTTAGCCATTTATGTATATTTTCTCCTTCTATAATTATATGAAGCAAAACAGTGTAATTATATCATATAATAAACCTTTTTGCAACAGGTGTAAAAGAATCATATCGTTCTGAACTTTCAAAGGTAATCTTTAATGGAATTTCATGTAAAGTTTTGTTTTCAATAACTGTTTCAGGATAAATAACAACACCTTCGTTTTCTATATATATTTTTTCTATATTGCACTTAAATAAATACACAAATTTCCCTGATTTATCTACAAATACAATTCGTTGAATATTATCTGTTTGCCCGGCTTGGACTTGACTGATTGATATGTTCAAGTTATATTTTTTAGAAAAACCATCACCATCAAGATAGCTATCTTCAAAGTTGAAAACGTATGCTCGGTCAAATTCAAAGGAAAAAATATCTTTAAGTGTTGTTTTTTCTTGTTTATCCAGCACGGAAATGAGTTTATTGGCATAATCTTCTTTTTCTTGACTGCATGAAGCGAGAGAAAGTAACATTATTCCGCAAAGAATAAAGGAAAAAATTCTTTTAATAATTTATAACACCACCTTTACAGTTGTATTTTAACATAAACTTTTATGAATTGCAATATGTGTAAAAAAACGCCCGAATTTCCTCGGGCGGTTGAATTGTTTGTATATTTATGAAATTTAAATTATTTCATATCCTTGATAGCAGCCTGTGTTGTGGCAAACAAAGGGAGGAAACTTTTTCCGTGTTTTGTCTCTTACCCTCAACACCTAATGTTTTAGGCGGTTTATCGGGTGAGAAATGCAAATACCAATAAGCATTTAGGAGATTATTCTGATATATTAGACTTGATAGAATATCGTTTAACAAATCTTTCTTCGGTATGAATTTTTTTTGATTCATATTTTGAGTTTGTAATTTTTTTTCCATTACTTTTGTTGAATAAGGTTGCAACGATATATAGTCTCCACAAATAAAAAAATACTACACCGAAAACTAATATAATCCCCATTTTCATCACCTCAAGTGGATTTTTGCCAAAAAGAAAGGGAAGTATTCAAATACTTCCCTAAATCTTATTAAATTTTTCTCTATTATATTCCTCTAATTGATACAAC
>JAZQHC010000051.1:0-34963 GCA_045540335.1 Eubacteriales bacterium
GGAGAGTCCGAAAAGGTGCATATCAAGGCGAAGCCTTGTATATCATCAACACGAAGTGTTGTATATCATCCGCAACTTGTTGCGGTATATCATCAAGCCGCAGGGGAATGCACGCTTCGCGTGATGAGATACATGGGCGCAAAGCGCCCTTGATGATATGCACCACGCTACGCGCGGTGATGATATGCCAAGCCGCGGCTTGGATAGCAACCAAAGAAAAAAGCAGTCTTTCGACTGCTTTTTTCTTTGTGTTTCAGGCCCAAAAAAGATACATCTGCGAACCGTGTTTGAATCAGCAAATAAAACGTTTCTTTTTGAAAACATAATCAAAATATGTAAAATCGCTCCTTTGTTTTCATTTCCATTTGAGCATTTCTATTATATCATAAATTTGTGACTTTTTCCACCAGTTTGATTGGAATTACAAATGAATTTAACATTTATCTGATACAATGGAATGTAAAAAAATCACAGGAGTGTAGAAAATGTCGCATAGCAAATACCCAGTCGACACCGTAATAGAGTGTTGTTCAAAATATCGTGCCGGAGAATCGGTTGCTACCATTGTCAAAGAATTCGGAATCCCTCGCAGTACCATTTATCATTGGATCAAGAAATACCGTGATTCAGCTGACGTGGAAGACATAAAACCCCGGATAGAGTTGGGAAAACTAAAACGAAAATTTGATAGAACTCGGCAAATAAATGAGGTGTTACAATCCGTAAATTGCACCAGACAAGCCCCTTTGAAGACAAAGCTCTATGAGCTCGAAAAACTTTATGGTAAATATAGTGTCCGTGTTTTGTGTGAGGCCTTGGATGTGGATCGCGGAACGTTTTATAATCATGTGCTGCGCAACAAAAAGGCCGACACCTCATACGCAAGGCGCAGACTGGAATTATCGGATGCCGTTCGAAAAGTATACGAAGAAAGCCGAGGACTTTTCGGATCGGACAAAATTCTTGCAGTCTTACAAGCAAAAGGCTTTCACACCAGTAAACAAATGGTGCGTCGGTTAATGAAAGAAATGGGACTGAAAAGTTTTCGTTCCCGTGCTAAGAAGGACTTTGCATTGTGGAAAAGACTACACGAGACCAAAAATATTTTGCAACAGGATTTTTCTGCAAATGAACCGAACCTCGTGTGGGTTAGCGACTGCACGCAATTTTCCTTGTTTCAAAAAACATATTATCTATGCGCAATTCTCGATCTGTTTTCAAGAAAAATCATTGCATATAAAATATCGCCAAAGTCAAGTACGCAGTTGATGACTTCGACCTTAAAGATGGCGCTTGAGGCACGCACTCCCGATAACCGTTTGCTCTTTCACTCTGATCGCGGATGCCAATACACCTCATTCGCATTTCGAAAATTACTTATTTCAAATGGAATTACACAGTCCTTTTCCAAGTCGGGAAACCCGTATGATAACGGTGCTATGGAGTCATTCTTTTCATCGTTAAAACAAGAAGAAATCTATCGCACTGCATATCGCTCGGTTAAAGACTGCAAAAAACACATTGCTGAATACATGGAATTCTATAACGAAAAGCGACCTCACCGCGCCAATAATTATAAAACACCTAATCAAACAGAGGAGCTTTTCTACCAAAGAAAAAAGAACCGTGATGTCTAAAGCACACGGTTCAAAAGTTGTTACTATTTTTTCTTTTGCAAGCCGATTTTTGATTTTTTGCTCAAACGTTGTCCAATGTTAGCAAACGAGAAAAGCCTGTGTTTATCGATAAAAAATAGGAGTCAATCTCTCACAGTCCAAAAAAACTGTTCAGAAGTTGACTCCTATTCACTTGGTTGCGGAGGAAGGATTCGAACCAACGGCCTTTGGGTTATGAGCCCAACGAGCTACCAACTGCTCCACTCCGCGATATAAAGCTACGAGAACGCCAATTATGTGAAATTGGTGCCGGAAACCGGGCTCGAACCGGTACGGGATTGCTCCCACGAGATTTTAAGTCTCGGGCGTCTGCCTGTTCCGCCACTCCGGCACGTTGCCTCTCACTGTTCTACTATTATAACACAATAAAATCAATTTGTCAATACCTTTTAACGATTTTTTTAATTAGATTTTCAAGTCAGTGCAGCGGCTGTCAAAACATTTGGCAGCCGCCGCATATCAAGCATTATTTTTCTTTGCAGGAGCTACACGATGAACGACCACTGCATCCTGCACATCCGCCCACGCATTTACCTTTTTTCTTATCCTTGATCATAACGGCTATAACCGCAGCAACTATAAGCAAAACAACGATAGATATTATTATTGTGGACAAATTTTGTAATATAAATTCAATCATTTTACGCCACTTTCTTTGAAGGTCTGAACAGCATATACAACATTATTGCCAAAACAATAACAGCCGCAATGAAGCCCGCGATATTGATAGAGCCGCTTACCGCAAGCCCTACTTGGTAAACTATCAACGAAATTGCATATGCAAACACACACTGATATGTGATTGCAAACGCTGTCCATTTTGCACTGTTCATTTCCCTTCTTATAGCGCCGATAGCCGCAAAGCACGGTGCGCAAAGCAAGTTGAATATCAAGAAGGAATATGCAGCAAGCTTCGTCATGCTTACAAATTCAAGAACACCGAATACGCCCACGACCTCTTCTTTGGCAACAAGACCCATGATAGTAGCTATTGCCGCAATGGGATCTGCAAAGCCCAAAGGTGCAAATACTATCTTTATTTTATCTCCTATAATACCTAAAATACTGTCGGAAAGCTCCATATCCGCATTAAATGTAAATGCACCGTCAACAAATCCGAATGTACTTCCTGCCCAGATAACAATAGAGGAAAGCAAAATTATCGTGCCGGCTTTTTTAATAAACGACCAGCCTCGTTCCCACATAGAGCGCAACACATTTCCAACCGTGGGCAAGTGGTAAGCGGGAAGCTCCATTACAAAAGGTGCGGGGTCACCCGAAAACAGTTTTGTTTTCTTCAATATTATACCTGATACAATAACTGCAGCAATACCTATGAAATATGCACTGGGTGCCACCCACCAAGCGCCGCCGAACAACGCCGAAGCGATAAGTGCTATTATAGGAAGCTTTGCTCCGCAAGGAATAAACGTGGTAGTTATTATGGTCATCCTTCTGTCGCGCTGATTCTCTATTGTACGGCTTGCCATAATTCCGGGAACACCGCATCCAGTACCTACAAGCATAGGTATAAATGATTTGCCTGAAAGACCGAATTTTCTGAATATACGGTCTAACACGAATGCGATACGTGCCATATATCCGCACGCTTCAAGAAAAGCAAGGAATATGAACAAAACAAACATTTGCGGAACAAAGCCGAGAACTGCGCCTACACCACCGACTATACCGTCAAGAATAAGTCCGCTTAACCAATCTGCACATCCAACAGAAGATAAGAAGCTTTCAACTAAAACAGGCACACCGGGAACCCAGATACCGTATTCGGAAGTATCAGGAGCATTTTCCATACCCGCTTCGTACATTTCATCTATTCCGAAGCCTGCTTCTGCAAGCGAAGCACCGAATGTGCCATAAGCTTCATCAAATGCGGCAAAATCGCCTTTTTCGATTCCATCAAGAATATCTTCCGCACCGAGAACTTCTTTTTCCTTTGCCGCTTCAACATTAGCAACAAGATCTTCTACCCATATATTTTCTTTCGCATAAGCATCCATTTCTTCTGAAAATTCAGAAGAACCTATGCCGAAAAGATGCCAGCCATCACCAAACAAGCCGTCGTTGGTAAAGTCTGTAACCCATGTACCTACAGTGGTTACCGATATGTAATATACCAAAAACATAACGAGTGCGAATATCGGCAGTGCCGCAAAACGGTTCGTCACCACTTTATCAATTTTATCCGATGTTGTAAGCTTGCCTGCACTTTTCTTTTTATAACATGCTTTAAGCAAAGACGCTATGTAAACGTATCTTTCGTTTGTTATTATACTTTCCGCATCATCGTCAAGCTCTTTTTCCGCCGCCGCAATATCTTGTTCGATATGCTTTAATGTTGTTTCGGGAATATTTAAAGCTTCAATTACTTTTTCATCCCTTTCGAATATCTTTATAGCATACCACCTTTGTTTTTCCGTAGGCTCGTCATGGAGAACTGCTTCTTCAATATGCGCAATTGCGTGTTCTACAGCACCTGAAAAATTATGCTGCGGAACTGTTTTACCTTCCTTCGCCGCTTTTATTGCCGCATCTGCCGCTTCGGTAATACCGTCTCCCTTTAAGGCAGAAATTTCTACTATTTTACATCCCAACTGTTGCGAAAGCTGTTCTATATTGATCTTATCACCGTTTTTGCGCACAACATCCATCATATTGATAGCAATTACAACGGGAATACCCAATTCTGCCAGCTGTGTCGTTAAAAACAGATTTCGTTCAAGATTTGTGCCGTCAACAATATTCAATATTGCATCGGGGCTTTCATTCAAAAGATAATTTCTTGCTACAACCTCTTCCAAGGTATATGGCGAAAGCGAATAGATACCCGGCAAATCGGTAACTATAACATCATTTTGTTTTTTAAGTTTGCCTTCTTTTTTCTCGACCGTTACACCGGGCCAGTTACCTACAAATTGGTTAGAACCTGTTAAAGCATTAAAAAGCGTTGTTTTTCCGCAGTTTGGGTTACCCGCAAGGGCAATTTTGATCGACATATTGTATTCCTCTTTCATTATAGCAGTTACCTATCGCTAACCGATAGGGTTTAAAAATGGGGGAAGCCCCCTTTTTTTATTATTCGATTTCGATTGTTTCCGCATCGGATTTACGAAGCGAAAGCTCGTATCCGCGAACCGTAAGCTCAATCGGGTCACCAAGCGGAGCAACCTTGCGAACGGAAACCTCTGCCCCTTTTGTGATGCCCATATCCATTATTCTGCGTTTGATGGCACCCTCTCCGTGAAGTTTAACAACTTTCGCGCTTTCGCCAACCTTTAAGTCTCTTAAAGTTTTCATATATACCCCCACAAAAAATTAAACCATTATTTTCCCTGCCATCTCTTTACTGATGGCAACGCGGGATTCTTTTACATTAACAATGAGATTACCGCCTATAGAAGAAATAATTTTAACTGTTCCGCCTACTACGAAGCCCATATCCTCTAAATGGCTTTTAACCTCGCTGCTTCCGCCTACTTTTTTTATTATATTCTCTTCACCGATGTTAGCCAAAATAAGCGGCATCATAACCGTAAACCTCCGCATTGGTTAGCCTGCGCTAACCTTTTTCCGAAAATATCGGTTAGCATTCGCTAACCATTGCGTATAATACCACATTTTTATTGATTTGTCAATAGGTTTTGTAAAAAAAATTTGTTTTTTATACTTTCCCGATTCAAAACAAAAAAAATTGTAAATTTACAGTATTGCCCTTGAAATAATACCGTTTATATGGTACCCTAAACGAAAGATACAAGATAAGGCGGTTATATTTATGATTAAAGTAGAACTTATTACATATACTCCCGATGCTGATAAATTAGTTGCTGCAGCTGCAAAGCTATGCTATGCTAAAAGCGATATAAGCACATTGCTTGAAAATTTAACGCCTGAAAAAACAGAAAGCTTTCTTGATCTTCTTTCTTCGTTAGGCCATCAAAGCCCTATTGAACACGCAAGCTTCACATTCGGTATTGAAGGTGTTTCACGTGCTTGCCTTGCGCAAATAACACGCCACAGAATAGCATCGTTTTCTGTTCAAAGCCAGAGATACGTAAATAAATCTCAATTTGAATATGTTATTCCGCCGCACATTTCTGCAATTCCCGAGGCATTGGATGAATTTTTAGCCGCTATGGAAGAAGATGCAAGGCACTATAACAGTTTACATAAAATACTGTCAGACGCACATTATAAAGAATTGGTTGCAAGCGGCATGAACGAAAAAAATGCAAAAAAAGCGGCAGAAAAAAAAGCTAACGAAGATGCAAGGTTTGTTTTGCCGAATGCCTGCGACACAAGAATGATAGTTACCATGAATACCAGAAGTCTTTACAATTTCTTTGCTTTAAGATGCTGTGACAGGGCGCAGTGGGAAATACGCGACGTAGCAAGGCAAATGCTTTTGCTTTGCAAAAACGCATCACCACTTTTGTTTAAAAAGGCAGGCCCGCCATGTGTAAGCAAAGGCAGATGCTCTGAAGGGTCATACACTTGCGGAAAAGCTGCAGAAATGAAAAAAATTTACGGTTAATATTCCCATAAGTGTATAAAATTGAAGATACACGGAAATACTCCTTTTGAATCTGACAAAAAGGAGTATTTTATTTTATGAAAACTACCGTTATACTAACCTGTATTGCATTGGTAATAAGCCTATTATCTGCATCCTTTCCTGTAAATGGAGAAGTGAAAATATACGACAACGTGGTAAGGCTGCACGTGCTTGCAAACTCAGACGAGGAAGAAGACCAGCAGTTAAAGCTTCTGGTACGAGACGCCGTTTTAGAATGTATGAACGAAAATATAAATAAATGCCTTTCTGTGGAAGAAGCTAAAAAAAGTGTAAACGAAAACATTGAAGCAATAACGTCTGCCGCAAAAAAGTGCATTGAAAAAAATGGATATAACTATAAAGTATTGGTAGAAACAGGTGTTGAAAAGTACCCAACAAGAAATTATGAAAACGTCAGCTTTCCTGCCGGAGAATATTACTCTGTAAAAGTTAAGATCGGAAAAGCCGAAGGAAAAAATTGGTGGTGTGTTCTTTTTCCGCCGCTTTGCGTAGGCGTTGCTACAGCTTCTACTGCCGAAGAAGAGCTTACCTCGGTCGGTCTTACAACGGATGAAGTTAAAATTTTGACAGAAAACGACGGCGGAGAATATGAATTGAAGTTTAAATTACTTGAATTTTTTCAAAAAACCTTCGCTTAAAAAAATCGCATCTTGCACAAAAAATATCCAAAAAATGTACTGAATAATAAACTTTTTTTCAACATAATAAACAAAAAATAGGGCTTTTTATAATAGAAATTTGCCCTATTTTTTTATTTTTCAATTTGACAAAAGATATTTTTTAATATACAATAATATCGGTTTTTGCAGTTATTATAAAACGTATATCAAGGGGAACAAAATGAAAAAACACAAATCTTCCTTAAAAGCCATCGGAATTTTCATGGCAATTATATTGGCAGTAAGCGCAATATACTTTCCCGCTATGAAAACCTCTGCCGAGATTACCGCCGTCAAATGCGATATTAACGGTGACGGAATTGTAAGTGCAAAGGACATAATAAGAATAAACAAATACTTGAAGAAGCCGGCGTTATACGAATATTCGGAAAATGCCGACGTTAACGGTGACGGAACGATCTCCGAAGCTGATCTAAATGCAATTTTTTCTTTTTTAGGTGAAAAAAATTTATCTTTGCCGATAAATATGACGTTACATAAATCTGTGATTGATGGTAACAAGTATTCACTTTATCTTTCATTTAAAGACAACTTTAACGGAAATTTAAGTTTAAATTTCAAATACGGCAACACCACTAAAAATATATCAAGACACATCTATGCAAAAGCAGACGAGGAATGCGCTGTATCTTATTCAGGCATACCGTTTTTATCAAATAGTTACACGCTTGAAGTAACTGCATCAAATCCCGATTATTCCGACAACGTATCAGTATCTTACGTTAACGGTGCACCGCAGTTATCAAAAGAAACTGTAAAAATGGTAGTTTCCGCAATGACAACACATGAAAAGGCCTCTTTGATAGTTTTACTTAGTGCTTCAAATGCCGTTGCAGGGCAAACTTATTCTTTGTCGCGTTACGGTATCCCATCTGCACAGTTTGCAGATGGCCCGGCCGGGCTTCGACTTGGAAATTCTACAATATCGTACCCATCAGGAACTACTTTAGCATCTACATGGAACAGTGAAACTGTTCGAAAAGTAACCGCATACATCGGCGACGACTGCCGCAATTACGGCATTGATACACTTCTTGCCCCGGGTATGAATATACAAAAGAATGTACTTAACGGAAGAAACTTCGAATATTTTTCAGAAGACCCTCTCCTTACGGGCATAATGGCAGCGAATTACACACTTGGAGTACAATCAACGAACGTCGGTGTTGCACTTAAACACTACGCTGCAAACAACCAGGAAACCGAAAGAATGTGGGCTTCCTCTGAATTAACTGAACGCGCATTGCGAGAGATATATCTTCGAGGGTTCGGTTATGCCGTCAGACTTGCTGACCCTTACAGCGTAATGACTTCTTACAATAAGATACAAGATACGTTTTCTGCCGAAAACAAAGGTATAATCGACGTTTTGCGCGGCGAGTTCGGTTTTAACGGCATGGTTATGACCGACTGGGGTACGATAATAGACCGTGTTAAAATGCTTAACGCAGGTAACGATTTATATTGCGGCGGATATCATATAGCAAACGATATAATACAAGCATTGTTAAACGGTTTGAATGACGGCACACTTGAATTATCACAGCTTGAATTGTGTTGTGAAAATATTCTGAATTACGTGGCTAAATCAAACGCTATGAGCAACGCAAGTTCCCCGAATTCTATTCAAAACAAATCTGCAAAATTACAAGCAGCAAGGCAAGCAGCAGCTGAAGGAACTGTATTGCTTAAAAACGATGGCAATACACTTCCGCTTTCAAAATCAAAGGTTGCTTTATTTGGAAACGCTTCGTACATTACCGAATACAGCGGCTATGGCTCGGGCCGTGCAGTTGCCAGTGACGTTGTTAATATAAACGAAGGTCTTACCAACGCAGGGTACACGCTTTATTCTACCGTATCTTCTATGTACAAAAGCTGCTCTCAGCATTCGATAGATTCTGCGGATACGGCTAACCCGCAAAATGATACGTACGAAATATCAATTTCTTCATCAACTGCAAAATCTGCCGCAAAATCTGCAGATTGTGCTATATTTACCGTATCAAGATTAAGCGTTGAAGGGTTAGACCACGTTAACAGAGCCGGAGATTTTTGCCTTAATTCAAGAGAGTTGCAAGCAATAGAAAATATCTCTTCTGCATTTCACGCAAGAAATAAAAAGTTTATCGTTATTATAAACACAGGTAACCCCATAGAAGTTGCTTCATGGGCACACCTCGCAGACGCAATTATTTACGTGGGTCTTGCAGGCGAGCAGATAGGAAACGCCGTTGCAGACGTTATCAGCGGTGCTATAACTCCTTCAGGCAAATTAACCGCAACATGGCCCATAAAGTTCAGCGATACACCTTATGCAGAATATTTCCCCGGTGATTACACCAGCGTTGTTTACAACGACGATATATATGTCGGTTACCGTTATTACTCTACATTTGATGTAGATGTTATGTACGAATTCGGCTATGGCCTTTCTTACACAACGTTTGAATATTCTGATTTCAAAATTGAAAAATCAGATGATAATTATATTTTATCCGTTGACATCAAAAATATCGGTAGCGTTGCGGGAAGCGAAGTAGTGCAGTTTTACGTAACGAAGCCCGATAGCAAAAATGAACATCCTGCAATGCAGCTTGTTGGATTTGGTAAAACTGCTTCACTTGCGCCAAACCAAACACAGACTATTACAGCCACCGTAACAGCGGAAGAACTTAAAACATATTCAACAGATGATTCTCTTTGGTTTATAGAAAAAGGCGAATATAAATTCCACGTTGGTGCATCCGTTGAAAAAATAAATTTTTCTGGCACAGTGACGATTGAAAACGAAACAACCGTTTTTGATACAGAAAATATCCTTAAAGACACAAGCGCGATTGCGATTATTACTAAAGACAGACCTTCTTTTGAATTTAACAGTTCAAAAAATATAGCTCTAAACAAATCTGCCGCTGTATCGTTTGCGGAAAGCGGATATCCGGCTAGCCATTTAACAGACGGAAATCTTTCAACAAGATGGAGTGCAGTAGGTTCTACCACTGATACGTTCTGGGTAACGGTAGATCTTGGCAGTGTACAACATATTAAAGAAACCATAATTTTGTGGCAGGCAAATACGTTTGGCGAATTTTCCGTTTTAGTTTCTACCGATAACAAGAATTGGGAAAAGATAGGCTCGTTTAATCACGCGCAGGCAAACCTTATAACCATAGATAAGGACGTGCGCTATGTAAACGTTCAAGGTGAAAATGACGGATACTTCTCGATTTATGAAATAGGTATTTACAAGTAAAATATAATAAAAAACACTTGCTTTTCTTTTGAATTGCAAGTGTTTTTTCATAATGCCTTAATCGTTAAAAACGCCCGACTTTTGCAGTCGGGCGTTTTATAAATTTTATATCAACCTTGTTTAATAACGGTATCCAAAGTAGTTACAGTAGCATTATTTGCCCACACCTTGAAGAATCCCGTATGATTAAGGTCTGTAATTCCCGCATAGAGGAACTTACCGACACAGTCCCTTATTACTATATGTTCGTAATTCGGATCAAGCTTGATCGAACATATCAAAAACCGTGTTCCATCACCCGGATACATATAATATTTAATAACGTCACCCGAATCGACTACCGTAATACGCCGCCCGACAGAGAAAGACACGGGAAGCGGAATAGAAATCAGCGATTCTTTCCAGTTTCCGCCGAACACACCGCTGACCCTGGAATTTCCGCATCCTAAGCCCGTATATAGCCGTGCGAATCCCGTTTGGCTGAACGCCAGCCAAATACCGCCTGAAGCCGTTGGATTATGCGTAGCGGAAGGAAGACGAACACCTACGAATGCACCGTTGTAATCTGCTGTATTCGAGGCAGAAGAAGTAAGACTTGTATGGAATTCGTATTGTTTAAATGCGTAGGGATTGTAATGGAAATCAAACGTTCTCGTTCCCACTGCGTTTGCGTATGTAACAACATCTACCGCGTTAGGATTAGGCTCTGCCGCTTCAAGAGGAACCTCGTTATAAAGTTCTTTAATAGAGCTGTCAGGCAGACCTGCGGGGTTTGGCCTCATCGCGTACATGAATGAAGAGTTTATCGGTTCAACGAAAGGTTCGCTTGAGTTATCAACGTAAGAAAACGCACCGATACGCCTTATTCTTTCAACAGAACCATGGTCGTATCTTAAATTAGTACCTGCACATATAAATTCGTGCCCGGGTATAAAGACGATATCGCCCCTTCTTACTTGGTTAACATCGGTTATTTTTGTAAAATTCCAATAATTTGTGTACATGTATTCTTCTATCTGACCATGGTAATAGCGTTGGTTAACGTATCCCACGCGGTAAAGAACCCAGCAAACAAGTCTGTTACAAGCCGTAAGCCTTTCATCCCTATAATGATAGTTATTTATATTAAGATCGGGATAATTTATAGCGGGGTTAACTACCGCATCGCCGTAAGAAAAGTTATTGTAGTTGCAGAAATCCGTAACGTTTCTTGTTTCTTGAATTATTCTTTCAACAAGCTCTTCATACGTAGGGCGGCGGTAAGAAGCAGTGTCGTAAGTTCTTCCAAAATATGTTTTCATCATATTTACGTCTGCATATGAAATAATACCGTCGTCGTTAGCATCGACAGAGCTGGAATACGGATACTTTGCAGGATTTTTGATATATTTCAGTACCCTTACAATGTCCTTCGTATTGATCAGCCCGTCTTTGTTTGCATCGCAGCTGCGAAGCGTAAGCTCGATCGATGCATCTGTTTTTAATGCCGTGGGGATATATATCGCGCCAAGCATCAATGTAAAAGCCAAGCACAGCCCCATAACTTTAAACAATAAACCGTGTTTCAAATCATTACCTCCCAATGATTGATTAAATACTGCTATAATATTATATTATTTTGTAACTTTTGTCAAGTAAGAAAATATATTTAAAGTATTAACTGTGAAAAATCACTAAAGCGCAAAATATTATATTGTGCAAAAAAACGAAAAACCAAATCGGAAAAGAAATTTCCGATTTGGTTTTTTTATTATATTAAACTATACCTTTTTGATTGAAATATTCGTTGATGTTACACTTGCGTAGTGTGTCCACAGTCCGAAGTATCCCGAATCGTTAAGTGCCGTCAATCCTGCGTAGATCATCTTACCGTCAACGTTTCTTATACATATCTGATCATATACCGTGTCAACCCTTATAGAGCATATCAAGAATTTCGTTCCATCTCCCGGATATACATAATACTTGATAATATCGCCCGAATCGACTACTACCAATTTCTGTGCCGTAGCAAACGTTTTAGGCAATTGGATTTGCGTCAGATATTCCCACCATTGTGTACCGTTATAGTTCGGACCGCAGCCAACGCCTGTAAACAGTGCCGCGAAAGCGGAGTTGCTGAACGAGAACCAAATACCGCCTGAACCTGTGGGTGCGTGTGAAGCAGAAGGCAAACGAACACCAACGAATGCACCGTTTTTAGCTTCTACAGACGAGGTGGAAGTGGAAGAAAGTGTCAAATGCAATTCGTACTGCTGTGTAGAATACGGATAATAGTGGTAATTGAACGTTCTGTTACCCGTTCCGTTTGCGTAGGTTGCTACGGTAGTTGCAGAAGCAGAAGGTTCTGCAACTTTTGAGGGCACAGAATCATATATTTCTTCAATAGAAATATCGGGCAAACCGGCAGGATTAGGACGCATAGCGTACATGAACGAGGAGTTTATTGCTTCACTGAACGGTTCGTTCGTGTTTTCTACATATGCATAACCGTCTATACGGCGAATTCTTTCGGTAGAACCGTGGTCGTAACGAAGGTTTGTACCGGCACAAAGGAATTCGTGACCGGGAATATAAACGATATCGCCGCGTCTTACTTGATTTATATCTGTAATTTTCGTGAAGCCGTATTTCGATTGAAGTGTTTCAGAAGGAAGGCCGCCGTGGAAATATACCTGATCTGTATATCCTGCGCGATACAGCACCCAAGAAACAAATCTGTTACAGCTTGACACGGTTTCGTCGGGGTTTATAGCACCTGCAACCGTACCGTCTCTGAAGTTAACAGCAGGGTTAATAAAGCTGTCACCGTATGTAAAATTGTTGTAGTTACAGAAATCCGTTACCCATTTTGCTTCTTGAATTATCTTGTCAACAAGTGCTTCATAGGTAGGTCTTACATACACATTTACGTCGTACGTTTCACCCATAAAGGATTTCATTGCGGTAATATCGGTTCTGGAAATAGAGCCGTCACCGTTAACGTCGATTTTGGAATCATAAGGATACGTAGCAGGGTCTTTGATATACTTCAGTATTCTTATGATGTCTTTCGTATTTATGATACCGTCTTTATTAACATCGCTTTCACGTATGGTTGCGGCATCAGCGTTCATCATCGCCTGCGGTATGTACATAGCACCGAGAATAAGTGCCATAGACAAGCAGAATCCGACGATTTTAAACATCGTTTTGCTTTTCAAGTAATGTCCCTCCTGAAAGAAAATATATTATCATCCATGATTTTATATTATTTTGTTCAGTTTGTCAAGAGAAAAAACGACATGTGCATAATTACTGTGAAAAACAAACAAATTTTTTCTTTCACTATTGTGCAAAAATACATTGAAAAAAATATTTTTATCATATTTCCGTGCGAATTTCGACTAAAATACAATTATCAAAAAAAGGCTTCAATAAAGAAGCCTTTTAGTGTATTGCATTGCCGATATTTGATAATTTATCAGTTGATCTTAACGCCTTTCATGGAAATATCCGTGCAATTCATATCAGATCCAAATGTCCATACCTTGAAGAAGCCCGTAGATTCGATATTGATAGGATTGTAATATATCAATTCGTTGTTCATATCGTACACCGCAATTTGGTCGTATTCGTCACATACGTTTACGGTGCAGAACAAAACTTGTTCGCCTGCAGAGGTTTCCATATAGAATTTAATCGTATCTTCAGTATCGACTACCGTGAATTTGTGGGGCGTATCAGTTTTTTCAGGCAATTTCATCGTAGCGCGGCGGGAAGACAGGCACAAGTTTGCCGTATCAGAACCGTCAAGTCCTATCCAAATACCGCCCGTATAAGTAGAGGCAGAAGGTGTATCACGCCTTGTAGGAATACGAGCACCTATGTACGTACCGGTCCATGCCGTGGTATCAGTGGACGATGGCTTCGTTTGAATATTGCAATGGAATTCGTAAGAGGAGTATCCCTCTGACACCGTATATTGGTTATTTACCGTAAAGGTATTATCTGCATCTGCCTCTTTTGCCAATTCAACAGCATTTTCGGAAATAGATGCAACGGTAGTTTCGGGAATTTCATACAGTTTATCCATTATGTAAGGATTGGGCATAAATTTTGCAGTAGGCCTCCAAGCGAAGCAGAAACCAAGAATCGGTTCTTTAAATGGCTGTTTACCTTTTTTACCGCTTATTCTTTCAATAGAGCCTGCGTCATAACGCAAATTATCGCCTGCGCAGATGAATATATGTGTAGGAGAACCGTTTTTGTCAGGGAATACGCTTACAAGGTCGCCTTTTTTAACCTCGCGCAAGGAATTTATACGGGTAAAGCCATGTTCTTCTGCGTACTTATCAAAGTCGGAAATTCCGTAAAGCCACGTTTGATCAGTAAAGCCTGCCTTATACAAAACCCAGTGAACAAGCCTGTCGCAGGCAAGTATTCTTTCGCCCGGGTCAACAGCTTTGGTAACATCAAACTCACGCCAGTTTACACCCGGATTAAAGTGCGCATTGCCGTATATAAAGTTTTTCTCTCTTATAAAATCGGTTATTGTCTGCGCTTCCTGCATCATCACTTCAACCAATTCTTCATCTGACATTGGCTTCCATGTGTCCGCAGGATCGGTTTCATCTGTTTTTGTTTCTTCTGTGCTGTCTGCGGGGGTTTCAACAGCAGTGCCGCTATCCGCAGCAGTCGTGTCGTTCGTATTGCCATTTGTACAGGATGCAAGCATCAATGCAAGTGCAAGACAAATGACTCTACTGAAAAATACGTTTTTTTTCATTTAATAGCCCTTTCTGTGTTAGGTTAATTGAAAATATTATACACAACAAAGCTTTTTTTGTCAACAACAAATTGCAAATATATCCCCCGTACACCAAAAAAGTCATCATTACACAAAACATATGTGCAAATGCAAATGTTAAAACAAAAAATTTCCACATTTTTAAAGAAACATAAATTTCTTTTGATAATTAGGTGTTGATTTTATTCGAGTGATATGATACAATAGATGCGTTAACCAGCACTTATTAGTAAAAAAACCGAAAGGAAATTAAAAAATGGTGAATGTTGCCGTCATAGGATTCGGTACGGTTGGCAGCGGCGTATGCGAATTGCTGACGAATAATTCCGATATAATCGAAAAAAACGCAGGCGAGAAAATCAACCTGAAGTATATATGCGATATCAGAGATTTTCCCAATTCTCCGTTTGCTGAAAAAATTGTAAAGGATTTTTCCGTTATAGCAAACGACCCCGACGTAGATGTCGTAGTAGAAACGATGGGTGGCAGAACTATCGCCTATAAATTTACAACGATGGCTTTGCAAAGCGGAAAAAGCGTTGTTACATCAAACAAGGAAATAGTTTCGTACCACGGTGTTGAGCTGATGAAAACCGCTGCAGAGCACGGCGTAAGATATTTATTTGAAGCAAGCACGGGCGGTGCGATACCTGCATTGATGCCTATTGCACAATGCTTGGCAGCAAACAAGATCTCTCGCATTTCGGGAATTCTTAACGGTACTACAAACTATATTTTGACCAATATGTTTACACATGGCAAAAGCTATGACACTGCCCTTACCGAGGCACAGAATAAAGGATATGCAGAAAAAGACCCCACAGCAGACGTTGAGGGGCTTGATACCTGCAGAAAAATATGCATTCTCGGTGCTATAATGTCAGGAAAGCTTATTTGCCCGGATAATGTAAAAGCAACCGGTATATCAAAAATAACAAAGAAAGACGTTCAGGCTGCTGAAACGTTTGGATGCAAAATAAAGCTTTTAGGCGTTGCCAATATGCAAGACGACGGCATGTTTGTTGAGGTTTCACCGTACTGCATAGCAGACGACGTGCCGCTTTACGGTATCGAAGACGTATTTAACGGCATTATGGTAGATACAGATGCCGCAGGGCAAGTAATGTTTTACGGCAGGGGTGCTGGCAAGCTGCCTACGGCAAGCGCAGTTGTATCCGACATAATAGATATTGCCGCAAGAAAAAAAGAAAAATCCCCGTTTAATGCGTGGGAAAACGGCGATGCACCTGTTGCAGACACAAGAAAGCTTTCATATCTTATGCGCGTTGGCGGAAACACAGATAAATTTTTCGAAAAATACGGTGTAGATGCTTCCGTAACCGAAGATAACGTTATTGCTTTTGTAACTGCAAAATATTCCGTTGACGAATACGAGGGCTTCTGCAAGCAGTTGGAAAAAGACGGATATTCGGTAATTTCATCTTATAAGGTTTTTGAATAAAGTGTAAAACATTACTATTTCAACAACTTATCAGCACGATTTCAAAAATCCGTCACATCAGGTGTGCATAATCAAAGCATACCATTCAGTAATAAGGAAAGGATTTTGGTGTTATGGACGACAAATTCACACCCGATTCAATGAATTTTGAAAACGGTCAATCAAACGAAAACAATTCTGATAACACTAATGTAAACACAGGCAAGGAAAATACCTTTACTGCCGATAAACCGCAGGAAAATACGTATTCACAACCCAATTTACATCAACAGACACAGAATTACCAACAGCCTGAAAATTCATACTACAACCGCTTTCAGCAAAACACCCGAGAGAACGATTTCGGCGGTACAGTAAGTTACAGCAGTAACCCGGATATAAAAAATAATTTTCAGCCGCCGAAAAAGAAAAAATCAGGTGCAGGCATAGTTATTCTTTGTATCATTCTGGCAATAGCGCTTTGCTCGGGGGCGTTTTTAGCAGGTAGATATCTTGGAAATGATAACGGCAACGGAAAAGACACAAGCAATTCCACAGAAGCACCTTCGCAAAATAATTCGCAGCCCGTAACAGAAGAGGAAACGCAAAGCGAAGAAACGCTTGCATATAATAATACCGTGGTAGAAGGAAGCCCTCTTACAGAGGTTGTTGCAAAAACGGTTGACAGTGTTGTAGAAATCAAGACGGAAAGTGTAGTTTACGGTTCTTACTACGGCCAAAGCGTAGCGCAAGGTGCAGGAAGCGGCGTTATCGTTACCGCAGACGGTTTTATCGTTACAAACAATCACGTTATAGACGGTGCCGAAAAGGTTACGGTCGTTCTTCGCAACGGGCAGGAATATGATGCCAAAATATGGGGCATAAACACTAAAAACGACCTTGCGGTAGTTAAGATAGAAGCTAAGGATCTTCCGATTGCAACGTTCGGAAACTCCGATAATCTTAAGGTAGGCGAAAACGTTATTGCAATAGGCAACCCCTTGGGCGAGCTTGGCGGTTCCGTTACAAGCGGTATAGTTTCATCTTTGGCAAGAGAAATTAAGGTTGACGGCAAGATGATGACGCTTATCCAAACGGATGCCCCTGTTAACCCCGGCAACTCCGGCGGAGGTTTGTTTAATATGGCGGGCGAGCTTGTAGGCGTTGTAAATGCAAAATCCTCAGGCGAGGATGTTGAAGGTATCGGCTTTGCAATACCTTCAAACACGGCACGCGATATAGTTCAAAACATAATTGCAAACAAATCTTCAACAGATAAAGCATACCTCGGCGTAGAGGTTGGGCAAACAAGATACGGATACGTTTATATTTCTAAAGTAGTAGAAGGATTTGATGCCGCAGCAGCAGGCCTTCAAATAAACGACATTTTCATAAGCGTTGACGGTACCGTTATTACATCTCCCAGCACGCTTTCTTCTTTGATAGCATCATATTGCGTAGGTGATACGGCAGAATTCGTAATAGTAAGAAACAATAAACAACAAATAGTTACCGTTACCTTCACCGTTCCCCGCCCCGCTGAAGAATAATTTCGATATAAAACACCCATGAAAGCCTTTCTGTAGCAAGAAAGGCTTTTGTTTTATCGCATTGTGCAATGCAAACATTTGACGTATGTTTTTTTCAAGAAACGTATTGACAAACTAAAATCCAAATGATATAATATCCTCAAATAAATAAAAGGCTGTGACAAAGAAGGTCGCGGTTGCATCGTTGCAGAGAGCCGGTGGTTGGTGAAAACCGGTACGGTGTTTCCTACATGGCCCCTCACTTTCGAGCCGGTTGCCCGAGAAACTTTGTTTTTAGGGCATCACGTGAATGCTGCGTAAATGCATAGGGATTGTTTGATTCCGAAGAGTGGCGAAGAAATTCGCAATTTGAGTGGTACCGCGAGTGTTAGTTATTTCACCCGTCTCAAAGCAAAACTTTGAGGCGGTTTTTTATTTGCCGTTTCAAAGGCGACAATTTATGCCGAAAGGCAGAACGGAGAATTTTATGGACGCAAGTAAGTATCGTGTTGGGTACTTCCCCGCCCCCGGCACACACAACAAATGGTCAACAAAGGATCATATTGAAAAACCACCCGTTTGGTGCAGCGTTGATATGCGCGATGGTAACCAAAGTCTTGTAATACCAATGAACTTGAAACAAAAGCTTGAATATTACAAAATACTTCTTGAGGTGGGATTTAAAGAAATAGAGGTAGGCTTTCCCGCAGCAAGCGAAACAGAATACGAGTTTTTACGCACGCTGATAGACAATAATATGATTCCCGATGACGTAAGCATTCAAGTTCTTACACAATGCAGAGAGCATATCATACGCAAAACGTTTGATGCATGTAAGGGTGCCCCGAGTGCTATCATTCACTTTTACAATTCCGTAAGTGTAGCACAAAGAGAGCAGGTGTTCAAAAAATCAAAGGAAGAAATCAAAAAAATCGCCGTAGAAGGCGCAGCGCTTGTAAAAAGATTATCAGCAGAATACGAAGGAAACTTCAGATTTGAATATTCACCTGAATCTTTTACAGGTACAGAGCCTGAGTACGCCCTTGAAGTTTGCAATGCGGTTTTAGATGTTTTGCAACCAAGTGAAAGCAACAACGTTATAATAAACCTTCCCGTTACCGTGGAAATGAGTATGCCGCACATTTACGCCAATCAAGTGGAATACATAAGCGAAAATTTAAAATACCGCGAATTCGTAACGCTTTCCGTACATCCGCATAACGACAGAGGCACCGGCGTAGCCGATGCCGAGCTTGCTTTGCTTGCAGGTGCAGACAGGGTAGAGGGCACGTTATTCGGCAACGGCGAAAGAACAGGAAATGCAGATATAATCACTATTGCTATGAACATGTATTCGCATGGAATAGACCCTAAGCTTAATTTCACCAACATGCCTTACTTGGTAGAAAAATTTGAAGAATGCACCGGCATGCACGTACACGACAGAAGCCCTTATGCAGGCGCTTTGGTTTTTGCGGCTTTTTCCGGAAGCCATCAAGACGCAATAGCAAAGGGTATGAAATTTCGCGAAGAAAACGGCTTGCACGAATGGTCTGTGCCTTATATTCCGATAGACCCGCATGATATCAGCAGAACGTATGATTCTGACGTTATAAGGGTAAATTCCCAAAGCGGAAAGGGCGGTATATCTTATCTGTTGGAGCAGACATACGGTTTCGTTTTGCCAAGCGGAATGCGCGAGCACTTCAGTTATCTTTGCAAAAACATTTCAGACAAGCAGCATAAAGAGCTTAAACCCTCTGAAGTCCTTGATATCTTCAAAAACAACTACTTCTTACACGCATCTGCGATAAGAATAGCGGATATGCACTTTTTCCGCAGGGGCGGCAAGGTAGAAACCGAAATAATATTTTCGCGCGACGGTGATGAAACTGAGGTACACGCAAGCGGAAACGGTTCTTTGAACGCGGTAAACAACGCTTTGAAAAAATACACGGGCGCACAATACACGCTTAAAGTATATACCGAGCACAGCATGCAGGAAAAAGGCTCGGGAAGTGTTGCCGCAGCCTATATAGGAATAGAAGCATCAAACGGTCAAATGAGCTGGGGCGTAGGAATCGATACGGACATTATCAAAGCCGGTGCAGACGCACTTTTAAGTGCATATAATAATATGGAGGGTTGAAATATGGCAATGACATTAACACAAAAAATACTTGCTTTTCATGCGGGCCTTAACGAAGTTCGTGCAGGGCAGCTTATCGAAGCAAAGCTTGACGTTGTTCTTGGCAACGACATTACAACACCCGTGGCAGTACAGGAATTTAAAAAAGCGGGCTTTGAAGGCGTGTTTGACAAGGATAAAATAGCAATCGTTCTCGACCATTTTGTACCCAATAAGGATATCAAAGCGGCAGAACAATCAAAAACTTGCCGCGAATTCGCGTGCAGCCATTGTATCAGCCATTTTTACGACGTAGGAAAAATGGGTATCGAGCATGCCCTTTTACCTGAACAAGGCGTAGTTACCGCAGGTGATTGCATAATAGGCGCAGACAGCCACACCTGCACATATGGCGCACTTGGCGCTTTTTCCACCGGCGTGGGATCTACCGATATGGCAGCAGGAATGGCAACGGGAAAGGCGTGGTTTAAAGTGCCTTCTGCCATAAAAATAGAGCTTAAAGGATCTTTGCCGTATAATTGCAGCGGCAAAGACGTAATACTTACGATAATCGGAATGATCGGCGTTGACGGCGCCCTTTACAAAAGTATGGAATTTCAGGGCGAGGGCGTTTCTTCCCTTTCGATGGACGACCGCTTGTGCATTTGTAACATGGCAATCGAGGCAGGTGCTAAAAACGGTATATTTCCCGTTGACGAACAAACAGAGGCTTACATGAAAAACAGATGTGAAAGAACACCTGTAATTTACCGTGCCGACGAAGATGCCGAATACGACCGGACCATAACGATAGACCTTTCTTCCATAGTACCAACTGTGGCATGCCCGCATTTACCTGAAAACACAAAGCCTGCAAGTATGCTTAACCACATAAAAATAGATCAGGTCGTTATAGGCAGCTGCACAAACGGCAGAATGGAGGATATGACGGCGGCATACAATATTTTAAAAGGCAAAAAAGTTGCCGACGGAGTTCGCTGTATAATCATTCCCGCAACTATGCAGATCATGCGCGAATGCGTTGAAAAAGGATACGTTACCGCGTTTATAGATGCAGGCGCTGTGGTATCCACACCAACGTGCGGCCCATGCCTTGGCGGATATATGGGGATCCTTGCAAAAGGTGAAAAATGCGTAGCTACCACAAACAGAAATTTCGTTGGCAGAATGGGCCACGTAGAAAGCGAAGTGTATCTTGCATCGCCGCAAACTGCCGCAGCAAGTGCAATAACGGGATTTATAACAGAGTATAAAGGGGGAAAATGATAATGAACGCAGAAGGAAAAGTTTTTAAATATCCCGACAACGTTGATACGGACGTAATAATTCCTGCGCGCTATCTTAATACACCAAACGCCAACGAGCTTGCCTTGCACTGCATGGAGGACATTGATGCAAGCTTTGTAAACGAAGTAAAAGCAGGGGATATTATGGTAGCGGGCTGGAATTTCGGATGCGGCTCTTCAAGAGAGCACGCCCCCCTTGTTATAAAGACCTGCGGAATAGGGTGCGTTATTGCAAAAAGCTATGCTCGCATATTTTACCGAAACGCAATAAACATCGGACTTCCAATACTTGAATGCGAGCAAGCGGCAGAAGAAATAAATGCAGGTGATACTGTAAAAGTAGATTTCGATACAGGCGAAATAACAAACGTTACAACGCAAAAAACATACAAGGCACAGGCTTTTCCGCCTTTCATACAAAACATAATCAAGTGCGGCGGATTGCTTAATTCATTGAAAGAAGGTGCTGATAATGATTAAAAATATTGCCGTAATCCGCGGGGATGGGATAGGCCCTGAAATAGTACATCAGGCCTTGCGCGTGCTTGACAAGGCTGCACAAATGTACGGTCATACTTTTAATTATACAGACGTGGATATGGGCGGATGCGCAATAGATAAATACAACGACCCGCTGCCCGCTGAAATGCTGCAAAAATGTATTGATTCCGATAGTGTTCTGCTTGGTGCAGTGGGCGGCGAAAAATGGAACAGCGTGCCCGGATATATGCGCCCTGAAAAGGGGTTGCTTAAATTACGTGCAGGTCTTGGCGTTTACAGCAACTGCCGTCCTGCCAAAATATGGCCCCAATTAGCAGATGCTTCGCCTTTAAAAAAATCAATAGTTGATAAAGGCATAGACTTTATAATAGTGCGTGAATTGATAGGCGGAATCTATTTTGGTGAGCACAAAACACAATCGGAAAACGGAATACAAACAGCTACCGACGTTCTTGTTTACACTGAAGAGGAAATAGCACGCATATGCAGAATAGGATTTGAAACGGCGCAAAAGCGCAGAAAAAAGTTATGCTCGGTTGAAAAAAGCAACGTTCTTGATTCAAGCCGTTTATGGAAAAAGGTCGTGCACGAATTAGCAAGTGAATATCCCGATGTAGAGCTAACCGATATGCTGGTTGACAACTGTGCAATGCAGATAGTGAAAGACCCTTCTCAATTTGATGTAATAGTAACGGAAAATATGTTCGGCGATATTCTTTCTGATGAAGCTTCTATGATAACCGGATCTATCGGTATGATTCCCTCTTCAAGTCTGGGATCAACCACGTGCGGCGTTTACGAGCCTATTCACGGTTCTGCCCCGGACATTGCAGGGAAAAATATTGCTAACCCGATAGGCACTGTTCTTTCTGCCTCGATGATGCTTCGTTACAGCTTTGATATGCCGCACGAGGCAGACTGTATTGAAAACGCGGTTTTTGCCGTACTTGAAAACGGATACAGAACGGCAGATATTATGTCATGCGGAATGAAACAGATATCTTGCAGCGAATGCGGTGATCTTATACTTTCAAACATGAAAAAATAAAGGCATAAAAATCCCAACGGATAAATTATATCCGTTGGGTATTTTTTGTAAAGTTATATTGCTTTAAAATCGGTATGGGCAATGTAATAATACGTAGGCTGCATATGCGGGTGCGTCATTCCGCCAATCACCACAACACCGCTTGAAGCCACAAAGGATGCTTTCGCCGTTGCGTATTTGCCCTTTACATCATGGCCAAGCAAAGGCCCTACGCCGGTAGTCATATTAGCTATCATCTGCATGAAATATGCAGGGGAATAATTTACTTCAACGTGGTAAAGCAATCCGCCGCCCACAACGTATAGGTTGCAGAATTTCAAAAGCTTTTCATTTTGTAAATCGGCTGAAAGGGTTGCAAGCTCTTCCTCTGCGCCTTTTTTCGTAATATGCCCAAGATTGTTTTCCCAAACCTTGCCGTCGGCAGTTGTATCAAGCTCGTACAAGGCGTTTCTTGTTGAAGCGATTGCACCGAAGCAATCAAGTGTGCGCTGTGTGCCGCTGTCGTTATTATACGATGCACCTATAAAATCCTCCCACGAGCCCGTTTTCGAACCCGTGTAGTTATTTAAAATACTGATAGACTTGATAGTACCGTAATTCGTAAAGCCCCACGCGTTCAACGGGAGATACGCTATAATATCGTCTTCGTTTACAAGGTTAAAAATAGTCTTATACTCTGCTGCGTTTGATGCTACCGTGCTGTTAGGAGTTGCAAAGGTGTATGTATATGAATTATACGCTTCATCATCTTCGAAATGCTTGCCGACGATATTAGCTATCGCCGCACCGCGAGAATGCCCCGTTATAAGAATGTTCTTTTGAACCGTTTGATCTACGTATGCTTCAAGATAGGCTTGAAGCTTTTCAATAACCCTGTTAGCGGTTACATCAAAGCCTTTATGGTTATTTTTATCTAACCAATGCGGGTGCGTACCGGTTGCATTGTAATAAGATTGTGTATCTGCACCAACGTCGAAATTACTTGACCATTCGGCATTTGTACCGTTTGTTCCGCGGATAGATACTATTATAACCTCATTTTCCACACCGTTATATACTATTTTCCGGTGGCCTACGTAAAAGTCGGTTATATCATCTTTATCTACGGTGTATTGCGAGCTTTTAACACCTATATACTGCGAATCCTCAAGACCAAGCATATTACCAAACGTTGTAGCGGTATCGTTTCCGCCTGTTATAGCGCCTTGCGTTATTTCAATATACAGCCCGTCGTAAACGTCGGAAGCGTACAAGGAAGCCAAAACAGATAAATTTTTCGAATAAACCTCGTTATCACCATCGATAAGATCTCTGTAATCAACAGTAAATTCTACGTTACAGGTTTTCGCTGATCCTTCGGTATAGTGCATTATACCAACGTTGTCGTTGCTTGCAGGCATTGTATCTTGAAGGTCTTCCGTACCGTCAAAGTCGGTATCAGGCTCTGTCGGGTTGCTCGAATACTTATACGTTTGCACCGTACCGTAGTTAGTACCTGTTATAACACCGCCGCTTATTTGCGTTATAAGTGCATCAAGATCCACCGTTCCGGATGGAAGAACGCCTTCAAGCTCTTCTACGTCAGGTATGCCGTCTTTATCGGTATCTACCATGCTTCCCTCTTCAAGGGGGGCATCCAACCTTACGGGAACAGGAACGGGGCCGTCAAGATATATCCAATATCCTTGCCCTACCACGGTATCTCCGATGGTATTTGCCAAAGACATCAGTTTTTCGTAAAAGTCACCGTAAACATCTTCCCACACGCCGTTTGTTTCATTATACAAATCGTAATACGTGCTCCACAATTTTTGCGGCGAAATAACGCAACAATTTACACCTGCGTTTATCAAAAGCTCTATTTCCGCTTTCATCGACGGGATGCCGTATCTGTTATCGGTTTTATATGAAGCATCGGTTACCAAAATAAATATTTTTCCCGAAGATGCGCGCATATCAAGCAATCGCGCACTTTCCAGCGCATCAACCGCACATTCCGCCTCATCTCCGCCGTATCCCAAAGAAATGGAAGATAAGGCATCTTTGTATTTTTCTATATCGTAAAACCAATTTGAAAGCTCCGTTTGATGAATATGTGTAGAATCCGTGCCGTCAACCGTTATGTCTTGATAATCTACCAACGCCAACGCAGCACTTACACCCTTTTCCTTCAAAGCATCGACAAAATATCCAACATTATTCTTCACGTTGTCTATTTCATCCTGCATGGAAGCAGTAGAGTCTATAACAAACACAATATCAGCCTGTGCCATCACTTCATTTGCTTGGGACGTTGTATCTGCATTTTCGGAAGATAACACGTTTTGGGCATAAACCTTTTTGCTGTATTGCGAATCAAAAGACGGCAGCGAAACGCCCAATTCATTGAACATACTTTCGATATTAAGTACGAAATATACACCGTCCGACGATATTGCAGCAGATACAGTATTATCGCTTTCGTTAAAATCCGTGGGAAGATATTCTACTGTGTTGTCGCTTGTATAGCGGCAGACGGAAAGCGTTTGAAAGCCATGCTCTGATAGACTTATATCCGATAATTTAAAGGTTAAAACACCTTTTGAAACATCGTTACCAGAAATTTTAACTGCTTTGCCTATAATAGCGCGGCTATCGCCGAATCCAACGGGAAGTGTAATATCTATCGTTGTATTTCTGTTTATATTTCCCTTTGCATCAAGCACCAAGGAAGGAACAGCGGCATTATTTATAAGAAGCTGTTCGGAAATATTACTTTCTTTCAGTGTTTGGTGGATAATCCTTTCAAAATCAAACGTTTCACCGTTGGTTTTCACATTCAACGGGTCTAAACCAAGTACCGCTTCATCACCGTCGCAAAGAGAATCACCGTCTGTATCAAAAGTAACGGGTGAGGTATTATACAATGTTACTTCTTCGTAATCGGAAATTCCGTCGTCATCACTATCGGTTTTTGAAGGATCAGTTTCCAAAGAAACTTCATCAATATTCGAAATACCGTCTTTATCGCAGTCTTCCTCACTGTCTTTTACACCGTTTTCATCCGTATCGGAACGCGCAGGGTCTGTCATCGTAGTATATATTTCTATGTAATTGCTTAACCCGTCGTTATCCGAATCGTATTCGTACGCATTTACCCCGAAAAGCTGCGCTATTTCTGCTGACACGTATTGCTGTACATTTTGCGTATATGTAAACTCTGCATCAACAGTATATACTTCACCATTAACGTTGAACATTACATTGGCAGAAAGCATTGCCTGCGGTTCTGCTTGTGCAAAGGTGTCAAACGGTACTGCGGAAAAAATAACAACGGCACACATCATCAAGCTGAACAATCTAAAAGCCGTTTTGCCCTTCAAGGTAAAAACAACAGCAAGACAAATTCCAGAAATTATGACCAATACAATAATAGGCGAATTTGCAGTATCCGGATTTTGCAAAGCATCGCCTTCAGTATTTGCTTCCGAATTTTCATTTTGATAATATGTATCTTCTTTTTCAGATTCACCGTCGGATTGTACGGGGGATTGTTTCAATTGAAGCGTAATATCCGCCGAATATATGCCGTGCTTTTCGATTTTAATACCTGATATATCAGTTCTTCCGTTTACAATAACAAACGAATCAGGCAGTAAAAAACGCAAATGTGCATCGGAAACTTCGTGTGCGGAAGCATTTTCTACTTTTACTGTAACGTTGACATCTTCGTTATAAGAATATTCGCTTTTATCCGTGAATATATGCACAGCAATCCCCTCTTGCGGCGCAACCGTATCGGCATTTACCGTTGTTGGGAAACATAAAAAAGCTATAAGAAATATCGCAAAAAACATACTTAAACTTTTCTTCATAACATTATCCTATTTTAATTGATTTTTAATTGTTAAATTTTATATATTTTATCACATAAAGCATTGAATTACAATGCCTATTTAGATCAAACATAAAAAAATTTACATTTGTTTTTCTATCTTTAGTCTGGCTTATTATCTTTCAATACGCTTTTTCGACATAAAATAGCACGATTTTACGAAATTAGGTTACTCAATTTAATGATTTGTGTATTAAATATTACATTTAATTCCAGACGAGTATTTAATTTCTGTCTTATCATCATTCAATGAGTATTAATATGAATGAATATTAACTATAGTTAAGAGTAAATTTTGCTTAAATATTTACTCGCACTTATTGACATTAGTTGTATTACATGATATACTTCTATAGTGAAAGGTTCAATAGAACCAAAATATACCAAGGAGGCATTTCAAATGCTCAAAAACATTAAACGAATGCTGGCAGTTTGTCTTGCGTTAGTTCTGTTTGTTACGGCTGTTCCGCTTAATTCCATAGCCGCAACCGACTGGATCGCAGGGCATATCAAGTCTGTTGTATTTGATGCAAATTACTATGCAGCAAATAACAACGACGTTGCCACAGTATGCGGAACTACCTATTCTGCACTTTACAACCACTTTTTAGTGTACGGTTCAAAAGAAGGCAGACAAGGAAGTCCCCTTTTCCATTCCTCCTATTATTTAAGCAACAATGCAGATTTAAAGGCTGCATTTGGATCTGATAGGATCAGTGCAATCAACCATTTCGGTTCATACGGGTATAACGAACCCAACCGTAAAGTGGCGAAAACAGAAAATTTAGGTGAAAAGTTCGAGGCAGTATTGACTTCTTTAAGTGGTTCTGCAGTAGGCCTTTCCGGAACTAATGTAGTTCCTTCAAGCAATTCACAGAATTGGATTTTCACACTTAACAGCGACGGTACTTATACCATCGAAAACAAAGACAGCGGCCAAGTACTTGACGTTTACGGTTCAAGCACGTCCTCTGGGGCTAATATTCAAACGTATGCAAGTAATGGAACTAACGCGCAAAAATGGTACATATTCAAATACAGCAACGGTCAATACATTATCCGTTCTAAATGTGCCCCCCTTCGCGTTATGACAATTTCCGGCAGTAACATCGTTTCTTCAACATACGCAAGCTCTACAACGCAAATATTTAAAATTGCGATAGTAGAAACACCCGAAGTTCCCGAAGTTCCCGAAGTTCCCGAAACTCCCGAAGTTCCCGAAACTCCCGAAACTCCCGAAACTCCCGAAACTCCCGAAACTCCCGAAACCCCCGAAACTCCCGAAACCCCCGAAACTCCTGAAACTCCCGAAGTAGATGAATTTGCGGATTTCTATGCAAACATAATCGGCGTATCTTCACAAAAATACGTAGATATATCTTCGGACAACGTGGTTATCAACGCTGCAGACGGTTCTAACAGCCAGATATGGCACTTTATCCGTAACAGCGACGGTGCATATACTATTTTGAACAAATCATCAGGAAAAGCACTTGATGTTTATGCTGCAGGAACTACTGCAGGCACCAACGTTCAGACATATTCAAATAACGGTACTAACGCACAAAGATGGTATCTTACTGTTAGAGACGGTAAATACGTACTGGAAGCAAAATGTGCACCAAACTGTGTGCTTGATGTTGCCGCAAACGGAACGGCCAACGGCACTAACGTTCAAATATACACATACAACGGCAGCGGCGCACAAAAATTCGAATTGAACATTTTCAAAGGCAACGGCGATCCTACGCAGCTTTCAACCGAAACTGTAAAGCAAGTTATTTCCGAAATGACAACGCTTGAAAAAATTTCGTTGGTAATTTTGGCAGGCGCGCCTAACAGCCTGGCAGGCCAAACACAGTCTTTCGAAAGATTTGGTATTCCCGCAGTTCAATTTGCAGACGGTCCCGCCGGTCTCAGACTTGATTCCGCAACCATTGCTTATCCTTCCGGCACAACATTGGCTTCAACGTGGAATACCGAAACGGTTAAAGCTATAACTGCATATCTTGGTGACGACTGCAGAGACTTCGGTGTTGAAATGCTTCTTGCCCCCGGCATGAACATACAGAAAAATATACTTGCAGGAAGAAACTTCGAGTACTTCTCTGAAGACCCGTTCCTTACAGGTATGATGGCGGCAAATTACACACTCGGTCTTCAATCAACGGGTGTAAGCGTTGCACTTAAGCACTATGCAGCAAACAACCAAGAAACAGAAAGAATGGGCATATCTGCTGAATTAACGGAACGCGCTTTAAGAGAAATATATTTGCGTGCATTCGGCTACGCTGTTGAGCTTTCCGATCCCCACAGCGTAATGACATCCTACAACAGAATACAGGGCGTTTATTCCGCTGAAAACAAAGGCTTGATGGATATTTTACGCGGCGAATTCGGCTTCAAGGGCTTTGTTATGAGTGACTGGGGCACGATAATAAACCATGTAACAATGCTTAACGCAGGTAACGATATGTACTGCGGCGGCGCATCTGTTGCTGAGCAGATTACCAACAATATCCTTGCAGGCTTGCAAAACGGCCGGCTTAAAATGTCGCAATTGGATAAATGCTGCGAAAATATTTTGAATTACGTTGCCAAATCCAATGCAATGAAAAGCAACATTACCGTTACAAACTCTATTTCTGACAGAAATGCAAAATTACAGGCTATAAGAAAAGCGGGTGCTGAAGGTACTGTTCTTCTCAAAAATGATGGCAATACACTTCCCCTCCCCGTATCCACCGTATCACTTTTCGGAAATGCATCGTATATAACCGAATACTGCGGCTACGGTGCAGGTTATGTATCCGCAAAAGACGTTGTTAATATAAGCGAAGGCCTTCAAAATTCAGGCATCGTGCTTAACTCCGTCGTTACCGCGCTTTACAAAAACTGTTCAAAGCCTGATGCGTACAGTGATGCTACGAACCCTGAAAACGATACGTACGAGGTTGTAGTTTCCGCTTCCACAGCAAATGCGGCAGCTAAGATTTCCGACTGTGCGATATTTACGGTTTCCAGAACTACACGCGAAACAAGAGACCACGCTAACAGAGCGGGCGACTACCTGCTTAACGCAAGAGAAAGACAAGCAATAGAAAATCTTTCCGCTGCCTTCCATGCACAAGGCAAAAAGCTTATCGTTATCATCAACACAGGCAACCCCATAGAAGTTGCTTCTTGGGCGCACCTTGCAGATGCTATTGTATATGCAGGTCTTTCCGGTGAACAGATCGGTAACTCTGTTGCAGACGTTATCAGAGGAAAAGTTAATCCCTCCGGTAAATTAACATCTACATGGCCCATTAAATTCAGTGATACACCTTATGCTGATTACTTCCCCGGCGATTACAGCACGTGCGTATATAACGATGATATCTACGTTGGTTACCGCTACTACACAACATTTGATGTAGATGTTATGTACGAATTCGGTTACGGTCTTTCTTACACAACATTTAAATATTCCGATTTCAAGGTTGAAAAATCAGGCGATGACTATATTTTATCCGTTAACGTAACAAACACAGGTAACGTTGCCGGAAGCGAAGTTGTACAGTTCTACGTAACAAAGCCCGACAACAAAAATGAACATCCCGTGATGGAACTTGTTGGTTACGGTAAAACTGCGACACTCGCCCCCAACAAATCACAAACAATCACAGTTACTGTAACAGCAGAAGAACTTAAAACCTATTCAACAGTGGATTCGCTTTGGTTTATTGAACAGGGCGAATACAAATTCCATGTAGGCGCTTCTGTTGAAAAGATACACTATTCCGACACAGTAACAATTGAAAACGAGATAACTGTTCTTGATACAGAAAACATCCTTAAGGATACAAGCGCGGTTGCAGTTATTACAAAAGACAGACCTTCATTTGATTTTACTTCTTCAAAGAATATAGCACTTAACAAGCCCCTTGCTAAATCTTTTGAAGAAAACGGATGCCCTGCATACCACGTAACAGACGGTAACCTCAATACAAGATGGAGTGCGGTAGGCTCTGCTACGGAAACTTACTGGGTAACGGTCGATTTGAAAAAAGTGCAATACGTAAAAGAGGCCATCGTCGTTTGGGAAGCCAATACGCAAGGCGAATTTCTTGTTTACGTTTCAAAAGACAACAAAAACTGGGAAACGTTAGGCCCGTTTGATCAAGCGCAGGCGAACCTTATAACCATAGATAAAGAGGTACGCTACGTAAACGTTCAAGGCCCGAAAAACGGATATTTCTCTATTTACGAAATAGGTATTTACCAATAAGTCCCCCCATATACAAAAGCAGCTGTCGGCAATCATGCAAACAGCTGCTTTTATTTTGTTTAATAAATTTACCTATTACTATCTCCAAATATTCCCCAGCGTTTTCAAAAACGCCACACACGAATAAGAATCTAAACGAAAAAAACAGTAAAGAACAAAATTGTCATTTAATATAAACCCACGATGAAATCAACATGATTCTAAAAAATTAAACATAGTAACGATAAAAACTATTACATCATGTACGAAACAAAAATATTATTTAATCGTTCAATTATTTTAGAAGAATCAGTTTTGCCGGCTTTTATTTGATTATACAATTCTAAAATTTCAATAGTATCTGTTTTTGATATTACTGATATGTCCAATACTTTTGCATTATTTAAATCATTCGGTTCAAATTTATCTAATCCACCGCCATACTCTCTTTTACATTTTTTTAATAATGTTTGGCAAATGGGCGACAATAAATAGCAATAAAAAATATTAATATAGCATTCGTCAACAGATTCATTAAAAAAATATATTCCATGAAACGTAGTTAAATTTTTAGCCTGAGATTCATTTCTTATTACTTTTAATCCATTTCTATTAAAAACCGAAATCCAAATGGGAGCAATTTGTTTTTCTTCAAGAAGGTACCATGGATTTCTATGGCTATTTAAATAACTTTTATGATAATTGTTATTTTGACCGTAATTAATGTAGCTCCAATCGTCTGAACTTTTTGATTTAGTACCGTCGAACAAATAAACTTTTTTATTTGACAAATATAAATCCAAAAAATCTTTTTCTTGAAAAACTAATACTTTAACATCCGGTGATTTGCATACACACTTTACAAGAACATCTTGGCTTAACCCGAAAGATTCTATGCGTTCTTTACTTAATGCAAAAAACTCATTGCCCCCCGTTGCAATACCTCGTTTTACCTTTGCAATTTCTGAAAAGTTAACTAAATTCTTAAACATAAACTCTTCTTTAGATTTAAAATACAAATTCCATTTTTGTTTATAATCAAGATCAAAATATGAATATGAGCGCGTTTGCTGAAATTTTTTGCTTTTGATTTCTTCAATATCAGTTATATTTATAAAATCTATATTTTTGTGCTCTTTTTTTTCAAAGAAAAGTATGCAGGATGTGGTCAAGGCATCATCAAAAATAGAAATGTTATTTTCAAATTTATAAATTGCTTTTAGATATTTCGACTGAATAAAGTATTTTTTTACAATTTCTCCATAACCTGTATTTAAAAACTCGTACGGGATGATATATACACACTTGCCATTATCTTTTAATTCAAATAAACTCTTAATCAGAAAATAAACGCACAGATTTGAATAACCACTAATTGAAATTCCATATTTTTTCATAAATAGATCAATATACTCATTTCTTTTTGGAATTTCTTGAAACTTATTGTAAGGAGGATTGCATATTATTATATCTGGTTTTATTGCTACATCTGAAGAAAGATAGTCTTTACATTCATATTGAACATTATCGTTAAAATTGTTTTTAGATGTTTGTATCATTGATTCATCAACATCGTAAGCTATATATTTAAGAGGATTTTTTTTATTAATGTCAATATATTTTAGAAATACACCTTCTCCAACAGCTGGATCCAGCACTGTTTTGGCACCATCAAAGCATACCAATTTTGACATAAAATCTGCAATTAGCGAGCTGGTCAAAAATTGTCCCAATTCTTTTTTCTTTTTATTCATAAATCAATTCCAAACAATCTTTTAAATGCTTCCGTATTAATAGAAGATATGCTACTTTTAAATTTAACGTAAAAGAGAAGACGCCCTCTGCCTAATTCTCTCATTTGACTAAAATGTTCAGGCAAAACAATTTTTTCCAAAATATTTTCTTCGCTGTTTGCATGGATTTTTACAGTTGTTTTGTTTTGGTTTTTCACATCGGATTCTAAAAAATAATCCACATCTTCTAAGTCAGGTTGACTAATTAACGTAAGTATTTTTTCATATGAAATTCCATATGCTTTATCAAAAAAAACTTGTACATAATAATGTGGTACATTGTATTTTTTTATCCAATTATATACAACTTTAATATCTTCAACTTTTGGAGTTATACTTAGGAATGTTCTTTTAGTCATCTCAGACAAATTGTCTCTTAATTTTCTCAGTAATGAAGTCAATTCAATTAGTTCTTGACTGCTTTTCCAAGCAGGACATCTAAATCTAATAACATGCATATTATCCGGTTGTATAGAATCAATTAAGGAAAACAATGCAAGGTCTTTGCTTTTTAATAGGTCGCAGTAATTTTGCATAATACTATTCTTTATCGCTAAAGAGCTTTCAATCAATCTCGCTTGTTTTTCTGCCATAGAGCTTTCGTACTTATCAAACAAAAAAGCGCTTGAACGGACTTCGATACCGCATTTGGCAAGAGGCACTAATTCATCCAATAAAGTTCTATCCATATGACTAATGTTAAGAGTATCATAAGGGTAATCCTTTTTATCAAAAATCAAAATATCCGGTCTTTTTCCTATTTCATCCAATTCATTCTGATATTCCTTATAAAACTCTTTAAAATTATCATCCCCCGCAATAATATCATCATCGCGCCCGTACTTAACTGCTATATATTTTTCAGAATTGTTATTTATACCGTTTAATAATGTAATTTCAGCCCAATCACCTTGTTCTTTGTTCGTCAAAAATTCAGATGAAACTTGAGTTGGAGCACTGCCTCTAACTCTTTCTGCTTGAAAATCCACGATCGTTGTACTAATTCCAGAAATAATTTTCTCAATATTATCAATATATGCCATTCAACACCTCAAACACGTTTTTTCCATTGTAACATAAAATATAGTTCAAGTCAATAAAACAAATTTAAATAAGTATTTTAATTATTTCAAGGGTTTGGTGAGAGCTTTAAAGAACGTAGGAAAAAACAAAAAAAGGCGTGTGTTTTCCCATTGAAGTATTTCCGATGATCGGGAATTTATTTAATCCACCATTCTGGCGTAATCTCGCCAAGCTTTATGATGTGTCCTGTGGAGTAATCAAGCATTATTTCAACATCATGATATTTGCCTGCCATAAGTTGAACCATAAGCTCGCGGCAAGCACCGCAAGGTGCACCGTTTGAACCGTCGGGGAGAATACACAACACCTTATCAATTTCTTGTTCGCCATTGGTAATCATATTAAAAATAGCATTTCTCTCTGCACAAATACCCAATGCAGAACATGTATCAATACACACACCGGTATATATTTTTCCCGACTTTGAGCAGACAGCGGCAGATACTTCTCCACAAGTAACATATTCAGAAATTCTGCGCTCGTTAAATACGGCTTTTGCAGCTTCATACATTTCAATCCATATCTTTTCCATAACTAATAACCTCGCGAATTCTTTTTTTGCGGTTAGGGTATATTACATCGCCTTTTCGTGAATAAATCAAGGCGAAAGTTTTGTGTATCATAAAATAATGTATCGCCTTACGGCGATATGAAGCACTCGCTTACGCTCGCATGAAGCGGCGTTGCCGCCATGAAGCGAAGCGCCCATCACTTTCCGTATGTTTAAGGCACTCTTCATATATCAAAGCCCTGATTCATTTTTTATGCACTAAAGACGCGATTCATTCAAAAAACGCGCCTTTGTCGGCAGACAAAAGTGCGTTTTTTGTTGCGAAAAAGCGACCAAAAGGTGCGTAAAGTGGGGTAAGAACGACTAAAAGTACATCAATTGTGCACTCGACAAATTGGAATTTGATGTCCTATATCATCTTTTTTATTTTGGCAACCAGTGTCGGTGCAACCAGTGTTGTAAATACAACAAGTATCCATAGGTTTCCCGATAGGAAGTTGTATG
>JAZQHC010000052.1:0-60674 GCA_045540335.1 Eubacteriales bacterium
GGGAAGAAAAGGAGATCACCGTCAAGGCGCTCGGCGAAAAGCTTTTTCTTGATTCGGGAACGATGACACCCGTGCTCAAAAGCCTTGAAGCGAAGGGCTACGTGACACGCAAACGAAGCACCACCGACGAGCGCCCGGTCAGCGTTTTTCTTACCGACAGCGGTGAGGCGTTGAAGGAAAAGGCGGTGGGCATTCCCGCCAAGGTTGCAGGATGCGTGGGACTAAGCGCTGAAGAAGGTTTGCAGTTATATAAAATTCTTTATAAAATACTCGGAGCAGAGGACAAAAAATAAACGGTATATCCCAAAAGGACGCTCAATTAGCGTCCTTTTACTATTTGGTAGAAAAATTCATAATTGTGTGTTATAATCAGTTAAATAAAATACAGGTTTAACGGTGATATAATATGGGAGATATTTTAATAAAAATACTTGTCTGTTTTCTCGCAGGCGCGGGGGCAGGCATTGGAACGGGATTTGCGGGGATGAGTGCCGCCGCCGTTATCGGCCCTATGCTGATAACCTTTTTGGGTGTGCCTGCTTACGATGCGGTGGGAATAGGACTTATCAGCGATGTTTTGGCAAGCCTTGTCAGCGCATATACCTATAAGAAAAGCGGAAATTTAGATGTTAAAAACAGTTTGCCACTGCTCGTGAGCGTTCTGATCGTGACGATGATCGGCAGCTTTGTGGCAAGCTTTCTGCCCGAGCAAGCAATGAGCGGCACGATGCAGATAGCATTGATTATTATCGGATTGCGGTTTATATTAAAGCCGGTAAACAAGACGAGAGAACAGTTGGAAGCAGGTTCTCCCAAGAGCAGACTGATCAAGGCGATCGCCGGCGGCATTTTCGTTGGCTTTATCTGCGGTTTTGCCGGCGCGGGCGGCGGAATGATGTTGCTTCTTGTTCTGACTACTTTCCTCGGTTATCCTATGCATTTAGCGGTCGGCACAAGCGTGTTCATTATGGCGTTTACGGCTCTTACAGGCGGCATCAGCCATTTTATGATTGGTGGAGTTCCCGACATTCTATCCCTTGTGCTGTGCGTTGTGTTTACTCTGCTTTTGGCAAGAATTGCTGCAAAAATCGCCAACAAATCAAACGCAAAAACCTTAAACCGCGTGGTCGGTATTGTTATGATCGTCACGAGCATCGTGATCTTGGCGGTAAATTATCTTTAATACTAACGCGCAAACATTAATTACTCGAACAGAAGAAAATGTAACATGGGCTGACGTGCGGTCAGCCCTTTCCTCGTTATACTCTCACCCCAACGCTTTACTCATTGCCGCGCCGGTGTCTGCTTTGGTGACGGCATCGAGGTGGCTGTAGATATTCGCCGTAGTGGATATCAACAATCCTCACAAGTTGGGTTATTGGTGTATTTCTTTTCGGGTATCGGTTGTTTGTCGATGAGCTTGTAGTAGATGTGGATCTCCCTCGGTGCTTTGCTATACTTACCGGGGCATTTATCCACCGTTACAAACTCGATCAGCTCCATACACATCTCACGGGTGAGTTCAGGCACTTCCATATATGTTTTCAGTCTGCGGATAAACTCATCAACATCGGCTTTATCCTTGTTGGCTTCTGCCTGTCTTTTCTCAATCTCGGATAGCTCGGCTTTCAGCTTATTCTTTTCCTCCACATACCGATTGAGAAGACCTACACAGATATCCTCGGGAATCTCGCCTGCGACCTTATCCTCATAAGCCACCGTTATGAGCTTTTCCAGCTCTCCCAAACGGCGGTTTATCTGATTGGCACGTTTCCTATCCTGTGCAGTTTCCGTTGCCGTGATCTGCTCACAGCGTTTCAAAAACTCTGCTATGGCTTTCTGCTCGTCCGTTTTTACAAGAGTCATCTTGGAACGAATATCCTCCAAAACTATCTCGTTCAAAGTGTCCATCTTGATATAATGACTGGAACAGGCGCGGTCGCCAAACTTGGCGTAACTGCCGCACTTGAAGTTTTCACGGTAATGGATTCTCGGGCCTTTTCTTGAATGTCTTGTGTTATTCCAACCAGAATGCATCTTGGAGCCGCAGTCACAACAGAACACCAAACCCGAAAGCGGAAGTGTCGTTCCTCTTTTTGTTTTCTTACCCTGACTGACCGATGCTTCCATCTCACGGCATTTGTCCCACAATTCCTGTGTTACAATAGCTTCGTGAGTGTTATACACCGTCACCATATCCTCGGGATCACGCTTTACCGTTTTCTTGTTCTTGTAGGAAACGGTCGTTGTGCGCATCTGTACGAGGTGTCCAAGGTAATGGGATTGGTAATGATCTGCTTTACCGTACTGCATGACCAAAGATGATGGGAACGCCGAGTGTTAGAAATACCGAATTTCTGTTCCTTGTAATCGGATGGAATCGGGATACTATCTCAACGCCTCATTCGTCTGAATATACCGCAAGGGAGACTGTTGCTAAATGGCGCAATATACGTACAAATCCGTTGCACATCCATACGCTCTTCCATCTGCCGTACGTCGGTCACTCCAGTCACTTGTGACCGAACCTTTTTTGCTCATTTGCAAACCAAATTTCCTTTAGAACATTTCAATTCCTCCTTAGTGTATTTAAAGAGTTCGCTTGTAATATGAATAGCAGGTATTCCGTTGGCAAGAAAAAAGCGTCAACATAAATTTGTTGCCGTAAAAGTCAGAAGGCGACAGACTGAAATCTGCCGCCATCATCATCCAAACAATGTCCCTCATAATGTCTTTAATTTTACTTTTTGAGCAATTTGCCGCCCGAATAGATATTGGTGATTTTAACCTCAAAATTAACATCACTACCATCAGCAGAAAAAGCAATAGGGTCAAGTGCGTGAGAAAAGCCCTCAAAATTAGGCTCTTTATTGTCATAAATTCCGTGGATTGAATGCTCACCGCTTGCAACGGGAATTTCAAATGTTCTGTTACCTTGTTTTTTGCCATAAGAAACGCCGTCAACAAAAATGGTTACTGTATCGTATCGTAATAATCAGCATTTGTTACTTTTACTATAACTTTTTTCATAAAATCTCTCCGTTCAAAATCTTAATATCGTCAACGCAACACATCGTTAATGTTCGTTGAAAGAATTGTGCCAACGGGAAATTGTGCGTTAGTGGAATATGTAACTTTCAACATACCGTTTCCTTGCAGTACCAGCTTAATGGTAACGGTATCGGCATCTTCTCCCCAGAAACTGCCTTTTACCAAAATCTCAGTATCAGTCAGTTCATAGTAATGGGGATCCTGACCGCCACCTTCGGAATAGTAGTTTTTACCTTCAAAAACGATAGGTGTTTGACTCGGATCGGTCTGTACCGAATTGAAATATCTATCAACTACAACACAAGCCTCACCATCAAATTGAAGTGCTGCACCGATCAGCATATCGCCCGACACATTCAAATTACCAACATATTCATTGGTGGATAGGTTTGTTTTCGGGTTAAGTACGGAAGTTGCATCGCAAACGGAGCAAACACCGTTTATATATGTGTGATCACCCTTGCTACCTTCTGTTGCGCCGCAAGTCTTGCAGGTCTTTGGTGCTTTACAAGTTGCAGGCTGCCAAGAATGTCCTAACGCACTACCGTTTGTTGCACCGCAAGAACATTTAGCTGCTTCGGTACAGTTAGCTTTTGAATAACTATGGGTGTGAGGTGCAGCAGCACCGCAGACGGTACAAGCACCGTTGGAATATGTATGATCACCTTTACCGCCCTCGGTCACACCGCAAGTCTTACAAGTTTTAGGTGTTTTGCAAGTAGATGACTGCCAAGAATGTCCTAACGCACTACCGTTTGTTGCACCACAGGCGCATTTCGCCGCCTCGGTACAAGTAGCTTTTGAATAGGTATGAGTATGTGCTTCTGTCTGCTCCGTATTGTCGGTAGGCTGTTCCGTTGCATCGGTATTGGAATTGGTTTCGTCCACAGGATCATCTACGTTGGTTTTCACCTCAAGAGATATGTTAAGCTCGGTTGCGGCATTTTCAGCAGCCAACGATGCTTCTGCCAAAACACTTTCTGAATTTAACTTGTTATTCTTTTGTTCTGCAATTTCAAATTCAATCGTTGCGCCATCTTTGATGAAACCCTTTGAATTTGCAGCGGTTACAAATGCCTTTATCACCGTTTTATAATCCGCACCTTCGGTCAATATCTCGTCAACGATCTGTTCTGCATCCTCGTTGACAGCTTCAACCGCCAGAACAATGCCACCATCGGCAAGATACATTTTGATTTGCGGGTTAATGCTTGCCATCAAAACCGCTGAATAGTCCTCCGGCTTTTCAAATGCGCCAACATCATCTGTCGACGGCTCGCTTGACTGTCCCTCGCTGTTATTGCAAGCGGCAAGCGAAAACACAAGGCATAGCGAAAGAATAAGAGTTAATAATTTTTTCATATAGATTCATCCTTTCTGATCATTTTCTACTATTCTCTTGTAAGTGTCCTGCTCCAGCCATCACCTTGCATGGTTAATATATCCCCATCCAAATGAATAGTACATTTATTGAACGAATAAGCGGGATTATCAGGATCAGTAGGGTAATAATTAGAACGCATCAATAAGCAAACGCCGCCAGAAGTATTTATCAATTCATATGTACCGTCGTCTCCACTTGCCAAGGGTATCATCCAATGTTTCCCATCATAATAAAAACTGCCATGTCCTTGTTCAACTGCCTGCCACACCTCATGGGTAAATGTATAGGATCCAGTTGCATCGAATACATAACGATAAATTTCCAAAGTATCTTTACCCGTAGCAGGGGATGCGTATCTGTTATACATTACCCATTCGCCAACAATGTTATCTACTAAATTTACCTCTGGGGTGGTAGATGTAGAAGGAGTGTTGGTGCCTTCAATAGATGGGGGATTGGTGTCATTCGTAGTTGTTTCTCCTGTCTGACTATCAGAGTTATATTTATTATCAAGCCATTCTTTTGCTTCTGTGGTTGTTCCCTCGGTTACATTCAGATAGTGTGTGCAAAGGAAATGTCCATCAGTTTCATCATACTTTGACCAAATCTCGATCCATGACGGGGCATTGCTGAATGGATAACTCACTTCTGTAATGCCTGTCCCGGTGATGATCGCCTGTGTGCGCCATCCATAGTCACTACGAAGATATACCATTTCTTCATATTCGGACAATCCGAACTGGATATATAGAACGCCTCTGTTTATATCAAAAAACGCTTCTTCATCAATAATGTACTCAATATGTCCCTTGGAATCCTCTAAAGAATGAGTTTCACCTTTAATATCCTCAACATCAACCGTCTCTAAATAAATCACTTGCCTATTCGGTGCAGACCCCACAGCACCGCCAAGTCGCAAGCCAAAAATCGCCATAACACCAAAAGCAACAACTACCAATAAAACTGCACCGACAACACCCAAAACAATCGGCAACACCTTGCTTTGCTGTGGCATTACACGATTTTCGGAAAGTTGCAAGGCAATATTTTTTACGGTTTCGTCATATTCGGCAGTACGAGCCGTCGCCTCGGCAGCACCCCATTCCATCGCAACCTTAAACCAATATGCAGACTGCGGAAGATTATTTGCGTTCTTGTATTCAGCCACAAGCAGCCAGCTTGCTTCTGCATTTCCGCATTGTGCCGCTTCTATAAGAATAGGCACTTTTTGCTCAGTTGGTGATTGCTTCGCTAGATCTAACAATGCGGAGTGGACTTTACCATCAGCGGCTTTTTGTAGCAATTCCAATGCCTTATCTTCATAGAGTGTATTTTCACCTTTAAGCTGTTTTGCCAGATGATATGCCGCAAAAGGATTGCCGTCCTCTGCCTTTTGTTCAAGAGTATCGTTATCTTCTTTACCTGTATAACCGCTTTTCATAGCTGCAATCTCTTGGTCGTTAGCCGCTATGCGGTATTTTGCAAAGTCCTGCACAGCGGTCAATTCGTGTGCTTTGGCTTTTGCCTGTATTTCAGGTGTTTGATAAACCGCTTCGGTATGCTTTACTTCCCATTTCTTATAAATGACAGTAAAGAACAGCGCATATATACCCAAGGTCAAAGGAGTCAGCAGAACAAGGAGCAGATATTTTACAAAGAGTTGTCCGCCTGTGCCGTTAAATTCCAACGGACTGCCGCCGATATGGGTATGCTTTGCCTCCCATTTCAGCACCATCTTGTCCGCCCATGCTTTTCCGATACCAAAGGTGAACAGTGTAAGAATAAACGAGAGAATATGTATTCCAAGATAACCGCCTGCGCCACCAGAGAAATAACTGTCAACGGGTCTTTCTTCATCGGCATAAACCGTATGCTTTATAACCCATTTTTTCATTCCCAAACCGAGCCATATACCGTAAATACCAAAGGTGATAATGGTTAGGAACACCCACAGCAGATATTTACCGATCAACTGATGTCCATGACCGTTAAACTTCAACCGTCTGCCGTGAATAACGGTGTGCTTCACTTCCCAGCGTTGCACCAAACAGAGCATCCACGGATATGCAATGCCCAAGGTGATGGTGTTCACCAACGCCGAAAGTATTCTGTAACCGATAAGCTGCCAAGTGTTGCCGTCAAAGTATGAACCCACACCTGCGGCGACACTTACCGTTTCTTTTCTTGCACTTACCACCGCTATTGCGATTATTGCACCCACAACAATCACAGCCACAGCGAGCACAACAAGTATCCCAACTGGTATTCCCATTTTTCTTTCTCCACATTCTGCATATAATAAAAAGTGCGCTAACCGAAGCCAGCGCACAAAAAACGCAAACTCCGATAGTCGCCAAACTATATCAATACGAAGAACATTATATTCATTCACACCGATGAAATTTGCATTTTTATCAAATTCACTGTGTGAATGAAAAATGGTATAGTACCCCCTATGAATAAATAATGTTCTTCTTTTCAATTTTCGAATTAATATAATTTGCCTCGTATAGTATATCACATTTCCTCTTATTTTACAAGTAGTTTTGCCAAAATTACGATGGTTTCACAATGATTCACGCATATTTACTCAAAATCACAAGGAGGATACTTGCGTTAGGTATTGCGATCATCACAAAGAAAAAAGGAAATCCGACCATCTGAACGATGATCGGATTTTTTGTTTAGCAGCCCGTTTCATTGATTTTTCTTATGAGCTACCTTGTGCCGTTAAGTTTGTTCAAGCCATAAAAGCAAAAATGCGACAGAAGGATTTTTCTCCTCGCTGTCGCATTTGGCATACATAATCAAGCTGTTTTGTCTCTTTTAGTTGTTCATAAGGATTTTTGATATTCACAGTGGTACTCATATCGCTATGTCCGAGCCATTCTTGGATCTGATTCATTAAGCTGTGATCTCTTTGATTTCCATTTTATTTCAAAGTGTCATATTGTTATTCGTATAGGATGTATGCTAATGTTATTACAATCACTATTGAATTTTTCTGGTTTCTATGATATAATTGTCTTTATAAATAAAATCGGCAAAAAAATGCTTTTTTGGGGAGTTAGATTATGGAATACAGAAGATTACCTCATGGAAATGAAAATGAACGTTTTAGCGTACTTGGTCTTGGCATGGGCGGAATAGGAAAGACCTCGGTAAATGAGATAGAGGCAATCATTCGCAAGGCGATAAATAACGGCATCAACTTTTTTGATCTTTGTACAGCAGGGGCATCTTACGCACCCATTGGCAGAGCCATTTCTGATTGCCGCGATAAGGTGTTTTTACAGGTGCATTTCGGTGCCGTTTATGATGAAAACGGCGAATACGGCTGGTGCCGAGACTTTAATACCATAAAAAAGACGTTTATTTGGGAACTTGAACAGCTTGGAACGGACTATGTCGATTTTGGATTTCTTCATTGTGTTGATGATGATGATGATTTTGATACACTATGTGAAATAGGTGTTCTTGATTATCTCAAAGAGCTTAAAGTACAAGGAATTGTTCATCACATAGGTTTTTCTTCCCATACGCCGAGTGTTGCAAACCGCATTATAGATACTGGCCTTGTTGATATGATGATGTTTTCGCTTAATCCTGCGTATGATTTTGAAAAGGGCGATGAATATGGTATAGGAACGGTAAATGAAAGGTTTGAGCTTTTTAAGCGCTGCGAGCGTGAGGGCGTTGGTATTTCCGTTATGAAGCCTTTCTTTGCAGGGCAGCTTTTGACGGCTGATCAATCGCCGTTCGGCGTAGCACTGACGCATAATCAATGCTTACAATACGCCATTGACCGCCCGGGTGTTCTCACTGCAGTACCCGGTGTGCAGACGATGGAACACCTTGATACGCTTTTAGAATTTCTTACTGCAAGCGATGAAGAAAAGGATTATTCGATTATTGGTACATTTACTGCTGATACGGTTACAGGAACTTGTGTGTATTGCAATCACTGTCAGCCTTGTCCTGCGGGAATTGACATTGGTCTTGTGAATAAGTATTACGATCTTGCAATAGCAGGTGATACGATAGCTGCAAATCACTACACGAAGCTGTCGATAAATGCAGATGCTTGCTTAAGATGCGGCCATTGCGAAAGCCGTTGCCCTTTTTCTGTAAAGCAAGAAAGCAGAATGGTACAGATTGCAAAATATTTTAATAATTGATCGTTTGAAATTTAAAGTGGAGAATATTCAATGAAAATATACGATATTTCCCAAGAGGTTTTTTCCTGCAAGGTATATCCGGGCGATCCTGCGCCCACAAAAAAGATACTTTTTTCAATGAAAAAAGGTGATTTATATAATCTGACTGAATTCGGTATGTGTGCACATAACGGAACGCATATAGATGCGCCGTTTCATTTTTTCAACGAAGGAAAAACCGTGGACGCCGTGTGTTTAGATATATGCGTTGGAATGGCTTATGTTGCAGAGCATCACGGTATTGTCTTTTATAAAGATGCAGTAAAAATAATTGAAAAAGCAAAAAATCAAAGTAGGGAAGCATCAAAAAGAATTCTCATAAAAGGGAAAGCGGAGGTTTCAAATGAAGCAGCCGAAGTTTTTGTCCAATCAGGTATATTACTTTTAGGAAACGAATCACAGACTGTTGGCCCTGAAGATGCACCGATGAATGTCCATCAAATACTTTTAGGTGCAGATATTATATTGTTGGAAGGGATTTGCTTATCAGATGTGTCGGAAGGCGTTTATTTTTTAAACGCTGCACCGCTGAATTTGTCAGGTGCTGACGGCGCACCGTGCAGAGCTATATTGATAGCTGCCGAGTGATAAATAAGTTTTTGAAAGAGGGAAGTATGAAAATATTCCTGCTGATAGTTGGCATTATAAGCTTGATTGCTTGTGCTGTATCCCTATTGTTTTCTATATTTAGTTGGTATGGATACTACCACGTACTTGACGGAAGTGCAACGCTTTATACTCGCTTGCGCAGAAGAATGATAATTTTCTTAATAAGCGGAAGTGTTTGTTTAGTGCTTGGAATAGCTAGTCTTATTGTTTATTCTAATTTGTAGAAAAAGGGGGATTTATTCAGCCCCCATTTTTCTATAAGACATCTTGGGTGTACGTAATTTATCATCTGATTAAATACTGATAGATCTCAATTTGACAAAGGAGTGTGATTGTATGAAAAAGCGACTGCTGATTTGTTTGTTTTTGATATTGGCAGTAGTGTGTTTTATCGGCGTGTATGCTGTGCAATCATCAAATATAGTTGGTGAAGAAGGATTGATATCAAAGGCAAGAAAGGAGATTTCAAATCTTGCTGATATAGAAACTATTGATATGACAATAGCGGGAAAATCTACAATAGAGAACAATAGGCATCTATTTTGGATTATTACAGGAAACGAATACCAAATGCACAAATACTACCCAATGGAAGTTATTGAGGTTGAGAATGGAAAATACCAATTTGTTCATTTGCATAATGGAGGCACTCAAAGGGCACAAGATATATTCTTTGAATATTTTGGCGGTGGTTATTCGTTTTTGATAAATAATCCTAAATGCAAAAGTATTGTGATTGGAGAAACTGTCGTGCCGGTTGCAGAAACTCCTTTCGTTTATTACTGTCCTTTTGCCCCGAATGAATATTATTTTATTGATGCAAACGGAAACAAACTAAATTAAATAAACAAAATTCAGTGAACAGTCCGCAAAACTTGATTTTAATATGATGCGACAGAAATGCAACCGTCAGTTGCCACTATTCCACGTTTTAATGCTTGACTTTATGCTTATTACATCTTAAAATACATACATAGTAATTTGAAAAGAAGATTTATTATGAGTATTTCTGTGAAGATTCAGCAGTTACGCAAAAATAACGGATTATCCCAAGAACAGCTTGCAGAAAAATTAGAAGTATCCCGACAGGCAATATCAAAGTGGGAAAACGGAACCAGCTATCCGGATATCGAAAAGCTGGTACTTATAAGCGAGCTGTTCAATGTTTCAACCGATTATTTGATCAAAGACGAGGAAATGTCTGAATCTGATCAATCCGTTCAGCAAAGCATCCATGTTTCAAGAAATTTATATATTATCGATATCAACAAGAGAAAAATATCGACGTTTGAAGAATTTTTAATTGAAAAGGTCAGCACTAAAGGCGAAGCTACTTTAATTACGGGTTTTACTAAAGCCAATGAAAAGGTTAAAATTCCCGTATGCGCGCTTTATGGAATTTCAAAAGGTATTTTAGGAATCAATAAAAAGACGTTACTTGGTTTTTACGCATCTGTAGATGATGCAAAAAAAGAGTTAACAAGTATATCAAGGGCAAGCGAAAAAGATACGGTATATGAATTGAAATACGCCGCGAAAATGCACGGTCTTCGTATTGCTGATAGTTAATAATATTGCTTACAATTTTAATTCATCAAATATTTACTAAATGCGATTAAATTTAAAAGGGGCGAACGGTTTCGCCCTTTAATTATTTTCTTTTTTATTCGTTAAATTTACCGATTTAGACGCAGAGTGTTGACTTTTTTAGTGCAATATGTTATAAGTATTACTACATACATGCAACGTAAACAAAATTGTAACGTGCAGTACAAATTAACAGAAATGGGGAAATTACAAATGAAAAAGAAGCTTGTCAGTATTTTCCTTATTACCGTTATGATGCTTTCAACATTCAGTCCCGTTATTGCTGAAAAAATAACGGATGACTATACGTTTGATTCATCTACTAATACCTACACGGTCTATAGCTTTAACGGCTTACAGACAGCTGTAGGATATATCAACGACGGTAATTATGGGCATAACATTACGTTAGGATGCGATATTGCTCTTACCGCTTCCGTGTGCATAGGAACGGATAAAAATAATCCGTACAGCGGAACGCTCGATGGCAACGGATACATTCTTTCGTCGCTTACCGCCGGCGCGGCTGACACAAGCAATCATGCGCTTATCGGTTACAGCGGCGGTGCGGTGGTAAAAAATCTTACCTTGACGGTTGCGATAAACGCAGGCACAGGGGCTAATTCCGCAGGATTCGTTGCACAGAATATTTCCGGCGTAACGTTCGAAAATTGCAGTGTATCAGGTACTATAAGCGGTGCTGATGCTCTGGGCGGATACATTGGACTAAATTCAGCGGCGGTAAATTTTACCAACTGCTCTTCTTCTGTATCTATAACCTCAAGCGGGGCAAGCGCAGGCGGCTTTATAGGCTCTTCGTCAAAAAAAGCCACGTTTAAAAACTGCGAGTTTCTTAATAGCACTATCACCGCGACCGGAAACAACGTCGGCGGCCTTATAGGTCTTTCAAGCGGTGCTATTGATGCAGATGATTGCACGGTATATGGTGTTTCTCTTACGTCAAACGGCAACTATGTAGGCGGTGTATTGGGCAGAATGAACTGTACACTTGTTGAGTGCGATAACGTTGCTGTAAATGCCACTATCAATGCCGCTCAACACGTAGGCGGTATTATAGGCGGCGACGGATATTCATCATCTACTGCAACGAATACATCAACGTATCCGAAAATAACTCTTACAAATATAGTAACGGCAGGGAATTATACTGCAAGCACGTCGTACGTCGGCGGTATTCTTGGCTATAACGTAAACGTTAATTTTTCTGCGTCGAACGCAGTTACGTTTGCTGATCTTACATCTGCCAACTATGCAGGCGGCTTAGCTGCGATACTCAGAGGTGACGTTGTAAATGTTACAAACTTTGTGTATTCGGGGGATATAAGCTGCAGCGGCGATTATTCTTCACAGATAGTGTCGTACGTTCAAATAACGAACGCATCACAAAGTGCGGCGTTTAAGGATTGCTTTATTTGGGGCATATCTGACGTTAATCTGGCGAAAAAAATAGATATTACCTCCGGCGTGACTCCGGCTATAACAGTAGGCGGCACGGCTACCGAATGGTCTGCTGCGAAAACGTCGCATCTTTCTGCGGCAGGCGTCCAATCACGTGTTAACTATAACATGCAAAGCTTCAATAATGATCTTGTTAACCTTGTAAACGAATGCCAAAGTCTTAATACAAAGGGTAAGCCCGGCGATTTGGCAGTCAGCGAGGTATCGCCGTGTCCTACCAACGGTATATACGAATTTATAGAAATAGTAAATACTTCAAGATCCAACGTGTCGCTTGACGGATATACTGTTATCAGAAGCGGATATGTAAATTCCGGTAAGGCAGAAAGAAATGGAATACAGCGCTTAATGGGAACGTCTGAATCCCTTGTTCCAACGATGGTAAACGCACTTACCATATCCGATACGGGTATCGTTCTTAAACCAAACGGTGTAGCTGTTATCTGGTTTGCATCAAGCAGCGGTAAAGATAAGACGATAGATGATTTTAAAGCATATTGGGAAAGCGCGGGATGTGATATGGGCAACGTATCGGTTGCGCGTGTCGTAAACTACAATTCTCTTGGTGATATTCATCCTGCAACTGCGATCCATTCAAAATGCGGCAGTGGATTTTTGCCCGACAGACATGCGGCACTTGCAATATCGTTGATAAAGCCTGCAAATGCAAAAATGCGTCTTTCCAACGGTTCTACACTTGGAAATGCTACGATTCCCGTAACAATGGATGACGTAAATTTAATGATGAATTACGCGGATTGCTACGCAATACATTTTACACAGGAAACTGTAAACAAAGATTATTCCTTCAACTATTACGATTTTTCGAATGAAGAAACTTTCAGAAAAGGGCTTGCTAAGTTTTTGCCATCGGTTATACAAGAAATAGCCTCTACCTATCCTATGACGGTCGTTCCCCCTACATTTGTTACGGGTGAACCCGATGCAGACGGTTTGCCGCCGATGTACAGTTACCTTAACATAACAGATACATCTATTGCAAGTACCCCATACTATGCAGGCGGAACCGTTAAAACCACTTCCACCCCGGGAACGCTTTATAGCGGGCAGTACATAAACGTACATTTGGGCGGATATACGGTCAGCGGAAATTCGCTTACCATTAACGGCTATGCACCAAACATGAATTATTCTAAGCTTGGCTTTGCTGTATATACGGTAAAGGGTGACGGATCTATAAAAAATTCGAGAGTATTTTTATCTGCAAGTAATATATCTTCAAACGGTGCTTTTACTGTGACGGCAAGCAATTTCCCAATCAGCGAAGGTGATATTATTTGTATTGACCCGTTCGTGAAAGATGAAAACGGAAAAGTATTTACAAGCACTCAAAAAAGAATAACTTATCCCCAACGATCGGTTTCTATATATAACGACGATGCTTCCGAATTGCGAGTAACATATTTTGCAGAAGAAACGACGGACTATATGGGATATTACGAGGCGGCAAGACTTTTGGCAGACGAGTTGCAGTATTATACCGGTAAAGACGTAACGTTAGCCCCATTTGATAAGCATGCCGCTTATAGACAAATAGTTGTGGGAAGCCCCGCGACTGCTGCTGATTATCTTCCCGCAGGAATGAGCATCGGCGCAGGGAAATATGCCATACTCGGAAGATACGGTAATATATTCGTAATAGGTAATACCGCGTTGGCGGCAGAATATGCCGTTCAGACTATGATCGATGCCGCTAAAGCAACGACAGATGATCTGGTTCTTACCACGCTTTGCTCAAATACTGTTAAAACGTTTGATGAATCGGTAAATCATCTGCCTTTGACAGACGGTGCCTCATTCAGAATAATGACGTGCAACGTGTTACGCTACGAGCTTTATCAGGATCTTACCAGAATAACAAACTTTGTAAATACATTCAAATATTATCAGCCCGATGTTATCGGCTTCCAAGAATACTGTGCTACGTTTACGGCAAATCTTACACCAAAGCTTCAATCGCTTGGATATACGGTATTAGGTAATGAAATGATAACCACCGGCACACAGAATTTCACGCCGCTTGCATATAAAACCGAAAGGTTCAATTGCTTGGCAAAGGGATGGTTTAAATTGTCCGGCGAAAGTACATATCCGGGTCATAACGTAACGTGGGCAGTTTTGCAAGATAAGGCAACCGGCCAAATGTTTGCGGCATCAACTACGCACTTCTTCCATTTAAGCGATAGAACGAAGGCAGACCCGATACGTGCCATTAACGCGCAGGAAATTGTTGATCTTACTGCCAAACTTGTTTCCCAGTATGGCTGTGCCGTAGTAAATATGGGAGACTATAACACGTATTCTACTGATGTTGGCTACCCTGTGTTCTTTAAAGCGGGCACCTTGTATGATTCGAGATTTATATCCGAAAGAGATCTTTTCTTGCTTCGTACGTCGCACCCGACAACTACCTCATCTCCCGCTTCGGGATCTATGACAAAGGCACTTGACATATTCCACGTTACCGATCTTGCTCGTATAGTAAGGTTCAAGGTTCCTATGAACAGCACAACGTCGATAATGTGCGACCACTTTCCTTCATTTGTAGATATTACGGCAGGAAAACCTTCGGAATACAAGACCACCACCAAAAACAACGCTGAATATCAGGTTGAATCGCAAAATGGCTATTCCGTTATAAAGGTTCCCGAAGGAACAACCGAAGAAGAGTTGCTTTCAATGTTTGAAGGTAACGTAAAGCTTTCCGGCGGCGTTGCATCCGGCAGCAAGGTAACAAGATATTTAAGCTCTTCGACTTCATCAAGCGTTTACGTCATTCTTGAAAACGATATAAACGGCGACGGCGTGATAAACACAAAAGATATCATCAGGGCAAAGAAAATGATGAATAACGCGTATGATGACAAATTAAGACAAATAGCGATAGACGGCGATTGTAACGGTGTTATTTCAAATGAAGAATATGAAAAGCTTAGCAAAAAAGTGAATAAATAAGCACTATAAATAACTTATGTAAAATAGCTACTTTTACTTCTAATGTAAAGGTAGCTTTTTTATAAATAAAAACGTAAGTTATGTTAAAATAATGATTTTTTGCGATATATAATTATGTTTACATTTCATTGTACTTATAGTATAATGGCATAGTTGTGTTAAACGTTTTACCGCGCATACCGGTTTTGCTTACCATTTTTATTGTATATTAAATGAAAAGGAAAGAAGGCTATGCCTATATTTGGCAAATTAAAAAAAAGCGATCCTGTGCAGAATCCCGCTTCTTCAAACGTAGAAAATCACCCTTCGCAGAAAACCTTTAAATTTTCGGCATTGCCCGAAAGCCTTGCACAAACGAAAACGACTATGCCCCTTCGGAACCATTTACGCTGACTGTTGAGACAAATATATATTCCGATGCGAATGAGGGATATAAAAAGCTGTTTGTAAAAAGCGGCGGCGCAGATAATCCGCGTGAGATCGTTCTTCGCCGCAAGGGTGATGGAACTTAGCTTTTGCTGTGGGAACAGGCAATCCTTGTAGGAATACGCGACCCCAAATCTGCAGATCACTGGGCGTAAACCCAAAACAGCCATTTGATTGGATATTTAACGAACTGAAAAAAACGGTACGGCATTTTTGCCGTACCGCTTTTTAATTTTAAAGCACCAGGGAAGGCGCATTATATATTCTTGCAGCCAATTCTTGATTAAGCATGTAAAGACTTTTGGGGTCAGATCCGAACAATTCCATTTTTGTTATTAAGTCGTTGGCATTTGTTTCTTCTTCGCCTTGTTCTTTAACAAACCAATCCAAAAATTGCATGGTGCGGAAATCTTTTGCTGTATATGCCTCAGCGTAGATATCATTGATCAATGAGGTAACGTATTTTTCATGCTCAAGCCCTGCTTTAAGTACGTCAATATGGCAAGTGAATACCTTATCGGGTTTTGCGATTGCTTCAAGCGTTACCTTTTGGTTTTCATTTTGAAGGTATTGGTAGAAAAGCATTGCATGGTCGCGTTCTTCTTGTGCTTGAATTTTATACCAGTTAGCGAATCCGTCTAAACCGGCATCTTCAAAATAATTTGAAAAATCTAAATAAAGATATGCAGAATAGAATTCTTTGTTAATTTGTTGATTTAAAAGCTCGTGTACTTTTGCGTTCATAATATTCTCTCCCTTATTAAGTTTTATTTCACAGCCTTGATGAATAAGACGTATGAGTATTTTTATAACCTTATTATATCACAAGTGTGTGAATAATTCAAGGTAAATATTTATTAATGTCAAAGTTATTTGCATGACAAACGGGATATGTTGATACAGTTAAATAATAAAATTTTATTGATTTTTTAGTAGGATTTTCGTTTTTAATAAAACTTAAATGTTTTTAAAACATCGCACAAATATCGTGCCGTTATAATCAGCTTGTCATGTGTGGAGAGTAAAAAAGTTTGTTAAATAAATTTTGGAATTAACAAAACTCAAACATTTTTTAAAACTTTCAAAAACAACAAAAAATATAATGTTATTGTAAATGCAAGAAAGAGGTAAATATTATGAACAAAAACGATCAAGATTTTCTTATTCAAAAGGTACGCACGCAATATACTGAAAAAGAACACACAAGCCTTGACGAGCTTAAACAGTTAGATCGTAAGGTAAAGCGCCCTGCCAATGTATTTGCATACGTCTTAGGCAGTATAGGTGCAATCATTATGGGTAGCGGTATGAGCCTTGTAATGACTGATATCGCACAAACAATCGGTATTAACAATCCGATGGTTTTGGGTATTATAATTGGAATTATAGGTATGGTTATGACAATTATAAATTACCCGATTTACAAATGTATTCTCAATGCACGCCGTAAAAAATACGCAGACAAAATAATTGATATAAGCGATAAAATCATGAAAGGTTAAGGTGAATATGATGGGAGAATTTTTGAAAAAAGCATTTCAGGATATGAAAGAATCCGCAAAAGCGCAGCACGAGGTTGATAAGGCTAATTTCCAAGCGGCAAAGGCAGAAGCTAAAGCTAATTTTGAAGAAAACCGAGGTCACAACACCTTTGCAAAGGCAAAAGCAGACGCAAAGAAAAGCTGGGATGATGCACACATGAGCCCTTCGGAAAGAAGCGCAAAGATGCAACAAGAAAGAGAAGAACAGATTGCTGCAGCAAAAGCAAGAATTGAAGACGCGAATAACCGCTACGAAGCAGCAAAGAAAAAATAAAATATTTTTATAGCGAGATGCCGAACGGTATCTCGCTATGCCTGTATTAAAGAGTGAGTTATGAAAAAAACGATAAGCTACGATGTTAATAATAAAAAACTTGAAAGAAGATATCGAAAATACGATGAACAAAAGCGTCGAGGTAACCTCCTCAATGCTAAAAACAAATTTACTGCAAAAATTTATACGCGCTGTTGTAGAATATTTGCACCGATGCTCTAAAACGTACATTAAAATCAAAATAGTTTTAATATTATTTTGAAAATAAGTGAAAACACAAACAAAACTTTAACATTTACGTGCTATACTGTTTATCGAATCAAATAGTATGCGAGGTAAATCAATGTTTAAGATATTAGTTGTGGAAGATGATAGTGAATTAAATAGAACGGTATGTTCTTTTTTAAATCATAGCGGATACGAGGCAGTGGGGTGCTTGAATGGTAACGAAGCATACGATGCTCTTTACGAAAATATATTTGATCTTATCGTGTCTGATATTATGATGCCAGGTGTGGATGGGTTTGAATTTGCAAAAACGGTACGTGAATTAAATGATAATATTCCAATATTATTTATGACAGCGCGCGATGATATTGCTTCTAAACAAAGAGGGTTTCGTATAGGTGTTGATGATTATATGGTAAAGCCAATAGACCTTGACGAATTGTTTTTGCGTATAGGTGCACTTCTTCGCCGTGCCAAAATCGCTTCCTCGCGTAAGCTTGAAATCGGCAATTTTGTTATGGATGCTGACGAGCATACTGCATATTTTAATGAAGAAGAAATTCCGTTAACAAATAGGGAATTCAGTATTTTGTATAAATTGTTGTCGTATCCCAAAAAAACATTTACACGAACACAGCTGATGGACGAGTTTTGGGATGTTGATACTGATACCGCACCAAGGGCAGTAGATGTTTATATGACCAAGCTTCGCCAAAAATTATCTTCTTGTGAAGATTTTGAGATCAAAACCGTTCACGGCCTCGGATATAAGGCGGTGATAAAGTGAAGAAAAATAATTCAGTTAGAATCATTTTAAAGTTTTTGAATCATTATTTTATATTCTTTTTATTGGTTGCATTTGTTATTACCTGTTGCACGATGCTGTTTGCTTCTATATTGGAAGATTCTCTTAATATAGTTTTTACCAAAGAGAATATAACCATTGCCGCGAAAATAACGTTTCTGAACGTCGCACTTTTAAGCCTTATTTTTACGATAGTTGATATTGTTCGCAGAAAACTTACGGTAGAACGTCCCGTGAAATGTATAACCGATGCGGCAGAAAAAATAGTTCAGGGGGATTTTTCGGTTCGTGTAAAGCCGCAAGGTAAATTTGGAATTGATGCAACGTTCAATCGAGTTATAGATTGCTTTAATAAAATGGCACAGGAATTGGGTGGTGTAGAAACTTTGCGTACGGATTTTATAGCCAATGTTTCACATGAAATGAAAACTCCGCTTGCAGTAATGCAAAATTATGGAACACTACTTCAAGTTCCCGATTTAAGTGAAGAAAAACGTATGGAATACGCAAGGGGCGTTACCGATGCTTCTCGGCGTATGGCAGATATGCTGACGAATATTTTAAAGCTTAACCGCCTTGAAAATCAACAGATTTTTCCGCAAGTAACAGAATTTGATCTTGGCGAACAGCTTTGCGAATGTTTACTTGCTTACGAAAGCGTGTGGGAAAAATCGAAAATAGAAATTGAAACCGATATAGAAGAAAACGTTAAAATAAAGGCAGATGCCGAGCTTTTAAGCCACGTTTGGAATAACCTATTTTCCAATGCGTTCAAATTTACACCCTCCGGCGGAAAGGTCAGCGTATCCTTAACATCAGACGAAAATCATGCCGTTGTAAAAGTAAGCGATACGGGCTGCGGCATTAGTTCGGAAATAGGCGGGCACATTTTTGAAAAATTTTATCAAGGTGATACTTCACATTCCGTTCAAGGAAACGGATTGGGTCTTGCGCTGGTTAAAAGAGTTATAGATATTATGCACGGTGAAATTAGTGTCGAAAGTGCAATAGGCCGAGGATCTGCATTTACCGTGAAAATATGGAGAAAATAATATGGATTGGAAAAAGCTTGCAAAATCATTCTTATTCCCACATGTTGCTTTAATGATTATTCTCATTCCGCTTTCTGTTATTTTTCTTGTGTATTCAATGGTGGTTTTAGGCCCTGAATCAGTCGTAGCGATTGTTTCGTATGTACTTGCCTTTTATACTTTAACGGTTTGCTGTTGTAGAATACCGTACCTTGTTTGCTTTTTTAAAACCTTTAAAAATGAAAACAAGTATGCACAGCTTTGGCAAAAAGACGCTCGGTTAAGGGTAAATGTTTCGTTGTATGGTGCGTTGATTTTGAACATTGCCTACGCGTTTCTTCAATTGGGCATGGGGTATTGGCATGATACTTTTTGGTTTTATTCTTTAGCAGGTTATTATATTTCGCTTGCTGTAATGCGCTTTTTTTTGGTGCGTTACACAAGAAGTCATAAACCCGGGGAAAAAATGCTGATAGAGCTAAAGAAATATCGTGCTTGCGGCATTGTATTTCTTGTTATGAATTTGGCACTTTCGCTGATTATATTCTTTATGGTTTATTGGAACAGAACGTTTCATCACCACGAAATAACAACTATTGCTCTTGCGGTATATACTTTTACTTCTTTCGCGTTTGCCATTGTAAGCGTAGTAAAATATCGTAAATATAACAGCCCGGTTTATTCTGCTTCAAAGGCTATCAGTCTTGCATCAGCGTGTGTATCAATGCTTACACTTGAATCAACGATGCTTACTACTTTTGGCAATAACACAATGAATTTGACGGAACGCCGCATATTACTTGGTATTTCAGGCGGTGTGATATCTGTATTTGTCGTTGTAATGGCAGTTTATATGATCATGCAGGCCACAAAAAAGATTAAGTTGTTAAACAATAGGGGTTTATATGGAAAATAAAGAAACATTTAATTATACTTATTCCGCAAAAGAACAAGAAGAAATAAAAGCAATTCGTCAGAAATATGCCATCTCGGACCAAAATGAGGATAAAATGGCTTTGCTTCGCAGACTTGATTCAACCGTAAGCAAAAAAGCCACTATCACTTCTTTAGTGCTCGGAATTATCGGTGCTATAATTATGGGTACGGGAATGAGCCTCGTAATGACCGATATAGGTGATTTGCTTGGTTTGCATAGTTCAATATCAACCTTTTTCGGAATAATTATCGGTATTGTAGGCATGGTGCTTGTATGCTTGGCGTATCCGATCTATAATCGTATATTGAAAAAAGAGAGAGAAAAAATAGCACCGGAAATCATACGACTTACAGATGAATTGATGAAATAATATACTATTGAATTAACGTAAAATCCGCCGCAGATATCTGCGACGGATTTTGTATTAAAGAATATTATGATTATTCAAAACAGATATCTGCAAAAATCGGCTGATGGTCGGTAAGATTTTCAGATTTGTTTTTTGCCGGTGCGTGCAGAAGTACGTCAAATGTTCCTTTTTTTCCGATTATATGGTCAATCAACTGCCCTTGATGCATAAAGCTCGTTTGGAATACTCCTTTGTCGATAGCTATACTGCTTGAAATTTCACCGTTTATATCATCAATAAGTTGATTTAAATATTTATTCTGAAAACGGTGACTGTTAAAATCACCCGTGCAGAATATATGTGCATTAGGATATGTGGCTTCTAAATATTTAAATTCGTTTGCCATACATGTAGCATCGTGGTATTGCTTAGGTGTATCAGATACGCCTTCCTTTTCCCAATGCCAATGTGTGGACAAAAGCGCTACTTCCAATGTGGGGTCTTGAATTGAAGTGAATTTTGCACTTGAAATACCGTTTGAATATTCATCGCTTTGCATACCGATAAGGTATGGCACAACCGTGAATTTTTGATAATCAAGCTTAAATTTGTCAGAACGGTATATAATCGGGCTTGAGTTTATCTTTCCATCACTTTTTTCGAGTATCATTGAATATTTAATTCCGTAAGTATCTTTAATGATCTTGAAGTAACTTTGTAAAGGTTCATGATAATTTCTGTCCATTTCTTGCACGCCAATTATATCAGGGGTATAATCAACAAGTATTTTTGCAAGTATTTCAGCACGCTGTACAGAGGCAGGAAATCTGCTATGTTGAGTTATGGCCCTTTCATCAAGAACATTAACAGACATTATGCGCACGTCTGTCCCTTTTGTCGGAGATACGCTTTCTTTTGCCAGATCACCTTGAAGATGCGTGCCGGTAGCAAGCTCGTTGTCATTTTTGATAACAGTACTAACAAGCTTATTTACTGCCGACCTTGCAGAATACAGTCCGCCGCATACTATCTGAAGCTGGCCTTTTTCTACAACCATCTTGTATTCCATAAGGTATGTACCGCTTTCGTAACATTTTGACGAAAGATATCGGTTTGTCTTTCCTATAAGTATTTCGTGAGGTGCTTCAGGTGCTTCGGTATCTTTAACAACAGGAATCTCTACCCCTTTTGATGTTTTTATACGGTCGTGAAGACCTTTGGCAATCTCTTCATATCCGCCTTCAGTACTGCTATAAACGATAGTGTATTTTTTAATATCCTTGGAAATAAATGAAGCAGGAATAGCATCAGATCCGTCAAAGCACCATTCTTCTAAAGTAAGTGTTTTTGTGTTTGTATCGTAATTTTTTGGCATAAGCGTATCTATAAAGTAAGATAATGCGGAGATAATTGCACTGTCGTAATGTCCCGCAATAACGATATGCTCGTTTGCTTTTTCAATGGTGTAAGCATCGCTGTTTTTCGAAAGGGAATCAAGGGATGCAGAAGATTGTGCAAAGCAAGTTTGTCCGATAAGAATATATTTACCGTTTTCTTGTGTCGCCTGTGAATCCTTAATACAGATTATACTGCTGCCGGTAGATGTTTGTATTTTTGATACAAAATCGTCAACCGCCGAAGACAATACATCAGAACAGTTTTCCGGATAAACGACAGAATACATTGCTTCGCCGTTTTTGATTACTTCCACTGTTGAAGTGTCAAGTTCAGGCGCAGTATCAAAGACTGTATCTGCGGAAGTACCATTTCCGGCATCATTGCCCGTGCAAGAAGACAACGTAAATACACAACTTGAAATAAATGTAAAAATTAGCATTATACTAAAAAGTTTTTTCATACCATCCCTCTTTCATAGCTTACGAGAAATTTAGCGTTTGTGTTTTTTTGCGCATTGTGTGTAACATTTGCAGCATTCGCAATATATTTGAGCCATTATACCATTTTTAAACTGTTTTTTCAAGATGTAAAATACTAAGTCATTAAATTTATTTTTTTGCATTCTTCTTGAAAATGAATAACCAGTATTTGGATTTTATATTTGCACAATTATGTTGAAGAAAAAAGAAAAATATGGTATAATAAAATATCAAATTTAATGGGGTGATATCATGCTTGCTTATACATACATATCGAAAGAAAAATTCGGTTTAGTTGAGAAGCCAAAGCCGACAATACAGAACGAGAGGAATGCTATTGTCAAGGTCACGCTTGCGAGCATCTGTTCGAGTGGCTTGCATATTAAGCACGGCAGCGTGCCAAGAGCGGTGGAAGGAATCACGGTCGGTCACGAGATGGTCGGAATTGTGGAAGAAGTCGGTTCTGCTGTCACGCATGTGAAGCCCGGTGACAGAGTCACGGTCAATGTGGAAACCTTCTGCGGTGAGTGCTTCTTCTGCAAGAAGGGATTCGTCAACAATTGCATCGACAAGAACGGCGGTTGGGCGCTTGGTTGTCGCATTGATGGCGGTCAGGCAGAGTATGTTCGTGTGCCGTTTGCGGATCAGGCGAAGATCTCCGAAATCACCTAGGACGATACCGTTCTCATTATCGGAGCAGGCCCCACTGGAATTTGCACGCTTCTGTGTGTGATGCTGAAGAATCCCAAGCGAATCATCGTGTGCGAGAAGGATGAGAACCGCATCAGGTTCGTGAATGAGCATTATCCCGATGTGCTGACGGTTACGCCCGAAAAATGCCTTGATTTTGTTCGCGAGAACAGCGATCACGGCGGTGCGGATGTGGTGCTTGAGGTGGCAGGAGCCTCCACCGACGAAGTCGGTGGTATGAACACCTTCGAGCTCGCATGGCAGTGTGCGCGCCCGAATGCGATCGTGACGGTGGTGGCGCTTTACGACAAAGCGCAGACCTTGCCTCTGCCGGATATGTACGGCAAGAACTTGACCTTTAAGACAGGCGGCGTTGACGGCTGTGATTGCGAGGAAACGCTGAAGCTCATTGCCGAGGGCAAACTCGATACCGAGCCGCTGATCACGCACATCTATCCGCTCTCAAAGATCGACGAGGCATATGAGCTGTTTGAAAATAAACGCTACGGGGTTATTAAAGTCGCGGTGGAGTGTTGAATATATACCTATTATTAGGGGAAGGAGACAAAGTGAACAGAAAGCAAATAACCGAAGAAATTGCCAATATAATACAAAACTTTAGAAAAGACGAGTTGCCTATACAACTTGACAGCAGACACGTTGAAAAATGGGTTTCGCAGTTTTCTCAAGAAACTCAGGATGTAATACTTTTTGAAACGCTACATGTGCTTAATGAATGGTATTTTAGCGATTCAAAAATTGACGATATATTAGATAGTATATTGTCATACATAACAAGAAAATATGAATTTTCTAGTGATTTTGAAATGTTAAAATCAGTCTCATTTATTCAAGTGCAGGAAACGGGTTTGAGTCAACGCAAAATGCTTGAACGATTGATTAACATGGTAAACGACCGATATGATTATCCTTTGAAAACATCTGTAGATGAAGAAACAAAACATTATGTTTATATTGATGATGGATTATATACCGGTAGAAGAGCTCGAACAGATATTGAAGAGTGCTTATGGTTATTACCTCGTGAATCAACCTTAGATGTCTTTTATATAGTAGGAGCTACGCAAGGGGTGGAGTATGTAAAAAATAAATTGACCTCTATTATTAATGAACAAAACATTCAGTTCAAAATACATACTTATAAAAAGCTGTGCAATAACAAAAAAGTATCGAAAACATATGAGTATAATGGTGAATGCGTTGAAACATATGAAAAATACAAGAAGTGCTTGTGGCCGACCTCAAGAGCGTCAGGAATTCAAGAAATCGCTGATTATTATTCTTCTTTGAAGCAGCTTGGAGAAAATTATGAAAAGATTCCTTATAGAGCATATCCATGGGAGAATGATAACGGTATTTTTTCATCTGCACAAAATCGCGAAGTTGTAGAAATTGAGTTTCTTGTAAAAGGGATAGAAATAATTCGCAGTTTATCTAAAGAGAGTAAGATGTATCCGTTAGGATACAATTTGTGGCCTTCGTTTGGGTTTGGTTCATTTTGTGCGTTTGATATGAACATTTCCAACGCTTGCCCCCTTGTGTTATGGTGGGGTAATTTGTCAAAGGAAGGTAATCCATTAGATAATTGGTATCCGCTTTTGCCAAGACGGAGTAATGCTGAAAGTGACGAAGCGGACGCTCTTGATTGGAATAGCGATGATTTTGAAATGGAGAAAGATCAATACAACATGTGCCCTGATTGCTTCTGTTATTTTGGGCATGACCAAGATGGCGGAAATGGTTTTTGTCTAGATTGCGCATGGAAGCATTAAATAACTCTTAGCTCGCGATTACCGCCTTAAAACTATCAAAAAGTAGCCTAAAATGAGCCAAAAATCTCCACAAGTGGTCAAACATGTGGTCAAGTGCGAAAGATGGGCTTGTTCAACCCTCAAAACAGGGAAGAACAAGCCCGTTATGTTTATTGCAAAAACACGAGATTTCAAGAGATTTAGCGAGAAAATAAAAGAAAATCGGAGGTTCGGTTGAACCTCCGATTTTGGTCTGAGTGACAAGACTTGAACTTGCGGCCTCTACCACCCCAAGGTAGCGCGCTACCAACTGCGCCACACCCAGTTTTCTTACAACGCTAATTATTATATCACACAGAATTGATTTTGTCAATAGTAAAAATGATATTTTTTTATTATTTTTTTAAAAAAAGTACAATTAGAAATGGATTGAAGTCTTATTTAATGTCAAGGGAAACGATATCGTTTGCAAAGAATAACTTTCCGAAGATATACTTATCAGAAGCACTTTCGGTAAGAGTTATAACTTTTCCATCATAAAAGTCAAGTCCTTCACCCATTGCAGGCCCCTTAATCTCCTGAATGCAGTTATCTAAAAAATATACAGGTGCATTGTTGTAAGTAATTCCTGAATTTACTGCCTCGTCTTCGTTGTAAATGTAATACACTGTATCAGTCAACCCGTATGATGTTGAAAGCACGATCTTGCCATTAGGCGTTACACAGAAGCCTTGTACTTTATTTCTTATAGAATATATTTTATTGGGAGTGGTAAGATCGTCAAAAGAATATCTCGAAACAATAGCATAATATGTACCGTCGTTAGTTTCATAAGGATGATCCGTTACATATTTACCGCCATCGTGAAATTCGCCAACGTAAAGATAATTTTCATCGGCAAAAGTAAAAGATGCGGCGTTGTTAACATCAATACCGCTGCCTATTTCGACACAATCAGCGTTGGAGGCTGACATAATCGCATTTGCAGCAACAGAATATATTTTTCCGCCGTCTGCGATATATATCATGCCATCATTTACAGCTATACCACCCAAATGCCCCGTAAATTCTTTGCCGTTTTGAGTAAGTGAAACAAAATAAGAATTGTCATTTTTGTCTGTAACGTAAACCCTGCTGGCGCTATTGTCGGACATATAACCGGATATTAAGAATTTTTCGGCACTTTCATATACGCATATGCCTTGGCAAACGAAGCCATCATTTAACCCGGGATTTTTACATACGGTATCTTCAATTTTATAATATTCATTATAGATTGCGAATTTTGATATATTGAGAACAGCTAAAAATAATACAACCGCCCCTAATAAACAAGAAACGATTATCAAAAATATTTTAAGTGCTTTTTTCATAAAAACCTCTTTACTATTTATTTGTATAACAATTTGCGATCATAGATTAAAGTTTTTTTAAATATTTATTGGTTGTCCCATTAAAACAGGGGTTTCAAGACCATTTTTTGTATTTTCAAAAAAATCTTTAGAAATATTTACTTTATTCTTTTCGAATAAAAGAATTATCGTGCTGCCGCCGTACAAAAACATCCCTTTTTCTTGACCTTTTTCGACATTAGACTGACCGTGATGGTTTTTAATTTTGCCCACAAGCATAGCACCTACTTCCATTTGAAGTATTTGACCGAATTGTTTTGTGCAGATTGTAGTATATTCTCTGCAATTCTGCACGAAAACCGGCATTGCCTCCAATGCTATGGGGCGAACGGTATGTAATTTACCTTTTATAAAGATGTTTTCGCTTTTTTGACCGCTTGCAGGATAGCAATAACGATGATAATGATCAACACACAGCCTAAACACTAAGCATATACCGTTATTGTATGTATTTGCGAGTTCTTCGCTATTTAAAAGAGAATTAAGTGTATAAGCGCTTTGCTTAATTGGCAAAATTGTATTATCGGTTAAATTGTATGCGCTTAACAGACCGTCACACGGAGAGATTAACACATTTTCTCCCATGTCTATTGGTCGTTTGCCGTTTTTTATTTTTCTGCAAAAACAGTCGTTGAAGCATTTGAAATTATCTGCTTCAAAGTCAGAAATAACGATATTGTTCTTTTTTATGAAACTATTGATAAGAGGCTTTGAGAGCCATGAATCCAAAAAAACACCGCACAAGCTTGATATACATCTTGAAGAAAGTATTTTTAAGAAAAATCTTCCAAGCTTGTTTTTGTATAAAAAATTTAAAAGACCTTCGTTTTTATGTGCCATATTTTTATCCGATTCGATTATTTAGAATTGAAGTACCATAACAATATAAGCGTTACAGCTTCCAATAAGCCGATGCCTATCATTATCATTATGCCGCGTAACTTAGGCTTTACGACTTTAAATTTCCCCAAAAAAGCGAAACCTGTTAAAAGCGTGATAGGGAAATATATGATGGAAATATCAATTGGGATGATGTAACGAAGCAGCATAACGAATGGAAAAATAAGTGCAGCTGAAGTAACCGGTAAACCTGTATAGTGATGCAGAACGCCGCCCTCTTCTTTTTGACGAAGCTCTTCTGTAACGTTAAAATATGCTAAACGTATTAGTGCTGCAAGTATATATGATATCAAAATGGCAAAGAGTACGAAATTTAACAGAACGTGCAATACCATGCTTTCAGTTTCAACAAGAATGCGGTTAAGAAAGGGAGAGGTTCTTACAAGTGCTGCACCGATACATGCAGGTAAAACACCGAAAGCCACAACATCAGACAAAGAATCTATTTGTATGCCGTAATTTATTTCAAGCTCCGTACGGTTTTTCTTCGTACGTGCAACGCGCCCATCAAATGCATCAAAAAGGCCGCACAGCATTAAAAAGAATACACCCCAATACGGATGACCTTGACCGCTTAAAGATACGACGATACCTGTACCTGCTGATAACAGTGACAAATATGTTAATACAACCGTATAATCATATAAACCTATCATTTTTTATTTGCCTTTCCTTTAATCACAAAATAACTGATAACAAATGAAATACCGCATATGCCTACGCAAATGTAAAAAGATAACGATCTTGAAAGTAATTCAAGATAAACCGCTTGTGATTCGTCCATGACATTGCCGAATCCGTCAAGCATGATGTAATCTGAAATACCGATTCCGCCGGGGATAGGCATGCAGTTTGCGCCCAATACGGCATAGCCTTGTAAAAAGAAGAGATCTATCGATTCTAAAAAAGATTTACCGGAGGTTGCCATATAAGTGAATACAGTTACCGCTATTTGTGCAACGCGCTGCAAAAAGTTTAGAACGAAAACGATCCACAGCTTTCCGTTTCTATTGTATATGATCGTTGCACATTCGCGATATGTTTTGATTTGTTGATTTAATTTTTCAAGCTTGCTTTCTTTGTGGCGAAGAATACGTATTTTGCACAAAAAAGATATAATTGCTTTTGATATTCTGTACAGTAATTTATCATTTACCAACAAAAGTATAAGACCGACGGCAAGAAATACCTGTATAGCAGAACCTATCGCAATAAATAGTTTTGAAGTTGTACTGTATTGAACGAACAGATCGAATTTTAAAATGAAACAGAACAAACCGATTACGATAATGGATACCGTGTACATACAAAGGTTAAGAAGCAATGCCGCCGCCACAGTCATTGCGGGCATACCTTTTTTTATCATAAAGTACGCACTTGCAGGCTGGCCGCCTGTTGCCGAGGGGGTTATGGCAGAAAAATAAATATCTGATGCTGAATAAATGTATCCGTCTAAAACGGTTGCTTTATGACCAAACATCCTGCATATAACCATTAGTGCAAGACCTTCAAAAAGAATAAAAAGTATCATGCACATAAATGCGCAAGCAATCCATAAAGGGGAGGAATTTTTAATATATTCCCAAAAATTATATACTGAAAACGCAGAACTTTGTGAAGAAACCGCCCATATACTTAATATAGCAATTGCAAAAAAAATTACAGTACATAGTGAATTTCGGTTTTTTTTGTCGGTTGCGTTTATGGGTGAGCTGTTTTTTTTATCCATTTGACCACCAACTATAAATAAACTTTAAAACGTCAGACTTTATCAGCGACTATGTATCTTTTCGGAGATTTTCCCAAAAAGTTTATTGATGTGAAGCATATCGTAGGAATGCCAAGCAACTTCCGCAACAAAGATTCCTGCGAAAATATCAACCACAAAGTGTTGTTTGATAAATACAGTAGAGGCAAAAACGCCGATTGAGAATATCAACTGTAAAATAATATACCACTTTTTAGGATATTTAAGCAATGATATACTGCGAAAACACATCCAGCTTGTAAGGCAATGCATAGACGGAAATAAATTTACCGGCGTATCCAAAGCGTATATCAACTTTGTAAGATTTTCAAATATGCCATTTCCTTGTATTTCAGGGCGAACGATAGACGTTGGTATTGCGACAAAACAAATTGCACAAACAGAAGCTGCTACAATGTCGCAAAAAACAAGGCGAAAACAGTTTTCTTTGCTTGAGCTTGCATGATACAGATAGGAAAATCCCCATTGAACATATGCACCAACGTAAAACAAAATAAAAAATGGTAAAAAAGGTATTTTATCATCCAACACAAAAGAAAAATCGTAGTGATAAGAATTTTCGCTTACGATTTTAGTCAAAAAATAGGAAATATATCTAAAAACAACAAAGCACAAAAACAGAATAAATGTATGTCTTGGAAATAGTCCGGATAATCGGGCTTTGAAATCCATATATCCCTCCGAAAAAACGAATTAAAGTTATATGAAAAACTAATTTAATTATTAATATAATATCATATTATTTCGAAAAAAGCAATAGAATATCAAAATTTAAACGCTTTTTAATAAATCTTAATTTTTTACAGCAGTTTGAGTTTTGCTAACTACTATATTTACTAAAAGAAACTTTATCTTATAACCTAAATATGTAATATTTTAACAATAAGGTCTTTACAAGGATGGGAAAGTGTGATATAATTATGATGCGGTTTTGTCAAAAATAATTACTTATACGAGGAAATATATATGCCAACAGATTACGAATTTTTAATAAAAGTAGCTTTCAGATTGGTTTTAGCTGTTTTGCTGGGCTGGTTGATCGGAAGCGAACGCGAGCGACATGGCCGCGCCGCAGGTATGCGTACTCACATTCTTGTATGCTTAGGTGCGGCATTAACTTCCATGATAAGTTTATACGTAAGGGATTGCCTTGGGGATAATCACGATATATTGCGAATTTCCGCACAGGTTGTGTCGGGGATAGGCTTTTTGGGTGCAGGTATGATAATACTTAAAGAAAACCATATGATCATGGGCCTTACTACTGCCGCAGGCGTATGGACAACAAGTATTATCGGTATTGCTGTAGGATTTGGATTTTATACAGGTGCGATAATTGCCGCGCTTTTAGCACTTTTTGTAATGATGTTTTTTTCAAAGCTTGAAAAGGGAAAGCGCACATTTGAAACTATTTACATAGAAATAGACGATATGTATAAAACTAACGAGATACTTAATATTTTGTCGGAACGTTTTAAAGATATAACCGCACAAAGAATCGTTCCGCCGAAAAGTAATTGTAAAGGAAATCTTGGTATAAATCTTACGGTTAAAAATGGATATAAATTCAGTATTGATAATTTGTGTGATATACATAATGTCGTTTTTGCCGAAAAAATAAAATAAATATTAAAATCTTTGATCCGTAACGGACGTGATTTTTTTTAAATTTTAAAAATAAGAGGTTGTTTATGAGAGAAAAAAGTTCTAAAACGTTTTGGCTTGCGCTTGTTATTTTCAGTTTGACTGGGCAGATAGCTTGGGTAGTTGAAAATATGTATTTGAATGTTTTTATGTACAAAACGTTCAATGCAACCGCTGCGGATATTTCAAACATGGTTGCCGCATCGGCCATTACTGCAACACTTACTACGATATTCATAGGTGCACTTTCTGATAAGATAGGAAAAAGAAAACTGTTTATTTGCGCCGGATATATTTTGTGGGGAATATCAATTTTTGCTTTCGTAGGGTTAAGAGAAGATATTTTAACGAAAACTTTTGCTTTAACAACATCAGCTGCCGCGCTTGGTGTGACACTTACGATAGTTTTAGACTGTGTAATGACTTTTTTCGGTTCCGGCGCGAATGATGCGGCGTTTAACGCTTGGCTTACCGATTCCACAACCTCTGCAAACAGAGGTGCTGCGGAAGGTATAAATGCCATGATGCCGCTTGTTTCGGTATTGGTGGTTTTTGGCGGATTTATGTTTTTTGATCTTGATGATCCCACATCTTGGACGCGTATTTTTACAATAATCGGCTTGTTAGTAATTGCAGTAGGTATTATAGGTATTTTCGTTATCAAAGAACCGAATGTTACAAAATCCGATATGCCATATGTAAAAGGTATAATCTATGGATTTAAGCCTTCTACGGTTAAAAGTAATATAACGTTATACATAGTACTTGCGGCATTTATGATTTTTAACATTTCCATTCAAGTGTTTATGCCGTATCTTATAATCTATTACGAAGTATCGTTAGATATGGCAGATTATGTTTTGATAATGGCGCCCGCGATAATCGTTGCTTCTGTAGTTACAGCATTTTGGGGAAGGGTGTACGATAAAAAGGGCTTCGTATTTTCGGGTGTTCTGGCATTATTGATGTTAGTTTCAGGATATGTCGTTTTGTTCTTAACGAAGCAAACGGAAACAGTATTTATCGGTTCGTTATTGATGATGAGTGGATATCTTTCCGGAATGGCTGTGTTTGGTGCAATGATACGCGACAATACTCCTGAAGGAAAATCGGGAAGATTGCAAGGTATTCGAATTTTTTCACAGGTATTTGTTCCGGGTGTGGTAGGCCCGTATATTGGTGCTATGGTTCTTAAAAATGCAAAACAGATCGAAGGTAACGACGGCACGTTTTCGTTTATTCCAAACGAAAATATTTTCTTGGCTGCGGCTATCGTTGCTGTTATCGTTATTCCGGTATTTATCGTTGTTTATTTTCGTAAAAACAAAGCAACATCCGATATAAGCGAATAACAATACGCATCTAAAAATATAAACGCATTAAATTTGATAATAATTAACGAACATTATTTTAGGAGGATCAACAATCATGAGCAACGAATATATATGGGACGAAAGAAAACGTACTATTTTCGGATTACCTTGGACTTTTACCGTGTATAAGCTTACGGAAGAAAAGCTTTTAATAGAAACGGGATTTCTTTCGAAAAAGCAAGAAGAGATACGTCTTTACCGTATTATGGACCTTACGCTTAACAGACCCTTGGGTCAACGTATCTTCGGCTTGGGCACGATTCATTGCTGCACGGGCGATAAATCAACACCGGAGTTTGATATTGCAAAAATTAAAAACTCTGAAAGGGTTAAAAATTTGATTTCTGATATGGTTGAACGCCAGCGCGATAAAAAGCGTATTTCCACAAGGGAATTTATGGAAGACGACGATCATTTTGATCAAGACGAAGAGTCTGATTGATGTTAATCCGACGGCAACGCGTTGAGCTATCATAAAATGATAACGTAACCGTTGCCGTTTTTTTATTCTTTTTTTGTTTTGAAGTCTTTTTTCGTGCTGCGTTTTTTGAGATAGTCGGCAGTGCTTGTTTTGATCGTTCTGATTCCGAAAATAAAATATATCATGTGAATAAGCCAAATTAAAAATAAAACGGCGCAGCCGATATAAATGTTTTTGACAGCCATTACTACAAATCCGCATGTCATCAATATGCTTATGACAACGATAATTCGTATTTTGCTGACCAATGTCATGCCGCCGTTTTCAATATACGTTTTAAAATTGTTTTTATACAATCTTGTTGCAAGCAAGAGAGAGTGCAGCTTGTGCGAACTTTTTTGAAAACAAAACGCGCCGATAATTAAAAACGGAACGGTTGGAACCACAGGAAGAAATGTGCCTAATACACAGAAAAATATGCACAAGCACCCGAGTAATACATATAATACTTTTTTGAATTTCATAACTGTTACCTAAATGTTTTTGTTGGATACTTTTTAGTATTATATGATGTGTTTAAAATATCGTTGATTAAAATAAAAAAGCCACCGTATAGGCGGCTTAGATTTGATTCATTTTAAAATTCTTCGTGGAAGTACATTCTGCCGGTACAATCACCTTCCTCTATTTTACAAAGAAATTTCCAACCGTATTTTTCGTATAAAGAGGTGTGGTCTGTAAAAAGATATAGCGTATCAAAACCGCGTTTTTTCATATCCTTGCACACGTGATCTAAAAGAAATCGTGCTATTCCTTTGCCGCGCTTATCTTCTTCGGTATAAACTGCGCATACATTTGGTGTAAGGTCTTTTCTTGGGTGAAAATCATTTTCTATCACACCCATGCCGGCAATTATTCTTTCACCTTCGATGGCGATATACCATTTAGGGATGTTTTGCTCGCTTTTGAAAGAATCTGATATGCTTTTTTCATATTCTTCTACAGGTATGCCCCATTTTTCACTAAACCACACGGCCGCCCGATTTACGAAGCGGCAATCCTTGAAAAGGCATATTATTTCATATTTATCGTTTAATATATTCATCTGTCCCGTTAATGATAATATCAAATATTACTGCAATTTCAGCTTTCTTTTTTGGATTTTTGGATTTTTTTCTCGGAATCCTGCTTTGCCAAAGCCCTTAAAGTGCGTATCCATTCAGACCATTGGCAGTTTTCTTCACCATACACAAGGTTTTCGTTATACTCAAAGGGTATCCAAGTAGATATGTCTGCCTCGTTATGTGATAATACCGCCTCGGTATTATCAAGTGCCTTGAACAATTTTGCTTCGGGGGTTTGTTTTTCATTCATTTCTTTAAACAGATCGCTTAATTCCCGTGCCATGTCAATAGGAAGCATGGATAACAGCGATCGAACGGCGGCATCTTCTTTTTCTTCGTCTTTATCATCCTTTAAAAAAGAGGGAATATCGCCGGTTATAGCCTCGCCAAAATCGTGTATTAAACACATTTTTATAACCTTATTTATGTCAAGCTGCGGATATTCGTCTGCACAAAGCAATGCCATTACTGCAAGCCTCCAAGAGTGTTCTGCAACGCTTTCGTGCCTGCCGCTTGATGTCCACGAATGCCTCGTGTTACACTTTAATTTTTCTATTTTGCTCAAAAAATCAATATATGTACGTTGATCCATGATTAACTCCTTTTAAAGTTTGAAATATATCTTTGTCAAATAGCATTTTATTTAAATAACGATATAATTTATATCACAACGATATACGAAATTCAACCTTTATTTTAAAATCTTTGAAATATATATCAGCTCAAGCGCGTTTTTACGTGCACCATAAATAAAATAGATCACATTGTTGATAATAAAATATATATGCAAATGCATGGAAAGGGGCATTTATATGTGCGGAATAGTTGGATACACAGGCAATAAAGAAGCTTCGGCTTTTTTGCTTGACGGTCTTTCAAGATTGGAATACAGAGGATATGATTCTGCAGGAATTGCAGTAAAAGATGCAGATGATAATATCTGTATTTCAAAAACACAGGGAAAGCTTTCAGCTTTGATAGAGAAAACGAAAAACGGTTCTTTGTTAAAGGGAAGTATAGGAATAGGACATACGCGCTGGGCTACACACGGTGCGCCAAACGAAGAAAACGCGCACCCCCATACAAGTATGGATAATAGGGTTGTTGCCGTTCATAATGGCATTATCGAGAATTACAGACAGATAAAAACAGAGTTGATTTCTCAGGGCTACACCTTTTATTCCGAAACGGATACAGAGGTATTGGTTAAATTGATCGGCAGAGAATACGAAAAAGAAAAAGACCCGATTAAAGCCCTTTCTCGCGCATTGTGCGGTGTACGAGGATCTTATGCGTTGGCAGTTATGTTCAGTGATATTGCGGATATAATATATACCGCCAGAAAAGACAGTCCAATGATAATTGGGGTTGGTAATGAGGAGTCTTTTATAGCATCGGACGTTCCTGCTATTTTACATCATACCAGAAGCGTATATTACGTAGGAAACAGAGAGCTTGCCGCAGTTTCGAAAGGTGGTGTAACCTTTTACGATGAAGGCGGACGGGAAATACAGAAAAAGGTTACTAATATTCAATGGGATGCGGCATCGGCTGAAAAAGACGGCTTTGACAGCTTTATGTTAAAAGAAATACACGAAGAACCGCGTGCTTTTCGCAATACCGTAGAAAGCTATATTACGAATGATATGCCAAATTTTGACGAATTGCAGCTATCCGATGAAGAACTTGAAAATATTAAATCGGTGCTTGTAGTGGCATGCGGCTCTGCATATCACGTAGGTGTAGTATCACAGTATGTAATAGAAGAACTCGCCGGCATACCCGTGAGGTTTGAATACGCATCTGAATTCAGATACAGAACAGTGCCGATACCAAAAGATACGCTGTGTATTATAATCAGCCAATCAGGTGAAACGGCAGATAGCTTGTTTGCAATGCGTGATGCAAAAGCAAAGGGCGTAAGCGTTTTGGGTGTTGTTAATGTAACCGGTTCTTCGATCGCGCGCGAAGCGGATAGGGTGATATATACCCACGCAGGCCCTGAAATAGCCGTTGCTACAACAAAAGCCTACGGTGCACAGCTTGGGGCGATGTATTTGATAGCTTTACGTATTGCATACGCTAAAGGTAAAATAAGTGAAGAAATATGCAAAACATATACATCAGAACTTCGCGAGATACCAAATAAAATGGAAAAAATTCTATTTGAAAAGGAAAAAATCAGATCCGTAGCAGAAGGTATTTTTGATAAACAAAACGCTTTTTTGATAGGCAGAGGGCTTGATTTTGCAATTTGTTTAGAGGGCAGCCTTAAAATAAAAGAGGTAAGCTATATTCATTCTGAAGCATACGCAGCAGGCGAATTGAAGCACGGTACAATTAGCCTTGTAGAAGCGGGAACGCCTGTTTTCGGCGTTGTAACGCAAAACAGATTGGCAGAAAAAACATTAAGCAACATGGCAGAGGTAAACAGCCGCGGGGCAGATCTGATAGCCGTGGTTACAGAGGGAACGGCCGTGCATGCAAATAAAATTATAACTATACCCAAAACTTTGCCTTGTTTTGCTGCAAGCCTTGCGGTAGTGCCATTCCAACTTTTGGGGTATTATCTCGGTACGGCTAAAGGATTTGATGTTGATAAACCAAGAAATCTCGCAAAAAGCGTTACGGTGGAATAAACTAAAATTTGTCATTTAAAACTAAAAAACACTTGTTTTTTTGTACAGCCCATTATTCGTGCTTTACAATTAACAAGTGTTTTTATTTGGTATTCAACGAAGTTTTTCTATTATCTGTATCAATTCGTCCCAATCGGTTATATTAAGATGCGGGAAGGAAAAATCTGTTTTATCGGGACCTGCCCAAAGATTTTCTTTCGACTTTTCGTAATATTTTATCGGAAACATTCCTGCGCTATGTGCCCCCTCTATATCACAAATTGCATGATCGCCGCAAAACCAAATATCCTCCGGTGAAAGATTTGCTTTTTTAATTGCAAGATCAAACAGTATTCTGTGAGGCTTGCGGAATACATATTCGCTTGATGCTATGATAAATTCAAATTTGTTATGCGGCAACAAGCGGTTTATTCGTTCTTCAAGTAATTTGCCGGAAAAACCTATGTTGCTGATAACGCCGCTTCTTATGCCGCAATTGTTCATATATGAAATGAACTTGTCAATTTTAGGCATTATTGCACCGTAAGAAGTTGCATCCCAAAATATTTTTTCGATATAGTCATTGGGTACATCAAATTCAAGACCAAGATATTCGTACATCAACTGCATAAATTGATGCTGATGTATTTCTATGTTTATGTTGCGCGAATCTGAAAGAATTTTTTCGTAAAATTCCATTGCAAAATTATCTGCATCTTCAGGCGTTACGTTATCGGGATTTGATATAACGTGTTTAAAAACCGCAGTTTGTCCGTTTAACGTGTTCCAGCCTTCTTCGCATATAAGTGTATTTCCGTAGTCGAAAAGAATCATTTTTGGTGTTTTCAAACCGTTCATTTCACTTAACGTGGCACTTGGGTGTTACAACGGCAGAGTAATTGCTTTTATACGTTACGAATCCGGGTTTGGACCCTGAAGGCTTTTTAATGTTTTTTACCTGCGTGTAATCTACTTCCACGTTCTCTCCTTCTTTTTTGGATGAATAATATGCCGCCGCTTCAGCAGCCTGTGTGAAATCTTCGGCATCGGGCTCTTCACCGTTACAAAACATTATTACGTGGCTGCCGGGTGCACCTTTTACGTGGAAAAACCAATCGTAAGGGGCGGCTGTTTTCATTGTAAGATTGTCGTTTTGAATGTTGTTTTTGCCTATTAAAACTTCGTAGCCGTTTGCAGTTATAAACCTTAACGGCGAAGATTTGATATTCTTCTGCTGTGCGGAATTTTTCATCTTTGAAGCATATCCTGAAAGATAAAGCTCGTGCCTTATTTGCGATATGTCATTTTCGCCGTCTGCTTTTGTTAAAGAATCGAAAACGGTATAAATATACTCAAGCTCTTTGTTGGCTATTTCTATTTGCTTTGCAAGCTCTACCGTAGCGGTTTTTAATTTCGCATATCTCTTATAATACTTTTGCGCGTTCGCTGAAGGGGATAAACGCGTATCCAATGCGACGGTAACCATTGGGCAATTTTCATCGTAATAATTGATGATATCGACAGAATCCATCCCTTTTTGTATTGCGTACATATTAGATGTTACAAGATCGCCGTACAGTTTAAACTTATCCATTTCTTTGCAATTTATCAATTCTTGCTGTTGGGCAGATATTTTTTTCTTCAACCTTGTTTCTGCATTTGTAAGTAATTTAAAAACGTCACCGGCAAGCTGCTTTATTCGGTCGTTTCTTTCTTTTCCTTCGTAAAATGCGTCTATCAATTCTCCAAAAGAGGAAAATTGTACGGAAGTGTATTTGTTACCGTAATGATATATTGGCATTACGGTAAAATCGCATAACTTGCCCTTTTCGTCTTGCAGCATTATCGGTGTCAAATTACCGTCTTTTGCGTTTTCGATATAACCGCTGAAATAAAACCATGTTTTTTCGGCATCAGAACCCGAAAGATTGAATATCTCTCGGCTTATCAGCGGTGAAATACCTTGATAGGTTTTCATAAGATATTCGCTATCGACTTCGTTTTTAGAAAAAAATGCTTTTAAAAAACCTTCTCTTGATTCTTCAAGCGGATTTTTTTTGTCTTGCGCCGGTGGTAAAGTGTACGTCATTCCGGGAAGAAGCTGGCGTTTTGAGCTTGTAGAAAAATCAACCGTTTTAATAACGTTTATGACCCTGTCATTTTGGTCTGTCAAGGTTATGTTGCTGTGCTTTCCCATTATTTCGGTATATAACTTCTTTTCTGTTGGAAAACCAAGATCATCAGTTGTTGAAAACGTTATACAAACAGTTCTGTCAAAATCAATCTGCTTGACATTTATAATTTTTGCGCCCGTTAAATGCTTGCGCATGTGCATGCAAAAACCGCTTGGGTCTTTTGGGTTTTCCTTAACTATTTTGCTGAAATTTATATGCGGTGTGTGTGCAGAGGCACAAATCGAAAGGCGCATATTCTGTGATTGAGAATGCAGTAAAAGCACCAATTCGTCTTTCGTTGGTTGGTAAACCTTTTCTATTTTTGCGCCGATCGCTACACCTGCGATCTCAGAAACGACCGCGGCGGTCATTCCACCGTCAAAGGGCATATTTTATCTCACTTTCGTTGGGGTATGTCAGTAATTCGATGCCTGTGTTTTTAAGAATCTCTGTAAGACATTCGCACGCTATTTTTTCAGAATAATAATGGCCTGCGGCAATGCAGGAAACGCCGCTGTCGTGTCCGTCAAGCAAGGCGTGGTGGCTTATATCGCCGGAAAGAAACAGATCAACGCCCAATTTGGGTGCAAAGTAGGCACCGTCGCTATATCCGCCGCAAACGATAAGTACCTTTTTTACGGTATCCTTCGCTTTTACGTAAACAGGGCAGGGGGAAGACGTAAGGCTTTTAAAACGTCCAAGCGCTTCTTCAAACGGTATGTCGGCTTCAAAATCTCCTATATATCCTATCTGTTCGCCGTCGTGTTCGAAATTCGTTATGTTTTTTAGACCCATACGTCTTGCGGTAAACATGTTTATACCGTATTCGGAAGCATCAAGTCTGGTGTGAAACGCCATTAAGGCAATGTCATTTCTGTATGCCCACAAAGCCCTTCTTGAAATAATCTCTTCACCGTTAAGATTAGGTAACGGAGAAAATATTGAAGGGTGGTGGGTGATTATAGTATCAAATCCGTTCGTTTTTGCATATTCAAGCACGTTTACGGTAACATCTACCGCGAGAAGAGCTTTTTTTGTTTGGTGACTTTCGTACGGTAAAACCGCAAGCCCGTCTTTATCCCATGAGCAAGAAAGCGTTTTAGGCAAATAATTTTCAAGGTAACTGTAAAGTTCTGTTGTAAGCATATAAAAAATGATCCTTTCTTTCCAAAAATCAACGTATCGTGATATATCATATCACCGAAACAGGCGTTTTGTCAAGTTTATTTCTTTTATTATTATATTATAATTTGTTCACAAAAAGCTACTTACATATTTTTCAGTAAAGTGATATAATACCATGATAAATTTATAGATTATTATGTGCAGAAGGGGATAGTATGAGAATTTTAGGTATAGACCCGGGCCTTGCCATTGTTGGCTACGGCGTGGTTGATTATTCCAATATGGGTTTTCGTACTATAGCCTATGGTGCAATTCAGACAAAGCCCGGCGTTGATGTCGAGGTGCGGCTTACCTCTATATACGACACGCTTGATGAAATAATTAAAAAATATTCGCCTACGGATATGGCTGTTGAAGAACTGTTTTTTAATACAAACCAAAAAACCGCTATCGCCGTCGCTGAAGCGCGGGGGGTAATACTTCTTGCCGGTATGAAAAATAACCTTATGATACACGAATATACGCCGCTTCAAGTTAAACAAGCGGTTGTAGGATACGGCAGAGCTGATAAACATCAAGTAACAACGATGGTTATGTCGATTTTGAATTTGAAAAATCCCCCAAAGCTTGACGATACGGCAGATGCACTTGCCATTGCGGTATGCCATGGGCACACGGGATCTTCCGTGATAAAGGGCTTTTATAACGAGAAAAAGAAAAAATTACTGTAAAGGATCTTTTTGCTATGTTTTATTATATATGCGGTTCGCTTGTGCATACGGATGCTACGTGTGCCGTTGTTGATGTCGGCGGCGTTGGATATAAGCTTCTTATAAGCGCTACTACGCTTTCACAGATTGCTTCGCTTAAAGATGTTAAGTTATATACTTACATGGCAGTCAGAGAAGATGCGGTAGATCTGTTCGGTTTTTATTCGCTGGAAGAATTGTCTTTGTTTAAGCTTCTTATAACGGTTTCCGGGGTAGGGCCAAAGGCGGCAATGGGAATATTATCGGCATTTACACCTGAAAAATTTGCCATTGCAGTAGGCGGTGAGGATGTAAAGGCGCTTTCAAAAGCAAACGGTGTCGGCGCAAAAACTGCCGCAAGAATAATTCTTGAATTAAAAGATAAAGTCGCAAAAGAGATATCTTCCGTTAAAGCTTCAGACGTTCAGGTGGACGGTTCATTGTCTGATGCGCAAAATGCGCTTATGGTTTTGGGATACACAAAAGCGGAAGCCGCAAGTGCATTAAATGGTATAAATCCCGCACTTCCTTTGGAGGATATTATTAAGGCGGCATTGAAAAAACTGATGAAATAATCGAAAGGAGATTTTAAAATGGCGGATTATGAAGAATTTTTTACCGAAGATTTCGACCAAAGAATACTTGATGTTGAATATTCAAATGAAGATTCTGATGTTGAAATATCGCTTCGCCCGCAAACTCTTGACGATTACGTGGGGCAGGAAAAAGTAAAAGAAAATTTAAGGGTGTACATTAACGCCGCAAAATTCAGGGCAGATGCGTTGGATCACACATTGCTTTACGGCCCGCCCGGGCTTGGAAAAACTACATTGTCGCAGATTATCGCCAATGAAATGAATACAGCAATAAGAATAACCTCCGGCCCTGCAATAGAAAAAGCGGGCGATCTGGCGGCACTTCTTACTAACCTTAATGAAGGCGACGTTTTGTTTATTGACGAAATACACCGCCTGCCAAGAACAGTTGAAGAAATACTGTATCCCGCTATGGAAGATTTTTCGCTTGATATAATCATCGGCAAAGGCCCTGCTGCACGCAGTATAAGAATGCCGTTGAAGCGTTTTACTTTGATTGGCGCAACGACACGCGCAGGTCAGCTTACAACACCGTTGCGCGATCGCTTTGGTGTTTTAATGCGGTTGGAGCTTTATACACCGGAAGAGCTTACGCAGATAGTAAAGCGCAGTGCTGATATTCTCGGTATCCAAACTGCAGACGGCGGCGCAGAAGAAATTGCAAAGCGTTCTCGCGGAACGCCGAGAATCGCGAACAGATTGTTAAAGCGCGTACGCGATTACGCACAAGTCGTTGGAAATGGCGAAATAACTAAAGAAATAGCTGATTATGCTTTGAAAAAGCTTGAAATAGATGAACTTGGATTAGACGGCACAGATAGAAAATTGTTAACTGCAATAATCAAGTTTTATGATGGCGGCCCTGTGGGGTTGGAAACGTTGGCCGCTACCGTCGGTGAAGAGGCTATAACGATTGAAGATGTTTACGAACCGTATTTAATGCAAATAGGATTTTTGAATCGTACACCGCGCGGCAGATGTGTTACACGGGCAGCGTACGAGCATCTTAATATCGCTTTTCCAGAAAAGAACAATGCTGTTTAAGAGGTAATGTATGTTTGTATCCGATAAATGGAAAGACTATGAATTGATAGACGCTTCTGACGGGGAAAGGTTAGAGCGTTGGGGAAAATATATACTTATACGTCCCGATCCGCAAATAATCTGGAAAGGAAAAAAAACGAGTCCGCTGTGGAAAAAAGCGGATGCCATATATCGAAGAGAGTCCACCGGGGGCGGAAAATGGGTAAAATGCAACGTGCCCGAATCGTGGAATGTTTCATACGGAAATCTAAAATTTCTTATTAAGCCCATGGGCTTCAAGCATACGGGGCTTTTCCCCGAACAAGCCGTAAACTGGGATTGGTTTTCAAAAATTCTTTCCGATAACGGCGGCGGCAGAGTTTTAAACTTATTTGCATATACGGGCGGCGCTACGGTGGCGGCTTCTTCAGCGGGTGCCGATGTATGCCATGTAGATGCTTCAAAGGGTATGACTGCACAAGCAAAACAAAATGCCGTGCTTTCCGGTGTGGACAAAAATTTTATACGTTATATCGTTGATGATTGTATGAAGTTTATTGAAAGGGAAATAAGGCGCGGTAACTCGTACGAGGGAATTATAATGGATCCGCCTTCTTACGGAAGGGGCCCCGGCGGCGAGGTTTGGAAGCTTGAAGAATGCGTTGACGAGCTTATTTTCAAAGCTTCACAACTTTTGTCTGAAAAGCCGCTGTTTTTCCTTGTTAATTCCTATACAACAGGGCTTTCCCCGTCCGCTGTTGGTTATATGCTTAACACAGGTATAAAAAAGAAATTGGGCGGAAAAGTGGATTGTGACGAGGTTGGCCTTCCCGTTACGCAAACGGGCGTATGCTTACCTTGCGGATCTGCTTGCCGTTGGTATAAATAAATGGCGATAATAAAAATTAACGGTCTTTCATTTTCATATAAAAGCGACGACGGTGCTGTTCCGATACTTAAAAATATAGATCTGGAAGTAAACGAAGGGGAATTTTTGTGTGTTCTCGGCCATAACGGAAGCGGAAAATCAACCCTTGCTAAATTGATAAATATGATACTTTCGGAAGAATCCGGAATTATCGAAGGAAAAATAGAAGTTTTCGGTAAGGATATTTCGCACGATATTACAGAAGACGAAATATACGACCTCCGCAAACGTATAGGCATGGTTCACCAAAATCCTGATAATCAGATCGTCGCTACGACTGTAGAAGAAGACGTTGCCTTTGGCGTTGAAAATTTGGGTGTTCCAAGGGATGAAATAAGAACAAGAGTTGACGATGCCTTGAAATGCGTAGGCATGGAAGATTACGCAATGCACGCACCGCACAGACTTTCGGGTGGGCAAAAACAACGCGTTGCGATAGCGGGTATAATCGCAATGCGCCCCGACGTTATTATTTTTGATGAATCTACCGCAATGCTTGACCCATTTGGAAGGGATGACGTGATGAACACGATACGCCGCCTTAACAAAGAGGAAAAAAAGACTATAATTCTTATAACACACTATATGAATGAAGCGGCGCTGGCAGATAGAGTCGTTGTTTTGAACAAAGGCGAGGTCTTTAAGGTTGGCGTTCCCGAAGATGTTTTTTCGCAGGTTGATGAGTTAAAAAACGTTGGGCTTGATGTTCCGCAGGTAACAGAGCTTTGCTTTTTGCTGAAAAAAGCAGGGTTGCCTATCTACAGAATGCCTACACGCACGAAAACCGCCCTTGAAGTAGTTAAAAAAGCTTTTTCAGGGCTTGAGGGGGTGTAAAAATGCCGCTTTGCTTAGAAAACGTAAGTTATATATACGGTGAACATACACCGTTTGAAATGCACGCCCTTAACAATTTGAACGTTACCTTTAAAGACGGTAAAGTAACAGGCTTAATGGGGCATACGGGGTCAGGAAAATCAACCGCCGCACAAATGCTTAATGGCTTGTTAAAGCCAACACACGGAAGGGTTTTGCTTGATGGCGAAGACATAAATGCATCAAAAAAAACTTGTTATCAGGCGAAATTTAAGGTTGGGCTTGTTTTTCAGTACCCTGAATACCAACTGTTTAAAGAAACCGTTTGGGAAGATATAGCCTATGGCCCGCGAAATATGAAGCTTTCAGAGGACGAGGTAAAAAAACGTGTTCTTCAAGCGGCTGAATTTGTGGGTCTTTCAAAGCAAACGCTTCAAAAATCCCCGTTCGAGCTTTCGGGTGGGCAAAAACGCCGTGCGGCAATCGCAGGTATCATAGCAATGAAACCGCGTTTTCTTGTTCTTGATGAACCTGCCGCAGGTCTTGACCCTGCCGGAAGGGATGATATTTTAACTAAAATAACATCCTATATTTCCGAGGGAAAAACTTCTGTTATATTGATCAGCCACAGTATGGAGGACATTGCAAAATATTGTGACGAAATAGTGGTTATGGATAACGGTGCAGTTTGTATGAACGGCACGCCGAAAGAGGTTTTTGAAAACTATCGACAGCTAAAGCAAATAGGCTTGAATACCCCGCAAATAACCAGATTTATGACAAAACTGTATAATGAAGGATTTAATGTTGAAAGATCGGTTTTAACCACAGAACAAGCTGCAGAACAGCTTATTTCGCTTTTCAATAAACTTAAAAAAGGAAATTAAATGATTAAAGATATAACCTTGGGGCAATTTTTTCCGGGGGATTCGATAATACACAGAATGGATCCTCGTGCTAAAATATTGTTGGCTTTTATAATGATAGGCGTTATATTCTGCGCTTCATCTGCCATAGCCTTTTCGATATGCTTTGTTGCCGTTGTCGGCTTGATCGCAATATCGAAAATTTCGCTTCGTGTTATTATAAGGGGTATGAAGCCGATAGTATTTATACTTTTGTTTACGGCCGTAATACAGATATTTTTGACAAGAAGCGGCACCCCGATATTAGAATTTGGAATACTTAAGATATATTCCGACGGCGTTATTTATGCTGTGAAAATGATATTAAGAATAATACTTTTGATCACTTGCACAAGTATTCTTCTTTCATATACAACGTCGCCCATCGTTTTAACAGACGGCATCGAAGGCTTGCTTAAGCCGTTAAAAAAAGTAGGGCTTAACGTACACGAATTTGCAATGATGATGTCTATCGCAATGCGATTTATTCCTACCATAGTGGAAGAAACAGATAAGATCGTTTCTGCACAAAAGGCACGCGGTACAGATTTTTCTTCCGGCGGTCTTATACGGCGCGCCAAAGCTATGATACCTGTATTTATTCCATTGCTTGCCGCTGAAATACGCCGTGCAGACGAGCTTTCTTGCGCTATGATATGCCGTTGTTATCGCGGCGGTGAGGGCAGAACTAAATTAAAGCTTCTTAAAATGCATTCGTATGATTACGTAGTTTTGATATTTTCTGTACTTTTACTTGTGTTAGTTATTTTTTCGAATATCATTTCTTCAAGAATGGGGTTACCGATATGAAATACTTACTGAATATATCATATCTTGGCTGTGATTATCACGGCTTTCAGATACAAAGTAATGCAAAAACCGTAGCAGGCACTTTAAAAACCGCGTGTGAAACCTTATTCGGTGCGGAATGTACTGTTTCGGGCTGCAGCAGAACGGATGCAGGCGTTCACGCTTTGGACTACTATACCGCGTGTGAGGTTAACGGAGGCAACGATATACCTGTTGAAAAAATACCGTACGCCTTGAATCACCTCTTGCCGGACGATATTGCAATAAAAAATGCACGCATAGTTGCTGATGAATTCAATCCCCGCCATGCAGAGTATAAGGAATATGTTTATGTAGTTCACAACTCTCCGCACAAAGACCCATTTCTTCATAAAAGGGCATTGCGATTTGCAGATAAGTTAGACGAAGTGTTTCTTAACGCCCAAGCGCAGGATTTTGTCGGAAAACATGATTTTTCAGCGTTTATGGCAACAGGATCAAGTGTTAATACCACAGTAAGAACCGTGAAATATTTTACAGTAAGGCGCGAGGGTGATTCCGTACGTTTTACGGTAGCGGCAGACGGTTTTCTTTACAACATGGTAAGAATAATGGTTGGCACTTTACTTGATATGTCGAAAGGAAAGATTGAAAAAAATGGTATTGGCGGTATTATTTCTTCGCTTGACAGAAGTAATGCAGGTGTGACTGTTCCACCGGATGGACTTTATCTTTCAAAGGTTTTTTACAAAGAAGAATATCTAACCGCACGGGGTCAGTGTTTTGAAAAATAATAAAAAACGAAATATCACCGGGGAAGATATAATTGATATATCATCTGAATCACAAAGAAAAGATGCCAGATCCGGCGGTCCCGAGCTTGATATTTTCCAAACAGAAGAGGACAGCATAAACGAATATTACGTTAAACTGTCGTATAAATTACGTTTTTTCAAATTTCTTTCGCTTCTTCTTTTCGTGGTGTTCGTGCTTTGTATGATAACTGCGTTTTCTAACGATATAACTACCGAAAAATTCAGATATTTAATGAAGGATATGAATATCGACCTTCCTGTTACACCGTCTGAATTTGGAAGTATTGCATATACGGAAGACGCCGAGCTTTCGTTTGGCATGTTTAAAAACGATCTTCTTTCCGTAGGCAGGCAAAGCGTTGAGATAGTTGATATGGCGGGGAATATCGTTTTAAACAGCGAAATAAATTATGTTAAACCGCATATTTCTATAGGCGAAAGTTATTTTTTGGTGTACGATCTTGCGGGATATGATTTTTCGGTGTATAACTCGTTTTCTTCCTTGTATACCGAAACTTTGGACTATCCCATATCGGATGCTTACATGTGCGACAACGGCAGATTTGCTATAGTAACACGAACGCAGGATTACAGATGCTGCGTCTTGATATACAACAAAAATTACGAAGTTGCATATACATGGAAAACGAATGATAAATACGTGTTTGACATTGTTTTGAATGAAGACGGATATTTTATCATCTATGCCGCATCTGTTGCAGACGGTATTTTATCCACTGAATGTATAAGCGGAAATATCAAAAACGAAGCCGTTACATCAAGCGAATACGGAAAAGGCATACTTGCTTTAAAATCGAATAAATTCAGTAATGGAAGATATTCGGTTTTTTGCACGGATAGGGTTGTTTTTGCCGATTCTGAAAATAATGTTTCATCACAATATCTTTTCGGCGCAGACGAATGCGTTTTAAGCTATTCAGAAGAAAAGTATGCTGCCGTAGTTCTTGATTGTGCAACGTTGGGCAAAGAAAATATATTGTATGTGTTCGATTCTTTCGGAAATACTGTTTACAGTACAGAGATTCCCGCGAATGCAATGTCTTTATACGTCTATGGCGAATATGCATATTTACTTTATACAGATGATATATTACAAATATCGCTTGCAGACGGTGCAAAAAAGCACTATTCCAACGGAAATGTTGTATCCTCGTTGCTGCAAACCCAAAGCGGTGTTTTGCTTGCAACCGGGAAAAACAGGGCTTATCCTGTGCAAATTGAAGATTTTCAATAATAAAGAAGGGAAATAATATGAATTATATAATTGATTTGCTTTTTGTTGCAATAGTCGCACTTTCCATCTTAAGGGGGTGGAAGGCAGGTTTTATAAAAACCGTAATGCACCTTATAATAAATTTGCTTTCGTTCGTTATTGCTTTTATTTTCGCTTCACCTATTTCCATGCTGTTTCGTGATAACATATTGCCCGATTATCCAACGGAAATATCGCACGCAGCAGCATACATAATCGCATTTGCGGTTATATATGTAGTTGCACATATAGGCATTGCTATTGCAACTTCCATTCTTGATATTATATCAAAGCTGCCTATACTCAATTTTACGAATAAATCTCTCGGCATAGCTATGGGCGGGGTTTTGGGCTTGGTTTATGCATGGATATTTGCGATAATCCTTAATTACGCATATCCGATGCTTAACTCTCATAACCCGGAAATTTTCACGGAAGATATATTACAATCATCTATTCTGTTTCCGTTGATATTTAACGTCAACATCTTAAAATATTTATTTGACTTAATCGGTTTATAATACATCCCATTTATTATTATAGAAAGGCTAAATAATGCAACTTTGTTCCAAATGCAATAAACGTATTGCTGTTGTTTTTATGACAAGAATTGAAAATGGCAATACGATAAACGAAGGTCTTTGCTTAAAATGTGCAAAAGAGCTTGGTATAAAACCCGTTGATGATATACTTGGCAAAATGGGCATCAGCGACGAGGATCTCGACCGTATGGACGGCGAGATGAACAGTATAATGGAAGGATCGATGGGCGATTTTCCGGCTATGGCAGGCGATGAAAATAATGCCAATGCACCTGCTATTGATTTTGCAAAGCTTTTTGGAAATAACTCTGAACAAAAGAAAGATTCCAAAAAAGAAGCAAAGAAAAAAGAAAAGGCAAAAAATTATCTTAATAATTACTGCTTAAACCTTACGGAAAGGGCTAAAGAAGGTAAGCTTGATCGTATAATCGGCCGCGACCGCGAGCTTGAGCGTGTTATACAGATATTAAACCGCCGCCAAAAAAACAACCCCTGTCTTATCGGCGAACCGGGCGTAGGTAAAACTGCCATTGCGGAAGCTTTGGCGCAGCGCATAGCAGAAAAAAAAGTACCGTATAAGCTTCAGAATAAAGAGGTTTACGTTCTTGATCTTACCGCTATGGTTGCGGGTACTCAATTCAGAGGGCAGTTTGAAGGCAGAATGAAGGGCCTTATAGACGAAGTAAAGACACTTGGAAATATAATTCTTGTTATAGACGAGGTTCATAATCTCGTAGGGGCAGGCGATGCAGAGGGCAGTATGAATGCTGCAAACATTATGAAGCCCGCACTTTCAAGATCTGAAATACAAGTTATAGGTGCAACTACTTTAGGCGAATACAGAAAATATATTGAAAAGGATTCTGCCCTTGAAAGGCGTTTTCAGCCCGTTATAGTCGCCGAACCTTCGATAACGGATACGGTGGATATTCTTAAAGGTATTAAGCAGTATTATGAAAAATATCATGGCTTGAAAATATCAGACGAAATAGTTTACAGAACGGTAATTCTTTCCGAACGATATATAACTGATAGATTTTTGCCGGATAAGGCGATCGACCTTCTTGATGAAGCAGCATCACACCTTGCGATAAACACACCTGTTTTAAGCCAAATAGCACAAAAAACAGATTCACTTAACGACATCATATCAGAAAAAGAGAAGATAGAAAATACCCCCGCACCCGAAGAAGAGGATGCGTTAGCCCAAAGATATGAAAAGCTTGCCCAGCTTAAAAGTGATGAAATGCGCATAACAGAAGAGCTTGAGCATTTAAAGCCGCAAGGCGAGAACGTAAGGCTTTCGATAGAAGATCTTGCAAAGGTTATCGAAATATGGACCGGTATCCCCGCAGGAAATATAACCGAGAATGAGTTTGCGCGTATTGGTACGTTGGGAAAACGCCTAAGCGAAAGGATCGTCGGTCAAGACGAAGCGATATCCGCAGTGGTAAGGGCTATAAAACGAAATCGTGCAGGGGTATCGTATAAGAAAAAGCCTGTTTCGTTTATATTTGCAGGCCCTACCGGTGTAGGTAAAACAGAACTTGTAAAAACACTTGCCAACGACCTGTTTGATTCGCCTGATGCTTTGATTCGCGTTGATATGTCCGAATATATGGAAAAACACTCTGTTTCAAGGCTTATAGGCTCGCCCCCCGGTTATGTCGGATATGATGAAGCGGGGCAGCTTACCGAGAAAATACGCAGAAGGCCTTATTCCGTCGTTCTTTTTGACGAAATCGAAAAGGGCCACCCGGATGTTATGAATATAATGCTTCAAATCTTGGACGACGGCCGCATTACCGACGCCCAAGGAAGGGAAGTAAATTTCGAAAATACGATAATAGTTATGACAACGAATGCAGGCTCTAACTACGTTTCTGCCCCTGCGGGATTCGGCAAAGAAAAAGCAGTATTAGGCAAAGAAAAAACAGAAAAGGCACTTGCTGATTTCTTAAGACCTGAATTTTTAAACCGAGTTGATGAAATAATAACGTTTAATTCTTTGTCTAAGCTTGATTTTAAGCAGATAGCAGATATCATGCTTAAAGAATTCGGCAAAGCATTAGCGGATAGGGGTATAATTCTTTCATATACAGATTCTGCGCGAGATTTTATCGCTGAAGAATCATATTCCGAAAAGTATGGTGCGCGTAATATGCGCAGATATATAGAGAAAAACGTAGAAGATCAAGCGGCAAACTTAATTATAGATAATTATGATAAGGATCTTTCGCATTTGACCGTTGACGTTGAAGAAGGAAAGATTACAGTAAAACTTAATTGATAATTTGAATGAAAGGGGGAAAAGCACTTGCGCCGGGAAAATTGGTATAAATTTCACCAAAACCAGATATTAACGCTTTTGCAAACAGATTTTGAAAACGGTCTTGATATGGCAGAGGCGAAAAAAAGATTAAAAAAATACCGTAGTAACGAGCTTTTTCCCCGCGAATCCCTTCGAAGCAAAAACCGCAGAAAAAACAATATCGGTACAGCAACCGTGCTTTTAATATTGGTAAGCTTAGTGTATTATTTTATAACACATGATAAAAGTGCGTTTTTTATCTGTTGCGTGGCAGCGGTTAATTATTTATGTGTTTCTTTAGCGTACAGAAAATCACGAAAAATAATAATCGACAGCGAAAAATATTCACCTATTGAAAACCGCGTTATTCGAAACGGTAAAATATTCAGAGTAGATCAAAAGGCTATTGTTCCGGGGGATGTTGTTTTACTTCGCGAAGGTGATATAGTTCCTTGCGACGGAAGAATAATATCCTTAACGGATTTTAAAGTGCTTGAAATGAATATCAGCGGAGGAAACGGCGAAAAGGACGCGGATTTTATTTCCTACGATCCTTCTTTGCCGGTTAAAGAACAGAAGAATATGGTCTTTGCCGCATCTGTTGTTTTTAAAGGTGAAGCTAAAATAGTTGCTTGTACAACCGGTGCTGATACTGTCGCAAGAAGAAGAAATCTTACAAACCGCCCTGCATCTGCAGACGATTTGGAGCTTTTGCAAAAAGCAAGCAAGTTATCGGACAAAACTGTTTTGTTTATGCTGATACTTGTGTTTGTACTTACCCTTATAGGTATAATATCGTTTGGTGTAGGTGAAAGAATGTCGCATACATTCTTTTTGGCTTTATCGTATATGGCGTCTGCAATGTGCGAGTTTTTTGCAATTTTTGCATACATAGCAGTAGCAAGCGGTATATTTTTCAGTTATTCGAAAAATGATGCTTTTAATGATGTTATAATCAAAAATGTTTCATCTGTTGAAAAAATGAATAGGATAACCTGCCTTGCAATACCTAAAAATTCCGGTATCTGCGAGGAAGAAATGCAGATAGAATTTTTGCTTGTAAACGGAAGAGAATATAAAGCCGCAGTACCGACAGAAAAAACAGACCGTTTTTTAAAAATCAGCCGAATGACGGTTTTATCGGAAACACCAAATCTATCGGTTGAAGAAAAAGCAATTTTAAAAGCAACACCGAATATTAACGCTGATTATAAAATATTGGAATTTGTGCCGATAGGGCCAACCTCGCTTTTTGATACTGCGCTGGTATTTGAAAACGGCGACATGAATATTTTTTTACGCGGCGGTGTTGCCGAGATATTAAACAGGTGCGTAAAACGCCGTTGTGGAGAAAAAACGGCAATTTTAGAAAGCGAAATAATAAACGATTACATCACAAAAGCAGAACATTACCAAAAAAACGGCTACAAGGTAGTTGCATTTGCATCTAAAAAAACTTCGTATGCAAATTTACAAAAAATTGTATATGCACAAACAGAGCTTTGCTTTGAAGGTCTGTTGATAATGCGCGAATATGTAGTAAGTGATTGCGAAAAAACTATAAAGAATCTTTCCGAAGCAGGTATTAAGGTATTGTTGTTCTGCGATGATATTTCAAAAAGAAACGAGTATCTTGCGCGCAGTCTTGGCATAATAAAAGATTCAAGCCAGGTTATCACTTCATATGAATTTCTTAATTCTAACTTAAATCTTCAAAATATCAAATTAAAGAATTATACGCTTTTCCAAGGATTCGACGGTAAACAAAAAAAATACGTACTTGACAGATTGCGAAAATCCGGTGAATATATAGGCATATTGGGAAGTACTATAACCGATGTATCCTTAACAGCGGGGCAGTCTGTTGTAAGCTTTTCAACAGGGCTTTCTGCGTACGATGATAAAAATGTTTCAAATGTTCAGCCCAGTCACAAAACCGGAAATGAAGTATTAAAATTAAAGGCAGACGCCGTTATCCGCAGTGCATGTAAAATGCCTAAAAGCGGTATAAACGCAGTTTATCAGGCTTTGAGAATATCAGCACGTATATACGACACGGCAATGCGTGTTTTGGCGTATTTGTTTACATCCTCGTTATTACGGCTGATACTTGTCGTGCTTTCTTCTATAACCTCCCTTGTTGATCTTACGCCATCACAGGTGATTTTTTCAGGGCTTGCAATAGATCTTTGCGGCGTTTTTGCAATATGCTCAGGTAAGGACAAAAGCGAAAAAATTAAAAGTCGAAAAGCGGTATTTTCTAAAGAAAATTTGCTTCATTCGCTAATTTCGCATACCATTATGGCATGTTTTGCCTGTTTGTTGCTTATAGTGATACGTTGCATTGTGGCTTTAAATGGTGCATCAGCAAGCGTGTGTAACGGTTGTTTTTCGTTTTCATGGATGATGTGTCAGATTGCTTTAATTCTTGTTGTTTACGGAAAAGATAAAGAACGCGCAATATCCGGTATAAGCCCAATAATATGGATATTTACGTTGTTGATTACAGAGTTGTTTTTCGTTTCGGAACTTTTCCCGTCTTTTACCGCATTCACCGCATTCGGTACATCTTATACAAAATATTTACCTATTATAATTATACCGTCTGTTGTAATAATCGCATGGTATTTTGCACCTGTTATCAAAAAATATTTTACTGCATTTTTTAAGCAATTTATTGCCCAAAAAGCAGGGCATAATAATTAAAATCCGATAAAAAACTGTTGTGCGTATATTCTACGCACAACAGTTTTTGTTAGTTTATTTATTATTTTTTATTCCAACGATAGAGCATATGATAGATGCTAAAAGCAAAACGCCCGCGATAGTGTAATATAATATCCAGCAGTCGGTACTTCTGCCGGAAATGTTTATTATGCCCTGTACGATACTTCCAATAATAAACGTTGATATAGCGGCATTATGCAAATTAAATGAAAGCCGTGAAGATTGTATTTTCAAAAATATGTTTAAAATATTAGCAAATATACCGCCTATCATTGGAAACAGAAACATCCACCTCATGTGAAGGGAGTACATTCCGTATCCAAAATATGTATAAACAGTATTGAAAATTATGCATAGCACCGTAATAACCGCATAGACCGTTGCAGATTTAATAAACCGCTTTTTTTGAATATCAATATCCGATATAGACAATGTCACTAACACTCCTTTCGGATGATTTATTCTTTTTAGATGATGAAACAGGCGTATTAACTATTTTTCCGTTAAAATACATCGTGGAAGATCCGCCGCCGTCGAGATTATAAGCTACCGTACATCCAATATCTTTCATAAATTGCGCTAACTCATAAAGAGAAAGACCGTCATTGTTAGAAGTGCGTCCGTCGGAAACAAGAAAAATATAGTGCAGATCGTCTAATATCCCGATAGCAGTTCTCGGATTGCTGGACATCGCCCGCCCGACTTCTTCGCCTGCGTTAACTGTTATTTTTCCACCGTTTATCAAAACAGGGCCAAACCCAAAAAGCTGGTAAACACCATTTTCAAGTAAATCTTCTGCAGAAACATCATTTTCGTTAAATATTTCAAAAGATCCATCGTATAAAATTGCAAGATCATCATATTCATCATCAGATCGAACAGATTTGCGATATAAAGTACCGTTTTTAATAACGTAGCCTTTTTTATTAGCGCCGTAAAAATCCCCGTTTATTGCAAGAATAGCGCCGTTATTTTCTGCCATGGCAGAAGTTTTTTCCGTTATATTAGTGCCAAAAGTGTTTTTTGCTATTGCAGTTTTCAAATATTCGGGCGAAGATACCTTAACATCTGCAACGTGTATGTCTGTATTTTCATATCTTATATTTTTTAAAGAAATGCTGATGTTTTCATCTGTGTAAAGGGAATCGCTTATTACATTTTCCTGCTTTTGAATTGATGTTTCTTCGCTTATTACCGGCTTTGTTTCCAATGATGTGCTGAACAAATCCTTGTCTTCAACAGGAGCTGTGGAAAAAGAAAAATCAGCAGTCATAAATGATTCTGTATTGGAATACTTTCGCGGAATTATGAAAGTATCAAGCAATATAAATACTGATAACAGTATCAGAAAAACTGTATAAATTATTGCAAACTTGTATGGCTTTTTGAAAAAATCCATATAATACCTCCACGTGTTGATATGAACGTATTATAGATAGTTTTTTTGACGGTTTTATTTTATTTACGTGAAAACTGTGTGTAAATTGTAATTAAATCGAATTGATTATGTATTCCGCGTATGCCTTTGCTACGTTTACCCCAGTTGCTTTTTCCATACCGCCGAAGAAAGCATTAGAATTTACCTCACATATCATGCCGCCTTTTTTGGAAGAAATAACGTCAACCCCGCAATAATCTAAATCTAAAAGCTTTGCGGCTTTTTCAGCCAAATGAATATATTCATCGTTTGGCGTTATTTTGCTTCCAATAGCACCTAATTCGATGTTAGAACGAAAGTCGTTTGGATTCGTTCTTTTCATGGCACATAAGTATTTTCCGCCTATAACGATTATTCTCGTATCTGTCCCGCAGCTTTCTTTTATAAATTCTTGGAATAAATGCGGCCGACACTTTAATTCATTCATTGTTTGCTTTAATTCTTCAGCATTTTTCGCTAAATATATGCCTTTACCCATAGAACCGTAGCTTTCCTTTACTATCATTGGCAAGCCGAGTCGGTCAATTATCGTTTCTACTGAAAAATCAGAAATTTCAGCTTCACTTGTATAACAAAGCGCACCGGGAAGGGTTTTCGGCATCGGTATTTTGTTTTTTGCAAGCGCGATGTGCGTAAGCATTTTATCATCGCAAACGGCAATCGAATCAGCGCGGTTAAATAATCTTATTCCCGTTTGTTCAAGCATTTTGGCTATGTATTTATCTTTATCAAGATAAACACCGAAATCGTATTTCGAATAATTGTTTGTGAGGCCTTGTGAATCTACCGTACATGGAAATTCAATATTTTGTGCGCAGCGTATGGTGATTCCCAAAAGCTCAAATTCTTCTTTCAATCGTACTGATTGATATTCGGCACTTTTTATTCGTGTGTATGCGTTGGTTAATATAATACCTTTTTTCATCTGAAATCCTTTATATACTTGTTACGTAGCTATTACTTATGGTTGCGCTTTTTATCAATTAAAAACATAATAATAGAGCTGCTTATCAATACTATTGCAATAGCTGCAAATATAAAATATATACCTCCGTTTTGATTTGAAAATACAAACCAAAACGTTGAAAAACCGGCACCGCCGATTATATTTAACTTATCTGCCTTCATAAAAGTGAAAATGATGGATAAAAACAAAAGCAAAACACCTGCAAAGAAAAACATTGTACCGATGATTTTTATCTTATTCATAGTATTTCCTCGCCTTGTATAAAATCGTTATTGCAAATAAGTAACTCTATTCCAAGTACGCCATACCTTTTTTGTTCTTGTGCAGAATAATACTTTTCCATATCGGTGTAGTGTGCTGTATCAACATTTTCTAATGTATATCCGCATTTTAAAAGCGGAAGGGAAGCATATAGTTCTTCAAAGGTGCTAAACCTGTGAAGATTTATAACTTTTGCGGATACGGTTTGTTCTGTTTTTGTATTGGTGAATACTATTGTATCATCAATTTTAATTTTTCTGCGCTTGTTATCCCAAAGGCGCAATTCTATCGTTTTTTCACCGCTTTTGATCAACTCGTATGGATACGGGTCAAGCTTCATATTATGTTTGTTTGACATGTTTACACACTTTCTTTTTTTACAAACCAAGTATTTGACATGTGTTCCTTATTGAAATCTACTTCTTAAATACTTTTTTACACCAAGTGCGCTTGTTACATTTGGGGCACTTTAAGTAACGGGTAGTTCCCATGTGCAACGCATTAAGTGCCTGCGCATAGGTAGGCACAATCTCGTGGCCGCAATTTTTGCACTTGTAAGCACCTACACTTACCTCAAGTTTTAATGCATAGAAGCACGGTATTAAAAACACAACGCAAATTCCGAGAATTGTGATCAGTTGCCATATTCCTTCCGGAATCAAAAAAGCGGCAATAAAGATGCCTGCAAACAGAGCCGTCATGCTTACAATCATAATTGCCCACATAGAGTGCCAAATCGTTTTGTTTTTCTTCTCTAATTCTTTCGCCATATCCAGCAAAAGTTGTTCGTTTTTCTGACTATTATTTTCCATATTGATTTTCTCCCCACTTAATAATTCATTTACACTGATACAAAGAATATCGCACAGTTCAAGCATTATTGAAGTGTCTGGCATTGCCACGCCGCGTTCCCACTTGGATATTGCTTTATCAGTGATGCTCAGTTTCTTTGCCAACTGCATTTGTGTTAAGTTTGTATTTTTTCTGCACTCGGCAATAAATCTTCCGATTTTTATTTGGTCCATAAAATATCTCCTTTCGCATACAGTATAAATATTTCTGCTGAGAAAACACACCCACCATTGGTTTAGCGAGGAGAAGTAAACCTATGGTAGAGTGAAAATTGGCAGCCAAATTCAAGCTTACCGATTAGTTCGCCTCAAACAAACAACACTTTCGACATGTTGTGTTCTCGGGAACATATTTACCGGGTATATAGTATCTGTCGTATATCCTCGTTCTCTAAACAGCGAAATATCGCGCACAAGCGTTTCGGGCGAGCAGGAAATATAAATAACTTTAGGCGTTTTAGAACTTGCGATGTAATTTATAACGTCTCCAGAAAGCCCTTTGCGCGGCGGATCGACTATAATGGCATCGGCTGTATCGGTTATTTCGCCTATAATGGATGCATCGCCTGTATAAAATTCGCAGTTTGATAAGTTGTTTAACATAGCATTGCTTTTTGCATCTTTTATAGCATCGGGGATTATTTCTACCCCTATCAATTTCTCGCAACCGTCGGCTATACACATTCCAACCGTTCCAATACCGCAATAAAGATCTATTACCTTTTTGTTTCCGTTACCCAAAAGCTCTTTTGCTTTATTATACAGCAATTCGGTACAATCGTGATTTACTTGGTAAAAAGACAACGGCGATATGCTAAAACGCTTGCCGCAGAGAATATCTTCGATATACGGCTTTCCGTATATATTTTTCATTTGATTTGAAAGAACAACGTTTGTATTTTGTTTGTTTATGTTTAAGAATACAGACGTTATTTCCGGAAAAGAATCGTTGATATAAGAAATAAAAGCATCTTTTTTCGGAATTTCTTCGCCGTTTATTACTAAACATAGCATGATTTGCCCTGTTTTTTCACCTATTCTCAAATATAAGTGGCGCAACAACCCATACCCGGTCTTCTCGTCGTAAACAGAAAAACTGTTTTCTTCAAAAAAAACGATAAGCTTTTTTATAATATCAGAAAAAATTTCGGGTGCAATATAACAAAAATCGCAGGGAATTACTTCATGACTGTGCGAGGCAAAAAAACCGGCACAAATTTTTCCGTTTTTATCGCGCGAAAATGGATACTGTGCCTTATTTCTGTATCCTTTTGTACCGTTTTCTGCGTATATTGTATTTTCAACGGTAATGCCAGATAATGCGGATTTCATAATAACAGATTCTATATATTCTTTTTTTAATTGGTTTTCGTAATCAAAACTTATGTTATGAAAAACACAGCCGCCGCAACGTTTATATTTGCACGATGGGGAAGTTCGATGTGAAGAAGGCAAGTGTATCTCTTCACATATAGCGATAGCGTAACTTTTTAGTACTTTTATAATTTTAATTGTACATTTGTCGCCGGTTACGCCACCGTTTACAAAAACAACCATTCCGTCTATTTTGCAAACACCGTATCCAAGATTATTAACATCAGTTATTTCAACTTCGAATTTTTGATTTTTTTGCAATTTATTTACGCGTTCCTTTCGGTATTAAGCAATAATCTTACATCATAAAATATCAGCTAAGTTATCAAGCGAATTTTATCATACATTGCTTTTTTTGTCAATACCGATAAAACACCATATGGTGATGTCTTTCGTTGCCAATCAACATTATTATACATATATATTTTTTTAAAAACACTTGTAAAAATTCAAATTTTGTGGTATGATATAGTCCAAAACAAAGAAAGGGGTGTGCAAATAATGAAAAACGATACGGGCAAAAAAATAATAGCAACCAATAAAAAGGCATACCACGACTATTTTGTTTTGGACAAGTTTGAAGCAGGTGTCCAGCTTTTCGGAACAGAGGTGAAATCCATCCGCCTTGGCGGTGTTAACTTGAAGGATTCATTCTGTCATATAAAAAAAGGTGAAATATTCGCAACAGGTATTCATATAAGCCCATATGAAAAGGGAAATATCTTTAATCGCGACCCTTTGCGCGAAAAGAAGCTTTTGATGCACAAAAAAGAAATTTATAAGCTGCAAGGCAAAATAGGCGAAGAAGGGTTGGCGATAATACCATTGGCGTTGTATTTCAGCGGCCAATATGTGAAAATCGAACTTGGCTTGTGTAAAGGTAAAAAACTGTATGATAAGCGTGAAACAGATGCTAAAAAGCAGGCGGCGCGCTCTATCGAACGGTATGAAAAGTCAAACGGACGATACGATTAACGCTATACTAATTTTATGGGGGCGTAAAGGTTTCGACGGGGAGTTTGAAGTGCGATAAGCGAGCAGAGGCGCATTACCTCTTTAAAAAGTGCAATTTTAAAATTAAACGCTAACGATAATAACGTAGCTCTCGCTGCCTAATCGGCGAGCATCCGCCACAGAGGACCATGGCTGTGATACGGGTGTCATGCAGTGGTAAATGTGCGCCGCCCTATTGCTTTTGAAGCGGCCATAAACAAAAAAGCTACCTTTATTTTATATCAGAGTATCGGTTAGAAATAAAGGGAATTTAATTTGATACTCTGCGCTCGGAGAAAGTTGCGTGGATAGCTTTTCGGACAGGGGTTCAATTCCCCTCGCCTCCACCACTAAAGGTGGATAATCCTTGCTTATTCAGCGGATTATCCGCCTTTTTTTCTTTATATTTTTCGAGGGTGCTGCCACTTACAGCACCCTCTTTTCTTCCGCTTGATTCGATTGACTTTAACGCTTATCTGCATTTTTATTTTTTCTCGTTCATTTTCAAAATTCTGAAGCGATGACAGCAGTGCCGAGCTTCCCGTGTTTGCAACAGCGGCTACGATGTTATCTATCTTCTTGTTTAATATTTCAAGTGAGGCGTTCAGCTGCTTCAGCGTATTTATACTTTCCTCATCAAAGCTCGTGTGGTACTTGTAATATTCTTCTACTACCTTTTCCGCATTCATCTCATCAAATATGATCTTTGAAATTTCTTGCATGATAAACGTTTCAAGATACTCACGTCTTATCTCTTTATTTCTGCAAGCACGTGATACGGTTCGCTTGCGGTTTGAGCATTGATAGCATACATATTTGTTTTTGTTTCTTCCGCTGAAATGTCTTATCGTCTTCGATTTCGGTAATACTTTCTTCCGTGAACTCAGTGCATTCTTTTACAACAGTTTCTTGAATTACGGACGCTTCTTCCTTTGGTGTTTCACCATTTGTTTCAACCTTCGTCACCTCGCCTTCAAGCGCCGTTTCTGCAGTCTTTTCGTTTTCTTCGGATAACTTGCTCCACCGTTGTTGTTATCGCCGGCTGTGGCGGTTTTTCGGCGGTCACGTACGGCTCATCTGACCCCTTTTGCTGTGCAGGGAAGAACGACACAATAAGCGCGAGGATAATGGTGATTAATCTTTTCATATATGTATTTTCCTTTCCGAGCTCGTCTTTGCGGCTCAACACAAGAATAAACTGAAAAACAAATAACTCCGGAGAGAATCGGCAAGAAAAACATATCTTTTGTCACAAATTTATGATATAATATTTTCACATAAAACCCCAACCTTTTCAGATTTGCGTGTCTATATGGGTGAAAGCTTTCGAGAGGAGCCAACAAGTGAACAGACAAGACGTAGAGAAAACTATAACTGAATACCTGAAGCCCATATTCGGATTTGCTCTGAAGAGGTGTAAAAGCATCCACGATGCAGAGGATCTGTCGCAGGAGATTGCGATAAGAGCGTTCCGTGCGCTACTTATCAAGGATGACGTTGCGGACATGGGAAAGTTTATCTGGACTG
>JAZQHC010000053.1:0-45129 GCA_045540335.1 Eubacteriales bacterium
CGAGCTCATTCGCAAGCATTTTAATATTTAATTTTGTCTAAACTTTTGGGTTCACTTCATAACGGGTAAATGTGTGCTTTTAAATTAAGCGCGCCTGCGGCGCATGAAGCAAGTTGCATGCAACTTATGAAGCAGGGCTGCCCCTATGAAGCAATATAGCAATGCTTGCAAGTGCTGAAAAAGTAAAACGTGCTTCACTGTGATAATTTTAAAAAGTTAAATTGAAATAAGTTAATCTTTACTTAACACTTTTTTCTGCCAAGAATATTTTTTGCATTTCGGGCACTTCATATATCTTGTTCTGCCCATGTGCATTGCTAAAAATACACTTTTGTATTGAGGTACATATTTGTGGTTACATTTTTGGCATTCGTAATATCCGGCGGTTTGCTCTATTTTTAGCATAAAAGGTGTTGCTATAAGAATCGGGATAAATCCTATCAAAATAAGTACGACCTGTAACCATTCTTCCATCTGCACCAATGATGCTACCGCTACTAAAGAAAGCATAATTACGATAAGAACTATGCCTGTAATAACCTCTGAAAGCAGTAATCTTTTGTCTGCTTGCTCTTTTTGCTTTATCGCTTCAAGTAAATTTGCCTCTAACTTTTTATTATAGTTATCCATTGTAACTACCTCCCCACATAAAAGATCATTTACGGTAATTTGCAGAATATCACACAACTTTAACATGATTGAAGAATCCGGCATTGATTTTCCGTTTTCCCATTTTGAAATTGCCCTGTCCGTTATTTGAAGCTTTTCTGCCAACTGATTTTGCGTTAGTTTGTGTTTTCTTCTGCATTCGGCAATAAATTTGCCTATCTTCACTTGGTCCATTACGTTGTCCTCCTTTCAAGTATAAGTGTATCATTTTTTGCATTTAAAAAACATGTACCAAAGGTTGAATTGGGGAATATCAACCAAATGTAGAGTAAAAATAAGATTAAATATCGCTTTTCACCCGTTATTATATCACAAAAATAAAAAAATAGTAAATAGGTAAAAGTATTTTAAAAAAGGATGTGTTGATCTGTACTATATTTGTATCAAACAAAGTGATGAAAAATAAAACCCCGAAAACCGTGACGGTTTCGGGGTTTTTGAATACTCTGTAAGATAAGTGATTATCTCTTGGAGTTTTAGCAATACCGTTTGATATCGTGAATATCGTTTGATATCGTAGCTTTATCGTGTGATTTCGTGCGATATCGTGAACATCGTGAGTATCGCCCAATAAAGTGTTGCACCAAATTTGCACCAAGATCACACCAACGCTTAACGCCTATTCAGCTCGACAAATTGGAATTTATATTACTCTTCTTCCCATATCACATCTTTGTAAGTGATTATTAAATTTTCATCTATTACTACCTTATATTTTGCATGTAGAACTACTTTCTCTGTATCTCCATCTATGAGTTTTGTTTCAGCTTCTGTAGTTCCACTTTTCAAGGGCACAAGATACAAAAATTGCTCATAGGTGGAATTTTCTGGGTCTTGTGCATCCTGTTTTATACTTGGGTCACTATATCTAACTTCTAAAACAGACGGTTCTTCTACAATTGTTGTTGCAGTGAGATTTGCCACATCGCCTTTAAAATTAAGACTAATTTTTTCATAGTTATTTGCTTCAAATTCGCTTTTATCGGTATCAACATTAGTTTTTTCACTACAACCAACTAAAATGTTTGCCAAAACTACAAATATTAAAAGGGCTAAGAATATCTTTTTCATCACTAATTCTCCTTTTCTATAAATTCAAGTTTATCGATTAGTTGTATTATACCATAAAAACGGCAAAAAGTAAATAGAACGGCAAGGAAAAATGAAGCATTTGCTTCGCAAATATGAAGCACTCGCAAGCGAGTATGAAGCAGAAGCCTACGGCTTCTATGAAGCGAAGCACATCCTGCTCCTGCATGTGGCGAAGCCACGCTTCATAGCAACGCAGTTGCGACTTCATTTTTCATACACCGCAGGTGTGCTTCATTTGCACCTCAGTTCATCCAAGAGATAACAAAAAGCACTCCGCATGTGCGAAGTGCTTTTTGAAATTCGACCAAAGGTCGAAATTATCTCTTGGAGAACTGGGGTGCGCGGCGTGCGCCTTTGAGACCGTATTTCTTTCTTTCCTTCATGCGAGGGTCACGTGTAAGCAAGCCTGCTTTTTTAAGAAGGGGTCTGTATTCTGCATCTGCTTGAAGCAATGCTCTTGCAACGCCGTGACGGATAGCACCTGCCTGACCGGAGATACCGCCGCCTGTAACTGTGCAGATAATATCAAATTTACCTGTTGTTGCCGTTACGCCGAAGGGCTGGTTAACAACGAGCTTAAGTGTTTCAAGACCAAAATATTCATCAATATCGCGCTTGTTGATTGTGATTGCGCCTGTGCCGGGTACAAGTCTTACCCTTGCGATAGATTTTTTTCTTCTTCCTGTGCCGTAGAAGTACGGCTTTGCGCTTGTGTACATTATCTATATACCTCCCTTAATTATTCTGCCAAGGTTTCGGGTTTTTGTGCTGCGTGATTGTGTTCAGCACCTGCGTAAACCTTGAGGCGTTTAATGGAATTGTCACCAATTGTGTTATGGGGAAGCATACCTTTAACTGCCTTTTCCATTGCGAATTCAGGTCTTTCAGCCATGATCTTCTTGTAACCTTCTGCTTTCAAGCCGCCAACATAACCGCTGTGACGGTAGTAGAACTTCTGTTCAAGTTTTCTGCCGGTAAGAATAGCCTTTGAAGCGTTGATTATAATAACGAAATCGCCACAGTCAACGTGGGGTGTAAATTCGGGCTTATTTTTACCTCTTAATATTGCAGCCGCTTTTGCTGCCGTTCTTCCGAGGGGCTTGTCCGCAGCGTCGATTATATACCACTTGCGAGTAAGCGTCTCTTTTTTTGCCATAAAAGTGGACATCACTTTTACCTCCATTTTCATTAAATTATCAAACGGCGTTAGTATATCACAACGGTAGAGCTTTGTCAATAGGTTTAAAGGTAATTTTTTTGTTATTTTTAATTCCGACAGGTGTTTTCTTTGTTTTTCTTTATTTTTCACGTGTTTTTCTCTCGTTTTCTCTTTGCACAAACTAAAATTGTTTACAATATTCTCCGTTACCAATATGTAAAAATTTATTATTCCACTTGCAAAATCATTTATTATGTGTTATAATAATCGTTGCAAGCTATGAAATAAGGCCATACCAGCCGGGGAGTTAGCGGTGCCCTGTACCTGCAATCCGCTGCAGCGGGGGTGGTATCCGTTACCGAGGGCTTTGTTTGTACGGTCTGTGGCACGTTTTCTGTGTTGAGAAGCGGGTCTTGCGCAATCAAAATCCGTGAACCATGTCAGGTGGGGAACCAAGCAGCATTAAGCGGAGTTTTTGGTGTGTTGCAAGGGTGCCTGTTTTGAGCAGGGGCGTGTTGTACGCGTGCAAGCAACGTTCGACGTTTCGGTGTATGGTCTTATTTGATAGCTTGCTTTTCGTTTTATTCGATTTAAACATTCGCAAGGGGAAGAAATGAGTTCTTATAAAGCGCTTTACAGAAAATACCGCCCTGCATCGTTTGATGACGTATGCGGGCAGGGGCACGTTGTTCCGATATTAAAAAATCAAGTGTCCACGGGGAAGATCGCACACGCATATTTGTTCTGCGGAACGCGCGGAACGGGTAAAACAACGTGTGCTAAAATATTGGCGCGCGCAGTTAACTGCGAACACCCGATAGACGGTTCGCCTTGCGAAAAATGCCCTTCGTGCATCGCATCAGCGGGTGAATTGAATACCGATATCGTAGAGATGGACGCGGCAAGCAACAACGGCGTTAACAACGTTCGCGAATTGATAGATGAAATATCTTATACCCCAACGGAATTAAAATACCGCGTTTACATCATAGACGAGGTTCATATGATGAGTACGCAGGCATTCAACGCATTACTTAAAACGCTTGAAGAACCGCCGGCACACGTTATATTTATCCTTGCCACGACAGAGCTGCATAAATTACCCGCCACCATTATTTCCAGATGCCAAAGGTTTGATTTCGGTAAAATAGATGCTTCTGTTATCTGCGAAAGGCTTGAAAAGGTTGCCAAGGCAGAAAATATTGATGCCGACGAGGATGCTTTGTTCGTTATGGCAAAATTATCTGCAGGCGGCATGCGCGATGCCCTTGGGTATCTTGAGCTTTGCGCCGGTCAAAACGGAAAGATAGACGGGCAAACGGCAAGCAGTATATTGGGCGTTTCGCCGTATGATTCTTTGCTTTCCGTAATAGAGGCGGTGTGTAATAAAGATATTGGCGGCGTTTTTACGCAAGTGTCAGACGTATGCGCGAAAACAAACGATATTTCGGTATTTATGGAAGATCTTACCGGTGTTTACCGCGATATGCTGATAGTAAAAACTGTTCCCAATTATAAAAAATTCGTTGATATAACGGCAAGCCAAGCCGTATTGTTGGAAAAAACAGCACAAAAATTAAGTAAAGAAAAAATACTGTTTCACATAAAAACGCTTAACGATACTTTATATCTTATGCAGCGCAACCCATCGGTTAAAAGGCTTGCGGCAGAGCTTGCGCTTGTGAAAATGTGCGATGAAAAAACAGATGCATCGAATGATGCTATACTTGCACGGCTGTGTGCTTTAGAAGATAAGGTTGCACTTGGCAACTTTGCCCCTTCAGCAGTGCAGATGTCTGATACATCGGTACAAAAAACGGAAAAAGAAGCGGAAAAACCGCATAACGAGGCATTGGAAAAGAAAAAAATGCCTGAAAAAATGCCGAAGGAAGAAGCCCAAAAAACGGAAATACAGGCTAAAAAAAGCCTTAAATCATTTCGTAAATGGGGTGAAGTGACCGCAAAAATGACCGCAACCGACGTTTCTTCTATGATGTATTTGTCGGGAAGTGCCGCCTATGAGGACGGGCAAGCGTTAACAGTGTTTTTTGCAGGCGAGTTTGCAAAGACTATTGCAGAAACAAATAAAGAAAAACTGCTTAAATTTATAACGATAGTTTCAGACGGAAGATATACGGATAAAAACGTTGCTTTTTCGTGTAAGGACAATATCAGCGACGAATATACGTTGCTTGATGATTTCGTTAAGGATAATGAAGAATAATATTCAATCATATATTAAGGAGAAATTCAAATGAAAGCAAGAATACCAAAAGGTATGGGCGGCGGCCCTTCAAATATGAACGCAGTTATACGCCAAGCACAAAAAATGCAGGAAGATATGGAAGCTCTCCAGACGGAGCTTGATGCAAGAGAGTACGATATTTCTGCAGGCGGCGGCGTTGTTAAAGTAAAGATCATGGGTACGCTTGAAGTTAAATCTATTGATATAGCACCCGAGGTTATCGACCCTGACGACCCTGAAACACTTTCGGATCTGCTTGTTGCGGCAATGAACGAAGCAATTACGAAGGTTACCGAAACAAACGAAAAAGAGAAAGAAAAGATAACCGGCCAGCTTAACATTCCCGGTATGTTTTAAGAAAAATGAGCAATTATATACCCCCCATGCAAAAAATGATCGACTGCTTCCGCAGATTACCCGGTGTCGGCAGTAAAAGCGCTGTTCGTATGGCTTTCGGCGTTCTTAATATGAGCGACGAGGAAGCTAACGAGTTTTGCCATGCAATAATGGGAATGAAGCAAAACATTACGCATTGCGCGGTATGCCAAAACCTTTCCGACAGCGAAATTTGTTCTATTTGTGCCGACGAAAGGCGCGACGGGCAAACTGTTTGCGTAGTTGAGGATGCAAGGGCGCTGATGGCTATTGAAAAAACGAGAGATTATAAAGGTCTTTACCACGTTTTGGGCGGCGTTATCTCTCCTGTTGACGGGGTAAGCCCTGATATGCTTAAAATAAAAGAGCTTGTGTCGCGCTTGGCTGATGACCGAATAAAGGAAGTTATAATCGCCACAAACCCGAATATAGAAGGGGAAACGACGGCTATATACCTTTCGAAGCTTATAAAGCCGCTGAACGTTAAGGTAACTCGGTTGGCATACGGCGTGCCCGTAGGGGCTGATCTGGAATATGCAGACGGGGAAACACTTGCGCGGGCAATTTCCGGCAGGCGTGAAATTTGATAGCAGAATTTTGGTAAAATCACCACACAAACGATTATTTTTGATTATAAAACACCCGATAAGGAATTTTCATTTCTTATCGGGTGTTTTGACTGTATTTAAAGTTAAAAATCTGTACTATACGGTAAGAGTTTTAAACGGCTAAAAGGTTTGAAAGAAAAAAGAAAATATTTTGTGAAATCGTTGTAAAACGAAATCTTGATAAAGTTGATTTTGATTTTTTATTATTCTTACGAAAACAGCTTTGTGTTGCTTGTTATTCTTGACTGTCAGGCTTATTACGCTTTTCTGATATCCACTCTCTTTTTTGGACAGTAGCGTTTTTTGATATTTTGAAAAAGAAATGCATAACAACGTAATTTATCACTAACGACATTGCAATATAGAGTAACATATCGAACATGGAATCAAAGTCGGAAACAAAAAGAGCTACCACTGTAAGTACAATAGGCGTGGCGTAGAACAGCCAATCCATTTTATCGCTTTTATCGCATTCTTTTTCTTCGTTATCCAAAAAATCACGAAAGGAAAGCTCGCCGCGGCCCTTTTTTATATTACGTTTATTTAAGGCGTTATATCGTTTTTCCATTACCTGATCTAAATCTACACGCGTTTGCTCGTTTACAACGTCGAAAAACTTTACTTTAGGGCGTTTTTTTTCGATGCTTCTTTTACGATTTACAATGAAATAAAACACCAAATAGGCCGAAGAAGCAAGGAGGACCGCCCATAATGGGCAGGTAAAGAAATTTAATTTATCCGATGACAATATTCCAAAACAGGCAATAAATGAAGCCATTGTCATACATAATACAATACTTTTAAGCAGATTTATATTCAATTTTTTACTTTTGAACATAAAGAAGCGCACCACGAAATTGGTTATATATCCTATCAATGCACATGCGATAAAAGCAAAAATATATCCCGATGTATTTGCAGTGCTGATGATAGACCAAAAATCATTTCCAGACCAATCCGCGCACAATAGGTCAAAAAATGCAAAAATAAGTTCAATTACGGCAATATTTTTTAAGATGTCTAAAGTGTGCCAAATTTTATTTCGTATTCCTAAATCCGAACAGAACGTTTTACAAAATTTTTCTATATTGTTGCCAACTACCTTTTCCACCGGTTTGCCTGCTTCTTGTGCACTGAGAAGTATGTCCAGCAATGAACCCAACCTATCCTCGCAAGTAAGCGCGTCGATATTTTCCGAATTTACGTATAGTTCAACCTGATCAAAAACGTCTTTATATTTGCCCTGTAATTGATCTTTATAAAATAAATAACTATCCTTCATTTATAATACCTCATCATACAATATTTTTTCTGCAGCACAGCTGATCTTATGGTAGCTTTTTTTAAATTCATCAAGCTTTTCTTTCCCTAACACAGTTATTGAATAATATTTGCGTATCGGCCCGTAAGGCGATTTTTCTTTTCGACACGATATGTATCCCTTATTTTCCAAACGGGTGATTACGGGGTATAAAGTGCCCTCGAAAAGAGTTTCAAACCCGTTTTCTTCTAACCTTGCGAGTATTTGATATCCATAGGTTTCGCCTTGCGATATCACAGAAAGAACACAACCTTCGAGAATCCCTCTCAATAATTGAGATTCGTCCATAAAACAGTCCTCCTTTTTAAACCTACTATATAACGCAAAGTAGGTTGATACGATGATATCACATCTACTTTGCGTTGTCAAGTAGGTGCGAGCATTTTTTTGTGTATTTTATATATTTTTCTGATTTGCCATGACTATTTTGTATTGTCTAATTACAGAATAATGCACGCAATCGGAATAAAAAGAAGATTTGCAAAATTCGAATTTTCTTTTATAAGCTTTTAGCCAAAGCACAACCGACTTTGTATTTACAAAAAAGATGCTTTTGGGGGTAAAAAAGCAAAACCCCGATTTTATCGGGGTTTTAATTATCTATGATGAGAATGTGGTTTATCTTATGCACTTTATCATTTACGTAACCGATATAAGTGTTTGTTAATATCAGCACGATAAATAACATCTGCAATAATGAAAACTGTTCAAACACCTTTATTCATCGTGTGATTGAAGGTGCTTGATAACAGCCTCGGTAAAGGAAGAAAACAGCCTTGATGAATAAACCGACGTATCGTAAGTATATTCGGGGTGCCATTGAACAAGCAAAAAATAAGGATGCGTAGTGTGTTCTAATGCCTCAATTATACCGTCGTCGCTTTTTGCGGTTATTTTGAAGCACGGCGCCACGTCCTTTATTGCTTGGTGGTGAAAGCTGTTTACGGCGAATTTTTCGCTTTTCATTATATCGTAAAGCTTTGAAGCTTTATCGGTAATCGTGACGAGATGCGTATCAACTTCGCCTGCTTCGGCTTGGCGGTGACGAATATCAGACGGGATCTGCGTTGGTATATCTTGATACAATGTTCCGCCAAATGCAACGTTGCATATCTGAATGCCGCGGCAAATTGATAATATAGGCTTACTTGTTTTCATTATCAAAGGCAATGCAATAAGCTCTGTTCTGTCGCGCTCTATATCAATTGATACGGTGTCGTTTATTATTTTCTCGTTGTATAATTCGGGATTTACGTCTATACCGCCGGCAAACAAAAAGCCGTCCGCCAAATCAATAAGGCGTTGAAGGTTTTCTTCAGGTTGGTTCATCAATACCAAAAAGGGAATACAGCCATGCTTGATCAACGCTTTGGCGTAGTGAACGCGCAAATATGCACCGCCGTTGTCGTTAGACCCAAAAATTGCGATCAAAGGCTTTTTCATATTATTCACCCCTGCTGTTAAGTATATATTGCGCAGCTGTCATAATGCCGTATTTACCTGATTCGTATGTAAGACCGCCTTGGAAAAATGCGGTGAAAGGCGGTTTTATCGGTGCATCTGCAGATAACTCGATCGAAGCGCCCGAGGTAAAGGTGCCTGCCGCCATGATAACTTTATCGGTGTATCCGGGCATGTCCCACGGTTCGGGCGTTACGTATGCATCAACCGGCGAGCCTGCCTGTATGCCCCTGCAAAAGGCGCAAAGCGGTTCTTCTGCGCGGAATTGTATGGTTTGTATTATATCGTGCCTGTCTTCGTTGTATCGCGGGCTTACTTCGTAGCCAAGCTGTTCAAAAACGTATGATGCTAAAGCGGCAGTTTTAAGCGATGCGGCAACCGTGTGCGGTGCATAGAAAAGCCCTTTATACATATTTTTGTTTTGATCAAGGCTTGCGCCGCATTCAAGCCCAACACCCGGGCAGGTGAAGCGGTACGAACAAAGCTCTACCGCTTTTGCGCTTCCGGCAAGATATCCGCCCGATTCTGCCATACCGCCGCCGGGATTTTTTATTAAAGATCCTACGATAAGATCTGCGCCGTAGGCGGTAGGCTCGCATTCTTCAACGAATTCGCCGTAGCAATTATCTACCGTTACGAAAATATCCTTGCGGATTGATTTAACAACGGAAACTATCTGCCCTATCTCTTTGCAGGAAAGGGTTTTTCTGTTCATATATCCTTTAGAACGCTGGATAAATACCATTTTTACTTTATCGCCGTAGCTTTCCAACGTGCATTTTACGGCGTCAAGATCCACCCCGTCGCTTTTCATGTCTATTTGGCGGTATTCAACGCCGAAATCCGCAAGCGAGCCTGATCCGTCTTTACCGCTTATACCGATTACCTCGTCAAGTGTATCGTACGGCTTTCCCGTTACGGAAAGCATAATATCACCGGGGCGCAAAATACCGAAAAGGGCAATTGTCAATGCGTGTGTACCGCTTACGATGTTATGGCGCACGAACGCTTTTTCTGCTTTGAAAACGTCTGCCCAGATCTCGTCAAGCGTATCTCTGCCTTTGTCGCCGTAGCCGTATCCGCTTGTGCCTGCAAAGCATGCCTCGTCAACGCGGAAATTCGCAAAGCTATCCATAATGCGTGCTGTGTTTTTGTATGCAATATCGTCAAATCGACGGAAGCTTTCGGCTAATTTTTCTTCTGCTTCTTTAACTATTGAAATAATTTTTTGATTCGTTATCATAATTGTATATCACAGGCAAGTGTTCCAAGCTTGATGCACTCTGCCACGTCCTTCATGTCGATCATTTCGTTTTGTGTGTGGATATATCTTGTGGGTATAGAAATACATCCTGCCCTTGCTCCGCCGGCTTCTGTTTGCATAACGGCAGTATCTGTTCCGCCTGCACGCAGTATTTCGTACTGATATTTTATTTTGTTATCTTTGGCGATATCCGTCAAAGCGGTAACAAGACGCACGTCGCATAAAACAGAGCTGTCTTTAATTTTTATCGCCGCACCTGCACCAAGCTTTACAGCCATTGGCTTGCAGCCCGGCAGGTCGCCTATATCGGTAACGTCAAATGCGATGCCGTAATGGGGCGCTATGTTGTACGTTGCCGCCTTTGCACCGCGAAGCCCTACTTCTTCCATTGAAGAAAATACAAAATAAACGTCGTTTTTGCAGTTTTTCAGTTTTTTTGCAATCTCTACAAGAACTGCACAACCGATGCGGTTGTCAAACGGCCTTCCGCAATAGCGCGTGCCGCACAGCCTTGTCATATGCGGGATAACAGTAAACATATCTCCCAAGGAAACCTTTTTTTCTGCTTCTTTTTTTGTTTTTGCACCTATATCTATAAAGAATTTGTCTGCTTTAAGGTCTGCAGCTTTTACACCTTCTTCGGGCGCAAGTACACCCTTTACCCCTTTTGAAGAAATAACTGTGCAGTACGCGTATGCAACGAAATCTATACCGCCTACGGGGGCAATGCGTATCAAGCCGTCATCTTGAATGAACATGGAAATAAATCCTATTTCATCTGCGTGTGCACACATCATCATACGCTTTGCATTTGGATGTTCGGATTTTTTTACACATATTAAATTTCCCAATGCATCGTACGACGCTTCATCAACAAACGGGCGAATTTCGTTTTCTATAAGCCTTGTAACCCTGCCTTCATCGGAAGTAACGCCGCTTGTCGTCATTATTTTTTTCAGAAATTCTGTCATATCGAAACTCCTTTATATATCGTTAACCGCGATGGCGTACGCCAAATCAAATGCGGAAAAATAGTCGTCCTTGTGGATAACGCAACAAGCGGAATGAATATACCGCGAAGGAATTGAAAGCGTGGCGCAACGCACACCGCCTGCCGTTTTGTGTATGTGCCCTGCATCGTTTCCACCGGAAACAAGCGTTTTTATCTGATATTTTAAATCGTTGTTTTTAGCAAGGGCAGTTATTTTATCTATCACCTCGCGGCGATATACGGTAGATCTATCCATCAAAGAAACGGCAACGCCGTTTTTAAGCTTCGATACCTGCTTATGCTCGGGCACGTCGGGAATATCCGCCACGGCGGTGCATTCCATGATCAACGCAAAATCGGGCATTATGCGCGAAGCTGCGGTTATTGCGCCGCTTCTTCCTACCTCTTCGCGAACCGTAAATGAAAAATATAAGGTATTTTCGGGGGTTACACCCGTTTTGCGTATTTTTTTAATTATATCGCATAAAACGGCACATCCTGCCCTATCGTCAAGTGCTTTTGATTTTATAAATCCGTCGCCGAAAAATACAAATTCGGAATCAAATGTTGCATAAGATCCAACGGGGATTTTTTCAAGCGCTTCCTGCTTTGACAAAGCCCCGATGTTTATATGCATTTTGTCGCAAGAAATGTTATTTTCGCGTTCTTTTGCGGTTTGTGAATGTATAGCCTTTGAATCAATAACGCCGTTGTAGATAACGCCGTTTTTGCCGCGTAGCTTAACACGGCGCGCGCAAAGCGCACCCTCGTCCATTCCGCCTACGGTATGAAAATAAATGCAGCCAAGGTCATCTGCGCAGCGTGCCATAAAGCCAACCTCGTCCATGTGGGCGGCAAGCATAACCTTTTTATCTGTTTTTCCCCTTATTTTCAGTATAAGATTGCCGAGTGCATCGGTTATTATCTCGTCGGCAAAATTTCCTACCTCTGCTTTTATTATGTCTGCAACGTCGCCCTCGCACCCGGAAGGACCGAAAGCCAGACACAGCTTTTCAAGTAATTGAAGATCTTGCATATTACAACCCCTCCTGCAATATTACGTTTTCGATAAACCCTGCTGTAAGCTTGGCGGTGTATTCTACGTCTTTTACGTCGATTATTTCGGCGTATGTGTGCATATTTGCAAGGGGAATGCTTAATAAAACCGTTGGAATTCCGTATTTAACCATTGGTATGTCGTTTGCGTTAGTGCCTGTGTTTGTTCCGTCGCAGGCGATACTGTGGGGAATGCCCGAGATTGCGGCATAATCTACAAGCTTATCAACAAGGGATTTTTCAAGGATTGCAGAAATTGAAATTTCTGCGCCGTTGCCCATTTTTGACGATTTATATACGCTGTCCTTTTCTTCGGGAATTTCCGTTCCGGTTACGTCAAGCACTATTGAATAATCGGGATCGTAGTTGTACGCACCGCAAGCGGCGTTTTTGCCTATTTCTTCACGCGAAGAAAGCATTACTGCCAATTCAACGTCGCAGCTTTGCAAAAGCTCGGCAACCATGATTGCGCAAACGGCACATATCTTGTCGTCAAAGCCTTTTCCGCAAAGCCTGCCGTTTTGCAGGTCTGTAAGATGATATCTGAAGGATATGGGCGAGCCGATGCGTACGCCCATTTCTTCAAGCTTTTCCTTTGTAAATCCCGTATCTACAAAAAGCTCGTGTATCGCAGATGGCTTGCTTGAGGTTTTTAAATGCGGGGGCGTAGAGCATATAATGCCGTAAACATCGCTTTTTCCATGTATGGTAACCTCACACGGCTGAAGTATTTTTCCGTCTATACCGCCCACGTTTATTACGCGCAAAAACCCGTCGTCTGTTATATCGGAAACAAGCATACCCACCTCGTCCATATGGGCGTCGATCAAGATCTTTTTTGCTTTTGCGGTTTTTCCGTGCTTTATCAGAAAAAAGTTGTTTGCGCTGTCAAATGCCATTTCATCAAAATAAAGTTTTTTGATATATTCCACCGCGCCGAGGGCAAGCTCTTCACTGCCCGAAACGGTCACGTCTTGGGTAAGGCGTGCCAAAAGGTGTTTTATGTCTGCCATTAACCGTTCCCTTTCTTTAACTGTGTTGAAAAACGTCAATTAAAATCGTTTACTATTGCTTTAAAGGTATTTCCTCTGTGCTCGAAATTCTCAAACGCATCAAAGCTTGCCGCCGCGGGGGAAAGAATAACTATATCCCCGTTTTGTGCTATACTGCGGGCTTTTTTTACGGCGTTTTCAAAGTTTTCTTCTTTATAAAGTTGTAATCCCGAATTTTTAAAATCGGGGTGGCTTGTTACAGCATCGTTTATTTTTTGTGCCGTTGCCCCGGTAAGTACGGCTGCCTTAGCACCGTTAAAAAGCGGCTGAACAAGCGGCCCGTATGGAATATTTTTATCATATCCGCCGAGAATAACTATAACCTTTTGCTTGAAGTTGGAAAGGGCGGCGGCGGTTCGCGTGGGGCTTGAATCTATAGATGAATTGTAGTATTTCACCCCATTGAACTCGCGCACGAATTCGCACCTGTGTTCTACCCCACCGAAGGATCTTGCAACCTTCAGTATTGCTTCATTGCTTACTATATCCGTAAGAACGGCGCACGCCGCCATGTAGTTTTCCACGTTGTGTTTTCCGGGCAGGCGTATATCTTCTGTTGAAATAACCGGGTATTCACCATGCTTGTCAAACCGTGTTATAAAGCCGTTTTTAAGATATACCCCAACGGCTGAATCAGGCTTTTCAAACGATGAAAAATACGAGGTTGTTCCATTACCTTTAAAATCTTTAGTTGCTTGGCATGCGGCGTTCGTAACGAATAAGCCGTTTGTATTTTGGTGCAGATATATATTTTGCTTCGCTTGCGTATATTCTTCCATTCCCGTATGCCAATTAAGATGGTTTGGCGTAATGTTAGTAATTACGCATCTTCCGGGCGATTGGCGCATTGTTTGCAGTTGGAAAGACGAAAGCTCTACTACTGCAAAATCGCCCTGCTTCATTTCACCGACGCGCGAAAGTAATGGCGTACCTATGTTTCCGCCCAAAAATACGCGCTTGCCGTCTGCCTTCAATATTTCCGAAATAAGCGTGGTGGTCGTTGTTTTACCGTCGCTTCCCGTTACGGCGATGATTTCGCACGGGCAAAGGGCAAAGAACAGCTCCATTTCCGAAGAAAGAACAGCCCCCCTTTTTGTTGCCGCAAGTATTTGGGCATCATCGTGGCGTATGCCGGGAGAACGGAATATAACGTCGCCGTCTATATTTTCAAGATAATTCTCTCCGCAGATAACCGTAACGCCTTTTTGTTCAAGCTTTTCGTATTTTTCTTTTGCATCGCTTCTTTCTTTTCTATCCCTTGCGGTAACGTGTACCCCGGATTCAAGAAGAAAATCTACCAACGGCAGATTGCTGATACCTAAACCAAGCACGTCTGCCTTTTTTCCTTTTATCGAATTTCTGTATTCGTTTACAGTCATACTTACCTCACAAAACGTATTATATTGATTATACTACAATGTACTGAGATATTCAAGTGGAATGAAAAAAATTTAATCTTTATATAATGGTGTAAAATAAAATTGTGTGGAAATTTTTCGGTTTTACTATTGAAAAAAAAGGTGGCAAATGATATAATGTCATAAAATAGTGCAACCGAAAGGAAAAAATAAAATGCAAATAAATGTTTCTAACAGGGTTTCAACGCTTAAACCGTCTGCTATAAGGGAAATATTTAAATCTCTTACCGATCCTTCCGTTATCTCGTTCGCGGCAGGAAATCCTTCCCCTGAAAGCTTTCCCGTTGAAGCAATGCAACGATTTGCAAACGATATATTTGAAAACGAAGCGGTTACCGCTTTGCAGTACAGTATTACCGAAGGATACATTCCTTTGAGAAAGGCTGTTCTTGAAAGACAAAAGGCAAAATTCAATATAGGTAAAGAATTTGATACTGCCCTTATCATGACCGGCGGCCAACAAGGTATAGAGCATACGTGCAAGATCCTTTGCAACGAAGGGGATACCGTAATTTGCGAAGAACCTACGTTTATAGGCGCTTTAAACGCTTTCCGTTCGTATGGGTGCAATCTTGCAGGCGTTCCTATGGATGATGACGGTATAAATATAGAAAAGCTTGAAGAAACGGCAAAGGCAAACCCTAATGCAAAGCTGCTTTATCTTATACCCACGTTCCAAAATCCGACGGGTAAAACAATGTCGCTTGAAAAACGTAAAGCGTGCCTTGAAATAGCTAAAAAATACGATCTTTTTATTCTTGAAGACAACCCCTATGGCGAGCTTCGCTTTTCCGGTGAAGACGTTCCCACGATCAAAAGCATGGACGAAGAGGGCAGGGTAATATACTGCAGCTCGTTTTCAAAGATACTTTCTGCAGGTATGCGTATGGGATATCTTATTCTTCATGAGGATATCGCAGGAAAAATTGCTATTATAAAACAGATATCAGACGTTCATACGAACATATTTTTCCAGATGATGTGTTACAGATTTTTAACACAGTTTGATCTTGACGGTCATATAGAGAAGATTAAAAAGCTTTACGGCCATAAATCGTCGTTAATGCTTAAATGCCTTGATGAAAATATGCCTGAAGGGTTTACATATACGAGGCCCGACGGCGGCTTGTTTATCTGGGGTGATATGCCGAAAACGATTGATCCGAAGGCGTTTATTAAAGAGCTTACGGAAAACAAATTGGCAGTTGTTCCCGGTGCGACGTTTATGTGTGACGGCGATGCGCTGTGCCACGGCTTTAGAATGAACTATTCTACCCCGTCGGATGAGCAAATAGTAAAGGGCGTAGATATACTTGCGACAGTTGCGAAAAGGAATTTGAAATAATGGAAAATACAGAAGCAAAAAAAAGAATATTTTCTGGCGTTCAGCCAAGCGGAAACCTTACCATAGGCAATTATCTCGGTGCTATTAAAAACTGGGAAAAGCTTCAAGATGATTACGAATGCCTTTTTTGCGTGGTCGATCAGCATGCTATAACCGTAAGGCAAACCCCTGCAGATCTGCGAAGAAGAACTTATGAAATAATGGCAATATACATTGCCTGCGGCCTTGATCCTAAGAAAAATATAATGTACGTTCAAAGCCACGTTCCCGCACATGCACAGCTTTCATGGGTATTGAATTGCTATACGATGTTTGGCGAGCTTTCGAGAATGACTCAGTTTAAAGACAAAAGCTCTAAAAATGCAGATAATATAAACGCAGGCTTGTTTACATATCCTACGTTGATGGCATCGGATATACTTTTGTATCAAACAGACCTTGTGCCCGTAGGTGAAGACCAACGCCAGCATATCGAGCTTACGAGAGATATAGCGAACAGATTCAATTCCATATACGGCGAAACCTTCCGCGTGCCGGAACCCTATATTACCCACGGTGCGAAGATATATTCCCTGGCAGAACCGGCAAAGAAAATGAGTAAGTCTGACCAAAACGTAAACGCATACGTATCTTTGCTTGATAAAAAAGACGATATAATAAGAAAATTCCGCCGTGCCGTAACCGATAGCGATACAGTAGTTCGCAGAGGGCCCGACAAAGACGGAATCAACAATCTTATGACGATATATTCCTGCTTTACAGGCAAATCCGATGAGGAGATAGAGGCGGAATTTGCAGGTAAGGGCTACGGTGATTTTAAATCCGCAGTCGGTGAAGCGTGTGCAGAAAGCCTTATGCCTATTCAAGCAGAATATGAAAAGCTTATGAAGGACAAAGCGTACCTTGAAAGCATTTTTAAGGAAAATTCAGAAAAAGCGGCGTACCTTGCAAGAAAAACGCTGTCTAAAGTATATCGCAAAATAGGCTTTGTTCAACCTTAAAATATCCCAACGGCGAAAAGAAGTGCGATTATCATAATGATGTCGTTTTGATCTTTATTTGCCATAAGAAGAATAACCAAGCCGAGGAGCAGTAAGTCCTCTGTATCGAGTTGCGATCCGTGATTTTTCCCGAACAGAGGCATCTTCTCGGTGTTTTTTTGCATTGTGCAATTTTGGCAGGCATCGTCACTTTTTTCCGGTGTATCGTTTTCGGGCGACGGTCGTTGTTCTGCTTGGTAAAGCGTACCACCGTAATTTTTCGGAGTTTGATGCTGGTCGTTGAACGGCCGTGAATACATATTTATTCACCCCCTTGGGCCTTCGCCCGTTATCATTCCCGCAAGCTGTGCAACGGTCATAATTTTAAGTATTTTGTCTATCCGTGCACACTTTTCCTCCGACAAAAACGGCTTTAATGCACGTAAAAGCTCCGTTCGCTTATCGTCCTTTGCATTGATTGGCATTATAGGCGGTGATTCCTTTTCGTGCGTGTGTGACTGCGCCCCCATTACAGAATTAACTACGGACATTACGCCTTTAAGCTTTTCCGGGTCGGAAAGAATTTCATTAAGTTTGTTAGATATATCCGAATCCATTTCAGCCACCGTTTTCAATGCTTCGCTTTATTATTTCTGCGTTTTTTTCTCCCAAAGCGGACATTATGCGGTTTATATCGTCCTGACTTAATGCAGAAATACTTTTTTTGATTTTTGAAGTATCAAGCCTTGAAGAAAGCTTTTGCGTATCTGCACCGCAGTTTTCGGCAATTTCAAGAATTTTGGCTTTTAACTCTGCATCGTTCATTTGTGATAGCTTTTGAAGTGAATTTTTGTCGATATTCATAATTCGTTTTCCTTTCATGCTTATTCGTTCAATTAAGATAATATGCAAAAATGTATGTTTGTTGAGGTGTTTTTATGAAAATTTTGATTTTTTCAGATTCTCACGGTAATAGTAAATATATGCAATGCGCTGTGGATATCCACCCCGACGCGGAATATGTGATCCACCTTGGCGACGGCGTTGCAGACGGTGCGTACCTTGCACTTTCCGCTAAAACGGTTTTTATCGGCGTATGCGGTAATTGCGACTTTTTTTCTTCAGCCCCGGGCGAGCTTTTTGAAAAATTCGGCGGCGTAGGCACGTTGATAACCCACGGACATAAATATAACGTTAAATCATCTATGGCGGTGTATGAAAAATACGCCGAATCTCAAGGGGCAAAGGTGGCACTTTACGGCCACACACACCATAAGGATATAACGTATAAAAACGGAATATACTTTTTTAACCCGGGCAGTATTGGCAAATTTTCGCTTGATGGTTATACCTACGGTATAATGACGGTTAAAAACGGTGAAGTGCTGTTATCACACGGAAAAATCGGCAATATCTAAAAATTTACATAATTTTAATAAAATAATTTATATATTATAATTTAAAATGCGCGTGCGTGTGTTACTATAAAACATTCAAATTGGTTTCCGGCAGAAATAAAAGAAAAGGATGTATAGATTTTGAGAAGAGAAGATTTAAGAAACGTGGCGATAATCGCCCATGTTGACCATGGTAAGACTACGTTGGTCGATGAAATGCTGAAGCAAGGCGGCGTATTCCGCGATAATCAGGTTACGGAAGAACGAGTAATGGACTCTAACGATCTTGAAAGGGAACGCGGAATTACCATACTTGCAAAAAATACGGCGGTTCACTACGGCGATATTAAGATAAATATTATAGATACCCCGGGCCACGCGGACTTCGGCGGCGAGGTTGAAAGAATACTTAAGATGGTAAACGGCGTTGTGCTTTTGGTAGATGCTGCCGAAGGTCCCATGCCGCAAACGCGCTTCGTTCTTGAAAAGGCACTTAATCTCGGTCACAAGGTAATTATCGTTGTGAATAAAATAGACAGGGCAGACGCCCGTGTTGATGAAGTACCCGACGAGGTGCTTGAGCTGTTTATAGACCTTGATGCAACCGACGAACAGCTTGATTCACCGATCATATTCTGTAACGGCAGGGCGGGTACGGCTTCGCTTAACCCCCATTCGCAGGATGCAGACCTTAAAGTACTTTTTGAAGCAATAGTTAACCATATTCCTTGCCCCGAAGGTGATGAAAACGGCGAATTACAGCTGCTTGTTTCTTCGATAGACTATAACGAATACGTAGGCAGAATAGGTATAGGCAGAATTGAAAGGGGAAGCGTAAAGCAAGGGCAGGAGATAATGATCTCCAATTTCCACAGCAACCAGACGCCTAAAAAAAGCAAGATAGTAAAGCTGATGCAGATCGAAGGTCTTAACCGCGTAGGCGTTGAAAAGGCGAACGTTGGTGATATCGTATGCTTCTCTGGGGCAGAGGATATTACAATAGGCGATACGGTAACTTCCGTAAGCTGTGTTGAGCCTTTGGAATTCGTAAAGGTAAGCGAACCAACGATAGAAATGACGTTTGCCGTTAACGACAGCCCATTTGCAGGCAGAGAGGGTAAGTTTGTAACAAGCCGCCAAATCAGAGAAAGGCTTTACAGAGAATTGCTTAAAGACGTTTCTCTGCGCGTGGAAGACGGCGAAACGACAGACTCCTTCCGCGTAATGGGCAGGGGCGAAATGCACTTATCTATTCTTATAGAAACCATGCGCCGCGAAGGCTACGAGGTGTGCTGTTCTACGCCGCGCGTTTTGTTCCGCGAGATAGACGGTGTAACGTGCGAGCCTATGGAAAAAGTACAGGTTGACGTGCCTGCGGAATATGTCGGTGTTGTTATAGAAAAGCTTGGTGCACGCAAGGGCGAGCTGCTTGAAATGTCAAATCAGGGAAGCCGCACGAAAATATATTACAAGATACCGTCAAGATGCCTTATTGGATATCGTTCACAGCTTTTAACGGATACAAGGGGCGAGGGCATACTTAACTCTTTGTTTGACGGATACGAGCCTTACAAGGGCGAGATCGTCCGCAGATACACAGGCTCGTTGATTGCATCTGAAACGGGCGAGGCAACCTCTTACGGTTTGTTCAACGCGCAAGACAGGGGCGATATGTTTATTCCCGTTCAAACACCCGTGTATGAGGGGATGATAGTCGGCCAATCCCCCAAGCTTGGCGATATCGCAGTAAACGTATGCAAGAAGAAGCATTTAACTGCCATTCGTTCAACCGGTGCAGACGAAGCGTTGAAGCTTGTAACGCCGATAATTATGTCGCTTGAGGAAGCAATAGAGTTTATTGCAGACGACGAATTGATAGAAATTACGCCTAAAAGCATAAGACTTCGTAAGAAGATACTTGATAATTCATTAAGACTGAAAGCGCAGAGTAAGAAAAATTCATGACAGAGATAATATTACTTAAATACGGCGAGATAGCGTTAAAAGGGGCAAATAAAAGCTCTTTCGAAGCGACGCTTGCCAAGCAAATAAAATACCGTATGAAAAAATACGGCAAATTTGAAGTTACAAGGGCGCAAAGTACGGTTTCCGTAAAGCCCTTGGACGATCAATGCGACGTTGACGGTGCATACGAAGCGTGCAAAAAAATATTCGGTATCGTAGGCGTAAACCGTGCGGTTGCCTGCGAAAAGAATATGGAAAGTATTATAAAAACGGTGAAGGAATGCTGCCCCGATATGCTTTCAGGCTGCAAAACCTTCAAGATAGAGGCTAAAAGGGCAGATAAACGTTTTGCATTAACATCGCCGCAAATATGCGACGAATGCGGCGGTGCCGTGCTTGAAACCTTACCGTATATCAAGGTTGACGTAAAGCACCCCGACGGTGTTATCCGCGTGGAGATCAGGGATGAACAGGCGTATATCCACCCCAACCAGGAAAAAGGTGCAGGCGGTATGCCGGTTGGAACTAACGGTAAGGCACTGCTGTTGCTTTCCGGCGGAATAGACAGCCCCGTTGCAGGCCATATGATCGGCAAGCGCGGCGTTAAAATAGAAGCCCTGCATTTCGAATCTTTTCCTTATACCAGCGAAAGGGCACTTGAAAAGGTTGGCAAGCTGGCAGATCTTATTTCGGAATATAACGGCAAAACAACGCTTCACGTTATCAACGTAAAAGAAATACAAGAGGCTTTGCGCGATAATTGCGATGAAGATTATTTTACGTTGCTTTTGCGCCGCTTTATGATGAAGCTTGCACAAAAATGTGCAGAGGAATTTGGCTGTTCGGCACTTGTTACGGGTGAAAGCATCGGTCAGGTAGCATCACAAACGATGGATGCGCTTTGCGTTACCGACAGCGTCGTTACTATGCCGGTTTTCCGCCCGTGTATAGGACTTGATAAAGAAGAAATAGTAGAAATATCCCGCAGAATAGATACGTATGAAACCTCTGTTTTACCTTACGAGGATTGCTGTACGGTATTTACACCGCGCCACCCGAGAACGCGCCCCGAATTGGCGAAGGTAATAGCACAAGAGGAGAAAATAAACGTAGAAGAGCTTCTGCAAAGGGCGTACGAAACGATGTACACTTACGAAAAAGAAGATTGATTGAAAGGATCTTGTTATGTCTGCTGTTAATATACCCGAAGTATTCGGATGTATGGTGTTTAACGACACCGTAATGAAAGAACGGTTGCCGGAAGAAACATACAATGCGTTGAAAAATGTTGTGGACGAGGGGGGAACACTTGATTCACAATCTGCCGACATTATTGCATTGGCAATGAAGGATTGGGCAATAGAAAAAGGCGCAACCCATTTTACACATTGGTTTCAGCCTATGACGGGGATGACAGCCGAAAAGCACGATAGCTTTATTTCACCTACGGGCGACGGCAGTGTTATTATGGAATTTTCGGGCAAAGAGCTTATAAAAGGCGAGCCTGATGCTTCATCATTTCCGTCGGGGGGATTGCGTGCAACGTTCGAAGCGCGCGGATACACTGCTTGGGATCCCTCGTCGTATGCTTTTATAAAAGACGATACGCTTTGCATTCCCACTGCGTTCTGTTCTTTTGGGGGCGAAGCACTTGATAAAAAAACACCCCTGCTTCGTTCGATGGAAGCAATAAATATTCAAGCAATGAGAATATTGAAGCTGTTCGGAAGCGATGCAACGCGCGTTATACCAAACCTCGGGGCAGAACAGGAATATTTTCTTGTAGATAAATCACTTTACGATAAAAGGCGCGACTTGATATTTACGGGAAGAACGCTGTTTGGCGCACGTCCGCCAAAAGGGCAAGAGCTTGATGATCATTATTTCGGCACAATAAAAGACAGGGTAAAGCTTTTTATGCGCGACCTTGACGAGGAACTGTGGCGTCTTGGCGTTGTTGCTAAAACAGAGCATAACGAGGCAGCGCCCTCCCAACACGAGCTTGCGCCCGTGTATAGTACCGTAAATATCGCAACCGACCAAAACCAGTTGATGATGGAAACGATGAAAAAAGTCGCCCAACGTCATGATTTGGCGTGCCTTCTTCACGAAAAACCGTATATGGGCGTAAGCGGATCGGGTAAGCATAATAACTGGGGCTTGAATACGGATACCGGCGTAAACCTTTTAAAGCCGGGCAAATCCCCAAAGGATAATGTGCAGTTCTTACTGTTTCTCGTTGCGGTGCTTAAAGCGGTTGACGATCATCAGGATTTGCTTCGTATTTCGGTTGCCACCGCAGGTAACGACCATAGACTTGGTGCATCAGAAGCGCCGCCTGCAATCGTTTCCGTATTTTTGGGCGACGAATTGTTTGATATATTGCAAGCAATAGAAAACGATACACTTTATAACGAGCGCCACCGTGCACAGTTTGAATCGGGCGTTCAGATATTGCCGCATTTCAGAAAAGATACTACCGACAGAAACCGTACGTCTCCGTTTGCGTTTACCGGTAATAAGTTTGAATTCCGTATGCCCGGCTCTGCAGATTCTGTGGCAGAACCGAACATTGCCATAAATACGGCAGTATCAGATGCGTTGTGCGGTTTTGCCGATAAGCTTGAAGAAGACGTTGCAAACGGCAAAGAACTGCGTATTGCCGTTATGGAATTGCTTAAATCAACGATAAAAGCGCATAAGCGCATCGTATTTAACGGTAATAACTATTCAGAGGAATGGATAAACGAGGCTGAAAAGCGCGGCCTTCTTAATTTAAAATCCACACCCGAAGCGCTGAAGCTTTTCAATAGCGAAAAGAATATTAAATTGTTTGAAAAATTCGGCGTATTATCCGAGGCGGAAATCAATTCCCGCTTGGAAATAATGTACGAAAATTACAGAAAAACATTAAAAATAGAGGGCTTTACCATGATAGATATGGTAAATAAGGATATTTTACCTACTGCCCTTAAATATACGCAAATGGTTGCACAAACTGCACAAAGCAAGCGAGCGCTTCTTTCAAGCTTACCCTGCAATGCGGAAACAGAGCTTGTAGTTAAGCTTTCAAGCTTGACAGACAGCTTAGTGCAGCTTTGCGAAAAATTAAGATTTGAACTTAAAGAAACGAAAAAATTCTCTGAAAAAGCAGAAAAAGCAATGTATTACAGAACGCACGTGTTCCCTGCAATGCAAGAATTGCGTGCTATAGCAGACGATATCGAGCCTTTGATTCCCTCTGAATTACAGCCGTATCCGACGTATTCAACGTTGCTTTTCAGCTTGAATTGATAAAATGCGATTAACAAAAATAATACTATCTGCGCTTTTATGTATCGTATTTTTGGTAAGCACGTTAGTAGTTCCCATAAGTGCAGAGGTGGTTTTGCACGATTATGATATACCCATAAGCGACAAGGTAAAGACGGAAACGCCCAACGTACTTCTGTATTGCGACGATCACGACCAATACCTTTATTCAAAGGGCGCGTCAGACATACTGTTTACATCTGCGGCGGTAAAGCTTATGGTTGGTGCGGTTGCGCTTGAGCTTTATGCCGATAGACTTGATGAAGTGATAACCGTTACAGATGATCTTTTAGAAGGCTCGCAAGGGCTTGTTATGTATCTTGATAAAGGCGATACCGTAACGGTTAACTATCTTATTCACGCGGTTTTGATGTATGGCGCTAACGATGCTTCCACTATACTTGCAAGGCTTCATACGGGAAATATCAACGATTTCATACAAGTGATGAATGAAAAGGCGAAGTCTTGCGGTGCAAAAAATACGGTATATAAAAACGTTACCGGCTTGTATGCCGATGGAATGACAACCACCCTTTACGATCAGATTAAAATAGCTGAATATGCAGCAGGCGTAAAAGGCCTTACCGACATCACGGTAAAGGAAAAATACGTTCCCGATAAAGGCGAATGCAGTATTGCAAAAACGGTAAATTCGCGTAATTTATTGATAACCAAATATCAGACGGCAGGCGTCAACGGGATGTGCTACGGATCTACAGACGAAAGCGGCGACGTGCTTATAGTAAGTGCGGTAATAGGCGGCATGACATACTATATGGCATTGTACGGCGGCACAACGGAAGAGGGCCAAACGGAGAAAAGCGTTTTTGCAGATGCAATTTCTCTTCTCGAATACGCACAAGAAGGGTTTGGCTTTGTTACTGTTTTAAGCTCAGGCAAATTGATGTGTGAAACCAAGGTGAAATATAACACCACGGTTGATACCGTTGCACTTGTTCCCGAAAGCGACGTTATGCTTTATCTTCCGTTAAACATAGATACCGAAAAAGATCTTCAATATCGGATAGTGGTGTATAAGGAAGCGCTTGATGCCCCCGTACAGGAGGGGCAAGAGGAAGGCAAGGTTATCGTTTCGTATAACGGCAAAGAAATCTGCAGCGCCGCACTTGTAACGAAAAATCCCGTATCAAGAAATAAGATACTTTACGTTATAGATTGTATAGAAGAATTTACCTCAGACAGAAGATTTTTAATAACGGTCGGCGTTTTCGCTGTTTTGGTGATCGTATATATACTGATATCGTCGATCATAAGACAAAGACTGAAAAAACGCCGCAGGCGATTAAGGTAAGGAAAGGGGATATTATGAACGGGTTCAGGCACGAACATAAGTATTATATTCGTATAGACGAAGCCTTGCAGATCGCATCAAATCTTAACGGCTTGATGAAGCGCGATCCGCATAGCGACCCTATGGGCAAATATCTTATTTCCAGCGTTTATTTTGACAACTATGAAAACAGGGCGCTAAAATCATCGGAATTCGGTGTTCCGCGCAGGCACAAATTCCGAATCCGCGCGTACAATCACGATGACGGATATATTAAATTAGAAAAAAAAGAAAAAGTACGTGATTTGTGCCGTAAGACCTCTGTAAGAATAAACAGGGAAATATACGACGATATCCTTTACGGTGACGGCAGGTCGCTTTTTACCCTTGAGAATCCCTTGGCAGACGAGTTTTACGTGGCGCTGAAATCTGAACGGTACGTACCTAAAACGGTTGTAGAGTACGAAAGGCGCGTGTTTATTCACCCCATATCCGATACTCGCGTTACGATAGACGTAAACATAAAAGGCAGTACCCACGGAAAAGATATGTTTTGCGATGCGGTAAGCTTTGCATATACCGTTCCGCAATACAAGGCGGTTCTGGAAGTCAAATATAACGATTTTCTGCCCGATTTTATAGCGCGCGTGCTTCCGCATTTTGGGGCAACACCGCAAACGTCTATCTGCAAATACACATACGGAAGAACATATATATAAGGAGATACATAAAAATGATACTTACTTCAACATTCAGCGATATATTCAAAAACAGCTTTATATCTGATGCTTCAAGTACGTTAACGATACCCAAGGCCATCGGCATAATAATTGCGGCGCTTATCCTCGGCGCGGCGATATGCGCGGTGTATAAGCTTACGTATCGCGGCGTTATGTTTTCGGCAAACTTCTGCCTTTCATTGCTGGCGATGGAATTGATAACCTCGTTCATCATTATGACGGTTACTTCTAACGTTATCCTTTCTCTTGGTATGGTTGGTGCGTTGTCGATAGTTCGTTTCAGAACTGCGATAAAAGACCCCATGGATATTGCATTTCTTTATTTTTCGATATGTGTCGGCATTATGACAGGTGCAAATCTTATTTGGCTTGCCGTTGCAGGTGTTGTGATAGTTGGTGTTATATTGATTCTTGCCGGTAGGCTTCCCCAAAAGGACGAGGCGTATATTCTTATGCTTACAGTGGCAGAAGAAGATGAAGAGGCAGTAAGTAAATATATCGTTAAAAGCACGGCAAAATCAAAATTAAAATCTAAAACCATATCGGAAGGCCTTACCGAATTAGCATATGAAGTTAAATTAAAAGGCAATTCTACCAAATTTTTGAATAAAATGAGTGTTTACCCCACGATCTCTTCTATTACCATAGTTAAATGCTCGGGTGAATATATCTGATAACGTTTTAACGCGGCAATGACGAAAGGTACGGTGATATTTTGAAAAAAATTATTGCAATTATTCTTACTTTGTGTACGCTTGCGTCGGTTTTGGTATCGTGTACGGGTACACCTGCAGATACTACCAATAACGGTACGGAAGTTGTTACACCACCAAATGAAAACGGCGTAATACTTAATGAATTGATGCCGTCTAACAAAGATACGCTTACCGATAATTACGGCGAAAGCTGCGACTGGATAGAGCTTTTTAATAATTCAGAAGAACAGATCAGTTTGCTTAACTATATGCTTACTGATAATCCTACGAAGCCCGAAAACTTCGTTTTCCCCGATATTAAAATTGATGCCGGCGAATATCTTATAATATACGCCAGCGGAAGAAACCAGACGGATCTTGAAAACAGGATAATTCACCTGCCTTTTAAGATCAATTACGTAAGCGAAATAATTTGCTTGTTTAATTCCGAGGGTGTTGAAATAGGAAGGATCACGGTAAACGACGTTCCGTCTGATAAGTCCTGCGGGCCTGACAGCAAGGGTAATACCGTTATTTTTGCAGAACCCACACCGGGAAATAAGAACGTAACGGAAATATACGTTCCCGCAGCGCCTGATGTTCCGTTAAATGTTGGCGGAAAAGATGTAAATACTCTTTATATCAACGAATATACAACGAATCAAACCGTAACCGTTACGGATGAAGACGGCGAATATACCGCATGGGCGGAAATATATAATTACGGGTCTGCAGACGTTAAAGCATACGGCTTGTTTCTTTCCGACGATCCTGAAAATCCCACGAAGTGGGCGTTCCCCGATATGACGATTAAAGCGGGTGAATATATTATGGTATTCATGTCGGGCAAAGAAAAAGCGTATAGCAGCGGGGTAAAAATGCACGCAACCTTCGGCTTAACGGGACAAGAACAAAGTCTTGCTATATATAACGGCAAAGCCGATGAAATAGATTCTGTGCCCGTAAATTCCATGCTTGGAAATATAACGTGCGGCAGAACCTCGGCAGGACAGTTGAAGTTTTTCCCTCGCGCAACACCGTGCGCAGAAAACGTGCTTGAAGGCTTTGATACAATAGAAAGCGCAAGATATCCGGAGAATAAATCGCTTTTTATCAATGAGATTGTCGCGGTAAACAGAACATTATCCGTTGCCCCCGACGGTAAAAAGTATTCTGTCGGTCAGCTGTATGATTATTACGATCTGTACGACTATGCAGAAATATATAATCCTACGAACAGCACTGTGACACTCTCGGATTATTACATTGGGGACAGTAAGGATTTTTCCACTGCTATTCAGCTTCCGGAAATAGCGCTTGAAGCCGGCGAATACCGTATCGTTTATTTTGATGATGAAACGTATTACAGTACCAAGCGCGATACGGTTTACGTGGATGCAGGCTTGAACAGATACGGCGAAACGGTATATATATATAATGCCGACGGTGTCTGTGTTGACAGTGTAAAATATTCGAATCTTTTCGATGGTACAAGCGCAGGCAGGGCATCTGTTAAGGATGATACGGTGTATTACTACACTTCTCAAACACCCGGAAAAGAAAATCCTGCAGAAAAGCTTGGCGCTTCGGTTGAAACACCTAAATTTTTAAATGCAGGTGGCTATGTGTCAACGCAAACGCAATGTGCTATCCAAGTTCCGGAAAACTGTAAGGTGTATTATACCTTGGACGGATCGCTTCCATCCAATACTTCAAAATTATATACCGAACCTATAACGATATCAGAAACGGTTACCGTAAGGGCGATTGCATATAAAGACGGTTATTTAAGAAGTGATGATGTTTCTGCATCATTCGTCGTTGGCAGAATGCACGATATGGCGGTTATATGTCTCACCACGGAAGGGGACAACCTCTTCTCTGATGAATACGGTATTCTTGTGGATGGTCTTTTATATGATGAAACTGCCGCATTCCCTTATAAATATGCCAATGCAAACTATTGGGAGGATTGGGAACGCCCTATAAGGTTTGATTATATAGACGAAAAGGGCAACCAAGTTCTTTCTTTCAATGCGGGCATAAAGGTATTCGGCCAATATAGCCGCGCGAAAGACCAAAAAAGCGTTTCCATCTATTTGCGCGATAAATACGGCCCTAAAGAAATATGCTATCCCTTTTTCGGGGAAGATTATGTAAACGTATTTTCCTCTCTTGCGTTGCGTTCTTCGGGGCAAGACGGTAAGTACGCACATATAAGAGATGCCTTTTGTGCAGAGCTTGTGCGCGATGCTATGGATATCGACGTTATGGCGTATAAACCCGTGGCAGTATATATTAACGGCGAATATTTCGGCTTGTACGACCTTCGTGAAAGAATAAACGAAGATTATATAGCTAACCATACCGGTGCAGACCCCGACAACGTGGATCTTATCAAGGGCGGTAACTATAAAGATACAAGCTACAACGTTTTGGAAGGTACTGTTGACGAGTATAAAAAGCTTGTAACCTTCTTACAAAACAATTCCTTAAAATATGAAGAAAATTATAAAACCGCTTGTGAAATGGTTGATGTTGACGAGCTTATCAACTATTGGCTGTGCGTAATATTCTTTTCAAATACGGATTCCGGCAATATAAAATACTATAAAGAAAATACAGAAGGCGCAAAATGGCGTTGGATACTGTACGATATAGACTGGGGCCTTTGGGCAAGCACGTATAAAGAATATAATATGTTTGAAGAAGTAATGAATCCTGCAGGCCACGGCGTTGGAAACAGCTTTTCAACGTTGGTACTGCGTTCGTTTATGAAAAATGCAGAATTCAAAGAAAAGTTTTTGACCAAATGCGGTGAATACCTGAATTCTGTATTCCAAACTGATAATATGCTTGCTTTATACGAGGTTATGATAGAAGAAATAAAAACCGAAATGACGTATCATATAGAACGTTGGAATTATCAAGACGATGTTGATAAGCTTTCCGCACCGTATAGCTATGCTTCATGGGAAAGAAACGTTGAAACGTTAAGAACGGTAATAAAGAATAAAAGACAACAAACGATAGACGACATGATAGATTATTTCGATCTGTCTGACAGCGAACAGAAAAAGTATCTCGGCGAAGTATTTTCATAAGTAAAATATTATATATATCGGAGGATAGAAACATGGATGCAAACAAAAGACCCGAAACAATGCAACGCATAACTACGCAGAAATTAGCAAATGCGTTTATCGAAGAGCAAGTGCAGGAAGTTCGCAAACAGGTGGGCGACAAAAAAGTACTTTTGGCGCTTTCAGGCGGTGTGGATAGCTCTGTGGTTGCCGCTTTGCTTATAAAAGCAATAGGCAAGCAGCTCGTGTGCGTACACGTAAATCACGGCTTAATGCGTAAGGGCGAAAGCGAACAGGTTATAGAGATATTTAAAAATGGGCTTGATGCAAATTTGATATATATTGATGCAACCGACCGCTTCCTTGATAAATTGGTAAACGTTGCAGATCCTGAAACGAAGCGCAAGATAATAGGCGGCGAATTCGTAAAGGTTTTCGAAGAAGAAGCGCGTAAGCTGCAGGGGATATCCTTCCTTGCACAGGGAACTATTTATCCCGATATTCTCGAAAGTGATGGTGTTAAAGCACATCATAACGTTGGCGGCTTGCCTGATGATATCCAATTCGAAGGCTTGGTAGAGCCTGTAAAGCTTTTGTATAAGGACGAAGTGCGCGTTGTAGGCAAGGCGCTTGGTTTGCCGTCTTCAATGGTAGATCGCCAACCCTTTCCGGGGCCGGGGCTTGGTGTTCGTTGCACGGGTGCTATTACGCGTGACAGATTGCACGCTTTGCGCGAATCTGATGCTATCCTCCGCGAGGAATTTGACAAAGCAGGTCTTACGGATAAAGTGTGGCAGTTTTTCACGGTTGTTCCCGATTTTCGCTCCACAGGTGTGAAAAACGGAAAAAGGTTGTACGACTGGCCCGTTATCATACGTGCCGTAAACACAGTAGATGCAATGTCTGCAACAGTTCCGAATATTGAATGGCCCGTGCTTGAAAAAATAACTGAAAGAATACTTAACGAAGTAGAGGGTGTCTGCCGCGTTTTATACGATCTTACACCAAAACCTTGCGGTACTATAGAGTGGGAATAATATCTAATGGCTTATAAGTGCCCGGAAACCCTTGGAAACAAAGGGCTTTCGGGCATTTCTGAAATTTGGGAAAATGCTTCTGCAACACTTTTGCAACACGTAGGGATAAATTTGCAAAAAAGATAGTTACCGATGAGACACTAAAAACAGCCGAACAGACAAAAAACAACATTTCTTCTTTTTTATTTGCTATTATGATACAGCAAGTGAAAAAGGAGGATGACATATATGCAAGAAATAAAGACTACCCAGCTTGTCAAGCAGTATAAGAATCTGACTGCTGTAGATAAGCTGGGTTTAGAAATTCAGCAAGGTGAATTGTTTTCTCTGCTTGGAGTGAACGGTGCCGGAAAGACTACGGCTATTAAAATGCTTTCCTGCCTGACAAAACCTACGGACGGAGATGCTATTGTAGGTGGATACAGTATTACAAAGGAACCCGAACAGGTAAAGCGCTTGATTGGTGTATCTCCGCAAGAAACCGCAGTTGCTCCTAACCTTTCCGTCAAGGAAAACTTAGAGTTAATCTGCGGTATTCACGGTTTTTTAAGAGAAAAAACGAAAGCAAAGATACAGGAACTTTCTGAGCAGTTTTCTCTTGACAGTGTTCTTATGAGAAAGGCCGGTAAGTTATCCGGTGGCTGGCAGCGACGTGTCAGCATTGCTATGGCATTGATTAGCGAACCCCGAATTCTATTCTTGGACGAACCCACGCTTGGTTTGGATGTCCTTGCAAGGCACGATCTTTGGGAAGTGATTCGCTCTTTGAAAGGCAAGATCACGATCATTCTGACTACGCATTATATGGAAGAAGCTGAGGCACTCTCTGACCGCATAGGTGTTATGAAAAATGGCCGTCTCCTTGCGGTAGGAACAGTAGAAGAATTGAAAGTAAAGGCGAACTCAAACGATTTTGAAACAGCCTTCGTTTCTATTGTAAAGGAGGGTGTGTAATGAGAATGATGACTTTTGCCAAGAGATGTGCCAAAGAGATTTTGAGAGATCCAATCAATCTTGCCTTTGGGTTGGGGTTCCCCTTAGTCTTACTAGTGCTTTTAAGTGCTATTCAAGCGAATATTCCGGTGAACTTGTTTGAGATTAACACACTGACTCCGGGCATTACCGTATTCGGCTTGTCGTTTATGACACTTTTTTCAGCAACATTGATTGCAAAAGACCGTGAAAGCGCTCTTCTGCAGAGATTGTACACAACACCCCTTACGGGATTTGATTTCATTATGGGCTATATGCTTCCGATCCTGCCCATCGCAATCGGGCAGACCGTCATCTGCTATTTGTTTGCAATTCCTTTGGGACTCGAAGTTAGCGTAAACATTATTTATGCCGTTATTGGTATCATCCCCATGGCAGTTTTTAATATTGCATTGGGACTTTTATGCGGTAGTCTTTTGGGGGTAAAGCAAGTTGGTGGCATTTGCGGGGCGCTACTTACCAATCTTTCTGCTTGGTTTTCGGGTGTTTGGTTTGATTTGAATCTTGTGGGTGGTACTTTTAAGAAGATAGCAAATGCACTTCCATTTGTTCACGCAGTAGAACTGGAAAAAGCGTTATTTAACGGAAATTTTGAGGGCGCAGCTTCACACTTTCTGCCGATTGTTTTGTATAGCGTAGTAATAACAGCGGTGGCTGTGTTCTGCTTCCTCAGGCAAATGAAGAAACAGTAAGGATTTGAGGCGATGAAATATAAACTTATTCTTGACAAAAACGCAGACGAGGAAATCATTGCAATCGTTCATGCTCCATCATCTTTGACACAACGGATAGAAGATCTTGTCTGCGGTTATCCCGGTGCGGAGAGCATTATGGGATATAACGATGATCAGATGCGGAAACTGGAGTTTTCGGAAATCGAATGTATTACCATAATTGACAGAAAAGTGATTGCCATTGATACGGACGGCAACCACTATTCGCTCAAAGACAGACTTCGTGATTTGGAGGATATCTTGCCCTCTTATTTCATCCGCATTAACAAGTCTACTCTTGCCAATGAACATCGCATTCAAAGATTTGACGCAGTATTCAGCGGTGGCGTAGATGCCGTATTTCGGTGCGGCTATCGGGAATATGTTTCAAGGCGTTGTTTTGCGGAAATCAAAAGGAGGTACGAAGGAGTATGAAAAAATTTGTTTTGGAATTTTTACGCCGTGGCTTGATTGCTTCCGGTATTGGTCCGATTGTTTTGGCTTTCGTATATCTGATATTGCAACAGGCTTCCGCTATTGAAACGCTGTCTGTAAATCAGGTCTGCATTGGCATCTTTTCAATCACTGCGCTTGCCTTTATTGCGGGCGGTATGAATGCTATTTATCAAATCGAACGGTTGCCATTGATGGTGGCAATTCTGATTCACGGCGGCGTTTTGTATATCGGCTATCTTGGCACGTATCTACTCAACGATTGGCTTGACTTTGGTATACTGCCGATTATAGTATTCACGGCAATTTTTGTTGTGGGCTATATCGTTATTTGGGCAATCATTTATTCCGTTATCAAAAGTAATGCTGCAAAGCTCAATAAAATGCTGAAGCAAAAGCAACAAAGCGCAAAAGACATTTTTTGAAACAGGTAATGCGGTATATAAACCTGTAGCTCTTTATAACAGCATCTTAGCCACCCGGCACTATTCCTCAGACAATTTTGCAACTTTTTCTGCAACAGAAATTTTGATAAATGAAATAATGGGGTAGAATAACAGGTTCAAAATTACTGTTTGGGATATTATTTAGGGCATAAATAAGCCAAAGAATAATCCCGGAAAAGAGTGGGAATAAACACCGAGCGCCGTCAGTGGCGGATGCAGAGAGGTGTTTATTGCGCAGCGGTCGAAAAAATTGAGGAGAAGTGTGAGCCCGAATATTTTTTCGGGCACCGCAAGCAGGCTTGTTCCTTAACATAAAGTGTCCAAAATCCTTCAAAAATGCTATATTTTACCCCCTCCGGTATTGTTTCCGGAGGGGGTTGCATTATTAGCTGGGAGTCACGGCGCTTTTGCCGAGAATATGCGCCTTGATCTGAATGAAATCCGTGATGGATATCTTTTTGTCGCTGCTGGTATCCGCAGCCTTTTCAGAAGCGCCCGTAAGCTTGCTCTTGCCCAGAAGATGGGACTTGACCGCGATCATATCGGTGACAGAAACCGATCCGTCGCCATTGACATCGCCGGTGACGATGACGGTCTTTTCGTCCGCCAGCTTTCCGTTTACCAGAAGCTGGACCACCATTCCGGTGCCGACCTTGGTATTGCCGGAAATCACCTTTCCGTTCTTTACGATCCGGACACCGGAGCCGCTGATTCCCTTCAGAAGGTCCGCAGCCGTTGTGCCGGCGGCAATTTTACGGATCCAGCCATCGGATACCGTATACTTACCCGATGTAATCACGGCAGGCGGAAGCTTGCTGCCGGCATCGGTCACAGTATTCTTCGCGCCGCAGCCACGGTCACAAAGAGCGGTCTTGGTGCCATCTTTTTCCGTTGTGGCATTTGCGTCGCTCTTGTAATTGGTAAAAGCGTGTCCCAATGCATTGACATAGCTATCCACATAGGCATCCCCGCAGGCGCAGGTATGGGTAGTGTAGCCCTTGGCGGTGCATGTAGGCTTTGTGACCGTCGCAGTGTAGCTGTGACCGGTTGCAGGGATCTGCGCATAAGTCGTGTGGTCGCAGCGTGAGCAGGTCTCGTAAGCCTTCCAGCCACCTTGCGTGCAGGTTGCGCTCTTGCCGGCATGCTGCGTCAAATCGTGCCCCAGCGCTGCAATCGCCTCATAGGTCGAATGGTCGCAGCGGGAGCAGGTCTCGTAAGCCTCCCAGCCGCCTTGTGTGCAGGTGGCACTCTTACCGGCATGCTGTGTCAGATCGTGACCCAGAGGATCAACATAGCTATCCGTATATTCCTCGCCGCAGGCACAGGTATGGGTGGTATAGCCCTGCTGGGTGCAGGTGTGCTCTGTGACCGAATCCGTGTAGCTATGAACATGCCCCACAGGTGTCCAGGTAAGCTCCAAAGCGCCGTACTGCTGCAAAGTATTCGCATTCCAGCTGGCATCCGAGGCGGGATAATACGCCGTTGTGAATATGCCATAAAAGGCATTTTCTTTCATCACAGGCGCGTTGCCCTCAAATGTCAGCGACCTTATGTAATTACACCAGGCAAAGGCATAATCGCCGATCTCCGTAACGCCGGCAGGGATCGTAAGCTCCGTCAGACCGTTGCAGGCGGAAAATGCGTTATCACTGATGGTTACAAGGCTCTGAGGCAGCTGGATCTGCTGCAGCGCCTCGCAGAAGAAGAAAGCACTGTTTCCAATTGCGGTCACATCACCGCAGATGGTGATCTCCTCCAGCGCGCTGCACATATAGAATGTCCAGCCCTTGATCTCGGTCACATTTTCCGGCAGCGTGATCTTCGTCAGGCTGCTGCAGCCGTAAAACGCAATCTCACCAATGCCGCAAACCGTGTCTGCAAGGGACACATCGCTTAAATTCGCGCAATTGTACAGAGCATAGCTGCCAAGGGTCGTGACACCGTCTTCGACACACAGGGATGTGATGTTTTCGGCATATTGTTGCCAGGGAATATTGTACTCTTCAAAATCCGTCATAGCGCCAGTGCCGTAGATCCGAAGCGCTCCGTTTGTAGCCAGCTCCCAGTATACGGCTTCGCCGCACTGACCGCTTGCAAGAGGCTGACCCTTTCCGCAGTATACACAGCTGCCATCTTGATACCTGTGGGCAGCCTCCACCGCTTCTGTCCAGCTTTCTCCGCAAGCGCCGCAGGTATGGCGCAGCAAGCCATCCTGGGTGCAGGAAGCTTCCACTTCCGTTTCCGTGCTGATCTCGCCATGCTCCTGCCGGACAGTGACACGATAAGCGCCCATGAAGGCTTCATTGATAAGCCGCACCTTCAGCTGATAGGTCTGTCCTGCCTGCAGGCGGCAGAAAACATCAAAGTTGTTGCCGTCCGGGAAGGTGGGCGTTGCCAGAAGAACACCGTCTATATCGTAAAGCTCCGCATAGGAGAATTCATCACCTATGGAAACAAAATGGAAGAAGCAGGAAGCTACCGGGGTGAACAGAAGGGTCTCCACCTCGCCATAGGAGATCTCAACCGCCAGTTCTTCATCCGGCTGCAGACGGCTGAGCATGGTGACGGTTGCGGTGTTGGTGGACACCTTGTTGCCCTCGGTATCAGAAACGATGCAGTAAACCTCCGCCCCGTTCATGCCGTTTTCCAGCTTAAGCGACAGGGTTGTGCCAGTTTCCTCGAGAAGCACAAAGGAAGCATCCCCCGGCATACGCAAATACCACGCATAAGAAAGGCTCTCCCCTTCCGCCCGTACAGTGACGGCGATCTCATCGCCTGTAGCGCCGCTGATATCCGGGATCTCAGAAACCACGATGGTATCGTAACCGATCCAGTTGATATATCCATAGTAACCTTCGCGCTTATCTTCCGTCCATGTGGGGTTTCCTTTGGGATAATAGGCATCGGTGGTAACAAACCAGAACGCATCAAAGCAGATCTCGGGCGCATCGCCGCGGAATGTGATCTTTTCCAGACTCTCACAGCTGTAGAACGCACCTTCTCCGATGCTCGTAACGCCAGCGGGAACGGTAACGGATGTCAGACCTGTGCAATTCATAAATGCGTAGTCATCGATCTTTGTTACTGTATCGGGAATGGAAACACTGACCAGATTGCTGCAATTTTCGAATGCAGCTTCGCCGATGCTGGTAATACCCTCCCCGATGATCACATTTTTGATCTTACCGGCATAGTCAAAGAACCAGGGGAAATAGCCCACATTGGTGGTCATATCTCCTTGACCGGAAAGGTAGAAGGTGCCATCCTCCAGCAGCATCCAGCGGATATCCTCCTTGCAGGTTCCTGCTGCGGTGTAGGGCTTCCATGTGATAACCCCAAGCTCGTCATCCAACTCCCTGCTTTCCCAAGTTGCGTTGCCGGCAGGGTAATATACTTGAACGCTGTCAAGGAACCATGCGCCAAGGTTATCAAATTCCGGCGCATCCCCTTCAAAGAAAACACTCTCAAGATAATCCAAATGCTGCAGCACTGCCCGCGGCAGCGAAGTAATGCCGTCGGTAACAATGATGTTACGGATCTGTGCACGATATCGTGTCCAGTCATAGCCGTACCAGTTCGACTCATAGTTCACCGCACCGGAACCAAAGAAAACCAATGTACCGTCATGCTTCAGCACCCAATAGCTATCCTCGCCGCAATTTCCGATGTCAACGACAAGATCCGTCTGTGCCATGGGGTATTTCTCACGGAACTCCTCTGTATCATATTCGCTCCAGCGGTTATGGTCGTCAAAGTTTTCCTCGCACTTGAGAAACCATTTATAGTCCACCCAGTCCTTCATTCTCGAATCCATCCATGTGGTATCGAGGTTGTAGTAAAGATCACCGATCTTCACAATATTCCACGCGTGCAAGCCCTGAGAGGTACCACCGACAACATATCTGCAGTCGATCCCCGCCTCCAAAAGCAGGCGGTAAGCCATCAGCGCATAGCCCTGACATACGGAATAGCCATAAAGGATCGGGCAGAAAGCCTTATGACTGTTGCCGGTCCCGTCAGCATAGTACACCACATTATCGACAATATAGTTGCAGATCCGCAGGACCTTCTCATAGTCAGAAAGTCCATCCAGATCCAGCTCCTCCATGATGGCTGCCACTTTGGAAAATACCTTCTGCTCTGTTTCAAAGCTGGTGCAGTAGGAAAAACCAATCTCTATATAATTGCGGTACTGATCCCCCTCTGCAGAGGAAGCATAGTTGTAAATAAAGCCCGAAGGTACGGGGTGACCCGTGTGGTAGTCACCCAGATAAGACACTCCGCAGTGGTCAACGACATCCTCATAAAATGCATTGGCAGAGCTTTCTGTCAAAGGCTGTGAATCATAATAGCTTATGTCCACATTCATTCTTCTGTGGACGATGGCATCTCTGAGAAGCAGGATCGCATCACTTCTTGTCAGAGAATTCGGAGCCAGGAACTCATAATACCCATAGTGGCAGTTGGCACATTCATAGAAATTGTAGCCGCTGGTGGTTTCCGATGCCTGTACCATCGTAAGCATGTAGAAATGATTGGTCTGCGGCACCGTACGGCAGGTAAATGCGTCGCAGTTTTCACAGTCGCTGCGCTCCGCGCCCTCCAGAACACATCTGGGCTTTTCTGTCGTGTACCAGTTCACATACGCATGGTCATCCGTACAAATATTTTCAACATCGCAGCCAGCCCAGGTGATGGTGCCGCCATGCTGGAGCAGTACGCTATCATTCCATGTGGCATTTTGAGAATCATAGTAAGCATTGGCAGTCACGCCGAAGAAAACATTGTCCCCAAACGCCGGCGCATCGCCTAAAAATACGATCTCTTCCAACGCTCCGCAGTCGGAGAATGTAGTTTCTTCAAGACTTGTCACACCTGCGGGGATCCGGATCCGGGTCAAGCCGGAGCAGCCGTAAAACGCGTCATGCCCAATGGTCACAACACGCTCCGGCAAGGTAACCTCTGTCAATGCGCTGCAGCCATTGAACGCAGAATAGCCGATCTCCTTCAAATTTTGCGGCAGCTCAACGCTTTGCAGATTCCGGCAGCCCATGAAGGCAGCACCGCCGATGCGGGTAACACCGGAGGGGATCTTAATCTGCGTAAGACCGGAGCAGCCGTTAAACGCGCCGTCTTCAATGGTTGTGAGTCCGGCAGGAAGCTCCATCTTCGTCAGTCCGCTGCAGCCGCTGAAGGCATAGAAGCCAATGGACTTCACACTTTCGGGAATGGATACTTCCGTCAGATTCCAGCAATATGTAAAGGCGCTTTGACCGATGGAGGTCACGCCTTCGGGGATCGTATACGAGCCGCTCAGCGTAGCCGGTGCGCTTACCAGCTGGGTCTTATCTTTACTGTAAAGGACATGCTTTTCATCGATGGAAAACCAGGGATTTTCCGGGTGCACCGTAATGCTGCTAAGGTTATCGCACCACAAAAACACCGCGTTTCCAAAGCTGGACAAGCCCTTGGGGATGGTAAAGCTTCTCAGGCTACTGCAGCCGCCAAACGCGACATTGCCAATGCTCTGCAGGCTATCCGGCAATTGTATCGCCTGCAAATTTTCGCAGTCCATAAAAGCGCCGGTACCAATAGAAGTAACGCCTTCTTTAATAACCAGTGTCCGGATATCCGCGACGGCGGGATACCAGGGGGCATCCAGCTCCGTAAATTCCATCATTTCGCCGCTGCCGGAGATGGTAAGTACACCGCTTGTATCCAAAGCCCAGGTCACAGCATCTCCGCAGCTTCCGCTAGCGTATACGCCGCCCGGAGTATCATAAGCTACCCAGGTCAGGGTTCCGCTGTAATCCATGCAGGCATAGTCCCAGGACGCGACACCGGCAGGATAATAACAGGTAGTTGCTGTGCCATAGAAGGTAGAGTCTTGCATTTGGGGAGCAGAGCCCTTAAAGACGACCTCCTCAAGGCTGGTGCAATCTCTGAACGCGGTACTGCCGATCTCGGAAACGCTGAAGGGGATCGTAATACGCTTCAGCCCACGGCACCACATAAACGCGCCGTTGCCGATGGAAAGCAGCGTATCCGGCAGCACCACAGTCTCCAGAAAAGCGCAGCTGGTAAAAGCACCCTCCAGAGTGATCAGACCTTCGGGAAGGATCACGCTGGTAATGCTGCAGCCGTAGAATGCGTCATCGCCGATGCGCGTGAGGCTCTTGGGGAAATTAATGTCAGCAAGATCATAGCAGCCCCAGAACGCACTGTCATCAATTTCCGTCACACCGTCGGGAAGCCGCACGGAGGTCAAGCCCTCGCAGCTATTAAACGCGCCATAGGAGATCTCTGTCACGCCGTCGGGGATCCAAAGGCTTCCCGTTAAGGCTTTGCAGCCGGCAAAAGCATAGGTATCAATGGCAGTCAAGCCCGCCGGAAGCTCCAATCCGGAAAGGGACGAGCAGAAGTTAAAGGCATATTCGCCGATCCGCTTCAAGCTTTGGGCAAGCCGCACTTCCTGCAGATTTCTGCAGTAAATAAAGGCATTATCACCGACTCCTGTGATTCCCTCCTCCACGATCACAGTGCGGATACTGTCCCGATAGTCAAACCAGGGTGTTTCGGAATAATCATAGTCATACATATCGCCGGTGCCGGACAGGATCATCGTGCCGTCGTAGCCCAGCATCCAGGTAATATTTTTACCGCAGCTGCCACTCTGCCACACGGCAGGAAGCGCATAATCCGCCACAGGCACAGGATAGGTCTCATGAAATTCCGGGCTGTCGTGTTCTTCATCCCGAACATGATCCGTAAATCCGGCGCTGCCCCGAAGGAAGTAAGCCAAGCCCGATCCGAACTGGAATTGGGAGGCATCCCATGTGGCATCCAGATTATAGTAATCGCCATTGAGCTTCACAATGTTCCACGCATGCGCCACCCCGTCGCCGGTGCCGGTCACGATGCGGTTGTCGATGCCGGCTTCCAGCAGCATCCGGTAAAGCAGCACCGCATAGCCCTGACAGACCGCTTTGAAGTTGATCACCGCGCCGTAAGCGCTGCGCATGGGGGCATAGGAATCGTCCTCCATGTGACCGTAATCATAGGAAACATTGGCACAGATCCATTCATAGATCGTCTTGATCGCGTCATAGCCGCTGCCCCGCAGGGAAACGCCAAGCTGCAAAAGGATATCTGCAATCGCCTGATCCACGATCTTCTCCTGCTCCGCAGTGGAAAAATAGGACACAGAATATGTAAGGGTCATATAACAGACGCCACCGGTGGTGTAATAGGATGTCGAGCAGCTATAGCCGCTGCATTGGTAGCGCAGATAGTCGCCCTCTGTGGGAACGCCGGTATGCTTCATTGCCTCCCAGAAGATAGCACTTGACATACTGGTAAAATCACCCGGCATCTGATAATGAACCACAACAGTCTCCTGCCGCGCCTTCATCTGCTGACGGACGACCGCACCTGCCTCCTCCAGGGTCTGGCAGTATTGCGGCTCTTCCGGTTCGGCTAAGGTGGTATCAGATGTGTATTTCTGCTCTTCTATGGAAGGTGCGCTGCTCTGCTCGGCAGCAGAAATGACCTGCGTTGCCGGAAGCATCGTCAGGATCATACACAAGCACAAAAGAAGGCTGATCAGTTTTCTGAACATTCCCATCTCTCCTTTTACATTCATCTGCTTATATTTTACAACAAGTAAAATATTTGTCAATTACCGTAAATGCCGTCCCCCACGCAGGATGAAAAAGTCGCAGGAATAATACAGAACATGCGTCTCTGGACCTCCCATAAATAATAGTTGTGTCTAAGAGAATATAAGGGAGAATGAACGCCGTTAAAATGTTAACCGCAGTCATAAATTTATCTAAACACGCATGACATTTTTTGATGCAAGAAAGCTACAAAATTGATGTTGAATATTGGATAGAATTCCCTTACAATGTAACCACACACCATTTCGACATTCGAAAGGAAGCGGATGATATGAAAATCGTAGAAAGCGGCAAGGCAGTATGCGGCATCATCCTGCCAGCAAACCCCACACCAAGAGAGTTGTTCGCGGCGGACGAGCTGATCAAATATGTGGAAAAAATCAGCGGTGCACGTTTACAGATTACAGACACCTATACAAACAAGATTGTAATTGGCGAACCGGATAAGAACCCTTATGCCACAAAAATGCTGACACAGGCTGAATTCGACGCAATGGTCCCCGGTCCGGAGGGTTTTATGATCCTTGCCAAGGGTGACACACTGCTGCTTGCCGGCAGCAGCAAAAATCCCAATGAAAAAGAACGGGGCACCGTTTACAGTGTCTACTATTTTCTGGAGCACTTCCTCGGCTGCAGCTTGTCTGCATACGCAAAGGCGGATGCCGATGCCGGTGAGTACATTCCGCAGATGCAGGATATCATCGTAGAAGATGCCAAATACGTAAAAGCTGCTGCCGATCTCCCCTACCGTACCGCCATCGTGCAGTATAACGGTTGGGCTGGTGATCCCAATCACAAGCTGAACATCCCCTTCCTTGACTGGCTTTGCAAGAACCGGTACAACCGGATTCTGACATGGTCCAGCATTTATGAAACCTATAAGAACAACGGCATGCTGGAAGAGGCTATCAAGCGTGGACTTTGCTTCAGCGTTGGTCACCACGAATCCATCCGGCTGTTCCTTCCCCATGACGGCAACAACTATTTCCCGGAAAAGTATTACCAGACCCATCCGGAGTTCTATAAACTTACAGAGGACGGCACACGCTATTACTTAAAGCCCGGTGCATATGGCGGACAGTTCATTCTCTGCGCCAGAAACGAGGACGCCATCAAGACCTTTGCGCAAAACGTTCTGACATGGCTGGATCAGAATCCCGAGGTCGATATCGTGACATTGTGGCCCAATGACTTCCGTGCCCCCGGCTGTCTGTGCGAGGAGTGCAGCAAATACTCCAAAACCGCCAACTACACCTACTTTGTGGATGAGGTTGCTAAGATCGTCAGTGCAAAGAAGCCCCACGTTAAGCTGGATCAGCTCGCCTATGTAGACGTGGTTGAGTGCGAAAGCGAGAAGATTTCTTCTGCTGTGCTGGTTGATGAATCTACCTGGTTTACGGATCCCGGTCTTCGTACCGTTGGCAAGCCCGACGGCAGCTGCCTTGCCGATACGATTTACGAAAATTGCCTCATGTCCTGGAAGAATGCCGGTGCGGAGGTCGTCTATTACGACTACCTCATGGGTAACTATGGCGCTTTGCAGCGTTGGATGCCAATTGCCGACGAAATGCAGGCTATCTGCAAGCGGTTTGTAGAAAAAGGTATTCTGGGTTTGGGCACTCAGATGGAAGTTTTCAATATGTGGAACAACATATTTAACTTCTACACCTTCGGCAGAACCGCCTATGATACTGCTCTGACCATGGAAGACAATCTGGATCATTTCTGCATGATTTTTGGTAATGCCGCACCGATCATGAAAGAAATCATGCGTATGGGTGAAGAAATCATTGACGGTCAGACCGATGTTGAAAACGCCAGTGCTTATCTGATTCAGAACATCGACATAGAAAAGGTATACGCTCTTTACGATGAAGCCCTTGCGGCAGCCGAAACCAAGCGGGCAAGAAATAATGTCCGGCTTATGCGTATGGTCTTCCGTTACTCCGATTTGGAAATCAACGGTCCCAAGCTGGATATCCCCGGCTATACTGAGATCTCCAAGGGCGCTGACCCCACCGGTGAGGTTTGGTATGCCAATGAAAACTTCGGCAGTTACCTTACCGGCAAGGAAGGTTACGGCATTGCGTTTGCCGTAGAAAAGCGTAACGACGTGATCTTCCAGCCGGATCACTGGTACATCTTTGAATAAGCGAAAAATACGCGGAACACAGAAAAAGGCGCAATTCAATGGAACGTTTCTTTAAGCTCAAGCCGCGCAACAGCCGCTGCGCTGATCTATGTGGGGCTTCTGATGATGGGCTCTATTAAAAATATCGACTGGAGCGACTTTAAGGTCTGCGTTCCCGCCTTTTTGACCCTAACTATCATGCCCTTTTCCTACAACATCTCCTATGGTATTGCTTTTGATCTGATCTCCTGTATCGTCATCAGCGTATTCTGCGGCGATATCAAGAAGATCAAGGGTAGTTCCCGGGTAATCGCCCTGCTATTCATCGCAATGCTACTTCTGACACATTGATACATACAAGAAAACTGCTCTGCCATACGGCAGAGGAGTTTTTTATTGTTCATATACAGGCTTCAGCGCATCGTGGATCGCTTTGTAGCGGGTAAAGAGCTTATCGTAAATTGCATAATTTTCCGAATTCGGCTTTGACACAGATTCGATCTGCACGCATGTTTCCGCAGCTGCTGCGAAGCTCTCAAACCAACCGTTGGCAACCGCAGCCAGCATCGCCGTGCCGAAGGAGGAATCGTCCACCTTAACCTTCTGCATCTCAATGCCCAGCACATCCGCCACGATCTGCCGCCAAAGCAGCCCCTTTGCACCGCCGCCGATGATCCGCACCCGCTTCATCTCCACACCAAGGGTGCGCAGCGTCAGCAGGCAGTCCTTCAGGCTCATGGCAACGCCCTCCAGAGTGGCTCTGGTGAAATGGGCAGTGGTATGTATGGAGCTGATACCTGTGAAGCTTCCCCGCAGATTGGGGTCATTGTAGGGTGTAAGCTCGCCGTTTAAGTAAGGATGGAACATCAGCCCGTCGCAGCCCGGTTTGATACTTTCAGCAGGTACATTCAGCTTTTCAAAAGGTTCTCTGCCGATGGCATCCCGATACCAGCGGTAGCTTGCAGCGCAGCTGGCAGTTGCCGTGCCCGGATACCAAAGCCCCGGCACAACATGGCGATAATTGAAAATGAACGGAGAATCCAGCGGGTGATCTGTGATCACGCAGATTCTTCCGGCAGTCGCCAGCTTGACAGTCGCGTGACCAGGCTCTACATTGCCCGCCGCAAGGACTTCCATCACCGTATCCGTAGTGCCCACAAACACCTTCGTGCCCTCGGCAAGACCGAATTCTTCTGCTTTCTTCGCATCCACGCAGCCGGAAAGATCGGTGGGCTTGCAAAGCTTGGGCAGCCATGCCATATCAATGCTGCCAATGGCGCAAAGCTCCTTCGACCAGCATTCATTTGTCACATCGTAGAACATAGAGCCGGCAGCCTCAATGGTATCTGTTTCCAGACTTCCGGTAAGGCGAAAGCGCAGATAGTCCTTCGCAAACAGGACATAGCGGATCTTGCTCCAGGCTTCCGGCTCCTGCTGGCGCAGCCACATGAATTGAGGCAGCGTCCACACCGTCGTGGGTGCGTTCAGTGCCTGCTCCATGATGACATCCAGGCAGTTTTCCTTCAGCCACTGCACCTGCTCTTTGCTGCGCTGATCCGTCCAAAGAATGGCAGGTCTGATCACCTGCAGCGCATCATCCAGCAGCACCGCCGTATGGGTAGCAGCGTCAAGGGCAAGCGCCACGATCTGCTTTTTTTCGATGCAAGCTGCAGTCAGGAGCTCAGCAAGGGCAGTTTTGAATGCGCTGCACCAGTCCTCCGGATCCTGCTCGCACCAACCCACCTGAGGATAATGGGTGGGATATTCGCAGCCGGCAGTTCCGGCGATCACACCGGACTGAGACAGAAGCGTCAGCTTTACAGAGCCGCTGCCGATATCAATACCAAGTACATACTGTTCCATGGGCTTACTTGCCGATCCAGTCGTGCTCGGGGTCATTGCTGCGGTTAAATCCCTGATAATCGCCAGCCATCAGCCACAGGAAATAGCTCTGATAACCGGGTGTGGAAACCGTTGTGTGGTAGCCATAAGGGAATTCCACCAGATCATCGTGCTTCACGCGGTAGGCTTCATCCATAGAGCCGTCGGCGGTATACATGCACTGCACCGCGAAGCCCTGCTTGGGATCGAACAGGAAATAGTAAATTTCCTCGCAGATGCACTCTGTGGGCATATTGTCCTCGTCGTGCTTGTGAGG